>DJOW01000016.1:0-3865 GCA_002437305.1 Bacteroidales bacterium UBA6428
ACTTGTCCTCCTCCTTGGCCACTGTATCAAGTTTCGCCGTCGCGATCTCATAGCGGAAATATGTCGTGTCCCTGTCGTTCTGAGGCCCGGAGATGATGTTGAAAGAGAAGGCTTTGTCATCCTTTAGCTCCAAATTATTTATTGGAATATGCTTGGCGTCGAATGGGTATCGGACATATTCTGTTATCCGCATCGCCAGCCTGTCCATATCGAACACCTCGGTCTTGGCTCCCTTCGCCGGATCAACAATGTAGTAGCGGACTCCCTGCGGAGTTTTCCAGCTGTACCAGAATCTGTCACCGTCTTTGAACCAGTTGGGCTTGATCTGCGTAGAGAACACCATCTGGTTCACTTTTTTTGCGGAAAATCTCTCTGCGAGAGCATAATTTGCCTTTTGCGTCTGCGCCGAACCCGACGCGCAAAGAAGCAACGCCGCGCAGGAAAGAATGAAATTCTTTTTCATGAATATCTTATTGAATATGTTTGATTCGTCAGATGATCTATCTTACAACGAGCTCTCCGGCTTCAAGATCGCCGCTCTCCGCTTTAAGCACGAGCCTTCCTGGTCCGGTGCGTCTTACTATCACTGAGGCCAGTCCGTTAAACGCCTTGATCTCATCCGAATGGAAAGGAGTGTGGCAGGTCGCGTCGCCCGCGTCAACGGCCACGATCTTTCCCGCGCCTGAGACGCTGAACTTGATCGGGTCGGAAGCGGTCGGCACCATGTTCCCGTCTTTGTCAGTGACTTTCGCATCTATGAATATGATGTCATCGTAGGAGTGCTCCTGCTTGTCCATAGGCTTGCAGTCTCCGCCGAAGTCCGTTGAAGGGCCATGGCCATATTCACAATCCATAAGAATCTTAGCCGGGCTACCGGTTGTGCTGACGACGCTCTCGACCGTTCGTCCGTCAGGTGTCTGGCCTACGACCTTGACAGTGCCGGGCTCGTAGATGACATTGTCCCAAAGGAAGCGATATTCCTTGTCCCCCTTGGTCTTTTTGCCGTAGGATCGGCCGTTGACAAAGAGTTCCGCGCTTGAGCAGTTCGTGTAGGCCTGCACCGGCGTGACCTTGCCTTCGCGGCCGGCCCAGTTCCAGTGTGGCATCAGATGCAGCACCGGCTCGGATGACCAGCGGGACTTGTAGAGCCAGTACCTGTCCTTAGGGAATCCGGCCAGGTCTATGATTCCAAAGTACGAGCTTCTGGACGGTGTGGCTATTCCTCCCTTTTCCTTCAACTCTTTCTCGGCCTTGGCCTTGGCTTCCTTATCGCTGAAGTTGGCAAGTATTGTCAGGTCTGAATTATATGGCGTAGGCTCGCCAAGGTAATCAAAGCCGGTCCAGACAAACTCACCGAGGCAGGACGGATTCTTGTCTTCCCCTTCCCATTCCTGATCCGGAATCTGTCCCCACGGGACGGTGAACAGGTCGAAGGAGCAGACTTGAAAATTATCCAGAGCCCCATCTTCCTTATTGCTTAACGGGAATATGTACACGCCCCTCGAGCTGACTGTCGATGCCGTCTCGCTTCCGAGGTACAGCTTGCCGGGATTCGCCTCGTGGAACTTGCCATAGAGGCCAGGCTTGTAGTTGAACCCGAAGATGTCAATCGTGTTGCGGAAGTCCTGCTCCGAAGCCCAAGCATTGTTGCTGCCGAAGGTTGTCAGTCTTGTGGGATCCTCATTATGGCAGACTTCCGTGAGATGGTAGGCGATCCAGTATTTGTCCGGGTAGCCCTGTTCTTCGGTCTCGTTGCCGATGCTCCACATTATCACGGACGGATGGTTACGGTCCCGGTGGATCATAGCCTTGAGATCCTTGTCGGCCCACTTGTCGAACAGTTTGGCATAGCCGTTTTCCTTCTTGGGGATTGTCCAGGTGTCGGCGAATTCGTCCATGACCAGAAATCCCATCCGGTCGCAAAGGTCGAGAAACTCCGGAGCCGGAGGGTTGTGTGAGGTGCGGATGGCGTTACAGCCCATGTCCTTGAGCATATTAAGCCTTCTGATCCACGCTGTCTCGTTCCAGACGGCTCCGAGCGCTCCCGCGTCGTGGTGCAGGCAGACTCCCTTGATGAATGTCCGCTCGCCGTTGACGTACATGCCGTCGGACTTATATTCAAGATCCCTCAGCCCGAACGTGGTCTTGTAGAGATCTGTACGGCCATCCTTTGTTGTGACTGTCGTCATGGCCTGGTACAACGCCGGATGTTCCGGACTCCAGAAGTCAGCGCCCTCTATTGTGAAATTCTGATTGACTTTGCTTCCGTCCAGGATGGCGTCGACATCTGTTTCTTCGGATGCCGGAAGTTTCGCTTTTCCGGCCGCTCCGGCGGTTGACCGTTTTCTCCCTGAACCTGCGGGAGCGGTCATAAGTTCCGGATTGATGACCTTGAATATCTCCGTGCGGACGGTTCCGCTGACTGCATCCCCGGCATTCCGCAGCGTGACCGAAATACTGACCTCATTGCCCTTGGTCGTGACGAACGTTCCCCATTGCGCCACACCGACAGGATCGGCCACAGTCAGATAGACATTCCGGTAGATTCCACCTCCCGGGTACCATCGGCTCGACTCCTCCGGATTGTCCAGTGTCACCTTGACAAGATTGTCCCCAGCCTTAAGGAACGGTGTCAGATCCGCCCGGAAAGAAGAGTACCCGTACGGCCATTCTGTGACATATTCATTGTTGCAGAACACTTTGGCATAGGACATTGCCCCTCCGAAATCCAGAAAGAACCGTTTCCCGGATTTTAGGTCCTTCGCTTTTACTGTCAGTGTCTTTGAATATTCCGCCTTGCCCCACCAGGCCAGTTTTCCGGTTTCAACGGGATATTCCTGGACGAAAGGACCATCCACGCCCCAGTCGTGTGGCAGATCAAGGGAGCGGCTCTCCCCATCCTTGGAGAAGGTCCAGCCCTCGTTCCATAAGGATCTTCCTGCCGGTTGGGCTGATAGGTTCAATGAGGCTGCGGCGGAGAACGCGGTGATGATGAACAGGCTCAGCAAGCTCTTCTTCATTTTCATTTTTAGATGTTTGTTTAGATATTTGTATTTGGATGTATTTCCGATTTGTAAAGGTAGTTGTTTTTTTGCTTTTTGCATCGTTTTGCCGAAAGATTCTGGACAATCTATCAGCTTGATGCTTTGTTAATTGAAGAATTATCCGTAAATTTGCAGCCCCAAAATGTTTGGGAGAAACATAAATATTAGATTTACAATCATTTATGCCTACAATTCAACAATTAGTTCGCAAAGGACGCGTGAGCATTGCCGCTCAGAGCAAATCACGCGCGCTGGACGCTTGTCCTCAGAAGAGGGGCGTATGTCTTCGTGTCTACACGACGACCCCTAAGAAGCCTAACTCAGCGATGAGAAAGGTGGCCAGGGTACGCCTTACCAACTCCAAAGAGGTCAATGCCTACATTCCGGGCGAGGGTCACAACCTTCAGGAGCACAGCATCGTGCTGGTCCGTGGTGGTCGTGTGAAGGACCTCCCTGGTGTGCGTTACCACATCCTTAGAGGAGCTTTGGACACCGCAGGCGTGGAAGGAAGGACCCAGTCCCGTTCCCTCTATGGCGCGAAGAGGCCGAAGAAATCTAAGAAGTAGTCCGTTTTATTATCTTTATCACCTTTAATTTTTACTCACAATGAGAAAATCGAAGCCTAAAAAGAGGATTCTACTTCCTGATCCTAAGTTTCACGATGTCGAGGTTACCCGTTTCGTGAACAATCTTATGTTGCAGGGGAAGAAGAGTATCGCGTATTCTATTTTTTACGATGCCATTGACATGGTAGGCGAGAAGATGAAGGATTCTGACAAGGCTCCTCTGGATATCTGGAGGAAGGCACTCGAAAACGTTAC
>DJOW01000016.1:3898-43745 GCA_002437305.1 Bacteroidales bacterium UBA6428
ACGTTACCCCTCAGATTGAGGTTAAGTCACGTCGTGTAGGAGGAGCAAACTTCCAGGTGCCTACTGAGTTGCGTCCGGAAAGAAAAGTCTCGCTCTCAATGAAGAACATGATCAACTTCGCCCGCAAGCGTTCCGGCCACTCAATGGCAGAAAAACTTTGTGCAGAGATCGTTGCCGCCTACAATAACGAAGGTGGTGCATTCAAGAGAAAAGAGGATATGCACAAGATGGCTGAGGCCAACAAGGCGTTCGCCCACTTCCGTTTCTAATTTTATTCGCAGATGGCTGCTAAAAGAGATCTTACTTACACAAGAAACATCGGCATCATGGCCCACATCGATGCCGGAAAGACGACTACATCCGAGCGTATTCTGTACTACACCGGAAAAACTCACAAGATCGGTGAGGTACATGAAGGGGCTGCCACAATGGATTGGATGGTCCAGGAGCAGGAAAGAGGTATCACCATCACTTCCGCCGCCACCACCGCGTTCTGGCATTACAACGGTCACGTTTATCAGATCAACCTGATCGACACTCCGGGTCACGTCGACTTCACCGTTGAGGTGGAGCGTTCGCTCCGTGTGCTCGACGGAACTATCGCTACTTTCTGTGCTGTCGGACGCGTTCAGCCTCAGTCTGAGACAGTTTGGCGTCAGGCGGACAAGTACGGAGTTCCGAAGATAGCATACGTTAACAAAATGGATCGTGTAGGTGCTGACTTCCTCGCGTGCGTCGAGGAAATCTACACTAAACTCGGTGCCAAGGCTGTTCCGATCTGTCTCCCTATCGGGTCAGAGGACAAGTTCAAAGGCATCGTTGACCTCATCTCCAGAAAGGCAATTTACTATGATTCAGGAGAGGAATTGGTCAACTATGAAATAAAGGACGTTCCGGAGGACATGGCCGGAGATGTCGAGAAATGGAGAGACAAACTCGTTGAGGCCGCCGCCGAATGCGATGAGACTCTCATGGAGAAGTATTTCGAGAATCCTGACTCCCTCACCGAGGATGAGATCATCGCCGCCCTGCGCAAGGGTACAATCGCAATGCAGATCGTTCCCGCCTGCTGTGGCTCATCATTCAAGAACAAGGGCGTCCAGTTCCTTCTCGACGCTGTGATGCGTTACCTTCCTTCTCCGCTTGACAAAGGTGTTGTGAAGGGAACTGATCCTAAGACCGGGGAGGAGGAGGATCTTCTCCCGGACGCTTCCCAGCCGTTCTGCGCTCTCGTGTTCAAGATCGCGACGGATCCGTTCGTTGGCCGTCTCGCTTTCATGAGGGTTTACTCAGGACGTGTTGATGCCGGCTCTTACGTCTTTAACGTGCGTACCGGGAAGAAGGAAAGAATCGCACGTCTGTACCAGATGCACTCCAATCACCAGAATCCTATTGATTTCGTCGAGGCGGGAGACATCTGCGCCGCTGTCGGGTTCAAGGATCTCCGTACAGGAGACACCATCTGCAATGAGGATCATCAGATTGTGCTTGAGTCAATGGAATTCCCTGATCCTGTTATTGGTATCGCTGTCGAGCCTAAGACACAGGGCGACCTGGACAAGCTTGGAATCGCGCTTGGCAAGCTTGCCGAGGAGGATCCTACGTTCACCGTAAGGTCCGACCACGAGACAGGCCAGACGGTCATCAGCGGAATGGGTGAGCTTCACCTTGACATCATCGTTGACCGTCTTCGTCGTGAATTCGGTGTCGAGATCAACCAGGGAGCTCCTCAGGTTAACTACAAGGAAGCCATTACGGCCACTGTACAGCATCGTGAGGTCTTCAAGAAGCAGACTGGTGGACGTGGTAAGTTCGCGGACATCGTAGTTGAGATCGGGCCTGCCGATGAGGGCGTGACCGGTCTTCAGTTCGAGAACCAGGTCAAGGGCGGTAACATCCCTAAGGAATTCATCCCTAGCATCGAGAAGGGCTTCAAGGCCGCAATGGCCAATGGTGTCCTTGCCGGTTATGAGGTTCAGTCCATGAAGGTTGTTGTCCTTGATGGTTCGTTCCACCCGGTTGACTCTGACCAGCTTTCATTCGAAATGGCAGCCCGTCTGGCGTTCCGCCACGCTTGCCCGAAAGCGAAGCCGGTTCTCCTTGAGCCTATCATGTCCCTTGAGGTTGTCACTCCAGAGGACTACATGGGTGACATCGTGGGTGACCTCAACCGCCGCCGCGGACAGATCCAGGCTATGGATTCAACCGCAAACGGTGCCAGGATTGTCAGAGCATTCGTTCCGCTCTCCGAGCAGTTCGGCTATGTGACTGTTCTTAGGACCCTCTCGTCCGGACGTGCGACCAGCACGATGACTTTCGATCACTATGCTGAGGTTCCAGCCAATTTGGCTAAGGAAGTCATCGAGAAGAGCGGCTACAAGCTCTCTGATGATGACGAGTAAGTGTTAAATCGTAATTAAGTATTTTGATATGGGTCAAAAAATCAGAATAAAACTCAAATCATTCGATCACATGCTGGTTGACAAGTCAGCCGCTAAGATCGTGGACACCGTGAAGGCTACAGGTGCTAAGGTAAACGGTCCTATTCCGCTTCCTACCAACAAGAAGATCTTCACAGTGAACCGCTCGACCTTCGTCAACAAGAAGTCCCGCGAGCAATTTGAGCTTTGCGCCTACAGCAGGCTTCTGGACATCGATGACAGCAATGCAAAGACAGTCGATGCGCTCATGAAGCTTGAGCTTCCTTCCGGCGTTGAGGTTGAGATCAAAGTCTGAGAATTCAGATTAGGGACGGAGCGGTCCAGGAGACCGCATCCGTTCATGCGATATTCCCGGCCTTAAAGGCTGTGACCCGGTCCCATAGCTCAGTTGGTTAGAGCATCTGACTCATAATCAGGGGGTCGTAGGATCATGCCCTACTGGGACCACAAAGGGGAGACGCAAGAAATTGCGTCTCCCCTTTGTGGTTCAAATCTACCTCCGTTCCCTTGCGGGACAGCTTCAGAGGGGTGATGATGTAAGCACAATGTAGATGGCCTTTGCTTCCGCTGTCGGGAGGCCGTGGCGTCCTACGCGCTTCGCGCGCCCTATCCGGGTAAAGGGCTGCCACGGCCTCCCGACAGCGAGGAGCTGACCTACATACACTTGGATTTGATCCGGCTTCTTAGGATACCATACTCCTCAAACCCCTTGCATCGCTTCGTCTGCGTGCGCTTTTTCTCTCAATGCTTAATTGGAGTTCTTCTTTTTGGAAGATTTCGGGCCGGACTTCTTGCGGGGACGGCCTTTGTCCTTGGAGGATTTCCGCTGCGGCTGGTTGTCGTTGCGGGCGACGGCTGCATAGAAAGGCTTTTTCTTGGCTTTGCCGTCAGCAGAATCTTTGCCGGAACCGTTGCCGGATGTGGAGACCTCTACGAGCTCGTAGTCCAGAAGCCTCTGTTCCAGATTGGCGGCCTTGACGCGGATCTTAACCGGATCCCCGAGACGGAATATCCTGCCGGTGCGGCGGCCCTTGATGAGGTAGTTCTGCTCATCAAACTCAAAGAAGTCAGATTTCACGTCACGCAGGGCGACCATTCCTTCAATCATTGTCGGCTTGATCTCCACGTACATTCCCCAATCGGTCAGGCCGGAGATATTCCCTTCATATTCATTGCCGACCTTGTCCTGCATGAACTCGATGAGCTTGTACTTGACGCTGTCGCGCTCGGCGTTGGCCGCTATCTGCTCGCGCTCGGAGGCGTGTTGGCACTGGGCTTCGTAATATTCCTTGTTCTGACTTTCCGCATTGTCAAGGTAGAGGGCCAGCAGCCTGTGCACCATTGTGTCAGGGTAGCGGCGGATAGGGGAGGTGAAGTGCGTGTAGAACTTGAACGCGAGGCCGTAGTGCCCGATGTTGTCGGTGGTGTAGACCGCCTTTGCCATCGAACGAAGGGCTATCATCTGGAAGGCGTCGCATTCAGGTGTTCCTTTCGCCTCGGCAAGCAACGTGTTCAGGGACTTGGCGATCTCGCGCCCGTTGCCGCTCGGACCGAACTTGAACCCGAAATTGCTGACGAACTGTCCGAGGCTCGCGATCTTGTCCGTGTTCGGCTCGCCGTGCACACGGTAGACGAAGGTCTTGGCCTTCTTGTCTGCCTTGCCGTCCATCTTGCCGGAAGTGGCGATGAACTCGGCCACCGAGCGGTTCGCCAGAAGCATGAACTCCTCGATCAGCCAGTTGGCTTCCTTGGTGATCTTCTCGTAGACTCTGATCGGCCTGCCTTTCTCGTCGACCTCAACCTTCATCTCAGGACGCTCGAAACTGATCGCTCCTGCGGCGAAGCGGCGTCTGCGCATGATCGTAGCCAACTTGTTCAGAGTGACTATGGCTTCCCTGATGTCCTGGCTGACGGCAGGATCGGCGGGTTCTTTGCCGCCGCTCTCGATGACTTGCTGAGCGCCATCGTAGTCAAAACGGTAGTCCGAGCGGATCACCGTGCGTCCGAACCAACGGTTCTCGATCTTTCCGCGCGGCGTCATCTCAACCACCACGGAGAAGGTCAGCTTCTCCTCGTGAGGGCGGAGCGAGCAGAGTTTGTTGCAGAGTTTCTCGGGGAGCATAGGGACTGTCCTGTCCACAAGGTAGACAGACGTTCCGCGCTCCTGCGCCTCCTTGTCCACGATTGTCCCGGGAAGCACGTAGTGTGAGACATCCGCGATGTGGACTCCTATTTCGTAGTTGCCATTGTCTAATTTCTTGAAGGACAGAGCATCGTCAAAATCCTTGGCATCTGTAGGGTCTATGGTGAATGTCAATGTGTTACGAAAATCCCTGCGCTCATCGATGTCCTTTCCCGTGATCTGGTCTGAGATTTCATCGGCGGCGTTCTCCACCTCCGGCTCGAACCGGTAAGGAAGGGCATATTCAGCGAGGATGGCGTGCATCTCCGTGTCGTTCTCTCCCGGCATTCCGAGCACATCCACGAGGTGGCCTTTCGGTGTCGGCTCGCCTTTGTCCCAGCTGTCAACCACAGCGGCCACCTTCATTCCCCTTTTCACACCATGCGGCAGGGAATCGAAATCCACACTGATGTCGTACGGCATATTCCTTGACTGCATCAGCACCCAAGCCTGCCTGCCCACGAGGTGAAGAATCCCCACAAACGGCTTGTGGCTGCGCTCAACTATCTCGATTATCTCTCCTTCGCGGCGTTTGCCGGCGTCCTTTCCGCCACGTCCGCCTCTGCCGTTGTCCGCCGGGGCCTCTTTCCTCTCGCTTGTCACAGCGCATTTCACAATGTCTCCGTTCAAGGCGCCGCGCGTTTTGGATGCCTTGACGAACACATCATTGTCCGGTTCGTCCTCAACTACCACGAAGACATACCCGTCTCTTGTCATCTGGACCTTACCGGTAACCTCGGCCAGCACTTTCTTGCTCTTATGCCTTGAACCGAATTTTCTGTCGCGGCTCTTCCTTCCGCCTTCTTCGCCACCATGGCGACTTCTTCTTTTCTGCATTACGAATATTTTAGTGGTACAAAGGTACGAATTTTCCCTGCAAACGATGAGCCCGGAAGGTAGATAATGATTATCTTTGCAATGAAAAGGCTTGAATTTTATGAATATTCAAATTTGGCTTCCGCAGAGTTCCAATTGAATTTTCATAACCAAACACCGGCACGGCAATAATTAAAAACTCAAGAATATGCCTGACATAAAACACGACAGCAGAATCGTCATGACCCTTGACGCCGGCGGCACCAACATGGTTTTCGGTGCGATGAGAGGCGGAGAGTTCTGCTGCGAGCCTATCACCCTTCCATCCAATGCCGACAACCTTGACCGCTGCCTCGGTACGATGGTGACAGGTTTTACAAAGATTAAAGAAGAACTGGGAGAGGCGAAACCCGTCGCCATCAGTTTCTGTTTTCCCGGCCCGGCTGATTATCCTGACGGAATCATTGGAGGCTACCTTCCTAATTTCCCGTCATTTCGCGACGGAGTCGCTCTCGGACCGTTCCTTGAAGACACTTTCGGGATCCCGGTCTTCATCAACAACGACGGAGACCTTTACGCCTATGGCGAGGCTCTCGGCGGAGTCCTTCCTGAGGTGAATGAGAGACTCGCAAAGGCCGGAAGCGCCAAACGTTACCACAACCTCATCGGCTACACTTTCGGCACAGGGCTGGGAATAGGCACGGTGATCAACGGTGAGCTCAACCGTGGAGACAACTCCTGCGTGGAGACGTTCTGCCTCAAGCATCCCGACATGCCGGACATCATCGTTGAGGACGGGGCGTCGATCCGAGCCGTGAAAAGAGTATATGGTGAGCTGACCG
Organism: Bacteroidales bacterium UBA6428; assembly: GCA_002437305.1. GTDB lineage: Bacteria > Bacteroidota > Bacteroidia > Bacteroidales > UBA932 > Cryptobacteroides. The sequence goes on from DJOW01000016.1 coordinate 10,180, forward strand.
GCAATCCGGACCACGGCCTTGAGCCGAAGGACATCGCCGAGATCTGCGAGGGAAAAAGGCCAGGCGACAAGGAGGCCGCTATCAAGGCTTTTGACAAGATGGGCGAGGTCGCCGGCGACGCCATGGCTACGGCAGTCACGCTGATCGATGGTCTCATTGTGATCGGAGGTGGTGTGATGAACAACTACAAGTACCTGATGCCTGGAATATTACGCACTATGCGCGGCAAGATGCACCAACTCACCGGCGAGGAACTGGACAGGGTCCAGATGAAGGTCTATAACCTCGATGACCCGGCCGAGTTTGACCAGTTCGCCCGTGGCGAGGCACGTTCATTGAAGGTCTACGGCAGCGACCGTGAGGTGATCTACGACCCGCAGAAGCGCACAGGCGTGATGCGTTCGAAGATCGGTGCCAGCAAGGCGATCTCGCTCGGAGCCTATGCGTTCGCTCTCACTGAATTGGACAAGAAATAGTTATTTGAGACTGTTTTGAATTGTTTTTTGAGGTGAAAATAATTTAGACAAAACAAATCAGAATGGCTTTTTAAAGGAACTTGACGATTATGTATCCTCTGAAATTTGAGCCCTATCTCCGCGAGATGGTGTGGGGCGGAGAAAAGATCGCCCCGTTCAAGGGCATAAAGACAAAACAGCGTCACATAGGGGAAAGCTGGGAGATCTCGGCTGTTCCGGGGCACGTCTCAACAGTCGCCAACGGCCCTTTGGCAGGCAAAAGCCTGACCGAAGTGATGAATGAATATGGTCCCGAACTCGTCGGCAAGAAGGTCTTCGAGAGGACCGGCATGGAGTTCCCGCTCCTTATAAAGTTCATCGATGCCAAGAGCGATCTCTCGGTCCAGGTCCATCCGAACGATGAGCTTGCCGAGAAGACCCACCCGGGGATGAAAGGCAAGACCGAGATGTGGTACGTCATCGGAGCCGATGAGGGCGCCCGACTTTTGAGTGGCCTCACGGAGTGGATCACCCCTGAGGAATATGAGGAAAGAGTCAAAGAACACACGATCACTGATGTCCTTGCGAGTTACAAGATCGCTCCCGGAGACGTGTTCTTCCTTCCTGCCGGACGCGTCCACGCAATCGGAGCCGGAGCCTTCGTCGCCGAGATCCAGCAGACTTCCGACCTGACCTACAGGATCTATGACTACGGTCGCCTGGGGCTTGACGGCAAGCCTCGCGAGCTCCACATCGAGCAGGCCAAGGAGGCCATCGACTACGATGTCTATCCTGACTACAGGACTGAATATTCCCGTCTCAAGGATGCCGAGACTCAATTGGTAAGCTGCAAGTACTTCACTACTTCGCTCTTCGATCTCGACAAGCCCTGCTCAAAGGATCTTTCCAAGCTGGACTCCTTTGTCGTCGTGATGTGCGTCTCCGGAAATGGCAGCCTTGTTGACCATGAGGATGACGGTCGGGAACACGTAGTGACCCTCCGCCAAGGCGAGACCGTCCTCATTCCCGCCACCTCCAGCGGCATCGAGTTCCGTCCCGACCCCGCGATGACCTGCCTCACCAGCTGCATCGAGTAAGGTTACGCAGCTGCATCGAGTAAGGTTACGGTGCCATTTTATGGCGTTTTTGCTCCCGTTGTGGTTGTTTCAGCCCCCGACGGGAGCATTATTATGAGAAAATGCTCCCGTTGAATTACATAGCGTCGCTACGATTAATAATAATCAATAATGAAAGATTATATCCATGAGAACAAGCCAATATCTTGTGACAGTGCCATTGAGGTGGAGATTATCAGACTTGTCCGGGTGCGGGCCTACAGGCGAGTGCGTTTCGGCAAGGTTGAGAGAGTGCGCGGCCACTACAGATGTCTTTAGGGTGATTTCCGTGGTCGTTCGCGACTCTGAGCCGTAAGACTCTCTGCTTCACCCCTCGGTGTTTTTGTTGTTACATTCTTAGAAGCTGCTTTTTATGGAATTATGGCTATCTTTATAGTTGGAAAATATCCGTTGCCTTCTTTTGGGGATGGGATAAACAGATAGACTTATTATGGACATCGATCTATACAGATACTCATTATGCATCGCCTTGACCCTTATGGTCTTCTTTGCCTTCAGATTCTTTTTCGGGAAGGTCCCGGACAAGGGAATATTCGGCAACTACCTGCGGTCAAGGCACTTGATGGGCGCCGCGCTTGTGGTCTTGGCGGCAAATTATGCCGTCCATCTGTGCATTGACATAAGGCAGATTGATGTCAACGCCGCGATCGTGATGAACCTTACCACCTACTTTTTCGGTTATGGATTGTTCGTCGCGGCACTGCACACGCTTCTGGACCGCTCCTACATAACCCGAAAGGTAGTTGTAAGACATTGTTTGCTTTGGCTTTTATATACCATACTGTCCGTTTCCGTACTTATATTCGTAAAAGACGGTTCGCTTAAGGTAAGTATGATGTATTTGTTGGGATTGATGCTTGCCGTGTATGGATTCATCTTGGCGTCCCATCTTCTCAAGGCCTATCATAAGGCGGTCAAATTGATGGACAACACACATTCTGACAACATCGCGGCCTATGTCAGATGGATGTCGGTCATGACATATTGGATGCTCATTTTCGGCATCAGCTGTTCGGCTTTGACATTCCTTCCTGACAATCTGGTCTTTCTGTGGGTGCTGTCTTCCGTTCCTTTCTATTGTTATCTGTATGTGAGCTATCAGAATTACCTGCTTTTTTATGAGACAGTAGAGAGGGCCATCGAGAGTGAGCATGACTCTGAAATTATTGTCGAGGCGACAGTGTCCGGCAATCCGGAGATACAACGTCTTGTGCAGGAATGGGTGAGTACTGACGGTTATCTGAAACCCGGCCTCACGATATCGGATTTGTCCAAAACATTGTACACAAACAGGACGTACCTTTCTTCTTTTATCAATCAGACATACAAGGCGACTTTCCGGGAATGGATTTGCGGACTTAGAACTGATTATGCGAAACGCGCGTTGCTGGAACATCCAGATGTGACCATAGCGGAGATCGCCCAGAAATCCGGATTCCTCTCCTTGAGCAATTTCAACGCTTCTTTCAAGGAAAGAGAGGGCATGACTCCCGCAAAATGGAGAATCAGCAATTTGTCGGTTCGACAAAATATTACTGATTCGACAAAGTAGAACTGCCAAGGCGACAATTTCTTGGCGGTTTGGCAAATTCGCCGTGATGCCATTTCTTCAGGCGCTTTTCTTTAGTATTTTTGTCAGAACACTCCTTGAACAGGTGTGGTGAGCCACTCGGTGAGCTAAGTGTTTGTTTAAACAAAAATCAAACTATGAAGCGTTTTTTCTATCTTGTCTCTTGTCTTTCCGCGCTGACTTGCATTTTCCCTGCTTGTCATGAGAAGGAATCCGCAAGCGCATCCAATCCTGCCGCCTTCCTAAAGAACGAAGATCAGAAGGCCATGGTGTCAACATTGAAGAATATGGCGGACGGGCATCTATATTCATTGAAGTACAGTGCGGATTATATGATTGATGAAATCATGGAGAGCGGTGGAGCCGGCTCCAGTGTCCAGCTTTTAGGGAAAGTCATTCCGTGTCTGACCACAGTGTCGTTAAGCAAGGCAGGTGGCGGTATGGATTACGGGTGCAGCGCTTTCTGCGTCAAATCGCCCGAAGGCGATGTCTTGGTGGGCCGCAACTTCGATTATAGATTTGTGTCCTCTTCCAACATGCTGGTGCACAATGTCGCAAAGGGTGTGAAAGAGTCCATCTGCATCTCAGCCCTGCCGTTTTTGGACAAAGACATCTATGTGGCCGGGGCGTTGTCGGACGGGAAGACAGACCTGTCGGTGCCTGTGACCGCTTCAATCTATTGCTGTCTGGACGGAATGAATGACGCGGGACTGTTCATCGGAGTTCTGTCTCTGCGTGGCACCGGCGGGGCCGTGCAACATGACAAGTCGAAAAGCGACATCGTCCCGACTTTGGCCATCAGATTGGCATTGGACGGCTGTACAAGCGTTGACGAGGCCGTGGATGTCTTCAGGACTCACAATTTCTTCGCTGACGGAAATAATTCGGATTCGAACTATCATTTCCTGATAGCCGATGCAAGCGGAAAGAGAGTTGTCGTTGAATATTACCGGCCGGGAGAGGTTCCGCCATTGAGCGACCCTGCGGCAAAGGATTGGACAATGAATCTGATTGACACTGATCATGTCACTAATTTTTATCTGTCCGAAGGCTGGCAGGATGTCGGTGGAGGGAGAGAGCGCTACGACAAACTTCACGAGACATTGGAGAAGAAAAACCGTGTGATGACGGAGGATGAGTGCATGTCTCTGCTTGAAGACGTTCACACGGACTTGAATTCCGAAGGTGGTGACATCACAAGCAACACACAATGGTCTGTTGTCTATAATCTGACCAGGAAGACCGCCACCATCTGTGTGGACAAGAATTACAAACAAAAACTGCATTACAGCCTGTAGCGACATGAAAAATTCCCAGCCAATCAATCTGATTCTGTCAGCGTGTTTGCTGTCACAGGTTCTTCTACCGGTTTCCTGCTCAAAGGACAATCCTGACTATGGTGACGAGGTCATCATAGAGGGCGATTACCGCGAGCCGTCCTCAATTGCCAATGACGAGAAAATCCTGGTTCCGGCATGGGTCTCTGATGGCCTTTCCAAGAACTTTGCGGATGCGGTCAAAGGCCGCTTGGAAGAGGCTGCGTCTTCGCCAGACAACGCGCAGGTGATTGTCACGGACATGGCAGGCTATTCTGGTATGGAAGTTCGCAAGGATTGCATCGTGATTGTGTACAAACCGTCAAGGTCCCTGCTGGAACGGCTGGGCGAGGAGTCCGGGGACATCCTTTGTGTCGCATTCCAGCAAGGACGGGCCGGCAATTGTGTGGTGCCGACTCCGGTTGAAGGACTGGAGGTGGATGAATGCCTCAACAGTCTTGTAGCATGGGCCAACAACACGGTCCAGAACACGACCGGCAACTTCGATCCGTCCTCGTTTTGGGAAGAGTCGAGCCTTTACACGACATATTCGGATCGCGTCAGGGAGACGATAACGAATGTGGTGGCCTCCGAGCACGATTACCTTGAGGGCGAGTTCGCTGTCGATGTTCAGTTGAAGGTCACTCCGATGCACGGGTTCAAGAGCAGCGAATCGGAAGCCATGGACTACTACCTCATGACCTCCACGGTTTCGGTCGCGTCCGGGAAGATGTACACGGGGAATTACTCGAAGAAGCACGGAGGAGTCAACGCAAGAATCTGTGGTTTCTACCTAAAGTCGCTCAGTTCTAACATCTACATATTAAACACATCGGGAACTCCTGCCGGTCGTTTTGTCCAGGTTCCTGCTCCGGAGACCGTTGTCGGCTCGACCGGTTACACGACCGGCTGGAACTTCTCCATCGGTGGAGGGATCACAGGCGGGACATCTCCGATGATCTCCTCCTCCACCGGCTTCTCCATCTCCTCAAGCACTTCACGCACGATCAGCGACTGTGATGTGCTGAGCCGGCATGAGGGCTCCACTGTGGGCTATGACTACGTGATCAACAATCTCCCTCATTTTAAGTCCAATAAAATCACAGACCCGCCTCTTGTCTCGACTTCGACCACCAATTTCTACAGCCAATGGGTCTGGGCGGTTCCGGCGGAAGATCATGATGTGAAGACCAAGTACAGAGTCGTGATAGATCTTTACAATCTCGTCTATGGCGCGTCTTATTTTTACACGGGAAGCCTTGACTATCATGACCTGGAGTTTGTGCAGAAACAATATTCCGTCACCAAGGAACTTCCAATGCCGAACAGGTCTCCGACTGGAAAGTTTGAACTCACCAACTCCGAGGACGGAACGTTCATGACCAATGTCCGATTGTACAACAAGAGCTATCCTGAGACAGGAAGCTTCAAAGATGAAAGTGTTTACGGCTATGGCAGCACCTGCTCTTTGTTCCTGACGACCGGAGACTACGAGCTCCAATGCAGCATAAAGGGAACAAACGGCAAGACCAAAACCCGGAATTATACCGGACTCGTGAGGGTGACGACAGGCGGCACGGTGAGACTCTCAACCGGCTACGGATTCAAGTAAGCGGCTAAATAATGTTGGTGCGTATTCGCAAAAGATGAGGCACATTTTTTATTAGCTAAGCCAATGAATCCAATGAATATAATCACGTACTAGTTGGACGAAATTCTATGAATATGAGAAGAATAATTGATTTATTGAATATGATTGCGCTCTGCGCGGCCTTCGCACTGTCGGCATCCTGCGGTGGAAAATCAGATCTGGATCCGGATCCGGAACCGGAGGTTATAGAGGAGAACCGCACATCGGATCTGCCGTACTGTGTCTGGTCTGAGTTGGAGGATGACATCCTTGAGTTGATATATTCAAGATTCACCGGGAAGAAGGTCTCCTGCGAAGAGGCTAAGGTGGTCTTTGTCAGCGGGAAGGACATCAAGGATGACGAGATTTGGAGCGCTTACAAACGAGGAGCGGCGGTGGTTGTGGTTTCTCCTACCTCTACTTTGTTGTCTGCTCTTTCCCGGCGGAACATAGGATTCCTGTCAGCGGAGTCTCTGGACGATTGTCTCTTCGCCGCGTTCCACAGGAGCGGGAAGGTCTTTTCGATGGATGATTTTCCTCCCGCCAACCTGAACGGCCTTGTGTCTTGGTTGGGTGACGTGCATTCCGCGAACACCTCAGGAGATGATCTTCTCCAGTCTATCCACCTGTTCTCGTCACAGGACATCAGGATCGACAAAGGTTTGATCTTCAAGGACGGGAAGAATGAGTTCAGGGTCACTGGCCAGGGACAATTCGAGCAGTACTATTCCGTCATCCCGCTTTATGCGTTCAAGTCGTCCAAGAGCAATTACACAGGGGATTTCTACATTATCGACGCCACTTTCTCGGTCGCTTCCGCAGGAATGTACGCAGGAAAGTTCAAAGACACCCAGCTCAATGGTTTGCAGGGCTCTTTCATGGGCTACTTCCTGACAGGCTATCGTGTGGACGTCTCGTTGGTCGATGACAAAGGAAATTCGGTTCCGGTCCGCTTCAACCAAGTCCCGTCCCCTTCCACAACGATAAACTCCCAGACCTACACTTCCGGTGTGTCCTGGTCGTTTGAGGCCGGCTTGTCGGGCGGAGCCGCAGGGGCGGGGCTTTCGTTGAGTTCGGGCTGTAATTTCAGCAGTTCCAAGACGCGTGAAGTCAGCGATTTGGCCATCATTGACAATTCTTCGGACGGTGGAGTGCATTATACTCTAGAGGTGAAGAATCTGCCGACTTATCTCACGCTGCCTCCGGCCATTTCCAGATCCACTTTTGATTTCCATTCCGGTTGGGTCTGGAGTGTGGAGAACACTCAAGAGTCAGATGTCACGACCCGCTACCGGATGAAAGTGACATTGAGCGAATTGAATTACCGTGACCTTTATTGCAAGGGAGGAGGCAACAAAAAAGCAAGTGTACAGAATTGGCCTGTCATCGGTGAGAAGGAGTTTTTTATTGACCTGCCAGTGCCTAACAGAATCCCTTGCGGCAATGTCAAGTTCATCAATAGCGAGAGAGGCAAGTTCATGACAGACATCGTCTTCATTGACTCTGCGGCTCCATCGGATCCTAAAAGCTATCATTTCGATCCGTCAGGCAGTGTCTATTCCTACCAGGAGTGCTACGAGACCAGCCTTCCAGAGGGAACTTACATTGTCCAGTACAAACTTGGAGGAGTCTCGTGCTCAGGGAAGGGTGTCTCCATCAAGAGGGGAGAGACACTGGAGCTCCAGTCCGGCTACTATGTCAAATGAGGCGTGAAGTCTTTTTTCTGAAACTACTCGGGAGCGGATCGCGCCTGTTTGCCCTCAGGAACCAGCCTATCATCTTGGCAGGGTCTTCAAGCGTCTCACTGACCGGCAAATTCCGGCCCTCGGGAACCAACCTATCATCTTGGCAGGGTGCGAAACCAGCAGAGGCTCATCGATGCCGAGGTGTCCTGGATCTCAGGAACCAGCCTATCATCTTGCCTATCATCTTGGCAGGGTGCGAAACGGTCGATTCTGCCCCCGAAGCATGGCAAACTTCCTGGCCGGGGTGCAGATCGGGTCTGCCTGCACCCGAGAACGAGCGATGGACGGCTGTGTTCGGAAGCGCTTTGATATTCATAGAAATAAGTGATTGCCTTTGGTTGATTTCAGTTGAAGGCAATCGCTTATTTGCTTGATAATGTGCCGCTTGTCCGCCACGAACACCACGAAGGATTTTGCTGGCGCTGACGTTGGGAAAACCCTATGGCTTTTTGACCCATATGCCGAAGAAGGGCCGGCTTGTTGGCGAGGATGGGGAATGGGAGAGGTAGGGCAGGAGTGAGAGGAGTGTGGCACGTAGTGGAGGGGAGATAGAGGAGCATGGAGGCTAATTAACTGTTCATTAACTAAATGAACACACCTGCTCCTACCCGCAAAGGGCATGAGCAGGTGTGCTTTGTCACTTGAGCATGAGGCAGTTGGCCTACACGGGGGAATATGCTATCGGTCGGAAATTGTGATCTTGCTGGTCCCGGGTCTCAGCTGCTGGTCCGGTCTGCCGGCTATCCGCACGGTGGCGGTGGTGTTTTCCGGGATTGAGACTTCGAGGGTCACCTTGCCGCCTTCCTTTTTCCAGCCGGCTTTGATGAGACCTCTGACAGATTTGTAAGATGCTTTTGCCCAGTCAAGTCCATCGACGAAATGTGGGGCGATGATGATGTGCCCGAAGCCAGGTGCAAGATCGTCTTTTCTGATTCCGACGATGTCGTTCACCAGCCAAGCGGAGATGTCTCCGAAGAAAATGTGGTCAAGCGACGCGTCGCGGAACTGAGGTGACATTGTCCAAGTCTCGGCAAGCGATGTGTAGCCGTCATGGATCCAGGCCAGCCATGACGGATGGTCTTCCTTGGACGCCATCTGGTACGCGAGATCCGCAAGACCATATTCAGTAAGGGTCCTGAGCACAACCTTGGAACCCATCGAGCCGAAATTCAGATGGCCGTCGCTTGCCTTGACAAACTCTTCAAGCTTGGATACGACTTTCGGGATCTCGGGCCCGGGAACCACTTTGACAAACAGCGCCGAGGCCTGTCCTGTCTGTGTGCCAGTGGCGTAGACTCCTGTCTCGGGGTTGTAGTATTTCCTGTTGATGGCCTCTCTCAGGCGCTCTTCCTTTGCCATAAGGGAGGATGATTCCTTGTTGAGGATGAAAGAGAACTCTTTCATTATCCTATAGTCATAGTAGTAGAACAGCGCTGAGGTGTACTCTGTCGGAGTCTTCGCGTCGTAAGGCAGCCAGTCCCCGATTCCGTAGGACACAAGTCCGTCCGGATCCTCCCTGGTCTTGAGGTAGGCGAGATACTTCTCGCACATCGGCCAGACCTTTTCGATGACGGTCTTGTCTCCGTAGTACAAGTAGAGGTTGTACGGGATGATGAACATGGCCGCGTCCCAGACAGGACCGATCCAGTCATCGTAGCCCCAGTCGCTTGTCGGAATGATTCCTGAGATCTGGCCGTTCTCCAACTGATTGTCGATGAAGTCGTCGAGCCATTTCTCGTAAAACAGTATGGAGTTATAGTTCAGGAGTCCGATTTCCTGCGAGAGGTAGGCGTCGGCCGTCCATCCGTTCTTCTCCCTTTGAGGGCAGTCGGTCGGGATGGACATCAGGTTGTTGCAATAGGTCCTCCTTGTCATGTTCCAAAGCGTGTCCAGCAGCTTGTTCGAGCATTCGAAAGTTCCGACAGACTCCTGGTCTGTGTAGAAATAGAGGGCTGTCAGTGACTCCTTGTCCAGTTTCATCGGAACACTCGTCTTCACTTCCGCATAGCGGAATCCATGGTAATTGAACGATGGCGTCCATTCCTCTGTGCCAGTCCCTTTGAGGATATATTTGTCGGTCTGGAACTCATAACCCGGGAGGGGCTTGTAGTAGATGTCGATGTTTCCTGGCTCAAGGCTTCCGTCCTCTTTTACAAGCTCGGCATGGGTGATGGTGACTTCAGTGCCGCGCTCTCCACTAACCTTAAGCCTGCAAAGCCCCGAGAAATTCTTGCCGAAGTCAAAAACATACGAGGTGTCACCGAAGGAAGTGACGCTTACCGGTGCGATCTCCTCTGTTGGCCGGATCTGAGGCATTTTCTGAGCCACGAGCAGAGGTGACGGGTCGGGCACCTCTACGGCATTTCCAAATAAGGCATCATCGAAATCTGCAGAGTACCATCCTTCGATCTCTTTTCTTGCGTCGTAAGTGTCTCCTGAGTAGATGTTGTTGCTGATGTACGGCCCGTCTGATGTCGTCTTCCAGGTCTTGTCGGTCTGGATCACTTCGATGGCTCCGTCAGAATAGGTTATGTGCATCTCAAGGATGAACCTCGCCCTGTCACGCCATCTGGCCTTCTCGAAATTCCACGTGGCCACCGGTTTGATCTCATTGTAGAATCCGTTGCCGAGCACGGCTGTCAAGACGTTGTCTCCGGATTTGACTTTGCCGGTGACATCCGTGACGGTGTATAGATTCCTTTTGTCGTAATGGGTATATCCCGGGTCAAGAAACGCGTCAGAGATTTTTTCTCCGTTCAGTCGTACCTCTGCATAGGCGCAGGCGCTCATGAATATCTTCGCTGAAGCGACATCCATCCCTGCGTTGAACTCTTTACGGAACATCGGGGCCGCTTCGAAATCCTTGTCGTGAGAGTCAGTGATCCAGACTGCTTTCCAGTCCGAGCGGTTCATCATCGCTGTCTGGAAACGTTCCGGCCTGGAGATGATGGTCGTGGAGGAGTCCGCGTTCCATGCCTTGACCTGCCAGAAATATGTCTTGTCACTCGCCAGCAATCCCTTGTCCTCCATCTTCACGAAAGGGACTGATGAGCTCACCTGCCCCGAGCTCCAGATGTCAGGTGAGGACAGCTTATCCTCCGAGGAGGCCACGTTGACAATGAAAGAATGCTGTGTGAAACCGGCACCTCCTTTATAATTCCAAGTGAATCTTGGCGTCTGAATATCCACGGTCATGGGAGACTCTTGATACTCGCATCTTAAATCAGTCGCGGTGTCCTTCGGGGAAGAGCATGAAAGCACTGTCGCGGCAAGGCTTGCGCATGTGGTGAGTGAGAATGAAAATCGCATAACTTAATCGAATAAATAGGGTGTTTTCTTCGCAAATATAGTAAAATATTCATATATTTGTCCTGCACTAAAGTTTTTCATTATGAATAGAGTTTCCCTTTTGAAAAAAATCTTCCCGGCGTTTATTGTTTCATTCGCCTTGGTGTCGTGTTCCAACGCTTCGAATTCCTATGCTGTGAGAACCCCTCGGTCTTCTACCGGAGTGAATCTGGTCGGCCTTGGAGTTGAGCTTGACCCTCATTTCCTGGCCCAGAATGTTACCAGGAATGACGGCGCGACGTTGGACGACTGGCAGAACATCGTTGTACGCAGGGTGGAGATGATGAATATTCAAAGATTCCGTGTCATGCTGCAGCCACATTGGTGGGAGCCGGTCAACGATAATTCTGACCCGCAGGAGGCGAATATGAACGCATTCACGTTCGAATCTCCGGAGATGAAATCCGTTTACGCTGTCCTTGATCTGGCGCAGTTGACCGGAGCTGATGTGACATTGGTTGTCTGGGGATGCCCGGCGCATTGCTCGTTCATTGATGAGGACACACCGTCACAAGGCCATAGGCACTTCCTGTGCGACAAGAACGGAACGAACTGGGTCACGGCTCCTGAGGACAATGAGGAATTCGCCGAGAATTTTTCCGTCATTGTCAAGCATCTCGTTGAGGACAAGGGTTATACCTGCGTAAAAGAGGTCACCCCTTTCAATGAGCCGGACGGAAATGTCTGTGAGCCTGGACAGTATATTCAGATCGTGAAGGCTATGGACAGGCGTTTCCGCAAGGATGGAATCCGTGACAAGGTCCGTTTCAACCTTTCCGACAACACGGACTGCCGCAGGTTTTTCCTGAAGGAATGTGCGGACAGTCTCGCTGACTATGCGGACATTTTCAACAGTCACACCTACATGTGTGGCTATGAATCTCCGAACAGCTACGCTCTTGGCTGGGAAAAGGACAATATTGAAGTGGTCAAAAAGACAGGAAAGAATCATTTTGTCGGAGAGTTCGGCTCCAATCTCTGCGTCGGCGCTTCAAGACAGAAGGACATCAATTGGTACAAGAGGGGAGTGCTGATCACCCGCAATTGCCTTAATTTCCTGAATGCCGGAGCTGTGGGAGCCAGCTATTGGTCGCTTATAGACCAGTATTACAATAAAAACGCTTCGTACGGAGAGATGCAGCAGCTCGGTCTCTGGCGTTATAAGAAAAATGCCTATCAAGGTGCGGACGCGGAAGGCTGCGAGGAGGACTACCAGCCGAGGCCGAACTATTACGCCTACTCGCTTCTGACTAGGTTCGTCAGGAAAGGAGACGAGGTCTTTCCTTTGGATCTTCAGAATGAATATGCCGCCGGATCCGCTTTCCGCTCTTCGGATGGAGGTTGGACCTATGTCTTCGCGAACGGTTCCGAGGATGACTTGGAGTTCGACCTGTTCAACGCGAATGACAAATCTCTTGGCGAATGCGATGTCTACAGGTACATGGAACAGGACTTGCCGAAAGATGATGCGATGATCTCATCAAACGGTGTCCTTAAGGCTTCGGGGAAGAGATACAAGGTCTCTCTTCCGGCTCAAAGTGTGCTCCTTCTTGAACAAAAATATTCAGAATGATGAAAAAATCGGCTTTGTTGGCGGCCTCCATTCTGCTGCCTCTCTCATTACTTTCACAGAATACCACAATCACGCACCCTTGGCAAGGGGCCACGGTCGCTTTCTTCGGGGACTCGATCACCGATCCAGGTTCCGTTCCGGACAAACATGACTGGACCGGCCACGGCGACACGCACTACTGGGGTTATCTTCAGGAATGGCTGGGAGTCAAGCCTTTGGTCTATGGCGTCAGCGGTCGCAAGTGGGACGATGTCGGCAATCAGGCTGAACAGCTGGTCAAGGAGCATGGGAACAACTTTGATGCGATCACCATCTTCCTTGGCACGAACGATTTCATCGGGGATGTCCCTCTTGGAGAATGGTATGAGCGGACTCTGAAGACCACAAAAGCGGCCATGGGCTATCCTGCCAAGGAATATACTTGGCTCTCTCAAACCCCATCAATGGACAATGGCACATTAAGGGGAAGGATAAACATCGCTGTCAGCACCTTGAAAAGGATGTTTCCCGACAAGCAGATCGTCATCCTGACTCCGATCCACAGGGCCTATGCGACATTCGGGGCGGAGAACATCCAACCAGACGAGTCTTTCCCGAACAGGATAGGAGTCTATTTCATTGAATATGTCAACGTCATCAAAGAGGCTGCCAATGTCTGGGGAATCCCAGTGATCGACTTGAACTCCTTGTGCGGAATCAATCCGATGGTCGAGGAGCAGGTGATGTACTTCAGCGACAGCGAGACCGACCGGCTCCATCCCAACGCCAAGGGTCACGAACGCATTGCCAGGACGCTGATGTACCAGCTGTTGTCATTGCCTTGCGCGTTTTAAATGCCTTGTGCGAACGTCGTAAAATCAAGGAGACTGACCGCACGGCCAGCCTCCTTTTTTTGTGTGTAATATTCAACTTGTTATGTTTGAGGATGAAGAGAGGTCTATTCCTGTTAAATAGTTTCCATACGCTTTTATTATTAATTTGTGATGTCATGTCGGCTTAATCGATTAATCATGCGAGTGTAATTTTTCGTTTATTCCATAAATGTATTAACTTCAGGAAATCACCCGTACAAAAGTATTAATAATAATAAATCGATTAACTTTAAAATATGATTATATAACTATACTTTTTGATAATCGGTGTGCGCTCTTTGGCCGGTTCAGATCTCGACAATCTGCCCTTCGAAGACTTTCTGGATGGTGTAGGGTGTCCCCTTTATTCTGTTTATCAAGATGTTGACGACTTCTTTACCTATGCTTGAGATAGGCTGCTCCACATAGAGAAGCGGAAAATCCACCAGAGCCAGCGCATCTGTCTTGTCGAAGCATGCCACCCTGACCTTCTCATGCACGTCAATCCCTTTGCAGCGAAGGAACCTCATGCCGGTAAAGAACAGCTCATGCGACTGGAATATGACGGCATCGGCCTGTCCGGTGCTAAGGAACAGATCGTCGATCGCCTGTTCTATGTCCTCTGTCTCAGAAGAGTAATCGATGTTTTTGACTAATTCCTGATGATAGGCTCCATGGCTTTCAAGCGCTTTGATGTACCCTTCGAGCCGACCGTTCAGTGCGCTTGTCTTGTGCTTGAGCATCGCTATTCTCCTCCGTCCGGAGGCATAGAGCCTTTCCGTCAGGTCAGCGGAGGCCTTGAAGTTGTCAAGTATCACATAGCTTGCGTCCACCCCGGGAATGAATCGGTCAACCTGGACAAAAGGAATGTTCATCGACATGATCTGTCTGGCGATGTTCCGGCTGTTGTTCGTAGGCACCATGATGATTCCGTCAACCTGACGGTTGGCGAGCAGGTTTATGCCGTTCAGCAACTCATCAGGATCCTCATTGGAGTTTGTGACGATTGTTGAATAGCCGAGTGAAATGGCTTGCTGCTGAATATGGTAGACAAGTTCTCCAAAGAACTCATTCGAGATGTCCGCGACAATAACGCCCAATGTCTTTGTCAATCCTGTCCTTAGGCCTCTGGCAAGTTCATTCGGGGTGTAGTTCAATTCTTTGGCGACTTGAATGATCTTGTTGCTCAGAGCTTCGCTTATTCTTTTGTCTTTTGCTTTTCCACTTAGTACCAAAGAGACCGCGCATCTTGACACACCAACCCTGTCAGCGATATCCTGCATTGAGGTTTTCTTCATCTTATCTCGATTAACTCTGCTTTGTTGTAATTTGTAAATGCTTGTGTCTATGGTGGTTCGGCATATTCATCACCTGTAGCCTAATTTTCCCGCCTTTGACTTTTCAAACTTAATCATAAAAAAGATATTTGCCTAATTTTTAAGGAAATTTTTGCGTTTTGAAAATTTATGCCTAAATTTAACCGATTAACTAAGGTTATACGAAAAGCACACCTATATTATAATGCAAAAGTCAAATTTCAATTTCGCGGTCCTTCCTGTGATGTTCGGTTTTTTCATCATGGGATTTGTTGACATAGTTGGAGTCGCGACCAGCTACGTGAAGGCGGATTTCACCGGAATGGACGACAAGGTCGCTGGACTTATTTCCCTGTCATGCTTCCTTTGGTTCCTTATTCTTTCGATTCCAACCGGCATGCTTATGAACAGGATAGGCCGTAAAAAGACTGTAATGATCAGTTTCGCGCTTACGGCGCTGGCCATGCTGATCCCTGTCCTTAAGTATGACTTCACATTCGTCTTGCTGGCGTTCGCGATGCTCGGAATCGGAAACACGATACTTCAGGTCGCGCTTAATCCGCTGGTCTCCAATGTTGTCGCTCCAGAGAAACTGACCGGGACAATGACACTTGGGCAGTTCGTCAAGGCTATAAGTTCTTTCCTTGGCCCTATTCTGGCCGCGATGTCCGCCGGAAGCGCTTTCGGATGGAAGGCGATCTTTCCGGTCTATGCCTTGGTCACATTGATGGCGATGGTCTGGCTGGCCTTGTCTCCGATCGAAGAGCAACTGGTCGAAAAGTCGGAGATAACTTTTTCAAGGACGTTCTCTTTGCTGAAGGACAAGTACATAGTATTGTTTTTTGTTGGCATTCTTGTGTTGGTGGGTGTGGATGTCGGCATGGGTGTGACGTTCCCCAAGCTTCTTCAGGAAAGATGTGGCCTGCCGCTTGAAAAGGCGGGCATGGGCAACAGTGTCTATTTCTTGGCCAGAACGATCGGTGCGTTCCTTGGCGGAATCGTTCTGATGAGATATTCAGCGTCCAAATTCTTCACCGCGAGCTCATGTCTGGCTCTTGCAAGCCTTGCCGGACTGATCTTCTCGCGCGGTTTGCCGGTTGTGCTTGTGTTTGTCGCGCTGTTCGGTCTTGGCTATGCGAATCTGTTCTCGATAATATTCTCAATCTCCATGCAGAAGCAGCCGGACAAGGCGAACGAGGTCTCGGCCCTGCTGATTGTGGGTGTCTGCGGAGGAGCGGTGATTCCACCTTTGCTCGGAGTGATCACTGACACGTTCGGGACACAGGGCGCGGCGCTCGTCTCGCTTGCGGTTGTCTGGGTTTACATGGTGGTTCTCATTCCTTTCATCAAGAAAGTGAGGAAATCCGGAGTGGATAATCTATAATATTGAATACAATGAATCGTTATTTATTCTCTTTGCTCTGTTCGGCAGCTTTGTCTGTGGCCTATGCCCTGCCGGTTTGCGCGGAGGTTCTGTCTCTCAACGGGACTTGGAAACTGGATTACTGGCAGCAGAAACGGGATCCTGTGGTGTCCCCGGAAGGAATGCAGGGAGTTGAATTTGAGACTGTCACGGCTAAGGTTCCGGGAAATGTGGAACTGGATCTTCTGGCCGCGGGCCTTGTCGAGAATCCGGAAATAGGAAGCAACGTGTACCTTCTCAGGCCTTATGAAGGATGCCAGTGGCGGTACAGCAGAAATTTCATGTCTCCGGAGCGTTCCGAGGAAGACGATGTTGCCCTGCGTTTCGGAGGCATTGACTGCTACGCGGAGGTCTACCTGAACGGAAAGCACGTGGGAAGCGCATCGAACATGCTGATAGACTATGAATATGACGTTACCGAGGCGTTGTCGGCTCCCGGGAAGGATAACCTTCTGGAAGTCTACATCAGATCTTCCGTCATCGAGGGACGTAAGCATGTTCCGCCTGTCATCAGCTACAATTTCGCGCAAGTGGAGTCGGTCTATTCCAGAAGGGCGCCGCACACCTATGGTTGGGACATAATGCCGAGGCTTGTGAGCGCTGGCTTGTGGAGGGATGTGACGCTGGAGGTGCGGCCACCTGTCCACATTGTGGATGCCCATTGGTACACATGTGATGTAAATGTTGAGAATAAGACAGCCGCGGTCTATCTGGACTACACGATCACATTGCCTGTGAAGTATCAGGATGGAGCGATGACCGCCGAGTTGTCCATCAGCAAGGACGGGGTGGACAAAGTAAGATGTTCCCGGAAGATTACATCCCACGCGGCGAGGGAAATGTTTTGGTTGGACAATGTCGAGTTCTGGTGGCCAAGAGGTTACGGTGATCCGTCATTGTATGAGGCGACTGTGAGGATTCTGGATGAGAATGGCAGGGAAGTGGACGTGGACAGGAGGATGATAGGAGTCCGCACCGTTCGTCTTGACATGACGGCGACCAATTCCGAGAAAGTTCCCGGGCGTTTCGCTTTCATTGTGAACGGGGAGAAAGTGTACATCCACGGCAGCAACTGGACACCGTTGGATGCTTTCCACAGCCGTGACCCTCAACATCTTGAGAAAACGTTCGCGATCGCTGTGGATCTGAACTGCAACATGCTCAGGTGTTGGGGTGGCAATGTTTACGAGGACCATGCCTTCTTCGATCTGTGCGACAAAAACGGGATTCTTGTCTGGCAGGATTTCGCGATGGGCTGCACCCTCTATCCCCAGGATCCGGATTTCCAGAGAGCCATCGCCGAGGAAGTCCGCTCGGTGGTGATGAAGCTAAGGTCGCATCCGTCCTTGGCTTTGTGGGCCGGAAACAACGAGAACGACCAGACCCTGACTCTCGGAACCTTGAGGAATTTCAGGATGGATCCGAATGATGACGTCGTGTCCAGGGTGACGATCCCGGCCGTGCTTTACGAGTTCGATCCGACAAGGCCTTACCTGCCGTCATCCCCGTACTGGAGCGAGGAGCTTGTGGCCACGTCCTACAGCACCGAGAACATTCCCGAGGATCATCTTTGGGGACCGAGAGGCTATTACAAGGATCCTTTCTACACTGAGGCCAAATGTATTTTTGTCAGTGAGATAGGGTACCATGGAATGCCGGACAGAGAGAGTCTGGAGAAGATGTTCCCAGCGGAATCGGTTTATCCTTGGAGTGATGTGAAGAACAGGACATGGAATGAGGACTGGCTGACAAAATCCGTGAGAATATTCAAGGAGTGGGGCTATACTCCTGACAGAAACAATTTGATGATCAATCAGGTGCGCCTGCTGTTCGGTGATGTTCCGACCGATTTGGATGAGTTTATATTCGCTTCCCAAAGCGTTCAGGCCGAGGCGATGAAGTATTTCATCGAGAAGTTCAGAGGCCATAAGTTCGAACCGAACACCGGCATGCTGTGGTGGAACATCAGGGATGGCTGGCCGTTGATTTCGGATGCTGTTGTGGATTGGTACAACAGCCCTAAGATGGCCTATTGGTTCATCCGCAACGCCCAGACTGATGTGTGCGCGCTGATGAACGACGCCGTGGGCGGAGGCTATCCGCTGGTTGTCGCCAACGACACCAGGGAACCGGCCGGCGGAACAGTGTCTGTGACGGATGTCAAGACCGGAGCGATTGTGTTCAAGGGCGGGTATGAAGTTGAGGCCAACGGGAAAACCGTCGTGGCCATGATTCCGGAAAGGCAAGGCCAAGGAATATTCAAGATCTCCTACACCGGACGAGGCGGGGAGAAGCTGGAGAACCACTATCTCTACGGCAAGGCTCCTTATGATCTGAAGGAGTACCGTAAACTGCTGAAAAAGACTAAAATGATCAATGTGAAATAAGTTGAGTCGAAGATATGGACAAAAGATTATTGCTTGGAGTGGACATCGGCGGGACGAAATGCGCCGTCACTCTGGGGTTGTCGGAAGGTGATGACATTGTAATAAAGGACAAGTCGGAGTTCTTGACCACGGATGCTGACGGCACCATAGTGAAGATCAAGACCGCTGTCCGGGATGTCCTTGACCGAAATTCTCTCAATGACGAGGATATTCAGGCGATAGGCATAAGCTGCGGTGGCCCGTTGGATAGTTCCAAGGGTGTCATAATGTCTCCTCCCAACCTGCCCGGGTGGGATGATATTCCGATTGTAGGAATATTATCGGAAGAGTTCGGTGTGCCGGCCGCCGTGCACAATGACGCCAACGCCTGTGCCTTGGCGGAGTGGAAGTTCGGAGCCGGAAAAGACACGAGGAACATGGTGTTCATGACTTTCGGAACCGGGCTTGGCGCCGGATTGATTCTTGACGGAAAGCTCTACACAGGCACTAATGACAACGCCGGAGAGCTTGGACACATCCGCCTGGAGGATTATGGCCCCGTAGGTTATGGCAAGGCCGGCTCCTTTGAGGGTTTCTGCAGCGGAGGAGGAATCCGTCAGCTGGCTCAATCGCTTGCCGGCGAACGTCTTCAGATGGGCTGCAAGGTTCCGTGGTGTCCGGATGGAGACCTGACCAAAATCACGGCCAAGGTTGTGGCCGACGCCATGAGGGATGGGGATCCTCTGGCACGTAGGATCTATGAAATCTCAGCAAGGCATCTTGGAGCCGGGCTTTCCATTGTTGTGGACATCCTCAACCCTGAGCTGATAGTGATCGGGAGCATATACTCAAGAAACGAGGACATGATGAAGCCGATAGTGGATGAGATTCTTTCACGGGAGGCTCTTCCTCTGTCCAACAAGGTCTGCAAGGTCGTGCCGGCGGCTCTCGGGGAGGCGATCGGTGATTACGCCGCGCTTTCCGTGGCCGCTGATATTCAAAAATGACGGGAATATGACAAAAGAAATCATAGCGCATAGCCTCTCCGAGGCTTTGGATGAGTTGAACACGTTTCTTGCCGATCCCCGGACCGTGCCTGCGATCGGACGATGTGTGGATGTGCTGGCCGAGTCGCTGTCATCCGGAGGCAAGGTGATGAGCTGCGGCAACGGCGGGTCATTGTGTGACGCGACGCATTTCGCGGAAGAATTGACAGGGCGGTTCCGGAACGGCAGAAGACCGTTGCCGGCCATGTCGATCAACGATCCGGCCTATTTTACCTGTGTCGGCAACGATTTTTCATTCAATGAGATATTCCAAAGGTGGGTCGAGGCGTTCGGCAATCCGGGTGATGTGCTTCTCGCGATCAGCACAAGCGGGACGTCCGGCAACGTGCTCAAGGCCGCCGAGGCCGCGAGGAAGATCGGGATGAAGGTGATAGCGTTGACTTCCGTGAAGGGGAAGCCTTTGGCGGATGCCGCGGATGTGGCCGTCCAAGCTCCTGACGCTCCGCATTCGGACAGAATCCAGGAGATCCATATCAAGGTGATCCACATCATGATAGAGGCTTTGGAAAAGAAAATGGGATTGTAGCATGAGACGTTCGGTATATCTTGCAAGTTTGTTCGTGGCTGTCCTGATGTCGGTTCTCTCCGCTGTGCCAGCCTCTTCCAAGGCTGTTGTGAACATGCCGGGGGACAAGATGAAGGTCTCTTCCTGGATTGATGCCCGTTTCTCTAAAGGGTCGGCGCTTCCGTTCTCGTTCAAACTGGACGGAGTCCCTTCATCGAAATTTCTTGGAGGTTGGAAAAGAACACGTGAGGTCTTGACGCCGGCTGATCCGTCCGCTGTGTCCTTGCGTTACACATGGAACGGTTCCAAGGCTGGCCTGTCTGTTGTCTGTGAGGTCACAGGCTACCCGGAAAGCAACGTTGTCGAGTGGGTCGTGCGTTTCAGGAACACTTCCGGACAGAATTCCGGACAACTTTCTGATGTGAAGGTAGCGGACATGAGGATGTCCTTCCCGTCGTCCGGTCCGGTGGATGTCCATTACGCGGAGGGCAACAAAATCTCAAGGGCGGATTACGCTCCGAGGACCATGGCTTTGGGAGAAGGGGAGAATATTCATTTTGAACCTTCCGGAGGCCGGTCCTCAAGCGAGGCGTTTCCGTTCTACAACATCGAGTCGAAGGCCAGCGGCCAAGGCGTTATGATGGCGATCGGTTGGACAGGAACCTGGTTCTCTGATTTCAACATGGCCGGACAGCGATCGTTGGATGTCTCGGCCGGGTTGGTGAACTTTGATCTGTACCTCAGGCCGGGAGAGGAGATCCGTGTCCCGTCAGTGGCGTTCCTCTTCTGGAGCGGAAAGCGGATGGACGGTCACAACAGATTCCGTCGTTTCCTGCTTGATCATCGTTATCGTAAAACACAAGGCAAGCAAGTCCGGAACTACCTGAGCAGTGGCTTCAATTACCGTGACCCGCAACCTTTCGGAGAATATTCGTGCATTACATCGGAATGGGCGATCGCGATGATTCATCGCTATCGGCAGTTTGGGCTGGTTCCGGACATTTTTTGGTTGGATGCAGGGTGGCACACCGGCGCGTCTGACTACCAGCATGGCCAGAATTGGGCTTCGACCACCGGTAACTGGACCGTGGACGCCAAGCGATTCCCACAAGGAATGAAACCGGTTTCCGATGCCGCGCATTCCGTCGGAGCGAAGTTCATGCTGTGGTTCGAGCCGGAAAGGGTTGTGAAAGGCACCCAATGGGCGGTCGAGCATAAGGATTGGATGCTTGACTGTCCTCAGCCGGAAGGCTCGGAACAGTCCGGATGGCTGCTGTTCGACCTTGGCAACGATGAGGCCTGCGATTGGCTTTGCAAGTATTACGGAGACCTGATGGAGGAAAACGGAGTCGATTGGTACAGGCAGGATTGCAACATCCAGCCTGCCCCGTACTGGGCTTTCAACGATGAGCCTGGCAGAAAGGGCATGAAAGAGATCCGGCACATTGAGAATCTGTACAGGTTCTGGGACTATCTTCTTGACAGGTTCCCTGAAATGGTCATAGACAACTGTGCTTCCGGAGGAAAACGCTTGGATTGGGAGACTGTCAGCAGAAGCGTTCCTCTGTGGAGAAGCGACTACTATCACTATGATGATCCGGATGGATACCAATGCCACACCTACGGTCTGAACTATTTCCTTCCTGTCCATGGCACGGGAATATTGCTGCCTGACAAATACTCGTTCCGTTCGAGTCTCTCATCCACGCTCATCTACAACTGGAAGATCACCGAGAAGGGCGTGTCGGTCATCGAGATGCAGGAGCGGCTTGCGGAGTACCGAAGTATCCGTGACTATTATTTCGAGGATTACTATCCTTTGACAGGAGACGGTGATCTTACAGGACACGATGTCTGGTTGGCATACCAGATGCACAAGCCATCCGATGGATCCGGGATAGTCGTGGCGTTCAGAAGGGAGGAGTCGGCTGTTGACCACTGCATCGTTCATCTTGAGGGACTGTCACCGGACAAACATTATAGATTGACGGATAGTGACGCTGGCGATTATGTCGTCAGGACAGGAAAAGAGCTGTCGGACGGCCTGCGTCTTGAACTTTCCGATCCTAAAAGTTCTCTTCTTATCAAATACACTGAACAATGAAAAGAATATTGACAGCGGTCACTCTTGCCATCCTTGGCTGCGGAGTGATCATGGCCAGGACATCCATGAATATGTCTTCCAAGGATCAATCCTGCGAGAAATGGATTGACAAACATTTCTCAAAAGGCGCGATTCCTCCGTTTTCCTTCCGCTATGACGGGGTGTCCTCTGATCTATTCTTGAAAAAGTGGGCATTCTCCAAGACGTCATTGACAATCTCCCCGGAAGGAGAGAGGCAAAGGTCTTTCTGTTGGACGGACAAAAAATCCGGACTCAGAGTCGAGTGCAGGGTCAAGACTTTCACCGACTTCAACGCGATGGAATGGACACTGTATTTCAAGAATATGTCTTCGGGAAACTCAGGACGGATTTCTGATGTGAAGGCCGCGGATATTGATTTGAAATCAGACAAGGAAGGAGACTGGACGCTTTTCCATGCTCGGGGCAGCGATGCGGGAAAACATGACTTTATGGCCCAGACAAAGGAATATTCAGTCGGGGATTCCTTGGTCATGGTCCCTCATTTAGGCCGCTCGTCCTCTGTCGCCTTTCCGTATTTCAATGCCAAGACCCCTGCCGGTGGGATGGTCTTCGCCATCGGATGGACCGGCTCCTGGAAGGCTGAGGTCATCCGTCCGTCCGGGGATCGCTTCAACGTCTCTACCGGACTTAAGAATCTGAACACCTATCTGCTTCCAGGCGAGGAAATCCGTACTCCGCTGACCGCGATGATCCCGTGGCAGGGAGAGGACAGGATGGACGGGCAGAACATCCTTCGTCAGTTCATCATGAAACACCATTACCCGACTGCCGGCGGCCAGCCGGTGGTGCCTCCGATCTGCAGCGGCTTCAACTATGGTGACCCCTATCCTTGCAATGAATATACTTGCTTGACGTCCGAGTACGCAAAGGCGCTCATCCACCGCTACGAGGAGTTCAATCTTCTGCCTGAAGTCTTTTGGCTTGACGCCGGATGGTACGAGAAGGCGGCGGACTGGCGTGACGGTTACAACTGGGCCAACGCTGTCGGCAACTGGAAGGTTGACACGAACAGGTTCCCGGCCGGCCTTGGAGAGATCGCTGACGCGGCTCATGAGGTCGGATGCCGGTTCATGGTCTGGTTTGAGCCGGAGAGAGCCATCAAGGACTCTTACTGGGCCTATGAGCATCCTGAGTACATGCTTCTGGCCGGAGGCGGAAAGCCGGTCCCTCACGCCATTGACCGGAAAACCCAGGATTCCTTTCTTGTGAATCTGGGTGACGAGAAGGCCAACAAGTGGCTGAGGGAGAATGTCGCCAAATTGATTCGTGACAACAGGATTGACCATTATCGCCAGGACTACAACATCGATCCGGAATGGTTCTGGTACAGCAATGATGAGCCTGGACGTCATGGAATCTGTGAGATCAAGTACATCACCGGGCTCTATAAGTTTTGGGATTATCTCCGTTCCGAGTTTCCGGACCTTTACATCGACAATTGCGCCGGAGGCGGAAGGCGGCTCGATCTGGAGGCGACTTCCAGAAGCATCCCTCTTTGGAGGACAGACTATAACTACGGTGAACCGATCGGCTATCAGTGTCATACTTATGGCCTTGGCCAATGGCTTCCTGTAAGCGGCACTTGTCTGGCCAAGTCAGATGCCTTCTCCACACGTTCGAGTTACGGAGCCGCCATCACTTTCAACTGGAAGATCACGTCCGCGGACTTCAACATCCTTGAGATGCAGAAACGCCTTGCGGAGTTCCACGACATCAGGCCTTATTTCCTTGAGGATTTCTATCCGCTCACTGGTTACGGCGACACCACTTCGGACGAGATCTGGCTGGCGTACCAGCTTGACCGAAAGTCTGACCGCTCGGGACGCATCGTGGCTTTCAGACGGTCGCAATGTCCTCGGGACAAGATTGTTGTCAAGTTAAGGGGGCTGGATCCATCCAAGGTCTATGTGCTGGAGGATCAAGACACAATGGATCGTGTCGAGAGGACGGGTGCGGAATTGGCCGCAGGATTTGGGTTGACACTCAAGGATGCGGGATCGTCCCTGTGTCTCAAGTATAAGGCAAAGTAGCATATTCCTTTATGAGGTTCAGGATTGTTGTAGCTGTTTTGGCTCTGACATCGTTTTTTCAGGCGTTCTCCCATGCTGATGTCCGTGCGGACATTTCCCCCGGCGTGGGAGAGAGCCGTGATTCTGTCATGCCGTTGACTTTCTTTCAATTGAACATTTGGGAAGGACTAGGAAACATTGACAATGGCCAGGATGTCCTCAATGATCAATTGCTGTCCTTGATGCCGGATGTCGCCTCGTTCTGCGAGTTTCCGTCCAAAGGCGACGAGGCGGTAAAGGAGGCCTCGGCTGAGTATATTCTAGGACAGGCAACAGATTACATTTTTGAGAAAACCGGAGTCCGCTACTACAAGACCAGCATGACCGGCAGCGGCACAAGAGGAATCCTGACGCGATTCCCCATAGTCGAGGGCGCCTCGCCTGTGGCTTCGTCAAAAGGGACTGATCCCCAGCCTTGGTTCTACCGGACTGTGATTGATTTTCACGGGCAGGAAATCGCGATCTATTCCTCTCATTCTGTCCATTACTACTATGCGTGTTATCTTCCCAGAGGCTATGGAGATGGAGCCGAACCTTATGGTTGGCGTAAATTGAAGGACGGGCCGATCACGGATTCGGAGACGATCGTCGAAAGGGATGTCCTTGGGGACAGGATTCAAATGGCGGTTGATCTGGTGGGCGATGTGAGGAAGCAGGCGGAGAAAGGGCGGATCTGCATCTTCGCGGGTGATCTCAACCAGCCTTCACATCTGGACTGGACGGAGGAAACCAAGACGCACTGGGGACACAATGGCGCGGTCGTTCCGTGGAGCGTTTCATCTTTTCTGCTCTCGCACGGTTTTCATGATGCCTACAGGGTGGTCTATCCGGATCCATTGAAGAATCCCGGATTCACTTGGCCGGTTTATAACAAAGACGCCAGGAAAAGCACGGCCTGGGCTCCCGAGGCCGATGAGCGTGACAGGATAGATTTTGTGTATTATTATGGCGATGCCCGCATCACAGTCAGTAAAGCCCGGCTTGTCGGCCCCGACATGACCATTGAATATGGCAACCCTGCCCGCGATCCTCTTTCCCAAGGTGAACTTCTCCTCCCCGCAAATGACATCTGGTGCAGCGACCACCGAGGCCTTCTGGTAACTTTCTCCATATGCGCCGCTCAATGAATATTAATTCTCCGCGCCACTGAGCCTTGGCTATCCCGCTCTGGATTCTGGACACCGGACCCTGGCACTGACCCAGGCTCTGGACTCTGGCACTGGACTCAGGCACTGGACTCTGGCTTTGGATCCTGGCACTGGATCCTCTCTATGGACACTCGCTTCCATTCTCGCTTCCTCTACTCTAATTCTCTCTAATATAATCTGTTATTTTATAGGCTGCTACTCTCTCTACTTTTCTCGGCCTAGCCTCTCTTGAATTGATTTTGTCAATGTGCCTTGTTTTAGCAAGTGCAAAGTAGGGTAAAAATGTGGCAGTGTAGCGTAACTATCATTCAGTGAATATTTTAGCCTGTGCCCTTGCGCCTTTTTGCTCTAAAGAAGATGCTTTATTTAGCTGAAAATCAACATGTTATCTTTCGCGGACTTCTGATGCCGAGCGAGTAGTAGCAAAACGTTTGTGATCACCCATAGTTCTTCCGCCCCCAAGGTGTGCGAAAGCATTCACACCTGGAGCCGCAAAACATTGCTTGACCGTCAATTGGATTTTTAGGAGTGATGGGGAACAACTGCTTGGCGGTTCGCTTTCAGGCGCTTTTCGGTGCATTGGTTTGATGCGTTTGTATTCGTGACTATGAAAAAAAGTTTGCGAAACTATTGTTTTTTTCGTATGGGGGGGGGTAAATTTGCAGTCGTTTTTGAAAAGCGAATAGTCAGCCTGCGACTGTGACGGACAATTTAGGAGTATTCAAACTGCAAAATCCTTGGCGTGGCGAATGCTGTTGAACCTTAACAATAATAAATCATAACATTATGAAAAAAAAGAATTAGTGCCCTATGTCGCTCCTTGCGTACAATTCTACAACGTGGAGTTTGAGAGCGTTCTGTGTGATTCTGGTGTCAGTGACAGTTCGGCTGATGATCCTGAAGATTATACTTACGGTGGAGCCCTTTAATTTGAGATCATGAAGAGAATAGTTTTATTGCTTGCCTCGGCATTAAGCCTGACAGCCTGCGACAAATCTGAGATTCCTGTAGCCAATGGTAGTCTTTCGGCCAACGCTACAATAGATGTCAAGACCAAGGTGGACTATACCGATTACGGAGCGGGGAAAGGGGTCAAAGTGGATTGGTCTGATACTGAATCCTTCAAGGCTTATTATGAAGGTTCATCTGAACCATTGATCTTCTCCAACTCAAAGGCCGGGACTTCGTTCATCGCCAAGAATGTTCCTGCCGGAGTTGGCTCAGAGACAAAGTTCCGAGGGCTGTATGGCGAAAAAGCTTCGCTGGATTCCGATGGTAAAATCAAGATTGATTTCACTGAACAGGACGGCACGTTGGCTGGTCTTTCCGCGTTTGATGTAATGACTGCCGATTCTGAACTTAAGAACGATCTGCTCTCTTTTGCCTTTAAGCACAATTGCGCCATACTAAGGCTCGAATGCGTGAATCATACTATCGCAAAGGTGGGCAAGATCAAACTTTCTTTTCATAATGTAAAGATCAGCGAGGATTTTTCTGAAACAGGCTTCACGTCAGGTGAAGCTTTTCTCACTCTTAAGTTTAATCTGAAGACCTCGGTCGCGGAAGGAAGTCCCGAGTATGGCAAGGGACTCACGGATACCCGCTACGCCATCGTTCCGGCCATGTCTTACCAAGAGGCAAGTGTAGGCCTTCCGATATCTGATTCTAAGGCCTTTGAGAGGACCATTGAACTCTCCAGCAGCAAAAGCATAGAAGCCGGAAAGGTTTATGACGTCAAGTGCGAGGCCGGTTTGGAAGAAGATGAAGGTGGCGGATTCTGGGGTGACTGATCCCAGGCAGTTGAATCAAGAACCGATGCCATTCTAAGCAATCGACATCTTTGCGGACACTGGACCTATCGCTCATTGGGCTTGGCGAGGTTGCCTAGCTTGTCTAAGTGACCGGCCGGCAGTCTGAAACCGTTTTTGATTGGCTTGCTGGACATCACGAAATGAAGCTTCGCCCCGTCCTTGATGTCGGAATAACGGACAACGGGAGAGTCGAGGCGCTTGCCGTTCAGGTAAGCGGCCTTCACGTAGACAGCCTCCTTGCCCCAGCCATCTGTCGTCATCTCCAGCGTGCCGCCGTCAGATAGCTTGACTTTCAGCCCTTTGACGCATGGAGAGCCGATATAATATTCATCAGACCCGGGACAGAACGGGTAGAAACCAAGGCAATTGAATATGTACCATGCGGACATCTGGCCGCAGTCATCGTTGCCGCTCAGCGAGCCAGGCTCGTTGCCGTAGAAGTTGCCGGCCACGTAGCGCACCCATTTCTGGCACTTCCAAGGCTGGCCGAACCAATCGTAGAGGTAGGTGACGTGGTGGCAAGGCTCGTTGCCGTGCCAGTAGCCTCCGATGCGGCCCCAGATGTCGTGCGCTCCGGGAATATCCTCGGGCAGTTCAATGGTGAACAAGCTGTCCAGGCGGTTCAGCAGCAGCTCCCTGCCGGCTCTCTCGACATAGCCTCTGAAATCGTGCGGCACCGTCCACGTGTACTGCATCGTGAACCCTTCCGTGATGTCGCCCCAGCCGTGGACCGAGTTCGGTCCCTGGTAGGCGATCGGGGCGAACGGGTCGCGCCAATTGCCCTTGGAATCCTTTCCGCGCATGTAACCGGTCTCCGGGTCGATGAGATTCCGGTAGTTCATCGAGCGGTCCAGGAAGAATTTGTAGTCCTCCTTGTGGCCGAGAAGTTTGGCCGCCTGGGCTATGCACCAATCATCGTAGGCATATTCAAGAGTCTTTGAGACAGACTCCTTCTCCTTGTCGAAAGGGACGTAGCCGAGGGTGGTATATTCAGGGATGCAGTCGTAGTGAGGGTTCGTGGCGGTGGTCTTCATCGCCTGGAACGCGCGCTCGTAGTCGAAACCCTGCACGCCCTTAAGCATCATATCCGCCAGCACCGAGCAGGCGTGGTAACCGATCATGCACCATGTCTCGCCACCGTAGAACGACCAGATCGGGAGCATCTTCTCCGTGCTCTTGTCGAAGTGCGCGAGCATCGAGTTGGCGATGTCGGCCTGAAGCGGCTTGTTGACGAGGTTGAGAAGCGGGTGGAAGGCCCTGTAAGTGTCCCAAAGCGAAAACGTCGTGACGTTTTTGAAGCCATCGGACCTTCCGATGGTCCCGTCGTGCTCACGGAAACGTCCGTCGGCGTCCTCGAATAGGAACGGATGCAGGGCTGTTCGGTAGACACTGGTGTAGAAAGTCTCTCTTAGAACCTTGTCGTCGGAATCCAGCTCGTACTTGCCGAGTTCCTTTTCCCAAAGATCCTCAGCCTCGGCCCTCACAGCGGTGAAGTCCTTTCCATCCAATTCTTTAAGGTTGTTCAGCGCTCCGTCAGTCCCGACAGCCGACACGGCGACATCCACGAATATGCTCTCGTCCGCTTCAGTCTTGAACCTTACGACCGCCTTCAGTTTCTGCCCCCAGGCCTCAAGCGAGCTGCGGAAACGCTTGGTGTTGTAGATGACCGGCTCCCCGTTCTGGAATATGTTGAACTCCTCGATAGGCTTTGAGAACCGGGCCACAAAATAGACGTAACGCCCCGGGTTCCAGCCGTTCACTATCTTGCTTCCGATGATCGTGCGATCGTCCAGCAGACGTACCGTTGACCAAAGGCAAGCCCATTTGAGGGTGTGGTCGAGGTCGATCATGACAAAGGCGCTGTCGGATTGCGGGAACGTGAACTTGAATATTCCGCTCCTCTGCGCAGCCGTCATCTCGGCCTTGACCCCATAGTCCTTAAGGATTACTCCGTAGTAGCCCGGCTTGCCCCATTCCTGAGAGTGGTCGTACTTGGAAGGCTCCATTTTTGATCCGATTCCCGGCAGGAAAAGGAAATCGCCCATGTCCGGGATTCCGGTTCCGCTTAAGTGCGTGAGACTGAAGCCTTGAATGAACGGCTTGGAGTACTTGTACCCAGCCGCGCAGTCATAGTCCTTGTCGTCGCAGTCCGGGCTGATCTGGATTCCCCCGAAAGGCACCTGCGGTCCAGGGTAAACATTTCCGAAGCCGTCAGTGCCCACGAACACATTCACATCATCGACCAATCTCTTTCCGACAGGTGAGCTTTGTCGGACCGATGCCGTCACTTCGACATGTTTAGCAGCCGTTCCGTTGCGGCCGCTGGACTTGTCGAGGAACTCGTTGCCGTAGGCATAGACCGAAAACCCGCATAGCAGAGCCAGGCCTAATGATATACTGCGAATATACATAACAACATTCATTTTCGATTTCCTCCAAAGTTACCTAATATTTCTGTAAGTAACATTCAAAAATCATCTTGCTGTGCCTGTCGCTGTGCCTGTCGGTTCCGCCGTCCCCCATTGAAAGTTTCTCGTGATGGGTAAAAGCTTTATATTCAAAGAAATAAGGCATTCCCTTTGGCTGTAATCGGCCAAAGGGAATAGTTTATCTATTTGATAATTAGTGCTTTGGCTGCCACAAGCCTTTGCGGATACTTCGAGCAGGAGAAGGTACGGCTGTCTACAACCATTACCCTGCTCAATGTGTCCGCTAAATTACCAAGCCCTGTCATGATTCCTTTATCAGGGCTTGGCATTATTTGGCAGCGAGCAGTGCCGCGGAAGTTTTAAATTTATTGTCTTAGACGAAGAATTGTGTCGCCATTGGCATTCCGGCTGTCCGAATCCTTGTCGGCCTCATAGAATCTGCCGTCTTTCCAATAACCAGACTTGAGGACTGGCGGGGCGAGCGGTTTCTTGGCAGACATGCTAGCCGGGGCTTCGAGGATGGATCTTGATTTGAGAGGAAGATTCAGCTTTTGCATGATCGTCTTGTCCCATTCCAGGAAAGCGCCAAGTTCTTCTTTCTCGCCCCAGATGTTTGAGGTCACTTCCCCTGAGAGCCTGCGGTATCTGTAGTAAATGGCCCGTCTGCTGATGGCATTGAATATTCCTGTGTTTTGGTTCATAATACTTTTGCTGCCGTCTTCGGTAGGTCTGCAGAAGCCGAATGGATAGGTCCTCCCGCCTTCGAAGATGCCGAGAGATTCGACATTTTCGGATTCGTAGCTGTTTGAGGTGCCGAAAAGGTCGTGCCAGTAGACATTGCTCTTGTCTGTAAGCGGATATTGGCCGCTCAACTGATCATACAAATCCTGGTCAATGTATTTGTCAACATTGCGGAACAGCCCGGCCTTGTGATACTCGTCCTGAGCGTCCAGAAGAGAAGTATTCATACTTGTGTTCCAAGAGTAGTAGTAGTACTCGTCGTCAAGTTTCCCGAATCCGTGCCCGCAAATCTCATGGTGCATGAGTTCCACTCGTTCTTCCGGACTTGTGCCGAGGGCGCAGTAGGCGATGGCATTGGCCTGTCCGTAGTCTTGGCCGTTGTTTCTGTACCAGCTGTTGACGCAGGTGCCGGCCCGGCATTCCTGATTGGCCATCACCACGATGGTGGCATCTTTTATGCGTTCTTCGGCATCGCTCGTGAATGCTTTCAAGGCATATTCCCTTACCAAGTCGTCATCGCCTTCGATTCTTGTGGATTTTGCAGTGAACGTGGTCGAGAATTTGGTGATGTGGCCGGTGTTGACCGCTCCGTTGGCACCAGTGTTTGTGGCAAGGATCCGTTCCGGGGACGGGGCTTTGACATAGTAGACGTTGAACCCGTCTTTAAGTGTGGTGAACGGCTCGATGCTGAAGAACTCCTCGTATGCCTGCTTCATGATCTTCTCGTATGTGCCGTTGTCGAAGTCTTCCTTGATGAAGCCGTCTCCCATCAGCACAAGGTCGAGTTTGCCTTTCCCCTCTTGGAGGGTGACAACTTCACCGTCCCAACCATAATTAGTGAAATCCCCGCTTCCGCGTACCCAGCCGGTCTGGATTGTCAGGATGTGGCAGTACCCTCCGGACAGGGTTGTTTCTTCTGAAACCGGGATGTCAGAATGATAACGTACAACCCCGTTTTCTTCATTGCAATATACGCTTACCCTGAGCTTGTCTCCTGAATGAAGGGTGACCGGGGCATTCGACATCATCATCCAAGCCTCGATGGAATTTTCCGAGTCGTATCCTTCCAGATCTACTGAGAGCCGTGTCGCTTCGGTAGGATTTTGGTAATTATCACTTGTCGCATAACGGAAAGATTCGTTTACGACATTGTTAATATACAGCTTCCCCTCCCCGATTATCTCCATCTCGACTTTCATCGGGTGGTAGAATGTCATTCCGCTGAGGTTGAATTTCATACATGAAGACTGGTCCGCCCCGGCGAAACTGATTGTGCTGTAGTCTGAGACGGACGTGCGCATGCTGTGGTATGCACCGAGATGTGCCATCGGATCGCTCTTTCTCTGGACTTGGCCGGAATATTCGAACTTCGTGAACTGGGCAGTGCTTTTGATTTTCGTGCCTGGGTAGAAAATGCCGTAGACATCAGCTTCGGAGCCGACAGCCTCCTTCTGCTTGAATGTCGAGGTGCTGCCCCCCGGGTTTTCAACCTCATATTCCCCGGCATAAAAATATCTCCAGAGATCTGGGGTGACGGACACGATGTCTCCTTTGCTCCAGCGGGTCTTGAGCTGCTGGTCTTCGTAGGAATAGTCGGTCCTGGTCCTTTCTCCGAGAGTTATGGTGATGCGGTCAAGGTTGTTTTCAATAGTGTTCCCTATGTCGGGAGCAATCTCTTTCGCGCAGCCGCACAGCAATGCGATTGATATGATTGATAAGGTGATATGTCTTTTCATGATAGTTCTATTTGTTGGATTGAGGTGTCAAGATAGGTTTGCCGTTGTCAAGTCCGTTAGATGGAGCTTTCTGCGTGACTGTGACATCATAGACCTTTCCGGCCTGTATGCTCCGGCCGTTTTCAAGATGGATCTCCCTATCAAAAACTTCATTAGAGGTACTGGTGGCAGGAGTGCTCGACTGGGCGCCAGAATAAGACATGGCCGGAACGATCGCGAAGCGATACTTTTCTTTTTCCTGAACGGAATTCACATTGGCAACCGGAGCCGTTAGCTTAAATTCAAGTGTAAGATAATCTCCATCATTAATAATTCCCGTTTCGGAAAATTCATCGCTTATCCTCGCATTAAAGAATTTAAGCCTGACCTTTCCGATCTCTGTTTCATAATGATTCTCACATTTGAGCCGAAGCACAGCACATTTGTGCTTAAAGGCAAAAGAGAGCAGATCGTCCTTAAGTTCAGAATCGGCAGTCATTACATCAAACGCGGAAAGACCAGCCAACGTGCCGCCCTGTTCAGTGAAATCAATCTTGATTTTACCATTGGAGTCCAGCGAAGCTTTTTCGCCATACAGCCCACTGAACTTTGTCTCTGAGCCAACTTCGGCAGGGACATTCTTGGCGATGAACGAAGTCCCGGCCTCTGACTTGGAGAAGATCAATGAGTCATTCAAATCTTCTCCATAATAAGCCTTGAAGGATTCAGTATCAGACCAATCCACTTTGACCCCTTTCCCCGCTCCGTTATCGGTATAGTCCACCTTGGTCCTGACATCTATTGTGGCCTTGGCGGAAAGGCTGCCATTGGCTACAGGAATCTCTGATTTGCCGCAGGCTGTCAGGCTTAATGCCGTAGCAAGCAAAAAAACTATTCTCTTCATGATCTCAAATTAAAAGATACCATCGAACTCATAATCATCAGGATAACCACCATTTGAATAAGTTTCCCTATTTGAAGGATCACACAGAACGCTCTCAATTTCCACGTTGTAGAATTGTACGCAAGGAGCGACATAAGTCTTTAAATCTTTTTTCATAACGTTATGATTTTTTTGTTTTAAGGTTCAACAGTATCCGCCACGCTAATGATTTTGCTTGAATAGTCCTCAATACCCGTCACAGTCGTAGGCCGGCATTTCGCATGCATGTCTCTTTGCAAATTTACCCCCCCCCCCCCCCCCCC
>DJOW01000016.1:43803-69048 GCA_002437305.1 Bacteroidales bacterium UBA6428
CCCCCCCCCCCCCCCCCATATGAAAAAAACAATAGTTTGCGTTTTTTTTACTGTCATAAGAGCAATAACATCAAATAGTGGCGTCTCAAAGTTCCTGAAAGCGGGTCTCCAGCCAGAACTGGATTAATAACTAGCGAGTGACTGCACAACAGGTATCCAAGAATGTTTCAAAAGCGCGATGTCTTTGAATATTATCGATGACAGTCAGGCGTTTCTCTTCTTAAAGACTCTTAAGCCTTACCGCCGGACATTTGCGGCGAAACTTGTCTTGTTTGCATCAGATTTAAAACAAATATGCCATGACATTATTTGAACTCGTTCTGTCTTGAACATCCTGCGCAGCAGAAAGAAGCCCTCGCCGATTGTCCGTTTGATGGTTCCGAAAGGCATTTGCGGTTGTCCATCTTCCTCTCGTCCATGTGGATCTTGAACCTGACGAAGTACCCTTCGCGTGCCTTGGCGATCATCTGCTCCAATGTCATTCTGGAGATGTCGGCGTCGGTCTGTTCCCTGTGGCGCATCGTGACCTCCTCCACGGATGCGTCCGTAAGGATGCCCTTAAGGCAGTCCGCCCCAGGGTAACTTGCATATTCTAAAATGTTTCCGTATCTTAGCGGAACGTGCTGGAGAACGCGGAATTTTTAACGATAACCTATATGATATTTACACAAAATCCTATCTTGGCGGTGGCCGCATCCGCTGCGCTGATTCTTGCTTCCTGCGAAAAGAACAGTGATTTCACCAACGAGAATTTTCCTGCGGACGGAGTCGTCAGGATTGACGCCTCTGTAAGCGGCCTTATGACCAAAGCCGACTTGCCTTATAGCGGATATACCGGTAGCGACCTTGGGCTGTTTATTGATTACGGTGACGGTGATTACTATAGCAAGGACAATGTCCGCTGGGTTAATAATGGCGGCACATGGACTCCGGAGAGCCAAGTCCTCTGGAAGAATGCGCAAAGTCCGGTCGGCATATTCGCCTATGCTCCGCACATCAGCGGGGCGGATGACCACACGGGTGTCGAGTTCTCCGTTCCTTCGAATCAGGTGAACGGCATTTCAGCTGCTGATTTCCTTTGGTACAGCAAACCTGGTTTTGTTCCTGCCAATGATTTGAGCAACCAGAAACTGAACATAACTTTCAGCCATGTGTTGGTGAAGTTGAAAGTCAATCTTGTTTTTGGAAATGAGTTCGGTGATTCGCATTCTGTCAAGGATGTGATATTGAACGGGACTTCGAGCAAGATAAAATTCGACCTTGCCAATAGTACAATCACTGATTTGGATCAGTCATCTTCCAATGACATATCAATGTGCAATACGAAGGACGGTGTTTACGAGGCCATATTCTTCCCGGGTAAAGGCCAGAAAAGCGGATCGCGGATGCTCACGGTCGTGATGTCCGACAGCAAGGCGTACAATGTCACTCTTGACAGTGACTTGGAGCTAACCAGCGGTTACGCTTATACCATGAATGTCAAGGTGGGGAAGGATAAAACGGAGGCTGGAAGCGTCAATGTCATTGAATGGCAGCCGGAGAAAGAGTTGGGT
Source organism: Bacteroidales bacterium UBA6428 (assembly GCA_002437305.1). Classification (GTDB taxonomy): domain Bacteria; phylum Bacteroidota; class Bacteroidia; order Bacteroidales; family UBA932; genus Cryptobacteroides. Next base: position 45,357 of record DJOW01000016.1, read on the forward strand.
GAGAAGGATAGTGATATTGAAGAATATTCTGTCTGGGACGGAGAGTCCACAGAATCTATCACAAAAGGATCAGGCTCGGAGTCTGACCCGTACCTCATAGAGTCCGCCGCGCAGTTGGCCGGTCTTGCGTATAATATCAACAATAATGACAATTATGATTATAAAGGGAAGTACTTTAAGTTGATGAAAGACATAGACCTTGCAAGTAAGCCGTGGACACCTGTCGGCAACAATACTCATTTTCCTCATCTGCGTCTGGACGGAAACGGAAAGAGCATCATCAATCTGAAGGTGGAAGAGAGCGATGGATATGCAGGTCTGTTCTATTGGCTTAGCGGTACAAGCTCCACGGAGAAATCGGTTGTGAGCAATCTTACCATAAGGAACGCTGATGTTAAAACCGGAGGCCGTGAAGCCGGGGTCATTGTCGGCTTCACTTCATTCATCGACATTATTGATTGCAGGGTTGATGGATCAGTGACAAGCGCATATTGTGCCGGAGGAATCGTAGGAAGCGGAGACCCAAGCATAATAAACTGTCGCGCGGATGTCAATGTGACAGTCAATGCACCGGAATCAACCTCAAGGCCTATGTCAGTGGCAGCTGGAGGACTGATAGGGGACATCTCTTTCAATAATGATTATGACAATACTATAACCAATTGTACCGTCAGGGGCACTGTTACAGTAAACAGTCAGGATCTGGAGAGCGCGAACGATTTCCATGCCGGCGGTGTGGCTGGATTAGCGTTTGCGAAGGTCAGTGACTGTACGTCCTATGCCGACATTAATTCCACATCTGAAAATGAGGTACATGTCGGAGGTCTTATAGGCACTGTCGGAGCCGGTGGCGAGATCAAGAACTGCTCAGCCTATGGTACCGTTCACGGAAAGAAAAACAATTTTGTCGGCGGCGCATACGGCTATGCCGTCGGGAACCACGAAAAAGTCCATTTTGGTGGAAAGATAGATGATGTCTCAGAAGTCGGGACAGGAGCTGTGGGCATCTTTATCGGCCATGCCGACGGAGTCTTCCAGACAAAGAACTGCACCTACAGCAAAGTCGAAGGCTCATTCCCTGTCATCGGCAAAGATGAAAGCAAGAACACCCAGGACATCAAGATGAAATAGTAAGCTCTTGATGTCGTTGGACTCGGCAGGTCTGAAATATTCAATGTCTCTGTGTCTAGTACAAGAACCCGAACATCCATAGCGGGATTCGTGCTCCGTAACCTGTCTCAATGCCGTCTATGGCGAGGAAACTGTCAGGAAAGTCGGCTATTTGCGAGAAGTCTTTATAAGGGTCTCCTACTTCCACTCTCAGTTTTTCGTCTATAAGAAAATCCCCGAACGGGTCATATGCAAATATCCGTGTCTGATATGATATAGGAAAACCCGCCATGAGATCACGGGAGGAGGAGATCCTCAACTACTTCATCGACCATTCCACCAATGCCGGCACAGAATGGCAGTGCTGTCGGCATTCACATCATCCTTCCCACCCAGATACCGTCCAAGAAAGTCATAACGGATTCTATAAGGGCAACTTTCCCGACAAGAATCGCGGTCAGGACCGTGACCGGATCTGACTCACGGATCATCATCGGCACATCGGGAGCTGATTAGGTAGGGTGCTTACCTTTGCATTAAAAAAAGCAATAGGCGGCCGCTGCGAAAGGCCGTGGAGGCTAACTGTTTGACAGTTTGTAAAATGAGAATACATACTCCATGCCTCCTCTGAGGGGAGTATGTTAACTTTATCGGTTGGCTATCAGAATATTATCCACCACGCTGTCTGAGGAGTGCTTTCTGGAACCGAAGTCACACTTTCCGGGAAAGATGTCCGTAAAATAAACAACAGCGAGGCTGGTGTCCCGACCTCGCTGTCTTCGTTTAAAGAATGAGTTTTAACATAGGCAGATCCGCTTCTTGATCTGTTTCTCTTTCTGTTCGACCAGTTCCATCCAAAGACGTGAGTCCTTGAAGTCGCAGGCCGGTGAACTTCTCCAGCTGTGCCTCGCTGAACGGGAAGTTGCCTGAGATGTTGCTCCACGCCTCCGTGTCCATCATCTGGGCGACCACGCCCTCGCATAAATTGATCTTTTCCATACTCGTTTTGTTTTGATGATGCAAAGTTACTCTGGTGCGCCGCAAAAATATGGCAGTGGAGGATAATTCGCTATCAATGAATATCCTAACGTATTCCCTTAGGTTGGTTTGCCCTAAAGAGAACCCTTTATATGATTGTTAATCAATGTATTGCCGCGCACCGACTTATACAGAGCGAGTGGGTGGTAAATGCTTATCAATGAATATGTTAGCGCATTCCCTTTGGCTGAATCATCCTAAAGACAAAAGGCTTAAAGGTTGATATTCATTGAGTTGTACTTTACCATCTTCCGCCGGGTGGCATGGTGTGACAAGACACGGCCTTGGTGTCGTGCAGAGGACGTTACAGAATCTTCATCGCGATCGCCGCGCAGGCCTCGGCATCGGCCAAGGCGTGATGGTGGTTCGCCAGGTCGTACCCGCAGGCAGCGGCCACAGTCTGGAGCTGATGGTTGGGGAGAGAACATCCGAAATGTCTTCGTGACGCCGCAAGGGTGTCGAGAAACTCATAGTCAGGGTAATCCATCTGATAGGCTTTGAAGACACTCCTAAGGCAACCCTCATCGAACCGGCTGTTGTGCGCCACGAGAGGCAATCCATCGATGAGCGGTCCAATCTTTTCCCAGACATAGGGGAACACAGGAGCGTCGTCCGTGTCGTCCGGTCCAAGGCCGTGAACCTGCCGGCAGAACCATTTGTAATATTCAGGCTCGGGGTGGATAAGGCTGTAGAAACTGTCCACGATCTTCCCTCCACGGACGACCACGATGCCAACTGAGCAAACGCTGCTCGGACACTCGTTGGCCGTCTCAAAATCAATAGCAGCAAAATCTGTCATCAATATTCAATTTTCTTTATTGTAAGGTTTCTGAGCCTGTCGGAGTGGTGTGCGCTTCGGCCGGCTCAGCGACCTGTCTGGCAACGGAAATCCCATAACACGATGCCATTCCTGCGACATTGTCAGCGATACTTTTGCGTAACTCTTTCGGCTCCAGCACCTCCACGTCCGCTCCATGCGAGAGGATCTCCTGCACGAAATCGAATGTCGGGGCGATGTGGTAACTGAAGACCGAACTTCCGTCTTCAGTTACCGTTTCCTTTTGCGACCCGTGCAGCGGCAATGTCCGGAAGTACTTGACCTGATCCGGCGCGACACGGATTCTGACATCCACCGGAGCCTCCCCGATGATGACTCCAAAGTAGTTACGGAAATATCCCTCCGCATCGAAGTCCTTCGGAAGCTCGAACCTTTCCTCCAGCTCCTCCATGTCCACGAAGCGGTCCAATGAATATATTCGTAAACCCAAGTCGCTGTCACCGAGCAGGTACCACCTCTGTTTGAAGTACTTGACGCAGTAAGGGCTGACGTTGAAGCAGTGCGGCTCTGGGTGGCGGAAACCCTGGTAGCAGAGGCTGATCACCTTTGAGTCCCGCATGGCGCTGATGACCTCGGTCAGGAACTTCTCGCTTGACGGAATCTTCTCCACAAGAATCCTCTCCTTCATGTCCGAGTTCTCCTGAAGCACATTGTTCATGCACAGCGCGTGAAGCATCCAGTCGCCCGTGTCATCGTTCCCGACATCTGAGTGTCCTATGTAGAATCCAAGGCTCCTGTCATTCAGGATCTCGATCCCGAACATCCCGGCGATGGCATCCTTATGGTTGAAGAACGTCCTTTCCGACAACGGGTCGCCGGTTTCGTTCAGAGGACTGCGCCTCCATGCGTCACTGATGTCCCTGAACGAGATAGGTCCCCTTCGGTTGATCAGATCGACCAGCCAGATGTATCTCTTGAAATAATTCTTTGCCATCGTTTGTGAAGATCTTGATGCAAAGATAGCTCTTTTCACTGAAAAAACATGGCAGTGGAGAGCATCGCTCTGACACTCAACTTCTTAAACGTTCGTCTATGGTGTAGGTAGCCTAAAGAAGAAGCGTCAAGATGTTTGTTTACAGAAAGTTGTTTTCCACGCTAGATCTTGATCATCGGGCTTTCGAGGGCTTTCCTTAGCTGGTCGTCGTAGCGGAGGCGGATTTTGATGCCGGCCTCCTGGAAGTGGTAGCGGACAGCGATCTCTTCCTCAATGAACGGAACGATCTCGTCTTTCTTCAGCTTCAGGAAAGTCTCCTTGTCCATCTCCAATGCTTTCTGGAGGGCGTCAAGCTCCGTGGACATATTCTTTGAAAGGCCGTCCTTTTCCAGTTCCTTCTTCATCCGGTCGAAATAGGTCCTCGCGCTTGAGCGGTAGTCGAAGTCCTTTGTCTTGGCGAAGGCCACGAAGTCGTTCCAGTCTTTGTCGGATAGGTGGAAGTCCTCGTCTGCGCTCTCGTGCGCACGCACATAGTCAAGGACATACTGCTCGATGATCCCGGAGTAGACAAGGGAGAATGTGAGGCGGCTGTAGTCGTGTCCCTCGATCTTGACATCCGGGGTGATGCCGCCGCCGTCACGCACCGTCCTGCCGTGGGCGGTCTTGAACTCATGCGTCAATGAGTCAGGAATATACCCGACGCTTCCGTCCTCGTTGCGGTGCGAGTAGTCAATCGCCTGGACGCAGCGGCCAGAAGGGGTGTAGTACTTCGCCGTGGTGACTTTGAGCTGACCGTTGTAAGGAAGCGGACGGATGCTCTGGACGAGCCCCTTGCCGAAGGTCCTTGTGCCCATAACCGTGGCTCTGTCAAGGTCTTGCAATGCTCCAGTGACAATCTCGGAAGAAGATGCCGAGCCGGAATCCACCATCACGATGATTGGAATCCCGGTGTCAAGAGGCTCGGATGTGGTCTTGTACTCCTTCTCGGTCCCCGCCGCCTGGCCTTTGGATGAGACTACCAGTGAGCCTTTCGGAACGAAGAGCGACACGATGCTGACGGCCTCGCTCATCAGACCGCCTCCATTGCCGCGAAGGTCAAGGACCAATTTCTTCATTCCCTGATTCTTTAGCTTTAGGAAAGCGTTGCGCAGCTCTCCGGAGACGTTCTCCGTGAAGCCGCTCTGGTAGATGTACCCGGTCGTGTCGTTGAGCATTCCGGCATATTCAATGTCGGGAAGATGGATCCTCTCGCGGGTCACCACGATGTCCACCACTTCCTTGGAACGTACTTTAAGCACTTTGAACTTTACTGTCGTGCCCGGCTTGCCCTTCATCCTGTCGGAGCATTCCTGGCTGGTGAGCCCGTGGGTGCTCTGCCCGTCGATCTCCATGATCTCGTCGCCGCAGTGAAGTCCGTACTTCTCCGCGGGGGATCCCTTGTAAGGCTCGTTGATGATGACGTTGCCATCCTTGTCCGGCTTGTAGATGAGCGCCCCGATGCCGCCGTAGGACTTGTTGATCATCATCATCAGATCCTCGTTCTCCTCCTCCGGAATGTAGACCGTGTACGGGTCAAGGCTCTCCAGCATAGCATCGATGCCGGCACGCTCAATCCTGTCCACCGGAAGGGAATCGACATACGACCTGTTGAGTTCCTTGAGGATGGAGTTCTGGATCTCAGTCCATTTTCCGAGCTTGAAGCTCTGCGACTGCCCGAGGGCCGCGGCGCCGATGAACATGGCCAACGAGGCCGCTATCAATGATTTAATCTTCATGTTCCTTGAATATGTTCCTTAATTTCCCGTTCACGTTTAAGTGGCGAAAGCCAAGGCACGAGCGCAACACCCGTGCCATGGCCCTGCAAATTTAAGCATTTTCCCTGATCGTTGGGCATTTCTCATGCCGGATCGACGGTTGATCTTTGACAAGATTGTGCCTTAGGGACTGTCTGGATGCGCATGAGATTCTTGGCGGCGGTCATGTATGCGGCCGATGACCTATTGCAATATGTCGTTGAGGATTCCCCCCGCCGTCTGGAACGCCCCTGCTCCGGCTCCCTGGATCACGAGTGGGGAAGGGTAGAAATCCGTCGTGATGATGGCAGAATTGTCGGTTCCCATGAGATTGTAGAGAGGATGGTCGGAAGTGACATCCCTAAGGCCCATGCTGCATTTGTAGCCTGTGTTCCCCGTCTCCTCAATGCATGCGATGAAGCACTGGCGGCGACCTTTTCCATCCGCGGCTTGCCATTGAGAGGAGAACACCTCTTCATTGTCCTCAAGCATCTTGTAGAAATCGTTCACATCTCCGGAGAAATATTCCTCTGGAAGGACAGGGATGGACTCGATGTCTTTTTCGTCAACAGGGATTCCGGCTTCTCTGGCCATTATGATGAGCTTGCGCAGCACGTCCCTTCCGCTGAGGTCAAGCCGAGGGTCCGGTTCGGTGTAGCCAGCCTCCTGTGCGTTCCGTACGACCTGGGCGAACGTGGGCTCTGAGCTGTTGACAGCCGGTCCGCCGTGGTATGTGCTGAAAATGTAGTTCATGGTTCCGCTGAGCACGGCGTCTATGCGGTGGATCCTGTCACCGGAGTTGATGCAGCGCCGGACGGATTCCAGGATCGGGAGCGCGGCTCCGACCGTCGTCTCGTATTTCAGTGACGCCCCTGTGGAAAGAGCCGCTGACTTCAATGCTGAGTATTGCGCGTAAGGTGCTGAGAATGTGATCTTGTTGCAGGCGACAACCGAGTAGCCTCTCTTGAAGAGATTGATGTACTTGTAGGATATGTCGGAGCTTGCGGTGCAGTCCACGAAGACTGAGTTCTCCATTGACACACCGGCGAGGGCCTCGAAATAGGCGTCATCGGCCGCTGACTTTCCGCTTTCCAGCAGGCTCCTGACCTTGCCGGTCATTTCGGAGGCGGCCTCCTCGGGACTGCATCCGGATCCTGTCGTCAGATCAAGTCCCTCGGTGGAGATGACATAGCGCCTGCTGTTGCTTATCCCGATGACATTGACGCGCTTGCCTGTCCGTCTTTCGATGCTGTCCCTCTGCGAGCTGATGATTCCGAGCAGAGCCTTGCCTACAGTCCCGACCCCGGCTATGAACAGGTTGATGTTCCTTACCGGCGAGGTCTCGAAGAACTCCTCATGAATATGCCGCACAGCGGACGAGGCATCCTCCGAGGCGACAATGACCGACACGTTTCTTTCCGAAGATCCTTGGGCGATCGCGCGCACCTGCACACTGTGGCGCCCCAAGGCTGACAGCAGTCTTCCGGTCGTTCCGTACTGGTTCATTATGTCATCCCCTACAAGACATAGGATGGAATAGCCCTTTTCGACTTTCAGTGGGTTCAGTTTCCCGAGCGAGATCTCGTAGGCGAAACATTTGTCGGCCTCTTCCTTGGCCTTGTCCGCGTCGGATTCCGAGACTGCTATGCACATTGTGTGCACCGAAGAGGCTTGTGTGATGAGGATTATGTTGATTCCGCCGCGGCTCAGGGTCTCAAAGAGTCTGCTGGAAAATCCTGGCACGCCGACCATTCCGCTGCCTTCGAGGGAAATGAGCGCGATGTTGTCCGAATTCGAGATCCCGATGACCTTGTCCTTACCGCGGGGTGGGTTCTTTTCGATGAGGGTTCCGGGAGATGTTGGGTTGAACGTGTCTTTGACGTAGATAGGAATACCTTGTGCGACAACTGGTTGAATTGTAGGAGGATAGATGACCTTGGCTCCGAAATGCGAGAGCTCCAGGGCCGCCCTGTAGGAAATGTTGTGGATTGTCCGCGCGTTCGGCGCGAGTTTGGGGTTGGCGGTCATCATTCCCGGAACGTCAGTCCAGATTTCGAGAAGACGCGCGTCTGAGCACACGGCGAGAAGCGACGCCGTGTAGTCCGATCCGCCGCGGCCGAGTGTCGCGGTCCTGCCAAGCGGGTCTGAAGCTACGAATCCAGGGACGACGAAGAGCGAGATGATGGGGTTCGACTCAATCAAGGACTGGACGTTCTCCTCTGTGGTCTTAACGTCAACTGCGGGGGTGGTCTGGGTCGCGACCACGGTCTCCGGCATCTCCACTCGTTTCTTGACCCTTATCAACTTCCGGGCGTCAACCCATTTTGTGGAAATGCCGAGGGAAGCGAGTTTCGCCGCTATGATTCTGGTAGACAGAAGCTCTCCGAACGACATGATCGCGTCAAGGCTCGTCTGGCTCAGCTCTCCAAGAAGACGCACGCCATGCGCGATGCTGCGCAGGGAGTCAAATTCCTTCCTGCATGTTTCCGTCAACTCCTCTTGCTTTTCCAAAGGCAGAAGCTCTTTGACGATTCCGATGTGCCTCTGCTGGTAGGCGTCAAGGATCTCCTTGTACTCGTCATTTCCGGACGCCGCAAGGTGTCCGGCCCTGATGAGGGCGTCCGTGAATCCGCCTATCGCGGAGCATACCAGGATTGTGCGGTCCCTTTCCACCGCAGAGTTGACGATGTCGGCCACTCTTTCCATGTTGGCGGCGTTTGCGACTGAACTGCCGCCGAATTTCAGTACTTGCATATTCGTTTTATATTTATTTTTATTTTGTCAGTCTTGTTGCCCGGAGGGGAAGATTTTGCCTATGATCGCACCGATCTGCCCATATTCAAGAAGAAAACCGTCATGGCCGAAGACCGAAGTTATTCCGGAGTACTCCGCGCCTGGGATGTGGGAGGCCATCTCCTTGATTTCCTCGGGAGGGAAGCAGCAGTCGCTGTCTATTCCTATGGCCGAGACTTTCGCCTTGATGCCGGAAAGAGCCTTTGCGACGCCTCCTCTGCCGCGACCCACGTTGTGGCTGTCAAATGAAAGCGAAAGGCTGTAGTAGGAATACGCGTCGAAGCGGTCGGCGAGCTTCTTTCCCTGATAGCGTTCGTAGGAGGCGGATCGTTCCGCGAACAGAGTGTCGTCATCGTTCTCGGCCTGTGTGGCGTTGTAGCCGGCATAGCTGCGGTAGGAGAGCAGGGCGATGGCGCGTGCCGCCCGCAGCCCTGCCTGTCCCCCTTTGAGCAGAATCCTCAACCGCAGGCTGGTGTCATCGTCTGGGTTTTCCGGGGAGCCATCCTTGATCAGTAATTCCGGGTGCCGGAAAGTAGGGTCAGCCTCAATGGCCATTCTCTGCGCCTCTTCCCAGGCTGTGAGCCATGGCGTTACCCTTGCGGAAGTGGCGACGAGCACAGCCCTGTCGATCGCCTCGGGCTCCGTTATGAGCCATTCCACCGTCTGGAATCCGCCGATGGATCCGCCTATGAGAAGGTCAATTCTTTCTATGCCAAGGTGCTTTCTTACCAATATGTTGGCTTTCACGATGTCCCTTATCGTGATCTTCGGGAAGTCAAGAAGGTAGTACCCGCTCCCGTCTGGTTTGAGTTCCGAGGGGCCGGACGATCCGTAGCAAGATCCGAGTACGTTCACGCACACGACGAAATACTTTTCCGTGTCGATCACTTTCCCCGGACCGACAAGTCCCGGCCACCACTCCTCGGCGTCCGAGTTCGCCGTCAGCGCATGGCAGATCCACACGACTTTCCGTCCTTTGGCGGCACCCTTCCAGTCATTCTCGCTTTTGACCGGAGACGTGTGGAAAGCCAGCCTTATCGAGGGCAGGGCGTCGCCGCACTCAAATTCAAACGTGTGATTATGAATATATTCGTGTTTTTGCATGGCAGCACATTATTTCTTTGTGAATATGATTGCGTGTCCACCGGAAACGTGGAGCACATGGTTTTCTCCGTCACGCAAAGTGGCGTCGGAAAATTCAATTATTGATTCTGGATGATTTTCCGGCCGCACGTCCCGGGCGGTTACGGACAAGATAAACATATGCAACTTAGCGTTGCATTCGCATGGACATCATGGATATGAAGTACGTGTTTCTCATTTTGCGCTGCAATTTAGAAGTTTTTTCCCGGATTTCCAAAAACAGTTCCAGTCTGAGATGATTTGATGACTCTAAATTTGGTAAAACAACGCATTCTGCGGATATTTGCAGAAGTGTACAAACAGATTTTCAGACAACATGACAAAAATAGTTTTCGCGACGGGCAACCGTGGTAAGCTGAGGGAGGCTTCCGAGATTCTGGGTGAAGGGTTTGAACTGATGACTCCGGCGGATTTCGGAATCACGGAGGACATTCCGGAGACTGGGACGACCTTGGAGGAGAACTCGTTCCAGAAGGCACGCTATATTTGCGACAGGAAAGGATGCGACTGCTTCGCGGACGACACGGGGCTGGAGGTGGACGCGCTCGGAGGCGCTCCGGGTGTCTACACGGCGCGTTATGCCGGACCTTCAAAGGACTTCAATCAGAACATGGACAAGGTGCTTCACGAGCTCGCCAAATTGGAGGCCGCAGGGCAGGAGGTCAGCCGCAGGGCTCGCTTCCGCAGTGTCGTGACCCTCATCGTGAACGGAGAGGTGCACCAGTTCGAGGGCACGATGGAAGGCACGATCGCCCGTGAGAAATCCGGCAGGGGAGGCTTCGGCTATGACCCCATCTTCATTCCGGATGAATATCCCGGACTCACCGCCGCCGACATCACCGAGGAGCAGAAAAACGAGATCTCGCACCGGGGTAAGGCCTTGAGGGCTATGGCTCAGTGGCTTCAGCGGCGGACCGCTCTTTAACGACTGTCCGATGCGCTATAAGGCTGAACTCATCGTCATCGGCCACACAAAAGTCGGTGAGAGTTCCATAGTCCTGCACACCATCAGTCGGGAATATGGAAGACGGGGCTTCCTTGTGAAGGTGAGCGCCAAGGCGGCCATGGCTCTTTTCCTGCCTCTGAATATTCTTGAGGCGGAAGTCACCGAGAATCCGAAGTCGGATCTCTGGTTCGCGCGCAACTTCGCAAGCGTCAATCCTCTCGTGGGGATTCGCGGGAATATCCACAAGAACACGATGACCCTCTTTATGAGCGAGGTGCTTTTCCGTGTGATAAAGGATCAGACCAACGAGGATGGGTTGACGGACTGGCTGAAGAAAAGCATCCTGACTTTGGATGCCCTCCAGAGCGACTTCGCCAATTTCCACCTTTGGTTCCTGCTTGAACTCGGCTCCGTCCTCGGATTCAATCCTGACACAATCGGCCTCGCGCCATTCTCAGGCAAGCATCTTGACCATATAAAGTCCCTGTTGGCCAGCTCGTTCGGCGAGGCTATGCTGCTCCCGTTAAGGGGCTCTGACCGCAACGAGATCGCAGAATGCATCCTCAAGTACATCGAACACCACACGGAATCCTCCGTCAACGTCCGCTCCCTGGCCGTGCTCAGGGACATCTATGGGTAGAGAAGCCCGGGAAGTGCGGATCGCTCCTGGTTTGATCCTCCGGAGCATGGGGCAGCATCAAGATTTTTTTTGTCGGATGAAGGTTTTTGTCTATATTGCATGACTATTATATAATAGTCAATATTGCATAACTATAATAACAGTAACCAAATCGACCTTTTTATGGATGGATTTGTAAAAAAGATTAATTTGTCAAGTGGAGTCGCTGCCATTGCCGCGGCCTGCTTCCTCGCGTTGCCGGGTTATAGGGCAACCGCTGAAACTTCTTCCGCCGTTCAGGCTGAAGTGACCACTAAACAAAACATTGACATCAAGGGCCGTATAGTTGATCAGGCCGGACAGCCGGTCATCGGCGCCAGCCTGTTCCAACAAGGGACAAAAAACGGAACCGTCGCCGATGTTGATGGCAGATTCTCAATCAACGTGCCTGCTGGCGCGTCTCTCAAGGTATCTTGTCTTGGCTATCAGGATGTCATCGTCACGGCCAAGAACGGGATGACAATCATGATGAAAGAAGACAACGAGGTCCTCTCCGAGGTTGTTGTTGTAGGTTACGGCGCTCAGAAAAGAGCTGACATCACAGGCGCCGTCGCCTCGGTCGATGTCGGAAAGACTTTGGAAAGCCGTCCTATCGCGGATGTCGGACGTGGACTTCAGGGCGCGGTCCCGGGAATGAACATCGTGATCCCTACCGGTGAGGTCGGCTCCGATCCTCTCATCAAGATCCGCGGACAGATCGGATCCATAAGCGGAGGGAACTCCCCTCTGATTCTTTTGGACAACGTGGAGATCCCGAGCATCCAACTTGTGAATCCTAACGACATCCAGTCAATCACAGTCCTCAAGGATGCGGCGTCCGCCTCGATCTATGGCTCAAAGGCGGCTTTCGGAGTCGTGCTCATCACGACAAAGAACGGCACCCGAGGCCCGAAACTCCAGGTGTCATATTCGAACAACTTCTCATGGCAGAATCCGGCCAAGGAAATCAACATCGGCGGAATCGAGGCTCTTGAATATACCTACGACGCTCAGGTGAACAGGGAATCCCCGATGCCTGCCGGAGGCTTCTGGAGAATCGATGGGAACAGTCTCCAGAAAGTCCGCGAGTGGCAGGAGAAATATGGCGGCACAGTCGCTTGGAATGATCCTATCCTTTACGGTCGCGACTGGTACTACGATGGAACCAACAAGTACGGTTACCGTCTCTACGATGGTGTCAAGGCCATGGTGCGCGAGTGGGCCCCGTCTATGACCCACAACCTTTCCGTGACAGGCTCCAACGATCACACATCGTTTAACATCGGGCTAGGCTACCTTGATCAGAACGGAATGACAAAGCCTGCGAAGACAGATGATTTCAAGAGGTACAACGCATCCTTCGGATTCACGAGTGAGGTCAACAAATATCTCACCCTGCGCGCCAGCGCGATCTACTCCGACCGCAACAAGCGCTACCCTGGCGTGGGCACAACATCCGCTGACCCTTGGCTCTACCTTTACAGATGGAGTCCTTTGTTCCCGATCGGAGTGATGGAGAGAGACCACTATCTTCAGGAGCCCGCGTATGAACTGATGGCTGGCAACACCGACAACCTGAGGAACAGGTATTTCAACATGAACCTCGGGATGACGCTCAACTTCACGGAGAACTGGAATTTCCAGTTTGACTACACCTACGACAGGCAGATGAGTGATCAGAACAGTTCCGTCGTCTATTTCGAGGCCGGCCAGCACTGGTATTCTCCGACCGCATGGGTGGAGAACGGCAGCCAGGTCTACGTCAACGAGGAGGGACAGGTTGTGGAGTCCGGAGGAATGCCTGCCTACACATTCCCTGTCAACAGGTATCTCAACTCCAACGTCAGCGAGAAGTCTGACTATGTCAAGAACTATTCCCGCAACAATGACAACAACACCATCAACGCCTACACGACCTACCATCTTGCTCTTGGCGAGAACAACCAGCATGATTTCAAGTTCATGCTCGGTATGAATCTCGTGGCCGGCAAGTGGAGTTCATACACTGTAAGAAAGAACAACCTTACCGTTCCGGACAACCCTCAGTTCGCGACGGCCACCGGAGATCAGTTCGCCTCGGGGTCAAGGGACTGGTCCGGTCGTCTGGGATTCTTCGGCCGTGTCAACTACTCTTTCGGCAACAGGTACTTCCTTGAGGCCAACCTGAGGCGTGACGGATCGCACAAATTCCCGACCGACCTTCAGTGGAAATGGTTCCCGGCATTCTCCGCCGGCTGGATATTCACAAATGAAAGTCTCCTTGAGCCTGTGAAGCCTGTCCTGAGCTTCGGTAAGATCAGGGCTTCCTGGGGCAGCGTCGGCGACCAGTCGGTATCCAGCAACCTTTACAAGTCAATCCTTTCGGGTGGACAGTCCTCGTGGATCGGAGGCAATGGGCAGAAAGTCACCAAATATGACACTCCTTCGCTGGTGGACAGTGACATAACGTGGCAGATGATAGAGACGCTTGATTTCGGAGCCGACCTCAGGTTCTGGGACAACCGCATCGGACTCACCTTTGACTGGTATCGCAGGGACACCAAAAACATGATCATCCCTGGTGAGACTCTTCCTTCCACGCTTGGAGACTCCGCTCCTATGGGCAACTACGGAAACCTTCGCACCAACGGTTGGGAAATAGCGTTTGATTTCAGCCACAGATTCTCCAATGGCCTGGGAATCAACTTCACCGCGTCCCTTGCTGATGCTACCACAAAGATCACCAAGGGAGCTGACTGGGAAACTCCTTGGGAGGATCGCCTGCTCGGCAACGCCTATTCCACCGGACGCCGCTATGGCGACATCTATGGTTATGTCACGGACCGTCTTTACCAGAAGGATGACTTTGTCTACGGTGCGGACGGCAGGATCGAAAGGGTCAACGTAATCTACAGAGGCACGATCCATTCCACCAACAGGCAGACCGCCAAGTATCCTGTCTATCAGGTTGAGTTCGAGAACGGTGACAAGCTTGTGTGCAGTCCTGGCGATGTGAAGTTCGTGGACATCGATGGCGATGGCTACATTTCTTCGGGATCAGGGACGAATGGAGATCCCGGAGACCGTGTCGTGATCGGCAACACAACCCCTCGTTACGAGTACAGTTTCAGGCTAGGCACTGACTGGAAGGGCTTCGACTTCTCTATTTTCTTCCAAGGCATAGGCCAGCGCAAGATCTGGGGAGGCGGGCAGCTTGCCATTCCTGGCTACAACGCCAAGGAAGGTGCCCTTCCTAAGACTTTCACGACGGACTATTGGAGAGAAGACCGCACCGACGCCTTCTACCCTCGCGCCTGGGATCTGGGTGGGTCCAACACCGGCTTCACGATGCAGGTGCAGAGCAAGTACCTGCTGAACATGGCCTATCTCCGGATCAAGAACATCACTTTTGGGTATTCGCTTCCGCAGAAGCTCCTCAGGAAGGTTTGCCTTAGCCAGGTCAGGGCTTACGTGTCGCTTGAGAACTTCTTTACGTTTGATCATCTCAGGGGACTGCCTATCGATCCAGAGGCCATCACTGGCTACTCCATGTTCAACACCTCCAGCTACAACCTGACCAGAACGGGAGTGGGTACTCCTACTTTCAAGTCGGCCTCTGTGGGTCTTCAGCTAACCTTCTAAAAATGATAAAAATTATGAAACTCAAGATATTCACAGCAACAGCAGGTCTCGCGCTGCTCTTCGGCGCCTGCAGCGAGGTGCTTGACCGTCCTTCTCCGACCGTGGCCGAGGATGAATCCTATTGGACCAGCGCCGAGAAGGTGCGCCTTTACTCGAACAGCTTTTATCTTCATTATTTCGAGGGTTACGGAACCGGTTGGACCCATTCTTCGGCTCCGTTGCTTGACTACACGTTCAGCGATGACATCGTGAACTATTCCACCCAAAGCCAGTTCACCCGTGCCGTGCCGACCTCGACCGGATGGGGCGACAACTACAAGTGGATCCGCCGGGCCAACGTGATGATCGACAGGATCGACAGCAGGATGACCGGCATTCTTTCCACGGAGGAATATTCCCACTGGATGGGGGTCGCCAGGCTTTTCAGGGGATTGGAATATGCCCGTTTGGTCAATTCCTACGGTGATGTTCCTTACTACGACCACGTGGTGAAGAACACCGACAAGGATGACCTCTACAAGGACAGGACCCCGAGAAACGAAGTGATGGACAATGTCTATGATGACTTTGAATATGCCCTTGCGAACATCCGTCTCAATGATGGCGTGCAGAACATCAACCGTTATGTGGCAGCTGCCCTCGTGTCGCGCTGGGCTCTTTACGAAGGCAGTTGGCAAAAGTATTACTACAACAATTCCGCGCAGGCCACCAAGTTCTTCAATCTCGCGGTCGCGGCCGGTGACATCGTGATGAACAGCGGACAATTTGACATAACGCTTGATTTCCGCTCGCTCTTCGGATCCAAGGATCTGGCCTCCGGCAAGGATGTGATTCTTTACAGGAAATACGACGCGGCACAGGGTGTGACCCATTGTGTGGCATCCTATTCCAATGTGAAAGAGTCCAGGACTGTTGGACCGAACCTTGCTCTCATCAAGGCCTTTGCCTGTGTGGACGGCAAGGATTGGCAGACATCGATGGTTGAGAACCATGATGATTTCTCGATGGCCAACCTTATCAAAACCAGAGATTCCCGTTTCGAGGCATCGTTCTACTGCAAGCCGACCGCCACGTCAAAGAGCAGCTATCTGTACCCTGTGAAATTCATCCCGCGCTCGGCATTGAAGTACCTTGACACACCCGGAGGATCTCCGGAAGTTGAATACACTTCCGCAAACAATCTGAACGGATACCCTGTCCTCAGGTACGCTGAGGTGCTTTTGAACTGGATTGAGGCCAAGGCGGAACTTTCCACACTCGGTTCAGGCTCCGTGACCCAGGCTGACATTGATCTGTCCATCAATAAGATCCGTAACCGACCTCTCGCTCAGGAGGCCATTGACAGAGGCGTCCAGAAGACCGCTCCGATGGATTTGGCGGCTCTTCCCGACGATCCGGCCAGGGACTCCGACGTGCCGGCTCTCCTTTGGGAGATCAGGCGTGAGCGCAGAATGGAGTTCGCGTTCGAGCATTCCAGGATCGTGGATCTGAGAAGGTGGAAAAAACTTGAGTATATGGACACGGACGCCAACGTTGACCTTCTTGTCGGCACCTGGGTGAATTTCCCTGCCGAATGTCCGGGTGACCTGGTTGACGGCAACAAGGGCAAGATCCGTGTGATGACAGCATCAGGCGACCTGATCACATTCGACGGGAAGAATGGAGACAAGATGGTAGGATTCTTCTACCCTGCCGAGAACAAGGGAAGGCTTCCTTTCCTCAATGTGCCGAACATCAACCCTTATCTCACTCCTGTTGGCTCCAACACCATCACCGAGTATGCCAACAAGGGTTACAAGCTGACCCAGACCGAAGGGTGGCCAGATTCCTCTAACTAATATTTAAGCAGATGATTATGAAAAAGATAATAAGATTCTCCCTCGCCTTGTTGGCCTTAGGGTTCGTTTCCTGTGAGAAAGAACTGCCGAGCCAGGTCGAGCAGCCCTACGACACCGAGATCTCATCAATAGAGATAGTCAATGCGGGTGCTGATGGAGCGACAGTCATTGAAGGACGCATCGATGAAGAGAACAAGATGATCGACTTCAAGAGAATTGATCCGGCAACGGATTTCTCCAAATTGATGGTCAAGGCGGCTCTGTCCGATGGTGCGGTGCTGGAAAAAGATGTATTCGATTTCTCCATGGATGAGGAAACGACAGAGAAGACATTGGTTCTCAGGATCAAGAACCACAACCGTTACAAGGACTATTTCATTCGTGTCAGGAAAAAGGTTCCGGTCTTCGGAGCTGATTGGGAACAGGTCAAGACTTACGGTTTCTGCGCAGCGACGAACAACACCTACGAACATTTCAATTCAGCCTCAACCCGTTGGGCCGGATTTGACGGTGAATATGTCCTGGTGGTCTCCAGAAAGGGTGGCACGAACCCTCATCTTCTGAAGGTTTCCGATTTGAAGGAAGGAAAGATCGAACCGATCATGCTGAACAATGAAGGTGTGACAGGCGGAACATTCCCGGTCCACAGCGGGGCTGTGATCAATGGCCACACCTATGTGAGCAACCTTTCCGGAGGAGGCAAGTGGTCTCCGTTAAAGATCTACTACTACGAGACTCCGGCTTCCGCTCCGGAAGTGATCCTGAATGTCACGCTTGACACTATTGATGGAGCCAACTCAAGGCACGGTGACAACGCTTCGTTCAACCTTGATGAAAACGGCAACGGCTATGTGTTCTTCGGCAACAACAAAGCCACTGACGTCCTGAGGTTCACAATAAGGAACTGGAAGGAGATAGATCCAGCCAGCGCGGTTGTTCTCGGTTCCGCGACCGGTGCCAACTCTTACATCACTGTCAACAGGATCTGGGGTACCGACAGCTACATTTTCGGAGGAATCTATATGGCGCCGAAGATTGTGGACGAGTCGATGTCCGTTCAGTATTCTCTCAAGTCTACCAGCGTGGCTGCACAGTCAACAGCTTGCCAGATAATTAGTTTCAACGAGGAACGCTATTTGGTGACAATGACCGCGGGCAGAACCGAGGATGTGACTCCGACGATGTACGTCTATGACATCACGAAGGGAGGAGAGACATTGGCTGACTGCCTTGCCAAATTTGAGGAGGGTGACCGCAAACCGGTATATTCATTCATCCTTGGCGGCGGCAAGAGCATTTCTCCGGGAACCAATCTCAACTACTTTATCGAGAAGGATGCGGAAGGAAAGGACAGCAGACTTTACCTGTTCGCCGCCCGCTGCGACTCTGGATTCGCGATATGTGAGTTCCCGATAAAGGTGGCTCTTGACGACTGATTGGTGCGGGAATGAAAAGATTAGCAAGAATATTACTGTACGCGCTTCTGTGTGCGGCCTTCTTCGCTTGCGGAAAGGAAGAGCAGCCCTTCAAGCCAGGGGGCACTTCCGGCGGGGGAGGCACCACCGAGGGCGAGGACAAGACCGATCCGGCCAAGGTGGAATTCCCGCGCAAGGAACTCAGAGGAGTCTGGGTTGCCACTGTCTGGGAGCTTGATTGGCCTATGGGCGCGCATGATGCCGCTTCCCAGAAGAAAAAGTACATCGAGTATCTGGATCTGTTTGAGAAATGCGGCATCAATGCTGTATTCTTCCAAATCAGGTCAAAGGCCGATGCCTACTATGAGTCTCAGTATGAGCCTTGGAGCAAAACAATAACCGGCACTGCCGGCAAGGATCCTGGTTATGATGTCCTTAAGTTTTTGGTGGACGAGACACACGCCCGCGGGATGCAGTTCCACGCCTGGATCAATCCTTACCGTGTCGAGACAAGAGGCTCCGCCTCGGCTGAGTTTCCGGCTCTGGATCCTAAAATTCCGTCCTCTATGGTCAAGGACTACAACAAGATCCGTGTCTATAACCCGGCTCTGCCTGAGGTTCAGGACAGGATAGCCGCGATCATCAAGGAGATTATCACGAAATATGATGTCGATGGTCTTCACATGGATGACTATTTTTACCCGTCGCTGGAGAAAGGTGAGTCTTTGAATGATGCTGCTGAATATGCCAAATATGGCACTGGATATTCAAAGATCGAGGATTTCAGACGCGCCAATGTCTCCAATGCGATTGAAAAGATCCATGATGTGATAGTCCGGACCCGTCCTGAGGTAATCTTCTCCGTCAGCCCTCAGGGCAACTATGACAACAACTACAACTCTTTGTTCGCCGATGTCGCCAACTGGACCCGTAACGGTTGGGTTGATGTGATCATCCCTCAATTGTACTACAACGTCTCGACATTCCAGACAAGGATTAAGTGGTTTGTAGACAATGCGTTCAAAAGCCATCTGATGGCAGGCTACGGAATCTACAATTTCGCTCCGGACGCATCCGGCACAGATTTCAGGACATCCGCCTCGTTCTACAGCCAGTACAACTATGCCGCTCAAATCAAACGTGTTGAAGGCGCGCTTTTGTACAGTGCCAGAAGTTTGACGGAAAACAAGATCGGAATAACAGACGCGGTCAAGGGGGCTTTCGGAACAAAGACTCTGATCCCTTACCTTCTTGCTGCCGATGAAAAGAAGCCCGATGCTCCGACTGGTGTCAAGGTAAACGGTTCATCGCTTTCCTGGAACGGGGCGGGGCCATTGTTCGCGGTGTACAAACTGGATGGTTCTAAAAAGAAGGCGACACTTGTCGGAACGACAAAAGACAAGACATTCGGCCTTTCATCGAAGGGTACCTATTTAGTTACGGCCATCAGTGAACTGAACTCGGAAAGTGTGGCGTCAGAATCAGTGACGTACTGATGTCTTTATTTGAGTATTTTCAGGTTGACCAAAGCGCCTTTGGCCAACCTGATGATTTTTGAGACCGTCTCATGGTCATTTGACTTATGGGGCCGGTCTCATTTTCTTTTGCCGCGCGGCGAATATTTCGTTATCTTTGTACTTTGGCAAGCGTTAAGGGATTGTCCCTTCAATGGCTGCTTAGTCCGCGAAAGGAATATGTTTTCAAAGGAACTTAAAGAAGAATGCGGGGTGTTCGGTGTCTGGGGTGTCCCCCACGCCGCCGAGGTGACCTACTACGGTCTCCATGCGCTCCAGCATCGCGGCCAGGAAGGCTGCGGAATCGTTACGGTCAACGATAAAGGAGAACTTCACCGGGTCAAGGGACTCGGACTTGTGACCGAAGTCTTCAACAGTGAGAACCTCGGTTCTCTGCACGGCGACATGGCGATCGGCCATGTGCGTTACTCTACACACGGAGGTGGCGGCATAGAGAATGTCCAGCCGTTCCTGTTCAAGCACAACACCGGAGATTTTTCCCTTGCCCACAACGGCAATGTGGTCAACTCCGCCCAGTTAAGAAAATACTTGGAGGACCGCGGCAGCCTTTTCCAGTCCACTTCCGACAGCGAGATCCTGGCGCATCTCATCAAGAAGGAACCTGTCGAAAGGAACAGTCCGAGAATATACCCGATAATGGAGGCCCTGAACATGATCGAAGGGGCTTTCGCGTTTCTGGTCATGACCAATCGCAGGATTTACGCCATGCGTGACAAGTACGGCCTGAGGCCTTTGTCCATCGGGCGGATCGGCGACGGCTATGTCCTCAGCAGCGAGACCTGCGCGTTCAGCGTTGTGGGAGCGGAGTTTGTCCGCGATGTGGAGCCGGGAGAAGTCATAACAATCGACCATCACGGAATCCGGAGCCGGAAATATTCAGATTATCAGCGCCACGCCATGTGCGCCATGGAATACATCTACTTCGCCCGCCCGGACAGCGACATCGAAGGCCGCAACGTCCACTCTTTCAGGAAGGAGAGCGGCAAGATCCTCTACAGGGAGTCGCATGTGGACGCGGACATCGTGGTCGGAGTCCCGGACTCCAGCCTCAGTGCCGCTTCCGGTTACGCCGAGGCGAGCGGTCTTCCGAGCGAGATGGGCCTGATCAAGAACCGCTACATCGGCAGGACTTTCATCCAGCCGTCGCAGGAGATGAGGGACAAGGGTGTGAAGATGAAGCTGTCTCCGGTGCGCACCATCGTGAAAGACAAGAGGATAATCCTGGTGGATGACTCGATCGTGCGCGGGACCACGTCACTTAGGATTGTCCGTATGCTGCGCGAGGCCGGGGCGAAGGAGGTCCACATGAGGATCGCCAGCCCGATGATCAAGAATCCGTGCTTCTACGGAGTGGACATGTCCACTCACAAGGAGCTCCTTTGCTATTCAAGGAATCTGGAGCAGGCCCGTCAGGCGATCGAGGCCGATTCTCTGGCGTTCCTTTCCGAGGAGGGCCTTTTCGAGGCCGGCCACCGCAGCGACCTCTGTCTGGCCTGCTTCAACGGCGACTACCCGACGGCCCTCTACTCCAGCATCGAGGAGGTCAACGAGGAGCATAAATTCTAATGAGTGATTAGCTTTGGTGTTTTAGGAATATATTGACAGATAATTAATTATAATAAGAGATAAACTATTATGGCAGTTGATTACGAGAAGGCGGGTGTCAGCCTTGAGGCAGGTTACGATGTTGTCCGCAGGATCAAGAAACACGTGGCGTCGACCGACAGGCTCGGCGTGATGGGGAACATCGGATCGTTCGGAGGAATGTTCGATCTTTCTAAGCTGAACATCAAGGAGCCTATTTTGGTCAGCGGAACGGACGGTGTCGGCACGAAACTCAAGCTCGCGTTCGCGATGGACAAGCACGACACCATCGGCATCGACGCCGTGGCGATGTGCGTGAACGACGTCCTTGCCCAGGGAGCGGAACCGCTTGTGTTCCTTGACTATGTGGCTCAGGGAAAGACCCGTCCGGAGGTGGTTGAGGCAATCGTGGCCGGAGTCGCGGAAGGCTGCCGACAGGCCGGATGCGCCCTTGTGGGCGGAGAGACAGCCGAGATGCCTGGAATGTACGAGAATGGTGAATATGACATCGCGGGCTTCACCACAGGAGTCGTGGAGAAATCCAGACTCATCGATGGCACGAAGGTCAAGGCCGGGGACGTGCTGGTTGGAATAGCCTCCACCGGAGTCCATAGCAACGGCTTCAGCCTCGTCCGCAAGATCTTCTCCGACAACAATCTGGATCTGTTCAAGGTCTATCCTGAATTGGAGTCCGACCAGCCGCTCGGCCTTGTCGCCCTGACTCCTACCAGAATTTATGTGAAGCAGGTCCTGGATGTCATCCGCAACTGCGACGTGCACGGAGTCGCCCACATCACCGGCGGCGGCTTCGACGAGAACATCCCGAGAATCCTCCGCGAAGGCCAAGGCATAGAGGTACAGGAAGGCTCATGGACTATCCTTCCTATCTTCCGCTTCCTTGAGAAGTACGGCAACATCCCTCACAGAGAGATGTTCAACATATTCAACATGGGCATCGGAATGGTTCTGGCTTTGGATGAGTCCGAGGCTCAAAAGGCCATCGACATCCTTGCCGGCCACGGGGACAAGGCGACCGTCATCGGCCGCGTGACCGACAGGCCGGGAGTGGATATTCGTTTGCTTTAAGAAGCTGTTTTGATCTGTATGAGGTGAAAACTTTGGTAAGGATCTAGGTGATAAATTGATTTTATTTGCAAGTTTTTGGAATCATCGGATTTGGTACAAATGATTAAAGCTTCAAAATTATGAAAAAGTCATTTGCTAAACTGATCGCGGCCATAGGCCCGGCACTGCTCTCGATGCTCGGTTTTTCCGGTTGTGGAGACAACATTTTTGAACAGCGGGATGAGTATGGCACTCCGACCTGTGATTTCAAAGTTGACCTGACAGTTGTGGATGAAAGCGGAAAGTCCATCAAAGGCATCCGTGTCACCCCTTCGGAACTGCGGTTGAATAATGGCAAGGATGCCATTTACACAGATGAGAACGGCAAGGCCGTTGGTAATTATGACAGGGTCTGGCCGTATGATGAGGTAAAGTTCTATTTCGACGATGTTGACGGAGATGCAAACGGTTCCTTCAAGCGGGACAGTCTGACAGTCAAGGCTGAGAAACTGAAAGACGGAGACGGCAATTGGTATTCAGGTGAGTATTCCTTGAAAGGCACAAAGACTTTGAAGAAGAGCGAGTAACGGATGGACGGAATTTCGATCAGAAGAAGAATCGCGTTGGACATCGCAAGGTCTCTGCGCAAGTCTCAAGAGGAGGAACATCCTCTGAGGCAGCTCTTCTGGGAATGCACGCTCCGCTGCAATCTTCACTGCCTGCATTGCGGGAGTGACTGCAAACAGGTTGCCTCCACACCGGACATGCCAAAGGAAGACTTTTTCACGGTGTTGGATTCCATCGCTGTAAAGACCGATCCACACAAGGTTTTCGTCATTGTCTCAGGTGGAGAGCCCACGATGAGGGCTGACTTGGAGGAATGTGGCAAAGGAATATATTCCCGTGGATTTCCGTGGGGGATGGTGACGAACGGCTTTGGGATGACAAGAGAAAGATTCTCGCGTCTCCTCGGAGCCGGTCTTCATTCTATGACCGTCAGTCTGGACGGGCTTCAGGACAGCCATGACTGGCTTCGTGGCCGTGAAGGAAGTTTCACCCGTGCCGCAGAGACAATCCGTATGGCGGTCCAGTCCGACATCGCTTTTGATGTCGTGACGTGTGTGAACCGTAGGAACTATTCGCAACTTTCTCAGATCAAGGAGTTTCTGATTAGTCTAGGCCTGAAGGAATGGAGGCTTTTCTCAATATTCCCGCAAGGACGCGCTGCTTTGAATCCGGATCTTCAGCTTCCATCGGAGATGTTCCGTGGAATGCTGGATTTCATCAAAGCCACCCGCAAGGAGGGGAGGATCAAGGCAAGTTACGGCTGCGAAGGGTTCCTTGGCCCTTATGAGGGTGATGTCAGAGACCATTTCTACTC
>DJOW01000022.1 GCA_002437305.1 Bacteroidales bacterium UBA6428
GGTGCGGAGGGCGGTGTTCTGCTCCCGGGGGAGCCGTCAAGCGTGGTTCCGGGTGCGGAGAGCGGCGTTCTGCCCCCGGGAGAGCCGTCAATCGCGGTTCCGGGTGCGGAGGGCGGCGTTCTGCCCCCGGGGGAGCCGTCAAGCGTGGTTCCGGGTGCGGAGGGCGGCGTTCTGCCCCCGGGGCGATGTGACGGAAAGCTGTCCGCATATTCTTCGCATATTCAGAGATTTTAGTAATTTTGCAGGATATGATTAATAATGAAAAGAAACTAAAGGCGTTCCAGCGGGCGCTTGAAGTAATGGACAGGCTTCGCTCCGAGTGTCCGTGGAACCACGCTCAGACCATTGACACCCTGCGCCCTATGACTGTCGAGGAAGTCTATGAGCTCAGTGACGCCGTGTTGAAGAAGGACGAGGAGGCACTGGAGAAAGAGCTTGGAGACGTTTTCCTTCACGTGATCTTCTACGCCAAGATCGCCGAGGAGGAGGGGCGCTACGACATCGCGGACGTGATGGACAAGCTTTGCGAGAAGATGATCTACCGTCATCCCCATGTGTTCTCTACCACAAAGGTTGCCGACGCGGAGCAGGTTTCGGAGAACTGGGAGATGCTAAAGGCCAAGGAGAAAGGGGGAAACAAGCGGATTCTTTCCGGGATTCCGGACGCTATGCCTCCGATCCTTAAGGCCTATTCGATGCAGGACAAGGCCCGGGGAGTAGGCTTTGACTGGGAGGATAAGAGACAGGTATGGGACAAGGTCAAGGAGGAGCAGGCTGAGCTTCAGGCCGAGATGGACGCCATGGACAATGCCGGATCCGTGGATGGCAGGGAGAAGGCAAGGGACAGGGCCGAGGAGGAGCTTGGCGATTTCATGTTCGCCACGATCAACGCGGCCAGGCTTTACGGCCTCAATCCGGACACGGCTCTGAACCGTGCCTGTGACAAATTCCGCCGCCGTTTTACCTACTTGGAGGAGAACACGATCCGCAAGGGAATGGATCTTCATGACATGACGCTTGCCCGGATGGATGAGATCTGGGATGAGGGCAAGGCGAAAGGATTGTAGCGCCGCCGCTTAAACTTTAGCCGTCCAGATTTGTCCAAAACAAGACATTTTCTTAATTTTGTGGATGTCTTCCTGAGAAGGGAGCGTTGTAGTTTGGGTACTTATGTCTGATTATAAAGTAGTCGAGGTTTTGAGCAGGAGGGATTTGATGAGGTTCATCAAGTTCCCCGATTTGTTGTATAAGGATTGTCCTCAATATGTTCCCGCGTTACACAGTGACCAGGTCAGGTCATTGACAAAGGTCTCCACGCTTTCCTATTGCAAGAGGAAGATGTGGTTGGTCCTTGACGGAAAGACCGTTGTAGGCCGCGTCTGCGGAATGATCAATCCTCGGTACAACGCTCTTTATGACAAGAAAAGGGCCCGTTTCGGCTGGTTCGACACGATTGATGACTTTGAGGTCGCCAAACTCCTTCTGGGCACGGCTGAGGCTTGGGCAAAGGAGAACGGGATGAACGAGATCCACGGTCCTCTTTACTACAACACGCTCGGAAAGCAAGGCATGCTTATAGAGGGCTATGAGAACATTCCTCCTTTCAATTGCCTGTACAACTACCCCTACTACAATGACTTCGTGACGGCCCTCGGGTACAGTAAGGAATGTGACTGGGTCCAGTACAAGATCGCCGCCGACCAGCCTCTCCAGGAGAAGATCACCAGGATCGCGGAGCTTCTCAAGCAGAGGTACAACCTGCACGAGGGGAGCCTGGGCAAACTGAAGAAAGACAAGAGGATGGTCAGGTACTTCTTTGATGTCTACAACGAGAGCTTCGCGAAGTCGGTTTACAACTTCATTCCTTTCACGAAGGAGGAGATTGATGAGGAGGCCGGCGAGGTTCTTTCTTTTGTCTCGGACAAGACCAGCAGCATTATCTTGGATGACAAGGAGGAGCTGGTGGGCTTCGGAATCACTTTCCCCACCATTTCCCGCGCGCTCCAGAAGGCAAAGGGGCATCTGTTCCCGTTTGGTTGGTTCCATCTGTTGAGAGCCATGCACACGTACGACACGGTTGACCTGATGATCAACGGGGCCACTCCCAAGTGGCAGAACACCGGGGTCTCGTCTATCTACCATTGCGCGATGTCCCGGAAATACAGAGAGGCCGGCACAAAGTGGGCGATCACCAATCCTCAGATTGAATCCAACGGCGCGGTCAACGTGTGGGCCAAGTACGAGCACGAGCTCTACATGCGCCGCCGCTGCTACCTCAAGTCGATTTAGGAATATATTAACCATTGAATATGGCAGAGAATACATTAGTGGACAAGATCCTGGCCCTCCAGGACAAGTACGAGTCACTTCAGAAGCAGCTCGCCGATCCCGAGGTGATCGCCGACATGAAGAGATACGTCCAGCTCAACAAGGACTACAAGGAGCTTGAGCCGATCATCAAGGCCGGCCTTGAGTACAAGAAAATGGTCGATGAGCTGGCTGAGGCCAAAGACATAATGATCAATGAGAAGGATGAGGATTTAAGGGACATGGCCAAGGCCGAGATCGCCGAGATCGAGCCCAAGATACCTCAGATGGAGGAGCAGATCAAGATTCTGTTGATTCCGGCCGATCCGGACGACAGCAAGAACGCCATCATCGAGATCCGTGGAGGCACAGGCGGTGACGAGGCGGCCATCTTCGCCGGAGACCTGTTCAGGATGTACTCAAAGTACGCCGAGAAGAAAGGGTGGAAGCTTGAGGTCAATGATGAGACTCCAGGCACGGCGGGAGGCTACAAGCAGATAGTCTTCAAGCTGTCGTCCAACGATGAGGGGGTCTATGGAATCATGAAATATGAGTCCGGAGTGCATCGCGTCCAGAGGGTCCCTCAGACCGAGACCCAGGGCAGGATCCAGACTTCCGCGGCTTCCGTGGCGGTCTTCCCGGAGGCTGGTGAGTTTGATGTCGACCTCAGGTGGGATGACATCCGCCTTGATCTTTTCTGCTCCTCCGGGCCTGGTGGACAGGGTGTCAACACGACCTATTCGGCTGTCCGTCTTACCCACCTTCCGACCGGTCTTGTCGTGCAGTGCCAGGAGGAGCGCTCCCAGCTTAAGAACAAGGACAGGGCCTTTGAGGAACTCCGTACACGTCTGTACAACCTTGAGCATCAGAAGTATCTTGATGAGATAGGCGCGAAGCGCAAGACAATGGTCTCCACAGGTGACCGTTCCGCCAAGATCCGCACCTACAACTATCCGCAGGGCCGCGTGACCGACCACCGCATCAACTGGTCGATGTACAACCTTCCCGTCTTCATGGACGGTGACATCCAGGAGTGCATCAACCAACTCCAGATCGCGGAGAACGCCGAGCGGCTGAAGGAGGCCGGAGAGTAGTCGGGATTCAGACCGGTGAAAAAGGGACGGAGATTCTCCGTCCCTTTTTCGTCGCAGGCGAAGATCCGCCGCCCCCGGCCGGCAAGGCATCATGCGCGAGGCGCCGGAAGGTGACATGCTCTGACCGGTGAATGTGACGTTCTGTCTGCAAAGTGTCAAACAGAAAGGTCTCGGAAAAGGAATGTCTGCCAATTTGTCATGGGTCCGGCAATGGCATGACATTCGATAATACTCTTGGCGTCCGGCTCCGGAAACGGAGCGGGATAAGAAAAAAAGAAAAAATAGGAGATTTAAGAATATGGGAAAAATTATTGGTATCGACCTTGGAACCACGAATTCGTGTGTTGCGGTCATGGAAGGCAATCAGCCTACCGTCATTATCAACAACGAGGGTGAAAGAACCACCCCTTCCGTAGTCGCCTTTACCGACGGCGGTGAAAGAAAAGTCGGTAATCCTGCAAAGCGTCAGGCCATCACGAACCCGAAGAACACTGTCTTCTCCATCAAGAGATTCATGGGTGAGACTTATGATCAGGTTCAAAAGGAGATCGCCAGAGTGCCTTATAAGGTGGTAAGAGGCGAGAACAACACACCGCGTGTCGACATCAACGGCAAGCTCTACTCCCCGCAGGAGATTTCAGCGATGATTCTCCAGAAGATGAAGAAAACCGCGGAGGATTATCTTCGTCAGGAAGTGACCGAAGCTGTCATCACGGTTCCTGCCTACTTCTCAGACTCTCAGCGTCAGGCCACAAAGGAGGCCGGCAAGATCGCGGGTCTTGATGTGAAGAGAATCATCAACGAGCCTACGGCTGCCGCCCTTGCCTACGGTCTTGACAAGAAGAACAAGGACATGAAGGTCGCTGTCTATGACCTTGGCGGCGGTACTTTCGATATCTCTATCCTTGAGTTGGGCAACGGCGTGTTCGAGGTCAAGTCCACAAACGGTGACACTCACCTTGGTGGTGATGACTTCGACCAGGAGATCATCAACTGGCTTGCCGATGAGTTCGCGAAGGACAACGGAGGCATCGACCTGAAGAAGGATCCGATGGCTCTTCAGAGATTGAAGGAAGCCGCGGAGAAGGCGAAGATCGAGCTGTCCAACCAGACTTCGACCGAGATCAACCTTCCTTACATCATGCCGGTGGACGGAATTCCTAAGCACCTTGTAAAGACACTTACAAGAGCCAAGTTCGAGCAACTTTGCGACAGCCTCTTTGAAAGGTCGATCGAGCCTTGCCGTAAGGCTTTGGAAGATGCCAAGCTTAAGGCTTCAGACATCGATGAGGTTCTTCTTGTGGGAGGTTCTACACGTATCCCTAAGGTGCAGGAGCTTGTCAAGGAGTTCTTCGGCAAGGAGCCTAACAAGAGTGTTAACCCGGACGAGGTTGTCGCCATCGGTGCGGCTATCCAGGGTGGTGTGCTTGCAGGTGATGTGAAGGATGTGCTCCTTCTGGATGTCACTCCGCTTTCACTCGGCATCGAGACCCTTGGTGGTGTCATGACCAAATTGATCGAGGCCAACACTACCATCCCGACCCGCAAGTCAGAGGTCTTCTCCACCGCGGCTGACAACCAGCCTTCAGTCGAGATCCACGTGCTTCAGGGTGAGCGTTCAATGGCAAAGGACAACAAGGAGATAGGTGTGTTCCATCTTGACGGAATCGCTCCGGCTCCGAGAGGAATACCTCAGATCGAGGTTACCTTCGACATCGATGCCAACGGTATCCTGAATGTTTCAGCCAAGGACAAGGCTACCGGCAAGGAGCAGAACATCAGAATCGAGGCTTCTTCAGGTCTGTCCGAGTCTGAGATCCAGAGGATGCGTGACGAGGCCAAGGCAAACGAGGCGGCTGACAGGGAGGCAAAGGAAAAGGTTGACAAGGTCAACAACGCGGATGCCCTCTGCTTCCAGTCAGACAAGAACCTTAAGGACTACGGCGACAAGATTCCTTCCGACAAGAAGTCGGCGATAGAGTCTGCGCTTGCCTCCCTTAAGGAGGCAGTCAAGAATCAGAACCTTTCTGACATTGACCGCTTCACCGAGGAACTCAACAAGGCTTGGAACGCTGCTTCCGAGGACATGAACCGCGCCGCCCAGGCGGGTGCCCAGCAGGGGCCTCAGAACCCTTACGGCCCTCAGGCAGGTCCGCAGGGTCCACAGAATGGACCGGACGATCAGGGTCCTGACGAGCAATAAGGATGCAGACGCCTTAAAGCCAAAAAAAGGGAACAACCGAAAGGTTGCTCCCTTTTTTTGTGCCCGTTCCTCGGTGGGGAAGGCGGCATGATGCCTTCGGCGGATCCGTGCGCGGGGTCGTGTGGGACAACTACATGGGACAAAGCGCTGTCATTTCACGATCCCGTTGTACTGGTCGCAGACGCTCCTGTAGCTATTGAGATCCCCGATGTCGTAGCGTTTGCCGGGCATCTCCATGGCATGCACCGGAGTCTGTGCCGCAAGCCAGGCGACATAGCTTCCCGGAGCGTCTGTCCCGCATCCTGCCGCGATCCCCTTAGGCAGGAGACTTGCGTCCCGGCGCGTGTAGAAGTAGAAAGGAGTGCAGCACCAGTGCGAGCGAGGCTCGGCGGGCTTCTCCTCCATTCCCAGGACCAGGTCGTTGTCATCGACCTCCACGACTCCGCATTTGGTCAGGCGCTGCATCGAAGGCTCGTAGAAGCGCATGATGCAGGACGTCCCTTTTGAAAGGGAGTATTCAATGAACTTCACAAGGCTGAAATCCAGGAGGTTGTCTCCTGCGACCACAAGCAGGTCGTCATCGAGTCCCAGTTTGTCGACCGCGAATTCGATGTCGCGCACGGCCCCGAGGCGGGTCTCGTTTGTGGTCGTGCCGTCATCCAGCACGGTGATCCTGTCCTCCGGCCGTCCCTCCGCCCATTCGCGGAAGTTTTCCGCGAACTTATGGTTGGAGATGACGGCATATTCATCGACAAGTCCGGATGTCTTGATGTCATCGGTCAGCCAGTCAAGTATGGCTTTGTCCCGGACCTTCAGGAGTGGTTTCGGGAAATTCTCTGTAAGGGGATAGAGCCGCGTGGCGTACCCGGCGGCAAGAATCAGACATTTCATAAATATATCGGTGTTTTTCCTATGTCAGTGTTTTCCAATGAGGCATTCCGCTGTCTGGGTAGGCTAAACTTTCACTCCGTCGGCACTGTGGCAGACGCATGCGAAGTAGTGGCCCTCAAGGTCAGGGAACGCCGCGAGGTACTCTTCCTCCATTTTTTTGAATATCCCTTCCGCGAAGTCCGGGTCGATCAGGGCCATGCAGCAGCCTTTGAATCCGGCCCCGCTGAAACGTCCGCCGTAGACACCGTCCGTACGGGTCATGATCTCGTAGATCTTCTTGAGTTCCGGAGATCCAGTCTCCCATTTCTCGATGGAGGACCTGCCGCTCTCGAAGCTGAGACGTCCGAATGTGTCGATGTCGCCGTTTCTCCAGGCCTCGGCGCCACGCTGCACGCGGTCATATTCCCCGTACCAATGCTCGGCCCTTTTGCGCCAGGTCTCGGGAAGGCGGTCCTTGAACTTGCGGAACACTTCCTCCGGAACATCGCGAAGGTAGGTCTCGTTGAACTTCCCGTACTCCATGCCCGCGTAGGCCTTCAGGGCGTAGGCGGCGCTCCGGCACTCGTCCACGCGCATGTTGAACTTGCTGCCGGCCAGGGTGCGCTCCACTCCGCTGAAGAAGATCGCGATCTCGTAGGGTTTCATCGCCGGGGAGGTCGGGATCAGCTCGTAGCTGTCGTCCCTGGTGTCAAGGTAGAGGAGATGGTCTTTCTTGGAGTAGACCTCGCAGCTCTGGTCAAGCTTGCCGCATGACACTCCGACATAGTCGTTCTCGGCGGCCATCTCTGTCTTGATCAGATCGACATCGGAAAGATGAATGCCGTTGACCGTGCACAGGGCCTTGAGGAAAGCGATGGTGACCGCCGCTGAAGAGGAAAGCCCTCCGATCGGAAGCGACCCTTCGATGACTCCGCTGAGTCCGACACGCAGCGGGTACCGGGCTCCGAGTTTCTGAGTGGCTCCGCGAAGGTAGTCTGCCCAGTCTCCCTGCTTTGTCTCCGGGACGGAGGAGACATGCCATTGCGCCCGTTTTGGAAACTGGAGCGATGAGAACTCTATGACTCCGTTCTGCTTAGGAGCGAAGGCGATGTGGATTCCCTTGTCTATGGCCAGGCCGGTCACCTTTCCGAGCTGGTGGTCGGAGTGGGCTCCCAGCGGGCAGACACGGTAAGGACAGAACGAGAGCCCCTCGGGCTCCCGTCTGTATGTCTCCCTGAATTTTTGTTCGCAGGTCATAGGCTTCTAAAGTCTTGCCTGAAGCGCCTTGCCCTGCTCCTCGTAGCCAGGCTTGCCGAGGAGAGCGAACATGTTTTTCTTGTAGGCCTCGACGCCGGGCTGGTTGAACGGATTCACACCGAGCACATAGGCGCTGATCCCGCAGGCATATTCAAAGAAATAGAACAGGCCGCCGAGGTTGAAGGCGTTGATCCTTTCGATGGAGACCTCAAGCTGAGGCACACCGCCGTCGATGTGGGCGAGTTTTGTCCCGAGCTGAGCCATCGCGTTGCAGTGCTCCACATGCTGGCCGGCGAGGTAGTTGAGCTGGTCGAGGTTCTGGGCGTCAGTGTCGATGACCACCTCGCGGTTGCTCTTCTGGATGTTCACCACGGTCTCGAACACGATTCTGTCTCCGTCCTGGATGAACTGCCCCATTGAGTGAAGGTCGGTGGTGAAGTTGACCGAAGCCGGGAATATTCCTTTGAGGTCCTTTCCCTCGGACTCGCCGTAGAGCTGCTTCCACCATTCTCCAAGGTACTGGAACTTAGGATTGTACGCGACAAGGATCTCTACTTTCTTGCCAAGTTTCGTGTAAAGCAGATTCCTCATGGCGGCGTACTGTACGGCAGGGTTGTCCTCTCCCTTCACCGCGAGGGCCTTCTCCATCTCCAACGCTCCGGCAAGCATCTCACGCACATCGAATCCGGCGAGGACGATCGGCAGAAGACCGACAGGGGTGAGAACCGAGAAACGTCCTCCGACATTGTCGGGAACAACGAAAGTCTTGTAGCCTTCCTGGGTTGAGAGCGTCTTGAGCGCTCCTTTGCGGGCGTCGGTGATGGCGACGATTCTCTCGGAGGCGTCCGGGTACTCCTTCTCGATGTGCTCCTTGACGATTCTGAATGCGACCGCGGGCTCTGTGGTGGTGCCTGACTTGGAGATCACCACTGTGGCGACATTCCTCTGGGCGACAAGGTCCATGAGATCGGCGAGATATTCCTCGGACAGGTTGTTGCCGGCGAAGACGACCTCCGGAGCCTCTTTGGCGCCGCCGAGCTGCTTGGCGAAATTATGTGAGAGGGCCTCGATCGCGCAGCGCGCCCCGAGGTATGAGCCGCCGATGCCGATCACCACGACAAGGTTGACCCCCTTTGCCTTCCAGCTGTCGCGCACCGCCTCGCACTCTGCGACAAGAGCCTCCGGCGTCCGGGACGGCAGGTGCTTCCATCCCAGAAAGTCATTGCCGGCGCCTGTCTCGCTCTCAAGCACATCGAAGGCGGCGAGGGCCTTTCCGACATATTCTTTGTAATCTTCTTCCTTAACAAAGGAGGAGCATCCTCCCAAATTGACTTTGACCATGTTTTAATTGTTTATAATTGTTAAAGGTTTACCTTTGGTGACATGCATGCGGTATGCATCCTGCAAAAATAGCCATTTTCCCTGAAAATTAAACTATTTGTCCGGGAATATGTCAGAATGTGCCGCGGCGGCGGTGTCAAACCTTGCCGCCGTGCGGCGGCTCCATGACTTGATCGGTACTTTGCTCCCGCTGTTTTTCCCGGGAATGTTTCCTCTATTACTGAAAAGTCGGGTATTCCCGACTCTGTTTCCCCAGCTGTTTTTCCCGGGAATGTTTCCTCTGGGCGGAGTGTTTCATATTCTGCCTTGCCGCGATATTTTTTTGTCCTTTAAAACGAAATTAATTAACAAAGATTTTGAAATTTGAATTATTCGGTTTAAATTTGCAACCAAGATTCTACTGTTGCCGAGTTGAACTTCAGCAACACTAATTGATAACGTTGATAGAAACTATGTCGGTATTCAAACTGAAAGCTGCGAACTCGGCCGGACCTGCTCAAAAGGTTCGGATTTTTGCGCAATTATGTCTGGGGGGGGGGTATAACTCTCTGCGATTCAGCGGCTTGTCAGTACGTCCACTCAAGCAAAGAAAAGTTACCATCAGATAATGAATAGCACCGTGACAAACGCCCGGCGCAGGATGTGTCGTGTCTTGCCTGGAGCCGTGATGATTTTACTATCCCTTTTTGTGTCCAGGCCGGCTGTGGCCCAGAGGATGGGCGTGAAGACCAACCTTCTTCATGACTTCACGACCACCGCCAACCTCGGCGCGGAGTTCCGTCTGGCCCCGGAATGGACCTTCGACCTGTCCGCGGACTTGAACCCATGGACTTTTTCGGGCGGCAGAAGGTTCAAGCATTGGCTCCTGCAGCCGGAGGTGCGTTACTGGCTCTGCGACGCCTGGGCGGGACACTTCTTCGGCGCACACCTTCTGGGCGGCCAGTTCAATGTAGGAGGGTTCGACATCGACGCCGACGCCTTCGGCACCGACTGGAGGCTGATCAAAGACCACCGTTACCAAGGATGGATGGCGGGAGCCGGCCTGGCCTACGGCTACGCCTGGGTCCTCGGACAGCATTGGAATCTTGAGGCCGAGGCGGGGGCTGGCTGGGTCCACAGTTGGTACGACACCTTCCGCTGCGCGGGATGCGGCAAGAAGATCTCGACTGATGACCAGCATGATTATTACGGGATCACCAAACTGTCAGTCAGTCTTGTGTACTTATTCTAAAGGATTGAAGCGATGAAGAGAAACATGATGATGATAAGAGTGTCCGCTGTTCTTCTTCTGGCTGTCGGCCAGAGTGCGTTCGCGTCGGGAGGAGCATTTGGGATGGCTGGTGGAGAGACGGATGCCTTTCCGCCAATCGAGGGAGTCAGCGCGAGGGACGCGAGGGTGACCCGCGACGGCTCCAAGGTCGCGGTTGACATGAAACTTGATGTTTCGGGCCTTAAGGTAAACAGTGTAAAGGCGGTCCTGCTTACCCCTTGCCTTGTCAGCGGGACCGATACCCTGGACCTTCCCTCGGTCGGGCTCTACGGAAGACAGCGTTACTACTACTATCTCCGCAATGACCACAGAATGTCGGGAGAGGACGAGACATCGTTCAGGACAGGAGAGAACCCGGATGTCATACCGTATCATGCGGACATCGCCTACAAGGAATGGATGAACGGCTGCCGTCTCGTCCTTAGGCGAAGCGACTATTCCTGCTGTGAGGAGAAGACGGGAGGCCAGGTCTCCGAGCTTGTTGCCAATGCCCTTTGGACTCCCGCCACCCCGGGTCTCGTTTATGTCAGCCCCCAGGGTGAGAAGGTAAAGACGCGCAGCCTTAGCGGCACCGCCTACATCGACTTCCCTGTCGACAGGACCGAGATTTATCCGGACTACCACAACAATGTCCTCGAGCTCGGCAGGATACGCGCGACGATCGATTCCGTGCGCAATGACAGCGACATCACGGTCTCGTCGATATGGCTCAAGGGATTCGCCTCCCCGGAGGCCACCTATGCCCACAACACCGACCTTGCGCGCGAAAGGACCAATACCATCCGTGAATATGTCCTGAAGCTCTACCATTTCGATCCTTCGATCGTCAAGACCGACTATGAGCCGGAGAACTGGGAGGGGCTAATCGCGTGGCTGCGTGCCTCATCTCTTCCGGAGTCATCCGGGATCCTGAAGATCGCGCAGGACGGGTCCGTTGATCCGGACGTCAGGGAGTTCCGGATCCGCAGAAACTATCCGGCGGCCTACAAGGTCATGAAGTCAGAGATCTATCCGCGCCTCCGCTGCACAAAGTACAGGATAGAGTACAGCATACGCGGCTTCAGCGATCCGGAGGAGATTCTGAGGGTGATGAAGGCCAATCCACGTAAACTCTCTCTCAATGAGTTCTTCGTGGCGGGTGAGAGTCTTGCGGCGGGAAGTCCCGAGTTCAACGAGGTCTTCGAGACCGCTGCCGTGATGTACCCTGAGGACAAGGTGGCCAACCTCAACGCCGCCAACGCCGCGATGGAGCGCGGAGACCTGGTCACCGCGGAGGGAAGGCTCAAAAAGGCCGGGGAGAGCGGTGAGGCTGAGTACGCAAGGGGCGTTTTGGCGGTCATGATGAAGGAATATGCCGCCGCCGCCGTGCATTTCCGGAACGCTGAGGCAAAGGGCGTGGTTGAAGCCGCCGGGCAGGCCATGATTTTTGAGGAATATGCCCGGTACGCCAAAGGCGGGGAAACCGGCGGGTTGAAAGAGAAAGAGCAGGAATGACGGTTATAGGAAGCAAGAAGAATATATTATATTATCAAATAATCAATCCATCATTTATGAAAACTAAACACTTAGCAATTGCAGGGCTTGCGCTGGCGGCGCTTGTGGCCTGCAACAAGGAGAAGGCTGTCGAGACTCCGCTTCAGGACGGCGACGCCTACATCAATGTCAAGATCAACTACTCTGATCCTGCCTCAAGGGGAACCGCCGCTGAGCCTCCGTTCTACTACGGCACTGCGGCTGAGCAGAAAATCAACAACGCCTATTTCGTCTTCTACCATGCCGACGGATCGTACGACCAGTATGTAAAGAAAGAGGAAAAAGATCTGACCTTTACCTCAAACGGCACTGACGCTTCAACAGACAATAATGTCGAGGAACTCTCCGATGCCGTTGTGGTCCTGAGGAACCTTAAGATAGATAATTACCCGGCCTTCATGTCTGTGATCCTGAACTCTAATGACGATTGGATCAAAACTAACATCAGTGGCAAGAGCATCTCCGATGCTGCAGAAGCGGTTCAGACAGCCATCGCCACCGTCGGAACAGATGCCCAGGTTGGCTGGACCAACTTCATGATGTCAAGCTCATCATTCAACAACGGGGACGAAAGCACCGGCTATTACTGCACAAAGCTTACCACGGCCAACTTCCAGGAGACTGAGGAAAAGGCACAGGAAGCCGGCAATCCTGTCGAGGCTTATGTCGAGAGGCTTGCGGCAAAGGTAAAGGTTGATTTTGGCGAGAGCCTTAATAAAGAAAAGGGAAAGATCGGATCTTTCGTGGTTGACGGACAGAATAAGGACCTGTATTACAAAGTGGTCGGATGGGGACTTGACGCCACCACAAAGGACTCCTATTGCTTCAAGAACATCGACGCGGATTGGACTAAGGACGGCCTCGGATTCGAGTGGAACGACCCGCAGAACTTCAGAAGCTACTGGGCCAAGTCAACAAACTACGGAACAGGTTATTACCCGACCACCTACAACTCAAGCGACAACCCTTACTATGGTAAAGATGGCGTCACCCTGAACTACATCCCTTACAGTGGCCTTAAAGTCCAGCTTGGCGGGCACGCTTACTGCCGCGAGAACACAAACAATGTGCAGACAATCAAGAATCTCCCTAGCACCGCCACAACCGTTCTTCTTGGCGCCCGGATAACCGACGAGAAAGGGGATGCTATCACCCTTTACAACTACAAGGTGGCTCTCTACGCTGAATTGGATAGTTATAAGGCTGCCGCTCTGAACGATTATGAGGCGAAGAACCCGGACAAGATCATCTGGAAAAAGACCATGGAAAACAATGAGACCAAGTACACCCAGGTAGGCACGGCTGATCTTGACACTGTGGCCACGGCGGACGGCTTCGCCCACCTTGAACTTAAGGATGCGGAAAACTATTACTACGGTGCCAAGGCTACAATCAATGACAACAGCACAGCAGTGACGACCGAGGAAGCCAACAAGCTTCTGAACGGCACTGAGCCTCACAAGTATGACACCGAATGCAATTTCTACAGGAATGGCATGATGTACTACCATATTCCGATCGAGCATCTCCGCGAAAGCGACAAGACAGCTGCGGAATACACGATGAAGGATGGAGACTACGGCGTGGTAAGAAACCACTACTACATCATCACCATCAACAGCATCAAGAACCTCGGCAAGTCAGTGCATGACCCTGACGAGGAGATTGTGCCGAACGAAGATGACTCCAAGAACTACTACGTCGCGGCGAAGATCAACGTCCTCTCTTGGAAGGTTGTGAACCAGACTGTGGATCTTTAATCAGGAATATTCATAAACAATCTTTGGTTTTTGAGGACATCGCCGGCGCGGGACGGCGTCGGTGGTGTTCCTTGAAAGATAATTACAAAATCTACCGCTATGCTGTCTGTATTCAAAAGGACAATCACCGGACTGCTCGCCACGGCACTGGCCTGCGGGATGGCTGTCTCCTGCGGCGGGTTGATCTACGATGATGAGGGCGACTGCTCCATCAAGGTCAGGTTCCGCTACGACATGAACATGAAATTCGCCGACGCGTTCCCTCATGAGGTGGAACGTGTGACGCTCTACGTGTTGGACGAGAATGGCAGCATAGTTTGGTCTAAGACTGATGGCGGCGCCGCGCTCGCCGCCGAAGACTATTCGATGGAAGTCGATGTGCCCGCCGGAAGGTATGACCTGCTTGCCTGGTGCGACTCCGGAGACAATGGTTCGTTCACGGTCGCGAAGGCTGCCGAAAAGACTGGTCTTAAATGCTCCCTGAACCTCAAGTCGGACACTGACGGGTCCTCTTACGCCGACACGGATCTTGACGGCCTTTACCACGGCTTCCTTTCCGGAACTGATTTCACTGCGGGAGAGGGGACTGTCACGGTCAGCCTGACCAAGAACACCAATTATTTCAATGTCGTGCTCCAGCACATCTCCGGAGAGCCGATCGACAAGGAAAGGTTCGCGTTCTCCATCGTTGCGGACAACGCTTTCATGGACTGGGACAACAGTCTCATCCTGCAGGGTGATGCCGGTGACAGGCTTGACTTGTCCTCATGCGTGGGAAGGCGCGTGGTCGATTACCGGGCGTGGTCTGTGGAATCCGGCTCGGCTGAGGTGGAGAAGCGCGTATCCTCCGCAGCAAAGGCCTCTGGCAGTGGCTCCGGCCTCAATGTCGTCGTCGCGGAGCTCACAACGGCACGGCTTGTCGGCGGGCGGAATGACATCCATCAGCCTCGCCTTATTGTCAGGAACATAGCGACCGGAGACCCCGTGTTGTCCGTCCCCCTGATTGACTTCGCCCTCCTTGTAAAGGGCAAGTACAATGCGTCCATGGACGACCAGGAGTACCTTGACCGGCAGGATCAGTACAACATGATCTTCTTCCTTGACGATGAGGACAGGTGGATCAACTCGTTCATCTACATCAACTCCTGGAAGGTTGTCCTTCAGGACACGGATTTATAGTAAAGTAAGACAAATCGGTGAAAAGGACCTTGCATATTCTTTTGCTGGCGATGCTTGGCTGCATGTCGCTTCTCTCCTGCGGAAAACTGATCTACGAAGAGGGTGGTGACTGCGACGAGAGCGTCATGCATGTAAGCCTGCGCGTCAGCGCGGGAGGGTCCGCCGCGTCCAGAGCGCTCACTGAAACTGAAGAGACCGGAACCGGCTGCGAGAATTTCATCGATGTCAAAAAGCTTCACATACTGTTCTTTGACAAGGATAACAACAAATTCCTGCAAAGTTTTAAGCCAGAACAGGTTTCACCTAAAGACAATAGTGAATATCCTGACGAATGGGTACTTAGGGGCACAATTCAGAACCCACCAAAGACAGGATTCAAGATTGTGGCGCTGGCCAACTGGCCGTCTGATTCATTAGCCAACTGGCCGTCTGAGTATCTCGAAGTCGAAAAGACCACAATCGAAGATGTCTGCAATGCGGACTGGGCTATGGGCGAATACAAGGCTCCATTCACCCCGTCGAAAGACACCCCGATTCCTATGTACGGTGTCCTGACCACCGAGGATGAGATTACTTTCGATCCTAAAGTGGAGGCCTATCTAGGACAAATTGATTTGCTTCGCGCGTTCGCGAAGATCACGGTGTGCCTGAGCGAAGGTTCCACGGTGCAGCTTGACTCCGTGACACTGAGCAACTACAACAAGAGATTCGCCTGCGCTCCTCCGCTTGGGATGTACGGCAATACTGTCAACAGTGAACTCAATTCAGCCTTACACCTTGCAAATAACAGCGACCCGGCTGACGGCCCGCTTGACTTCGCTCCAAGCACGGACAAAAAAAGCTGGACAATCTATGTCCCGGAATATCTCAACGCGGACAAAGATGGCAAGGCGCGCAAAGACTGCTCGTACATTGAGTTGAAGGTGAATGGCATTGACCGCCCCTACCGGATAGATTTCCGGGATTACGGAGAAAACGGGAATAACCCCGATGATGGTCAGCGTTTCAACATTGTCCGCAACTTTGAGTACCGCTACGAGGTGACGATCACGCCTATCCTGTTTACCGTCACTGTTGAAAAATGGACATCTGTCAAAGTTCCAATCGAATTAGATGGCGGCCGTTACTAATTAATAACGATTAAGCATGAGTACTTCTATTACAGGGTTATCAAGACTATCTTCCGTGCCTTTTCGCATCGGACTGCTTTCTGTCATCGCGTGTCTGCCTTGTGCCTGCGTGCAGGAGGACCTGGTCGGTGATGGCATGTCTTCCGATGTCTTGCGTTTCACAGTGACCACAGGTGAGCCTGGCGTCAGGCAGACCAGATCCCAGAGTGACCCCGATGACACATCCGCGTTCCTTCAGCCGTTGGTGCTTAATGCAGAAGGATCGGACATGCAGCTGTACCTCCACACTTACGTCAGGGACATTGAGGACTCGGAGGAGCATACAGCCACAAGGTCAACTCCTGTCAATGACGACGGTACATTCAAGAAAGTCAACGGCAAGGATGGCTTCGGCGTCACCGCCTTCTTCCCGGATGATAATAATAAAAAGTATATTCCTGCTTATTCTACCGTTAAGCCAAATGGAAGTGTATGGACCACCGACCCTTTATACCATTGGCCACCTGCCGGGAAAGAGTTGAGGTTCTTTGCTTATGCTCCGGCTTCTGTTTATTCGGTCTATGCTTCTCAGAATGGAGAGAACTATCCTTTGAAGGATTTGGTCGTTAATGATAGTCTGGCGAGGTTCCAGTTCACGGTTCCCCGTGTGAGCAACCCCCCAGACACATCAACTTATAATGACGCTGTAAGCCAGCCTGATCTGATGTTCGCCACTGCATGCTGCGACAAAGCAGGAAGCGACAAAGGAAAGGTCGCCATGAATTTCAAGCACGCCCTTTCCGCGATAAAGTTCGCAGTGCGTGATGTGATGGACGGTACTATAAAAAGCATCTCGATAGTGGATGTCGCTGGTAGTGGAAATTGTGTTTATAACTTTGACAAAGAAAAGTTCATCTGGAGTGATTTGAGTGGCACTACCTCATTTTCTCAGAATTTTAATTGTAAAGTCAAGAGTATCAGCTCAACTGACCCATCCGATGGGAAGAATGACATAGTGCTTAATGACTCGATTCCCGAAAATACCTTT
Source organism: Bacteroidales bacterium UBA6428 (assembly GCA_002437305.1). Classification (GTDB taxonomy): domain Bacteria; phylum Bacteroidota; class Bacteroidia; order Bacteroidales; family UBA932; genus Cryptobacteroides. The sequence goes on from DJOW01000022.1 coordinate 16,972, forward strand.
ATGCTGATTCCTCAGGAAATCCCCGAATATGCTATGATTAACGTTCTTTTTGTACGTAAGGATGACAAGCCTATTTTATTTAGAGGAAATATCCGTTCCACCGGGGTCACCAAGTGGGAACCCGGCAAGGAGTATGTCTACACGATCTCGACAACTTCATCAGTCTGGAAATATGAGTTCATAGTCACTGGCAGCTATCAGAAGGAAAATGAGAGCAATCCGTCTTCTGAACCATTTGGAGACACGACAGACTCTTATATCTATGCTAATCCAACCGTCACAAAAGGCGCCTATTTTAAGGTAATTAGTTATAAGTATCGAAAAAATGACCCTTATAAGACGAAAATACCGGTAGGTTGGACAGCTGAGGCAACAGATGCGGAAGAGTATACAGATTTCCTTCCAGATACAATCAAGGTGATAATTAAAAAGCACTATGACTATTATCATGAAACAGGTCGTATCCCAGTAGAAAAAAAAGTCTGGCTACCCGATAGCACGAGTTGGAAAGGCGGAGGCATTGCTGACGATCAAAGTCCGGAAAAGCGTTACCTGACATTCTGTCCGCAGATGACGGCAACGGACTGGGATGGGGACTGGGTTATGCGTCTAAAAGACACAGTCGGGACACCTGATCATCCTAAGGATCTTTCCATGGTTAACGATGTAATGAGTACAGCCAACTGTTATGTGGTGAACGCTCCTGGTTATTACAAGCTGCCTCTTGTCTATGGCAACGCGATAACCAAAGGGAAAGACAATGAACGTAGCTATAAATTCGAAAATGAAAACATTGTCGGAGTGGCCACAGCGCTGAAAACGTTCCAGGACTATAATGGCAAAAGCATCACCAGCCCCAAGATTTCCGATGCCAAAAGCGCAATCCTTGTGTGGCAGGACGCCTACAACCTCATCTCCGATGTCAAACTGGATAAAAGCGGAACTGACGGCTACGACTACCTGACCTTCAAGGTGAACCGTGATGCCATCCAGCAGGGTAACGCTGTTTTGGGCATAAAGGACAGCGATGACATCAATGGGAAAATCATGTGGAGCTGGCACATCTGGGTCAATGAAGATTGGGACTCTGCAACGGGTACTTTTGGCAATAAAGACGTGGAGTTCGACACATGGAACGAAGGCTACGGAACGTTCACATCGGCTCCTCACAATCTCGGCTGGTGCGACCCGAAGAATCTATACTACGTCAAACGTGTAGGTGATATAAGGTTTACTCAGAAAGAATCGAAAAATGAGAAGGATCTAACCGTGATTCAACGTGGAAAGCGTATCGAGTACTGGATCGGCAACAACGTCTACTACCAGTTCGGCCGTAAAGACCCTATCGTCGGCTTCATGAACAGCGGATCCGTGGTGAAATACAATTTCGGAGAGCTTGCTTACAAAATCGAGGACCAACTCAAAAATATTCAAGACGGAATCAAGAATCCTAATGTTTTGTATTTAGGAGACAATCTCGAATATGGAGAAGCGCAAAATCAGCATTGGCTGAACACCAACTACTACAACCTGTGGAACAATACTTCAATAGATTTCACTAGCGCTCATTTGGTAAATTACGAGTATTCCGGTATAAAAACAGTTTATGATCCATCGCCGGACGGCTATATGGTGCCTCCAGACGGCTTTTTCAAAATAATGGTCAATGGCCAAACCATTAATAAAAGCAGAGACGATATGAATAATTTATTCAACGGTGAGTACAAGGGCATGAGCGGTCGTGACGGCTATTACATATATTACGTTTACACCCGGAAAAACAAGCAGGGTAATAAGATGGCTTTGACAGGCACCGGAGAACGATGGTACAAAAATTATCGAGTTAATGGTGTCGGGGCTGGCGGAAACTTCAATCCCGAAACAGTTTATCTCTGGAGCAATCAGATCATTTACGCCAATACTACCCGTTCAGGAGCAGGTTTGGCACTTGGAGGGAATGATAAAGCCTCCAACTACAAGTTCATCGGAGCCGCCGCCATGGCCCGCCCGGTCCGCCCGGTAAGAGAAAGGAAAGAAATTACAAAATAACACTCTGATTCTTAATCGCTTTCTCATACATATTCCACGCCCCTCCCTCCCTCATTATAGGTCCCTTGCCACAATGCGCCCGACTGTGCACCGAACCTTGTCCCTCATGTTCCCAGCTGTGAGGTCCCTTCCCACAATACGCCCGACTGTGCACCGAGCCTTGTCCCTCATGTTCCCCTGCTGAGAGGTTCTTTACCACAAGACATTAAACGGATTTCACTGTGAACCTTGTTCCACATGACATCTCCAGCAAAGTTCCTTAATGCAAGATATTCCTCCCGGCCGGATCAAGGCAAAGTATAGTTTCGCTTTGATTCATAAGCTTCCGAACCTATGCTTTTCAAACCACGGACACAGAGATGTGCTTCTGACAACTGTCTGAGGCAGGTCGCTGTGGCTGACCCCCTTGTTGGGGAATAGGGTCAGACACACGAATCGGCCTCTCAACCCACCCACAGCATCCTCCCGTGCCTGTGGGTGGCAAACCAACCAACCTTGACAGGCTCATCGACCGGTGGGAAAGATATAACTTTGATTTATCGGCAAAGTTATATCACGCTGGAGACAAATAACAGTCGTGATTTGTCGGATGCTTACCCCCAAACTGCCATCCACCGTAGACCGCTGTGGCGACTCAGTGACCCACCATAAAGAGAAAGCGAACATCAGTGCGATCCGCAAATCATTGACGGTAAATATTATAGCTCATCATCTTTGGCTGATTCGCACCCAAGGCGAAGTGTTAACTATTTAATAATAAACGAATTATCAACCACCCATTGACGCGGAACAGCCGGCTCGCACATGGTGTCGGTTACCGTTGCTTGGAGGTGCCTTGGCGGCCCTTCACCCGGAAAGGGCGCGCGTAGCGCGTAGGCCGCCAAGGCACCTCCAACCAACGGCATTCCGACCGAAACAAGGCAAAAACTCATCATACAACCTATTCTTGTCTCTTGCTAAGAAAAAATATTTCTGTTTCTTATGACGGAATTTCTGTTTCTTTTCGTTATTTATGTTTGCTGTGCCTAACTTGCGCCGCAGATCCCGGATCGGCTTCCGGGACTATGACAACATAAACATCTACTATTGATCAATTATGAAGACTTCCGAGACCCTCCGCACAAACAACGCGGAGGAACAGTATCTCAGGCGCTACCAACGGTGCAGGCAACTGATGGAAAACGACGGCAGGTTCGGCTGCATGAGCGAAGAGGAGAAAGACACCTACGCGCAAAGGCTCGCGACGCCAGAGTACCTCGACCTTACCTGTGACTGGGCGTGCAAGTACTTGTTCCAGAACCACCCGAGCCTTCTTGTCACGCTTCTCAACGACATCCTGCGGGAGGACATCAAGACAGTGGAGTTCCAGAACACAGAGCTTGCGGACATCGCCCCTCTGGACAAGAGGATCCTATTCGACCTGCTGTGCAGGACCTCGGACGGAAGATCCTTCCTGGTGGAGATGCAGAGGGCGTCGCGCGCAGACCAACGGGACAGGCTGTTCTACTACGGGTCCAGGCTTGTGTGCCGGCAGGTAAAGCCGGGCGGGAAGAAGTACGCCCTCGCCCCGGTCAAGGTCATCTGCATCATGAACTACGAGGACAGGCACCCCGGTTCTTCCGATGACAAGATCCTTTACCAGTACAGGACTCTGGAGGTCGAGACAGGTGAGCCGTTCGGCGACCAGATCTCGTTCTACCTCTTGGAATTGCCGAGGATCATGCGCCACTCCGAGGAATACGACGCCCCGGTCGCGGCGTGGTGCCGGATATTCAGGAATTTCGCTATCTTTGCAAAATCGAGGGACCGAGATGACGCAAGGTTCAAGGAGCTTGAGAGCGCCATGCGTGTCAGCGGTCTCAACGAGGGGCAAATCGATAATTATTTCAGCGACATGTTGACAAAGGAAGAAATGGAGCCGTACATCGAGGGCGCGGAGCAACAGGGCTACTATAGGGGATTGAAAGAGGGTGAGGCCAAGGGCAAGGCAGAGGGCGTCTCCATGGTGGCCAAGGCCCTGCTGGCCGGAGGAATGTCCGGAGAGATGGTCGCGAAAGTGACCGGGATGAGCGCCGAGGACATCAACAGGCTGAAGCCGGATCCTGAATAGACCGCGCCTCATCGGTAGGCTGGCCGTGGTTCGGCAGGCTCGTCATCCATGTCCCGGCAAGTTCGGCAAGTTCCTCCGCATCGTTCTCGCGGAGGAACTAGGTTTAAGCGGCGCGGGTGATGAATACGACAGATGGAGGCAAAGTGTTCACTAACCACAAGGTGACTTTCTCCGGCCGGCTGTCAAGTTCCTCCTGACGGCTTTTTCAAAATTATGGTCAATGGGCATCATAGGATAGCTGATGACAATAATCTGACACTTTCTCAAGAAAAAGATAATATGAATCCAGACTTGGTTTTACCTATGGAGTAATCAAATCTAGTGGACGACGAAAGGCTCCATTAGAGCAGGAGCAGGCTTTGCCTTGGGGTAAATGTATAATGAAAAAGGGGAACGTCTTACAACTACAGCTTACAAGTTCGTCAGAGCCGCCGCCATGGCCCGCACGGTCCACCCCGTAAGAGTAATGAATAGGAGTTGTGGCTGATAAGTTACTAATAATGAGTTATATAACTTCATGCCTTTAGCGGATCTTTACTTAAGAAACAGCGTCAACTATTTGATAGTAAATGCGTTATTCGTCACTCGTTCTGAATCAATGAGTGGCGAATAACGCATTGTAAATAAGCTTCTACGTTCTGTTGGACGCCTGTGTTCTCCCGACAGAGTCTGCCAGGGTTAGCGTGTGAAAGACTCTATGGATACCTTGGACACCTTCTCTATCGCTCCGACGTATTTCTTGAAATGTTCGGTTGCCGAATGCGCATCGAGATCGGCCTGGCTTTCCCATGTCTCGCAGAACATGAACACATCGTCATGAATGGTGCTTGCGAAGAAGTCGTACGACTTGCATCCCTTGTCGCTTTTCAGGGTCTCGGCCACGAGGGCTTTGGCGTTGTTGATCACTTCATCGCGCTTTGCGATGTCTGTCACTTGTACAAAACAATTGATTCTTACCATAATTATTTCTTTTATGTCGGTCTTGCAAACTCGTCGATAGTGCATTGCGGCTGAGCTCCATGCTGACATCGATGGTTTCATGTCGGTCTTGCAGACTCGTCAATAGTGAATTGCGGCCATTTTGTCAGCTGCAATCTTTATGTCTGCAAAAATAGACAAAAATTCAGATTGTTGGCACCATGAAAGTAAAAAATCATGGCCGTCGCACCTATGGCCTCAGCGCTTGCCCTTGAAGAAATCGACAATCAGGGCTGTGCATTCTTCGGCCAGGACTCCAGACCTGGCTTCGGTCTTGGGATGGAGGAGGGAAGGGGAGAACAATGTGTAGCCTCTCCTGGGATCCGGCGCCCCGTAGACTATCCGCCCTATCTGTGCCCAATTCAATGCTCCAGAGCACATCGGGCAGGGCTCCACAGTCACATAGATTGTACAGTCGCCAAGATATTTTCCTCCGACGGCGTCGGTGGCCGCGGTGATGGCTATCATCTCGGCGTGGGCGGTGGGATCATGCAGTCTTTCGGTCATGTTGTGGCCGCGGCCTATGATCCTCCCTCGGCAGACAATCACCGCCCCGATCGGGATCTCATCCTCATCGAAGGCCAACCGAGCCTCCTTGAGCGCCTCTGCCATGTATTTCTCATCCAGGTCCATGCTTGTGAGGTTGCTTGATTATGAAGACGTTATCGCTGTTCACAAACGAAAAAGACAGGCCTGAAGGACCTGTCTGCAAACGTCTGTCTCACCGGGTTACCACCTGTCCTCGGATGATACTGTCAGCTTCTTGCGACCGTGACGGCGACGGGAAGCGAGTACGCGGCGACCATTGGCGGTGGCCATTCTCTCACGGAATCCGTGCTTGTTCACACGCTTGCGTCTTGATGGTTGAAATGTCCTTTTCATATCTTATTTTTTTTATAATTTCCATTAAAGGAATGCAAATTTAATTCATTTGACGCGAATTTCAAAATATTTTTGGTCGATCCCCAGGGCAACCGCATCGATTTTTTATGCCTGGCGGTGTGTAGTGGGGCTCACATAAGAAACCCGGACATGTCCTTCCCGGCGGCCAGGCCTTCGCGGATCTCCGTTGAGGAGATGTCTACGGACGGTGCGTCGATGATCTCGATTTTGTAGGATCGAGGCAGGGTCTCCTCAAGGCCATTGGCAGAGAAGGCTTCATCGGAGTCAAGGACATAAGGAGGAGGGAAATCCTTGCACTCTTCGATCAGCTGCCGCCTCAGGTCATTCACGTCGAATCCTTTGCGCGGATAGACAGCCACGCCGTACTCCGAAAGCATTCTCTGGTAATCCCTCCACCGCCTGATGCCTTGAAGGTTGTCCGCGCCGATGACAAGCGTGAATTCGTTGCCGGGCTCGCGCGCCTTCAGCGCGTCCAGGGTCTTGATCGTGTATTGAGGCGGAGGCATCCTCAGCTCTATGCCGTCAACCCTCACGTGCAGCTCCGGATGACGTCTCACCGCGGCTGACGCGGCCTCGTAGCGGCTTTCACCGGAATCCGCGCTGATGGAATCCTTCAAAGGATTCTTCGGAGACACGACAAGGTACACCCAGTCGTATTCCTTCTTTTTTGTAAGGTACTCCATTATGGCCAGATGGCCGATGTGCAGGGGATTGAAGGATCCCGGATAGACGGCGATTCTCACAGGCGCGCTATACGATTGTCGAGTAGTTGAGTCTCCCGTCGTCAAGGAAGTCCTCGACAACCTTCTCGGCCTCGGCCAAGGCCGTCTTAAGGTCGTCGTTTACAAGCACGTAGTCGAACCTCGGCGCGTAGGTCATCTCCTCGGCGGCCTTGGCGACACGCTCCTCGATGGCCTCTGGGGAGTCTGTGCCCCTTTTTATCAGCCTTTCCCTGAGGACCTCTATGGACGGGGCCTTGACGAAGACGGACAGGGCCTTGTCACCGAAATATTCCTTGAGGTTCACCCCTCCTTTCACATCGACATCGAAGATGATCACATGGCCGGCCGCCCAGATCCTTTCGACCTCGGACTTGAGGGTGCCGTAGAAATGGTCCTCGTAGACCTCCTCATATTCAACGAAGGAGTCGTTGGCGATCAGCTCGCGGAACCTTTCCGGAGTGACAAAATAATACTCCTTGCCGTTCCGTTCGGCACCGCGCGGAGCCCTTGACGTGGCGGAGACCGAGAACTCCATCCGGTCCTTGAATATTCTTAGAATATGGTTGACTATCGTGCTTTTGCCGGAACCCGAAGGGGCGGAGAAGATCAGTACCTTGTTGCTCATGATGTCAGTTTAATGTGTCCAATGAGTTGCAAAGGTATCATTTTTTGCCGAAAGTAAATAATCTTATGGTGAAATGTGAACTGGAGACAGCCTTGGAGTTGGAATCTTTATCAAGATTGGAAGATGAATCGTTTTAGTGTAACTTACACATATTTAATTATTTAAATATTTATTTATATCTTCGCATCCATTAATTGACAGTTATGAGTCACAAAAGAATGTTTTTCGCCGCGATGGCGGTTTGCGCGGCCTTGTCCGCAGCGGAGGCAACTGTCTCCGCTGCTCAGGCGGGGGCGCGGCAGGTCGCGCGCGGGCAGGAGGAGGTTGTGTCCGGAACCGTCACCTCCAGTGACGGCGAGCCGCTGGCCGGAGCGTTTGTCTATGTTAAGGACTCCAAGGTGGGGGTGAACACCGACCTCGACGGGCATTATGAGATCGCCGCTCCGGCGCATGGGCAGAGTTACACGCTTGTGTTCCAGTTTCTTGGGATGACCACCAAGGAATTTACGGTCAGTGGCCCGAAAACCTTGAATGTCACCCTTGCCTCCGACACTAGCCTTGAGGAGGCCGTCATTACCGGAGCGTACGGGGTCAGGCAGAAAAAGGAGGACATGATCGGCAGCGCCTTCCAGGTGAACGCCGACGCCCTGAAGGACAAGCCCAAGGCCAGGATCGACAACGTCCTGAACGGGCTTGTGCCGGGGCTCCTTGTGGAGAACAACACGGACGACGCCGGTTCGACAAGGGGGCGACTCAACGTCCGTGTCAGGGGCAACGCCTCGCTCTCCGCTTCCAACGAGCCTCTTTGGATCATTGACGGCGTGCCTACCTACACCGGAGGAAGGACCAATCTTATGCCGGGGATGTCCACCTCGTCCTCGCCTCTTTCCCTGATCGACCCCAACGACATCGAGAGCGTCACCGTCCTCAAGGACGCCGACCAGACCACGATCTACGGAGCCAACGGAGCGAACGGTGTCATCCTCGTCACGACCAAGAGGGGAGTTGCGGGGAACATGCCGCTCAAGGTCTCCGCGACAGTCAACTACGGAGTCTCGTCACCGGACAGAAGCACGATGGTCAAGGTGATGAACGCCTCCCAGTACATGGAAGTGGCCAGGGAGGCATGGGTCAACGGCGGCAACCTGATGTCCGACTTCCCTTACCAGGACAACGACTACAACTCCTACAGCACGACCTCGACCGACTGGTTCAAAGAATATCTCGGGCCGGGTTCCACCCTTTACGCCTCGCTGTCCCTCTCGACCGGCACCAGAAAGGCCAGGACCTACGTGTCCGGCTCGTATTACCGCGACGAGAACACCGTCAAGACCGATGATTCCCAACGGTTCTACCTCAGGATGAACCAGGACTACGACCTTACGGAGCGCCTGAGGATGGGAGTGTCGCTGATGGCTGCCTACAACAATGACAACCTGTTCTCTCTGGGCGAGGAATATCTTGAGAACCTGCCGGTCTTCTCTCCCTATCTGGAGGACGGCAAGACCTACAGGCTTTACAACAAGGTCTGGAGCGACACCGGCAAGGAGTTCGTGATGAAGAGATTCCTCGGCAACAAACTGCCCGACAGGGAGTACAACGACAACATCCAGAACTCCCTGAAGACCATCGGCAACTTCAAGCTGGACTGGACGATCATCGACGGGCTTAAGTTCTCAAGCGTGTTCGGGGTCGAGTACCAGCACCATCACGGCAGCATCTACTATTCCCGCCAGACGCTGTCCGGAATGCAGGACGGCAAGCCTGTCGGAGCGTCCCGCAGGGAGGACGCCACCTATTTCAACTGGACGAACACCAACAAACTGGACTGGTCAAAGAAGTTCGGCAGGCATTCCCTTGGCGTTTACGCCGGTCTTGAACTCCATCATTCCGGCTACAACACAGCCTATGCCTCCGGCAGTGGCTTTATGAACGACCACATCAAGGAGATCAGCTACGCCGAGAAGGACACCCGTACCGGCGGCAGTTCGACATCCGTCTCAAGGACGATGTCGTATTTCGCCAGGGGAACATATTCCTATGACTCGCGCTATTACCTGTCGGCCAACTACCGCCGTGACGGCAACTCGTCCTTCGGCAAGTACAAGAGGTGGGCCCGGTTCTGGTCGGCCGGCGCTTCGTGGAACATCCACAAGGAGGCGTTCTACGATGTGGACTGGCTGAAGGTTTTCAAAATCAAGGCCACATACGGTACCTCGGGAAACTCCAGGATCGACACGTCCGTCGCCGCCGGGTCATATTCCTACGATGACTCCTATTCGTACATCGGTGTGACCGGGGCCACGCTTTCCACCGTGCCGAATCCGGGGCTCTCGTGGGAGACGACAAGGATGGTCAATCTTGGCCTGGACACGAAGATCGGCGATGTGCTTGACATAGGGATTGAGTACTACAACAATGTCACAAGGGATCTTCTGAGCAGGATCTATGTCTCCAGGACAATCTCCGATGACAGGATCTACGCCAATGTCGGCAGGATCAGGAACTCTGGATTCGAGGTCAACCTTACCAGCCACAACATCACCCGCAAGGATTTCGAGTGGAGCACGACCCTGAATTTCTCGCACAACTCCAACAAGATCCTCGAACTGTACAACGGCATCCAGACCGGATTCACCAACAAGGTCTGGAAGGAGGGCTATGACTCGAACGCTTGGTATCTTGTGCGATGGGCCGGAGTCGATCCATCGGACGGAATGCCGATGTGGTACGACAAGGACGGGAATCTGACAAAGACCTATTCCACAGACAACCGTGTGGCGGACAAGAGCACCACTCCTTTTGGTTTCGGCGGGTTGATCAACAACCTCACGTACGGGAACTGGTCGCTCTCCTTCCAGGTCAACTATATGATCGGAGGGTATTCACTTCCTACCTATGCCTCAAGGTTCATCAACGATGGCTACGACATCACTTCCGGGAATCAGGCGGTCGAGGTCTATTACTACCGCTGGACCACCCCGGGCGAGGCCTCGAAGTATCCGATCGTCTCGCAGAAGACAACCGGTTCGGCAAGGTACTCCACAAGGTTCCTCTACAGCAAGACGAACTTCAACCTCAGCAATCTCACGTTGTCCTACAGGTTGCCGAAGTCTCTGATCTCCAAATTGAAGGTGGAAGGGGCTACCGCCTCGCTGATTTGCGACAACCTCTATCTGTTCGTTCCGGGTCAGAGCCGGAAGTACAACTCGTACAAGACCCTCGGCAACGGCTACCCTGTGACCCGTACGGTCACGCTCGGCCTTGACGTCTCATTCTGATGAAAGGAGCTATGATGAAGACAATATATTCAAAGATAATGGCGCTGGCCGCCTTGGCCACGCTTTCCGCCTCCTGCCGCTTCCTTGAGGTGGAGCAGGTCGGCAAGAGCGACATCGACACTTATTTCTCGGAGGTATCGGCTCTCCAGCCGGCCCTTAACGGATGCTACCACCTGCTGTATTCATTCTATGACAGGGAGATGCTGGCCTATCCCGAGGTCGCCGGAGACCTTCTGGACCTTTCCTCGGGCAACGCCACGTGGACGAACCAGTACAACTTCATCTCCACCTACATGGAGGAGACGACGGCAGTGGGCTACATCTGGAAGCTTGGCTACACCGTCATCCAGAACGTCAACTACATCATCACCTACGCGCCTGAACTGCGGGAAAAGTACCCGGACAGCGCGTCCGCGATCGACAACATCCTGGCCCAGGCCTATTTCCTCCGGGCTCTGACGCATCTGGACATCTGCCTCACATATTCCCAGAACTACACGTTCACTCCCGACGCGTCGCACCTCGGCATCCCGATAATGACGGGCATCCCGGTCGTCACGGACAAGATGAGACGCGCCACGGTGAAGCAGGTGTATTCACAGATCATCGCCGATCTGGAGAAGGCTCTCTCGACTTTCACGGCGGACTATTCCTTCAATGAATATTTCGCCTCTCCGGCGGCCTGCAAGGCGCTTCTCGCGAGAGTCTGTCTCTATATGAATGAATATTCCAGGGCGGCCTCCCTGTCCGCCGAAGTGATGGGGGAGTTTCCTCTTACTCCGCGCGAGAAGTACAGGAATATGTTCGTGAACGTGGCGACAAGAGGTGGGGAGTCCATCCTCCGTCTCAACGGCTACGACCAGTCGGCCTACATCAGTGACCTTTACTATTACGAAAGTCCGTCGGCGAGGCCGTCTTCCAAATTGAAGGATCTTTTCACCGACGAGCGTGACGTGCGCCTGACGCTTTTCCGCCACAGCGCCTATAATGATCTTTCCGGCAAGGTGGTGGACTACGACAACGTCTGCATGAAGTTTTATTGCACCGACGAGACGGCCAACAAACTGGACAGACATTTCGATCCGTTCATCCTGAGGTCCTCGGAGATGTACCTGATCAATGCCGAGGCGAATTACGAGCTGGGCAACACATCAGTCGCCGTGGAGGATATCAAGGCTTTGGAAGCCAGGGCGTTGGGGATTGACGCTTCTGATGTCGAGATCGACGCGTCCTCTTTGGAGCAGACTATCCAGAACGAAAGGATGAAGGAGCTCTGCTTCGAGGGGCACCGTCTCTTCGACATCACCCGCAGGCACGAGAACCTCAGCCGCTCGCGCAACTCGACCTCCTCCGTCCTGTCTCTGAAATATCCCGACTACCGTTTTGTCCTTCCGATTCCGTATCTGGAGCTGGAATCCAATCCGGAGATGGAGCAGAACCCTTCGTCTAACCAGTAGAAAGAAACCGGTAATCCTTAGGGATCACTTAACTGACAATGAATATGAAGAAGAACATATCGCTGATGCTTTTGTCTGCCGTCATGGCGTTTTCCTGCACGAAGGAGCTGCCTGTTTACGACACTCCGTTCTTTTACATCGCGACACAGGACGGAGCCTCGACCGCCGTTGTCGGCTCCGATGTCGAGAACGTCAACACCTACTACGTGACGATGAGTTCCGTCTCCAGAGACGGGAACGCTGTCGTGGATTTCGCTGTCATTCCGGGCGATGGTTTGAAGGAAGGAGTTGACTATGAGGTGGTCACTCAGGGAACCACACTGACATTCCTGCCGGGAATCTATCGTATGCCGCTCCGTATCCGCTGGAAGGAACATGTCCTGGACGACTCTGCCGACAACACATTGACCATAGCCCTGACCGGCGGCACGGACGGCTTCTGCCTTGGAATGCCGGGGCCTGACGCCAAGTTCAGCCGGCTTGTCATCACAAAGAAAAATCTTTAAAATCAACTAATTGTTCATTTGTTATGAAAAACGCTAAATTTCTGTGCGCCGCAGTGTTAGTCGCATTGACAGCGCTCGTGTCCTGCAAAAAGGACGAGAAAGAGCCGGAGAAAGTTCCGGATCCTGAACTGACATCCTTCAAGTTCGAAATTGCGAACAATCCGGAGGTGATCAGTTCTGACATTGAGGGCGTTATCTCTGGTGACGCTGTCTCCGTGTCTATGATGAAGACAGCGGACAAGTCCAGGCTTGTCGCCACATTCACGGCCAATGAAGGCAATGTTGTGAAAGTCGGTGATGCTGTTCAGGTGAGCGGAGAGACCGCCAATGACTTCACGAATCCGGTGGATTACATCGTCACCAACAGCGATGGCAGCAAGAGCGCGCTCTATTCCGTGTCGATCAAGACGGTGAACGGAAAACTGGAGCCGCTTGTGACGTATTCGGAGCTTCCTGTTTATTCCGGTGCTGTACTCCGCGTCAATCCTGTTGACAAGGCTCCGTACATCGGGTTCAAGGAAAGAGAGGCCACGGATTCCGAGTCGGCTTCCGCTGAGAAGATGACTGTAGTCAAGTATGCTGATGGCGCCTGGAGCACTGTCGGAAGCGCCGGGTTCAGCAACAAAGTGGCAAGGGAATATTTTGACTTTGACATCGACTCCAAGGGAGGTTTATATGTGGCCTACGCCGACAATGAGGCAAGCCCTAAGAGCGCCAAGGTCGTGAAGTTCTCTGATGGATCCTGGTCTGTGGTAGGTTCTGGCGCGGCTTGCGATTTCGTATCACAGGACATTAATTTGTCCGCTGTCTCCGATCAGAATCTCGTGCTTCTCCAGAAGTGTAATTCCAACACGGCTCCATTCAAGAGAAATTATTTTGCAGCGTCTATTTATAACGGATCTTGGAATAGCGGCACTGTGTTGGATATAACTACAATGGCTTACATCGCTTCTTGCAAGGCAGGCGGTTCGGCTTATGCTTTAGTTATACGTAGAGGCTCATCATATCCTTTTGACGTTCTTAAATACGAAAATGGGACGTGGGCGGCCTTGAGGTCTAATTTCCTTAGAGAGGGAGCCTCGAAGACAGGCATCTTTGTCTATGACATAACTGCAAGCGAGGATGGAACCGTCGTTGTCTTGACAGCGGATGATGCCTTGAATAATGGCGAGTATCGATTCATTGTGGAGAGATACACGCCGGCTGCCGGAAATTGGTCGGTTGTAGGAGGTGATTATTATCCGTATGTCCACGGCAACAAAAATGATGAAGCGAAAATAGCTGTGGCGCCGGACGGTACACCTTATCTGCTTTATTATGATTGCACCAACAAGTCTCTAAGACTCACTTGGCTTGATTCTGACACTAAGCAGTGGGCTGAAGAGGTTGTCGTTGCGACTGAGGAACTCTCTGACATCAACATCGCCTTCACGACCTCCGGTGTAGGTTACATAGCTTTCACTGACGAGAACAATGCCGAGAAAGTGTTCATTTACAGATAGTCTCTGTGCGTTTTTGATGGTGGCGCTGTTCCTCGGGGCGGCGCCATCTTCATATTCACGTCCCCTTAGGGTCGCTTTCGTGGGGGATCCGCAGGCGGACGGGATGCGGCAGCTTGAATATTGCCGTAAAACCGTCTACAAGGAACTCCGTGAGAGGAAGGACCTTGATCTGGTGATAGTTCTTGGCGATCTCGTGAATGACGATGTCTCGCTTTTGGAGCCGACCAAGGCCAGTCTGGATTCCCTGCCTTGCCCTTGGCTTTGCGTGCCCGGCAATCACGACAGGGATGTATATCCTGTGATAGACGGGCTTAGGAGGCCCCGTGACATCAGCACCTATCGCAAGGTCTTCGGCTACGAGGACACCACCTTCGTCAAGGGCGGGATCCGCTTCATCCTGATGAACGATGTTCGGCTCGGGGGCAAGGAATATGAAGGCGGATTCCGGGATTCGCAGAAGGTCTGGCTTGACTCTGTCCTGAGGGCCACTCCAAGGAATATGCCCGCAGTGCTTTCCGCGCATATCCCTTTCACCCGGTTCACCGCCAAGGACTCCCTGTCCTCAATCCTGTCTGTCCATCCGAATTTGCTTCTGATGAGCGGACACACTCACCGGGTCTGCCGGGATTTCTTTGAGGTCGGCTCTAGTGGAGATTATCGTACCCCTGCCGGAGAATCACTATCCAGGCGCGCTGCTCCTGTAGATGTGTACAATGATGGGGTTTGGAAAATTCCTGAGGTCCAGGTCGGTGCGGCCTCCGGGACTTTTTGGCTCGGCCTCAAGGGTGAGGATGGGTTCCCGGACGCGACGATGGTCTGTGGCGCGCCGAGAGGTTATTTTGTCGCTGATTTCAAACGGAACGGGAAATATTCATTGGCCTACAAGACCGTGCTTGGCGAAGGCTTGGCCTCTGCTTGGATCAAGGACGGCCAAGAACCGGCCATCGATGTCCATGGAGGCGAGGACTCCGTTTCTGGCGGACAGACTTCCGCCCCGCACAACGCGGAACTTATCGTGAATGTCTACGGAGGCGCTCCTGGCGGGAATGTCAGGGTGAAGGTTCCCGGAGTCAGAGGCTGGATTGACGCTGTCCGTGTCGACAGGCCGGCCCCGGAGGCTTTGGCTGTGATCGGGAGGAACAAATCCATACCTAGAAAAATCGGCGGAACCCGTAATCCCGGATATTTACCGATGAGGAAGGTGAGCTCCACTCATGTCTGGGCCGCTGCCCTTGACAATGATGTCGATCTTTCCAAAGCCGGGGCAATAAAGGTCCGTTACCGTGATCCCGTGATGAAATTCATGGTCCGGATCGATCTGAAACGTTGTCCGTAGGCTAATTCATTAAAATGCTTTTTTGCAGCCGGGAGCAAGGGTGTCCCTACCTTCTGTCGCTGAGGAACGAGAGGTAGTAGAGCAGGGTCGCGAGAGAGCCTACGGCAGCGATGACATAGGTGTAGGCGGCCCACTTCAAGGCATCTATGGCCATCGGCCTGGTTTCATAGTTTGTGATCCCGGCGTTCTCAAGCCAATTGATAGCCCTGCGGCTGGCGTTGATTTCCACCGGAAGTGTCACGATGCTGAACAAAGTCGTGAATGCGAAGAGGATAACGCCCAGAATCAGCACAGGATAACTATGGAACATGGTGACCATCAGAACCCCGCCCAGAAGAACCCACTGGACGATCCTGCTGGAGAAACTTACGACCGGAACAAGGGCTGTGCGCATTCTTAACGGAAGATAGCCCTTGGCATGCTGAATGACATGTCCGCATTCGTGCGCCGCCACGGCCGCAGCCGCGACACTGCTTTGATTGTAGACAGCCTCACTGAGGTTGACAGTCTTTGTCTGTGGATTGTAATGGTCTGTAAGACGACCAGGGACGCAAGTGACTTGTACATCGGTTATTCCGTTGTCTGCCAACATTTTGCGGGCTATTTCCGCTCCAGTCATCCTGTTGTTGGTCGGAATGTGGGAATATTTCTCGAATCTGCTTTGAAGCATGCTTTGGACAATCTGACCGAGAACCATGACCACGATCATTATGATCCAGATAGAACCAGTGCTCATAAATTTAATGTAATAATAATGTTCAATGTTTTAAGGGCGGCGGAAAGCGGTGGAATCAAGTCCCTCGGTCAGCCTCACCCGGGGCTGTTCAGCATCAACTAACGCGCCAGACTTCAAATGTAGAGATTTTGGCTGAGACTTTGACATAAAATCAGTAATTTTGTCAGTTTTTAAGTAAAGACCATGTCAAACGGCGCAACAGATTTCTCAAGACTGGAGCTGAACCTCCATAACTGCCTTGACAACTACAGGTATTTCCGGTCAAGGCTGGACCGGACCACAAAGCTGCTGGTTCTTGTCAAGGCTAATGCCTACGGCCATGGGGCTGTGGAGTTCGCCCTTATGATGCAGAACGCGGGCGCGGATTATCTGGCCGTGGCACTGCCTGTGGAAGGGGTCGAGCTGAGGCAGGCCGGAATAAGCCTCCCGATCCTGGTGCTTACGGCAGGGACGGATTTTTTTGATGAGATCATCGACAATCACCTTGAGCCTGGCATTCCTAATCTCTACACGTTGAGATCCCTTGTCTCCGTACTTCAGACCCGAGGCATTGAGAGCTTTCCTGTCCACATCAAGCTGGACACAGGAATGCATCGTCTCGGTTTCATGACCAGCGAACTCGGGGAGTTGCTGGATTTCCTGAGGGTCTGTCCTGAGGTAAGGGTCAAGTCGGTATATTCACATCTTGCGGTCGCCGAGGATCCGTCAATGGACGATTTCACGTTGGGGCAGATCACAATGTTCGAGGACAACGCTGCCAGAATTGACGCCTCTCTTGGCTATCATCCGATCTGGCATATCCTTAATTCCGCCGGCATCGAGCGGTTCCCGCAATTCCAGCATGACATGGTGCGTCTTGGTGTGGGAATATACGGGATCAGCGCATTGCCCGGCGTCCGCCTGAAGCCGGTGGCCTCGTTGAAAGCGAAGATCCTGCAGATCAAGGATCTTAAGCCAGGCGACGGAGCGATCGGGTATGGCCGCATGGGTCAGATCGCTCCCCAAGGAACGAGGATCGCGACAATCCCTGTCGGTTATGCGGATGGAATCGACAGGCGCTTGGGCTGCGGGCATGCAAGCTTCTCGTTGAACGGGCACCGTGTGCCGACCATCGGCAACATTTGCATGGACATGTGCATGCTGGACGTCACCGGAGTGCCGGCCAGGACGGGGGACACCGTGACAATCTTCGGAGAGGATCCCACGGTCAGCGAATTGGCCGGGATCCTTGGAACGATTCCCTATGAGATCATGACTTCGGTCCCACGCCGGATCGAGCGGGTGATTGTACGGAAGTGATGCTTGGTTGTTGTGAGCAGCTAATCGAAAATCATCATGCCTCTGCGGAGTTCTCCGGCGAGCGATGGCCCTTTCAGGTGCTTGACGATGGCAAGAGCGAAATCCACGGCGCAACCAGGACCGCGTCCTGTGATGAGATCGCCGTCTGTGATCGTCGTGATTCCGGGAGTCCCGCAATATTCCCCGCCTTTCGCTATTGTGGCGGCCTCGAACCCATCGTAGCAGGTGAACCGCTTTCCCTCAAGGGATGGAAGCTGGGAGATGACCAGGCCGGGGGCGGCGCATATTGCAGCCAGAGTGCCTCCGTCGGCGTAGTGCCTCTTCATGATTTCGATAAGCTTCAGGTTTCCGGCAAGGTTCTTTGTTCCCGGCATGCCGCCAGGGAAGATCATGACATCTTTCCCGCAGGTCCCTTTCTCCTCCAAGGCTGACTCGAACTCACTCCAAACCATGTCGGCGGCCACAGGGATGCCATGTGCCCCTGTCACTTGCCGTCTGTCATCGTTGGAGACAGTCAGAACTTTGATCTCACCTCTTCTGAGAACATCAACGGTCGCCAGGGCCTCGATCTCCTCGAAGCCGTCAGCCAAAAAAATGTAGACTCCTTTCATGATGATGTGTTATGTAATCAAAACAACCGATCACTCAGACAATCCCAGTGACCGGCTTTTTGTTGAGATATCAGGACTCGAACCTGAACTGGCAGAACCAAAATCTGTAGTGCTACCATTACACCATACCTCAATTCCGGCCACAAATTTATTCATTTTTCCGCAATTCTGCAACTCTGAGGCGGCATAAACGGGCATCAGTTTTTTCGATTTTCCGCCTGACGTTTCTATGCCTCTTGTAACTGATTGAATATAAAGTTGCTTCTCTTATTGGGCGATAGGCTGTTCTTTCGCTTCAGACGCTTCATCCCTTCGCTGACCGGTCTTGCCGAAGATCGGCGCCACGGGACTGCCCATCAGGAATCAGCCGGATCTCCCCTGTGAACTCATGGTTGATTTTCCCGACATTTCTTTTAGCCTTGTAGTACGATGTCCTTGAGGCGAAACCTGACGCGGTTGCGATTTCTTCCTGCTTGGCGTTGGGATGGGCGTCCTTGTAGAGCCGGGCATATTCAAGCCTGAACATGTTGACGAGATTGTAGTAGCCTACTTGTGAGATGTATTTGCTGGCCTTGTTCATCTTGCCGGTGCCGATGTCCGCAAGTACCTCGGTCTTAAGAAGGTGTGGCTCCCTGAAGCGGCGGAGGACTATGGCCAGCACCTCGGCTTTGATCTCATCCGCGGGAGTGCCGTCATCATCAGGCGGGCACGCTTCCGTTTCGGCCTCGTCTGCCTCTTGGCCTTCGATCTCCCTGGTCTCCGGTCCTTTTCTTTCCTCATTTCTCTCCGCACCGCCTTCTGTCCCGTCCGGGAGCAGGACACGTTGGGGGTGAAGAATGATGCAGAGAAAGTGGATCATCCAGAACGAGGCGAGGATGTCCATCGTGAAATTGATCCATCTGCTGCCGGAGATAAAGACCACCCACGTCGTGATGATGAACAACATAGGTGTGATGAACATCTTTGAGGCGAACTTGTAGGGGAAATCCTCCTCGTCGGAGTAATTGTCGGTGTTGAAGCGCTCGATCTCTTTTCTCAGCCTCGTCAACACATTGACTGTGATTGCTGTGAGGATCACGCTGATGGTTCCGACAGCGAAAATCACGGTTCTCTCGTGTGCCACCATCCACTCCTTGCGGCCCAGAAGGATTGAGGCAAGCATCGCCATGATCAGCACAAGAGGAGTCAGAGGATAGATCTTCCGCAGCGTGGAGCTCTTCCTGTGGCCATGGAGTTTGAAATACTGACTTATGGACACGGCGAAGCACACCGGGTAATAGAGCACGCCGAACGCCCTTGTGTAGGTCCACACGGCGGAGTCCATCGGCTCCAGGACGTAAGGAAAAGTCAGGACTATGGAGGCGAAGAACAAGGTCACCAGCTTCCGGGCGGGATAGAAGTAATCGTCAATGTCACTAAAGGGCCTGCACATGTGGTTCCACCGCACGTACGCGCAGAATAATCCTGCCAAGATGAATGCCAGCGCGCCTGCTGAGAACAGGCTTTCCTCGGTGATGTTCCAGGTCATGCGATCCCTTCTGTCTGTGAATATCCCAGGGGACTACTTCTTCAGAAGCTCGTCGATGTGCTCGGCGTAGTCAAGGGAAGTGTCAAGATAAAACACGATCTCGGGCACGATCCTCAGCTGCTTGGCTACCATGTGTCCAAGCTCTCCGCGCAGAGACTTGACGTTGTCATTGAGGAGCTTCATAACTTCCTCGGCCTTTGAGGACGGGAAGATGCTGACGTAGGTTTTCGCGAGAGAGAGGTCGGGACTTATCCTGACCTCGCTCACTGTCACCATCGCACCTCCGAACACGGCCATCCCCTTGCCGCGTATGATTTCCGCCAGATCTTTCTGGATCTCGCGCGCGACTTTCAACTGTCTTGTGCCCGCTTGCTTTTCCATGGCTATAAAACGTTGATGATGAAATAGTTCTTCTTGCCTTTCTGGGCGAGGATGTACTTCCCGTCCACTATGTCTTTCCCGGAGACCTTGTACTCAACGTCCGTGATCTTGTCCTTGTTGATGCTTACTCCGTTGCCCTGCACCATTTTTCTTGCCTCGCCCTTGGACGGGAACACCTGGGTCTTCACGGCAAGGAAGTCAATGATGTCGCATGGAAGGTCTGATTTCTGGATGTCGAATGTCGGCACACCGCTGAACACTGCAAGGAAGGTCTTCTCGTCCAGCTTCCTGAGCTCGTCTGAAGTCGAGTTTCCGAACAGCATTCTGGACGCGGAGACCGCGTTGGCATATTCCCCCTCCCCGTGGATCATTGTTGTAAGCTCCTTCGCCAGAAGTTGCTGGAGCCTCCTGCGGCCAGGGTCCCGGCGATGCTCCTGAATGGCGGAATTGACGGTTTGCTCATCCAGAAGGGTGAATATCTTGATGTATCTTTCAGCGTCCTCGTCGCTGACATTCAGCCAGAACTGGTAGAACTCGTAGGGAGAGGTCTTCTCTGGGTCGAGCCAGATGTTGCCTTTCTCCGTCTTTCCGAACTTCGTGCCGTCGGCCTTGCGGATCAGCGGGCAGGTGAGGGCGAACGCGTCGGTCTTGCCGAGCATCCTGCGGATGAGTTCTGTTCCGGTGGTGATGTTGCCCCACTGGTCGCTTCCGCCGAGCTGTAGACGGCAGCCCTTGTTCTCGTAGAGCCAGAGGTAGTCGTAGCCTTGAAGCAGCTGGTAGCTGAACTCGGTGAAAGACATTCCCTCGCGTGACTCGCTGGAAAGGCGCTTCTTGACCGAGTCCTTTGCCATCATGTAGTTGACGGTGATGTGCTTGCCCACATCGCGGATGAAGTTCAGGAATGTGTAGTCCTTCATCCAGTCGTAATTGTTCACGAGCTCTGCCCGGTTGGGCGCGTCAGAGTCGAAGTCCAGGATTCCGGACAGTTGTTTCTTTATTCCGGCAATGTTGCGCTGAAGGGTCTCCTCGTCCAGGAGATTCCTCTCCTGAGACTTCATCGATGGATCGCCTATCATTCCGGTAGCTCCTCCGATCAGGGCGATCGGCTTGTGCCCGCACCGCTGGAAATGCTTCAGGATCATGATGCTGACAAGATGTCCGATGTGCAGGGAGTCGGCGGTCGGATCGATTCCGACATAGGCCGCCTGCGGGCCTTCCATGAGTTTCTCCTCAGTGCCGGGCATGATGTCCTGGATCATGCCTCTCCATTTCAGTTCCTCTACGAAATTCTTCATTGTATGATTCGTTTTTTATAATCAACCTTTGCGGTGTGATTCCGGACATTCGCTTTTTTTCACACCTTATTTGTGCAAAGTTAGGCAAAAATAACGTAAATTTGCAGGCTGAAAACGAAATTAACAGTTTAAAGATAAACGAATATGAGAAAGAAAATCGTTGCCGGAAACTGGAAGATGAACACAAACCTCCAGGAAGGCGTTGAACTTGCGAAGGCGGTGGCCGCCAAGTCAGTTGAGACTCCAGAGAATGTAGGGCTTATCGTGGCCCCTCCTTTCACCCACCTTGTTTCTGTCGCCGAGGCCTTGAAGGGCTCAAAGGTAGAACTGTCCGCACAGAACTGCGCTGATCATGAGAAAGGTGCTTTTACCGGCGAGGTTGCCGTGGGCATGCTCACTTCGGTCGGCTGCCAATGGACAATCCTCGGCCATTCCGAGAGGAGGCAGTATTACGGCGAGACTGACGAGAAGCTCGTTGTGAAGACCAGGCTCGCCCTTGAGGCCGGCCTTGGTGTCATCCTTTGCGTCGGTGAGAATCTGGAGCAGAGGGAGGCGGGAAAGCACTTTGATGTCGTGACCGGACAGATCAAGAATGTTCTCTACAACTTCACGGCTGAGGACATGGCTAAGGTCATCGTCGCCTACGAGCCTGTCTGGGCCATCGGAACCGGCAAGACAGCCTCAGCCGGGCAGGCCGAGGAGATCCACGCATGCATCCGCAAGGTGCTTGCCGGGAAATTCGGTGAGACCGTCGCTGATGACACCACAATCCTCTATGGTGGAAGCTGCAAGCCGTCCAACGCCAAGGAGCTCTTCGCCCAGAAGGACATCGATGGCGGGCTTATCGGCGGAGCGGCTCTCAAGGCCGATGATTTCATCGCGATAGCTAAGAGCTACTAGAGCGGCGCCGGGCCACCGTGCTTCAGTTGCCTGACGGCCTCTTGGGGTGTGTAGGTGGAGGTTTCCCCTGAATCACTCCTGTCGCCCTGCCTGGCATGCAGCGGTTTGAGGCTGGGAAAGGAAATGCGGACAAAAAAGGAGAGACAGAAAATGCCTCTCCTTTTTTTGTCTGTCATCACTCTCTTACTTCTTGGATTCCTCTACGGAAATCTTTCTGAATTCCTTTAGGTCCTTCATGAGTTCGAGAGCGGCTTTGCGGGCGCGCGCGCCGGCGGCCTTGTTACCCTTCTCTACCTGAGTGTCTGCGTTCTCTGTGAACACCTTGAACTCTTCCTTGATTTTAGCGACAAGATTCTCCATTTGTTTTGATTTTTTAGTGAATAGCTGTAATGTTAAACTTAATCGAATTCAATTTTACTCCTAACGAGAGCGCAAGTTATTAAAAAAAAAGTGATTGACAAACTTTTTGCGCGAAAAACATTCATACTCTCCTCAGTCCTTTTCAGGCTTTACGTTCAGAAGGTTCATCGCTCTGTCCGGCCCTATCGTGGAATAATTCTTTATTCCGGCGATTACTCTGTCGCATATTCCCGGAACCTCGGACTTCTCCTCAGGCGTCAATTCACCGATCACATAGTCAACCTGGGCTCCTCTGGAGAAATTGTTTCCTATGCCGATCCTTATTCTTGCCCACTGTGTCGTCTCAAGCCTTGCCTGAATGTCTTTCAGTCCGTTGTGGCCGCCGTCGCTTCCATTTTTCCGCATCCTGACCGTACCGAAAGGAAGATTGAGGTCATCACAGACCACAATGAGGTTCTCAAGGGGCAGCTTGAGCCTGTCCATCCAGTAACGGACGGCATTGCCGCTGAGATTCATGTAGGTTGATGGTTTCAGAAGGTAGAACTTCCTGCCTTTGAACGGAATCTCGGCCACGTCCCCGTAACGCTCTGTCTTAAAAACAGTGTTGGACGCCTGTGCCCAGGCATCCAACACCATAAACCCCATGTTATGTCTGGTTGAAGCGTACTCGGCGCCGATGTTTCCCAATCCAGCTACAAGATAGTTCATACCAGTGTCTTTTTCTGAGGCTTGGGCCTGCCTATTCAGCAGCCGGCTCAGCAGTCTCCTCAGTTGTTGGCTCTGCGGTCTCATGTTCCTCGGCACCCTCCATCTTCTCCTCGTGGGCGAGCTGCGCCGCGATCTGGCGTGTAGACTTCACCGCGCAGATGATGGTTGGCTTAGGTGTGACAATCGTCACGTTCTCTACCTTGAGGTCACCGGCGACGATCCTCTTCTCGA
>DJOW01000056.1:0-24250 GCA_002437305.1 Bacteroidales bacterium UBA6428
ACACTCGATGGAACACTACCCCAAGACAGCCATCCGCACGACCAACACACGGTACTATACAGATCCGTCAATAGGGATCGCTGCCTTAGGCATCGGCCCAGGAGATCTGCTGTCGGATTTCAATACCTTTGGCCTTCATTTTGAGGGATTGGCCATACGTGACTTAAGAACCTACGCGTCAGGCCTCCTTGGAGAAGTCTATCACTATCGTGATTCGGAAGGCTTGGAGTGCGATGCCATCGTACATCTGCGTGACGGCAGTTACGGTCTTATCGAAATCAAGATAGGTGGCGAAAGACTCATCAACGATGGTGCGGAAACACTCATCAAGCTCCAG
This sequence comes from Bacteroidales bacterium UBA6428, assembly GCA_002437305.1. Classification (GTDB taxonomy): domain Bacteria; phylum Bacteroidota; class Bacteroidia; order Bacteroidales; family UBA932; genus Cryptobacteroides. The sequence goes on from DJOW01000056.1 coordinate 338, forward strand.
AACAAGATTGACATTACGAGAATGAAGAGTCCTTCCTTCCTGATGATTCTCATCGGCATCGGAGAGGTTGCCTACCGACGTGAAGACGGGGTATATGTGGTTCCAATAGGATGCTTGAAGGACTAAAAAGCCGACAGTGACAATATAGCGGCTGTCAACTTTAGTCAAACTCGCTATCGCTGATTCCGGATCTTCTGTGTCATACAAAGTAATTGTCAATGGTCAGCGTGGCCACCCTTCTGTTCTTATCCAACAGAAACACATGTAACAACGGCACTTGGGGAATATTTTTGTTTTCTGCATAGAATAGCCCCTCCTCATCTAAAATATCGGATGCCTGAAACGCGTCCGACAAAGTGTGATGTAAACCGTATCAACGTTTTTCTTTTTCGGAGATCAGAAATATAATCTTAATATTCACTTTTCGGATAGAAGAATGTGAGTATCGGATTGTCATCATTTTTCATCGAGCACTACTACTGATGCGATAAATATTTTATTAAAATTTTAATTCCAGTTCTTTGACATCCTGATTTTGAGTGAGCGGCTTCGGGACATCCAGAATCGTCTTCAGGTCCGCCTTGGAAAGGATGTGGCCTTCAACGACCTTGGCAACTTCAGTGATGGTAAGCGGACTCTCAAGTGCGGCCTTCACCCATGCGAGCAGCAGGTAAGAGCAGATCGCGACCCGAAGGTGGATCTTGACGGCATTCTCCGAGTATCCCCAGAGCGACTTTATGGTCAGGTTTCCCTTGATCCATTTGAAGAACGTCTCTATTGCCCAGCGGTTGCGGTAGATGTTGGCCATGACAAGAGGATCCAACTCCATGTTGTTGGTGATGAAAGATATAACCACATCGTTCACGGCATCGTGGAACATCACCATACGAAGATTCTCCGGATATTTCTTCGCGGTAACGGTACCGGTGCTGAAAACAGCCGCAAAATTAGTCACTCGCTCACTTCAAATCATAAAATGTCAAAGAGCTGCTTAAATAATTTTCAGTTAAAGACTTGCCGCGACTTCGAATCGATTTATCGCATCGGATAGCGATTCAAATCGTGAATAAGTCAAACTAAATGTAAAATATTAAAATATAACAAGTTACAAATAAACAATGCGATTTTGTCGCATCACTAATAGTCAAAGATACAATATTTTCTCCGTTTTTAGAGTTACTGAATCTCCGGGAGCCCCAGATCCTTGAAGGTGCGCGGAGCCGGAGTCTTCGGGAGCGGCCTGCGGTCCTTGATCTGCCGGAGGGCGGTCTCGATGGCCTTGTCAAGCTGCTGATCCTCACCGGCATATTCCTTGATCGGATCATTGTCCAGCACGATGTCAGGATCGACTCCGTGGTTCTCGACGATCCACTGTCCCGTCGCCGCGTCGTAGTTCGTGAAGAAAGGCACGCGCACGTCTGTCCCGTCCATGTAAGGCAGCGAGCCGCTGATGCCCACGATTCCGCCCCATGTCCTGGTCCCGATCACTGTTCCGAGGTTGTTGGCCTTGAAACTCCACGGGAAGAGGTCGCCGTCGGAGGCTGAATATTTGTTGATCAGCAGCACCTTAGGACCCGTATGCGTTCCCTCGGGGATGGTACCGTTCTGGTTGGAGTTCCGGTACATTGTCATCCTGTAGACCTTGCGAAGAAGCCTCTCGATGACCATCGGGGAGATGTTTCCGCCACCGTTGGCACGGTCGTCGATGATGAGAGCCTCCTTGTCAAGCTGAGGATAGTACCAGCGGGCGAACTCATTCAGGCCCTCGGGTCCCATGTCAGGAATATAGATGTAGCCGACCTTGCCGCCGGACTTTTCCTCGACGGTGCGGATGTTCCTCATCACCCACTCGTAATGTTCGAGAGGATATTCATCGGCTATCGGTTTGACAACGACCTTGCGGCCTCCCTCGGCGGCGGACTTATTCACCGTCAGTTCCACGAGCTTGCCAGCCTTGCCGACAAGGAGTCTGTAAATGTTGTCAACATCTTTAAGCGACTGACCGTCAATGGCTGTGATGAAGTCACCCTCGGAGATGTTCATTCCCGGCTCGGTCAACGGGGAGCGGAGCTCGCTTCTGTAGACGGCACCGGAATAGATGTGGTCGATCTTGAAATAACCGCTCTTGTCCTTGCTCATCTTGGCTCCGAGAAGCCCCATCGGTATGCGCTCCGGCTTAGGGTAGTCGCCCGGATTGACGTAGGCGTGGCCGCTGCCGACCTCACCGATCATTCCGCCGATCACATAGTTGAGATCCAGGCGTGTCTTGACGTATGGCAGAAGCGCGGCGTACTTCTCTTTGACCGCCTTCCAGTCGCGCCCATGCATATTCTCCAGATAGTAGCCGTCGCGGAAGGCTCTCCAGACCTCGTCGAAGATCTGAGGCCACTCCTGCGAGTAATCAACTGTAGTGAACATGTTGTCGACATCAACGGCCTCACCGCCACCTACTTTGGCCGCAGGGAAATTCACGGCCGTCCATTTGCCTTTGGCGGTCGAAAGAGCCTTTTTGTCACCATGCCGGTAGATTACCATCCCGTCAGAGCATTGCTCGGACTTGCCCGTCTCGAAATCAAACACTTGGGTGCCACGGCCATCCCTGTACCAGAGTTTCTTGCCGTCGCTGAAATAAGAGCGTGAGCCACCTACCGGAAGCTTGATGGTCCTGTCAAGCAGGCCGTCCACATCGATCTTCACGTCCTCGGTTTTCTTGCCGGAAACCTTTTTGTCATTGGAAGGCCTGGCATCCTTAGCGGCCTTTTTATCCTTGGAAGCCTCTGCAGGAGCCGCCTCATCTTCCTTTACATCGGAAGCGTTCACCGACTCGCTGTCAGTAGGGAGCAGCGGAGAAGGCGTGCCGGAAGCGAGCATTGTCATATAGACCCCGCTTCTGTCTGTGTAGGCGAAGTTCCACTCGATCCAGCTGTAGATCGGACGGAAATCTCGATCAGAAGTGAATATCAAGTACTTGCCGTCAGTCGAGAAGACAGGTGAGCTGGAGTCGTACCATTTTTCCGTGACAGGATATTCCTTGCCGGAGGCAAGGTTCAGGACATAGACCACACTCATTTTGTTCGGCGCCGGGCGGCTGTAGGCAAGCCATTTGCCGTCAGGGGAATATTCAACATCCCTGATTTCCTGCTCCGGGCACTGGAGCACCGTCCTGGCGGTCTTGGCGAACGGATCCACCTCTACGATGCGGTTCTTGCGGTCGGTGTAAAGGATGTGCTTGCTGTCCGGACTCCACTGGAGACTGCGGATGTAGGTGTCGTTGTCCTTGGTGACCTGGACAGGCTCGCCGCCGGCTGCGACATCGTAGAGATAAACCTCGGTCTCCCCTGTCCCGTCACCGATGAACGCGATGTATTTTCCGTCCGGGCTCCAGTCAGCGCTGCGCTCGTTGGAGCCTGGGGTCTTGGTGATGTTGCGGGTAATTCCCTTTCCGACAGGCACATCGAACACTTCACCTCTGGCAGTAACAACCATTCTCTTTCCGTCAGGGGAAAGGCTGAACGACGAGCGGCCCTTCTTGCCGACATTCATTCTCTCCGCCCTTGCATAGACAAGGTCTGAACCGAGGGTGATGTGGATCTGTTCGGCGGTCCTAGTGGCCGGGTCAAGTTTGTAGAGGTAGCCGCCTTTTTCGAACACGACGAGTTTTCCGTTGGTGCTCGGGAACTTCACATCGTAATCATCGAAGGATGTCACCTTGGCCGTGGCCTTGGTCTTGGTGTTGTAGACGAAAAGATTCATCGTCATGTCACGATCGGATGCAAAGTAGATCTCGTCACCGACCCACATAGGGAATATGTCCTGCGCCGGGTTGTCGGTGATCTTCTCGACCTTCTTGCCGTCATAGACCCAGACCTCATCGGCCATTCCGCCACGGTAATATTTCCATGTCCTGAACTCCCTCATCACCCGGTTGTAGGCAAGTTTCTTTCCGTCAAGCGAATAGGAGCAGAATCCTCCTTCCGGAAGCGGAATCTCCTTCGGCATGCCTCCGTTCACCGAGACAGTCCAAAGCTTGCCGGCGAAGCCGTCGCCGGTGCGGTTTCTGAATATGATGCTCTTTCCGTCAGGTGTCCATCCCATCACGATGTTGTTGGGACCCATCCTGTCGCCAAGGTCATCCCGCCCGTTGGTGGCCGTGTAGGTCAGACGTACCGGCTCTCCGCCTCTGGCCGGGATGATGTAAACCTCGCGGTTGCCGTCATATTCACCGGTGAACGCGATCGTCTCGCCGTCCGGCGAGTAGCGCGCGAACATCTCGTAGCCGATGTGTGAGGTCAGGCGGCGCGCCTCGCCGCCGGTCAGCGGAGCCGTGAACAGGTCGCCAGCGTAGGAGAACACAACATCCGTCCCGTTCGTCGCCGGGAACCTGAGCAGTCTCGCCTCATCGGCCGCGTTGGTCGCTGAGCTTGTCGAAGCGACTGCTGAAAGCGTCATTCCTCCCAAAAGGAGGGTCAAAAAACAATCTCTTCATAATCTATACAAATCATTAAATATCAATATGTTTCGCAACAATCTCAATCAATTTCCCAACAAGGACGATTCCAAGATAGCAATAATTATTCTGTCAAAATAATTTTATCAGAATAATCTTGGCAAAATTGTACAATCATACTTAATATAATTTTACTTCATATAAATTTATATAAAACACATTGTAATGCGCTTAGGACAGAAAAATCAAATGGCGAATTTTGGTAACGTGCAAAATTCGCCATTTGCTTTCTTTCTGCCATTCTGTCAGCGGTCACTTCAAAATTTTGGCGGCTCCGGCCACTTCGGCTGCTGGCTCAATGACCGGGAATGCGATTACTCAGTCAGTCCACGGGCGCGTAGAAGTGCTCCTGGATCCGGCCGGGCCCCACGGAAGGAGAGGTAGAGGGTCATCGGCTCCTCGCTGCCACCCTTCTCAAGGAAGGTCTGACGGAACTTCAACGCGACCTCAGGATTGTATATTCCCTGCCGCTGGAAGTACTCGAAGGCATCCTTGTCCAAAACCTCGGCCCAGAGGTAGCTGTAGTAGCCGGCGCTGTAGCCGCTGTTGAAGATGTGGTTGAAATAGGTGGTGCGGTAGCGAGGGATGATCTCGTCGATGAGACCCATCTCCTTGCAGACCTTCTTCTCGAAGTCAGCCACATTGGCGGCCTGGTCTCCCTCGGAAAGCTTCGCAAGGTCAGCCTCCGTGAGCTCGTGCCACTTCATGTCCAGAATGGAGGCCGCGCAAAGCTCAGATGTCATGAAGCCCTGATTGAACTTGCTTGCGTTGTTGATTTTAGTCACGAGAGAATCCGGAATGACTTCACCTGTCTCGTAATGTTTGGCATATTCGGCGAGGATCTCCGGCTGGAAAGCCCAGTTCTCATTGAACTGAGAGAATGTCTCGACAAAGTCGCGTGCCACGTTGGTGCCGCTGACTGACGGATAGTGGCATTTAGAAAGAAGACCGTGAAGGGCGTGGCCGAACTCGTGGAACACGGTAAGAACCTCATCAATCGTGAACAATGCCGGAAGCGAGTCGGTCGGAGCGGTCATGTTCCCGACATTGATGACGATCGGTCGAACGTCATTCCCCTGCGCGTCAACATATTGCTCACGGAAATTCGTCATCCACGCACCGCCCCTCTTCGAAGCGCGAGGGAAGTAGTCGGTCGAGAATATTCCAAGAAGGCTGCCGTCGGCGTCCGTCACCTTGAAAGCCTCGACCGCAGGGTTGTAAAGCGGAACGTCCTTCAGCGGCTCGACATTGATGCCGTAGAGCTTGCGGGCGGCGAAGAAGATGCCGTCGCGGACATTCTCCATCCGGAAATATGGCTTTGTCAGATTCTCGTCCAATGAATATTTCCGCGCGCGTACCTTCTCGGCATAGTAGAACCAGTCCCAAGACTCGATCTTCGAGCCTGCGGCCACCTTGCCGGCCTGGATGTCCTCGTCCATAACCTTCTGCATGTCAACGATCTCCTCCTTGGCCTTGCTGACAGCAGGGCCTATGATCTTGTCAAGGAAAGCGTCCACGGTCCCAGGATCGTGCGCCATCTTGTCGTCAAGCTGGTAGGCGGCGAAATTGTCGAAGCCAAGCAGTTTGGCCTTCTCGGCGCGGAGTTTCAGGATCTCAAGGCATAGAGCCTTGTTGTCATATTCATTGCCATTGTTGCCTCTGGAGGAATAGGCCTTGAACATCTCCTCGCGGCGGCTCCTGTCCTCGCAGGAGGTCATCTCGGAGGTGTAGGATGAGACCGGGATTCCGAATTTCTCCTTGAAGGCATTGTTCTCTGCGAGCAGGTTAGTGCCGAATTTCTGCTGGGCGGCGGCGATCTTCTGGTTGATCTCCTTGAGTCTCGCCTGAGCGGCCTCACCAAGGTCCACACCGTTACGGGTGAAACTCTGGTAGAGTTTCTTGAGCACCATCTGCTGCTCTCTCGTAAGTCCGCTCTGGTCTGCGTCATAGACTGCCTTCACGCGCCCGAAGAACGCTTTGTTCATCGAGATGTTGTCCTCGTGCTCGGTCATCATCGCGGTGGCCTCCTCGACGACCTTGTTCATCTCGTCGCTGCCCTCAGTCTCCTGAAGGTTGAAAAGCACGGCGGCTGTCTTGGTCAAAGTCTTGCCGGACAGCTCGTAAGCCGCCACGGTGTTCTCGAATGACGGAGCCTCCTGATTGTTCAGGATTGCCTCGAGTTCCTTGTTCTGCTCCTCGATTCCGGCCTTGATGGCAGGAATATAATCGGTAAGCTGAATCATCCCGAACGGCGGAATGCCGTAAGGTGTGTCCCATTCCTCAAGGAACGGGTTGTTTCTTGTCTGTGTGCAGGCTGCCATCATAACGATCGCTCCTAATGCTAAGACTGTTTTTTTCATCTTAGTGTAATTTAAACTTTAATATATTAATATTCATTATATTCTATTAAATCAGCGAAAATATCCGATTCTAGGATGCCATTTTATCCCACAATCCATTTTTCGACGGTGCGGGTCAGGGAGGAGATGTTGACTCCGACCTTGACAAGGTTCTTGCCTTCCTCAAATTTGTAAGGAAGCATATAGCCTTTTTCGTCAATCTGTTTCAAGGCTTCTTCAGCGGAGCCGTCAACCTTGAACTCGAAGACATAGATGCAGTTGTCCGTGTGGCAGACAGCATCGGCACGTCCGATGGCGGACTTGACTTCGGTGCGGATGTAGAATCCAAGCAATGAGAAAATCAGATAGATGATTGTCTGATAATGCTTCTCGGTCTTGTTCTCCAGATCGTTCGGAATGCCTGCAAGATAAGCCTGAAGCTTCTCCATCGCAAGGTCGATGTCCTGCGAATCCATTGCGGCATAGAAATGCGCCACAAATCCGGAGGCGGTTCCGGCCTTGCTCGGATATTCACCGAGAAGTCCTCGTGTGAAGCCGATTTTGACTTCCCTGTTCGGATAGCCGAGGGTGTAGAGTTGCATGCGTTCATCGTAGGACTTGATGGTCAGGTAGCCCGTCTGGTAGAGCATCGGCAGGGAGTTGTCGGAAAGCTCCGGGGACACATCGAAGTCTGACTGAGGAACGAGCGGGATGTTGTCCAAAGTGGTCTCGTCTATCGGATTGCGCCTCAACCTCTCGACAAGGTAGGTCGGGGTGCCGGAATCGAACCAGTAGCTGCCGAAACGACGGTCACTCAATGCATTAAGCAAACTGAAAGGGTTATAAATATCCTCAGACTCATCGCAGAAATGATAGCCGTCATAGTTATCCTTCAGCAATGCCAAAGCCTCATTGTATGAGACTTTCTGCTTGTCCGCCAATGCCATTACAGCATCCTGCATACAACTCTCCAACTCAGCCTGGGATATTCCACATATCGCAGAATATTCCGGTATCATCGAAATGTTGTGAAGATTGTTAAGTTCGCTGAATATGCTGAGCTGCGCGAACTTGTTTATTCCTGTAATGAAGACGAACCGCAGATAAGGGTCGAGACTCTTTATCGGACTGTAGAAGTTCCTCATTATCTGCCTTAGGGAAGGAAGCCGGACCTTGTCGTTCATCACATCCAGAAGCGGAGCGTCATATTCATCAATGATCAGCACAGCCGGTTCCCCGGTCTGGGCGAACGCCTCCTTCACCAAGACTTCCAATCTTGCGTTGACATCTACTTTGTCCACATTTTGATTCTTACCATAAACTCTCTCATATTCAGATAGTTTATAATCAAGTTGGCGCAGCAGCCGCTCTTCGTTCACATGTTTGGCGGTGGACATATCGAAATGGAAAACAGGGTGACGCTTCCACTCTTTCTTCATTTCTCCGGCCTTGAGTCCCTCAAAAAGTTCTTTTCTCCCTTCGAAGTAACAATGGAAAGTCGAGGACAACAGGGATTTGCCGAAACGGCGAGGACGGCTCAGGAACACGTACTTGTGAGTCTCCGCCAAATCATGCACAAAGCCTGTCTTGTCGATGTAGAGATATCCTCCCTCGACAATCTCCCCAAAAGTTTGTATACCGATAGGATACTTTATTCTCTTCTCCTCCATAGCCCTTGAATGTCCAATCCCAAAGATAATGTTTTTTCCACAAGGAACAAAGCCTTAACCATCACTGACGTTTGATATTCATGTTCCATTATAAAAAAAACTCCGTACGGAAAAGACCACACGGAGTTTTTTAGAGTCGGAACAATATTACCGCTCCCTTTCAACCCCGTCAAGGTCGATGAGGGTGAACTGGGCATTGCCCTGGTAGATGGTGAGGATGCCTTTGACATTGATTGGCGTACCTGCGAGGATGGCCGGGTCGATCCGGGTGTCGGCGAAGCGGGAGTAGCCGCTGGTGCGGATCTGCACATCCTTGCCGCCCATCTTGAAATACTGGCTCACTGAATATGCGGAAGCGTTCTTCAGCAGAGTCGCCTTGAGGTCAGGATCAGAGACCTTTCTGGCATAGTCAGCGGAACAGGCATCGTCAAACTTTCCGGAATTGATGTAATCGATGAACCCCTGCTTTGACATGGCCCAAGTGGTGATTCCCCATGTCGGGTCCGCCACCGGAGCATAGTTCTTGCCGGTGCTCGAAAGGAAAATCCTGTTGGATGAAGCCTTCTTGTCCTTGTAGGAATCAATGTAGATCAGGCAGAAGATCTCGCCTCCGTAGGTCAGGCCGTCAAGCTCGACATAGCAGCCAAGATTCTCCTCCTTCAGAAGATCCGCGGCCGCGACTTTCTTAGGCTGGAGCGGAGTGTCAATCTTTCCTCTGAATATGTGAGTGTCAATCAGATACTGCACCTCAATGTATGAGGTCTCATATTCCCCGGTCGGATCTGCATAGCCCAGCTGGATCATTCCGTTGTAGGCTCCCAGAGTGAGCCCGCCGCACTTTACATAGACCCACTGGCCGAGTTTGTAGTCATTGTAAAGGGCGTTCTTGCCGATCTTCAACTCGATTCCGCCTGTGGCGTCCTGGATGTAAAGACTCTTGTAGATGTTACCGCTCTTGTCCTCGGAGACTACCTGCCCGCCGATGATGATGTCCTTCTCGATCTTCACAGGCGATTTCTTGTACATGGCCTTGAGCTGCGCGATGGTCGTGTTCGGAGTCATCGTCACCGGCTCGTAGACATCAGCCTTGCCGTAGTCCGTGGTGAACACCTGATCCCACTCCTCGCAGGAAGCGAGAGCGAACATGGCGGCGATCAGCGCGAAATATATTCTTCTCATACCTTAGAATCTGAAATAAATGTTCAACATGTAGTTGATTCCGCTCATGTAGAAGTACTTGGAATCAAACCTGTAGAATCTCTCCTTGCTGACGGTGTTGTCCACAAGGCGGGTCTGCTCATAGCCGCCGGTGCGCACGTTCCTGTTGTTCAGAAGGTTCTTCACCTGAAGCGAGAAGCCGAGCTGGTACTTTCTCTGAATATACCAGGACTTCCCGACACTGGCGTTCACCAGCATGAAGTTCTTGAACTTCTCCTGAGCGGCCATGTATTCAATCTCCTGGGCGGTGACAGTGCCGTCCGGTCCGGCGGTGGCCATGTCTGTCCTGTAGAGCGGGTTCATGTCAAGGTAGGAGTTTCCGAAGAAGTCCACGTCAGCGTCGATGAACCAGTAGTTCTTGTTCCACGCGAGGCCGAGGCTGGACGCAAGCTGCGGAGTGCTCGGCACATAGTGCCGCACGGTCTTGCCGTCAGCGGTCGGGTGGCTCTTCCAGTAAGGGATGATGACTCCGTAGGTTCCGGCGACATATTCAGCGCTGTTGTCGTAGGTCTGGTACATCGTCGGATTGGAGGTGTAGGTGTACTTGCCGTAGGAGAGGACTCCCTGGACGGAAAGGTTCGGGACAGGGGTCGGCACCCTGAAGCCGAGCTCGACTCCGATGTGACGCTCGTCTATTCCCGACATCGCGAAGTTGGTGAACGAGTTCTGCGAGTCATCGTAGAAGCTCATAACATCCGTCTGGTCCTTGATTGAAGTGTAGAATCCGGTGATGCGGAGATCGTAGCCGGAGCTGCTGTAGGCGTAGTTGATGTCAGCCGTCAAGGTCTTCACAGTCTTGAGGTCAGGCATGACGGTGTTCCTTGTCCTCGGAGAGATGAACGACTGGTTGAATGTCGGAGCCTCGGTGATGTAGGCGGCGTCGGCGTAGATCCTGTGGCCTCCGCGGATGAAGTAGCTGAGGTTAAGCTTGCCGGAGCCCGTGAGGAAGTCCTTCTTGTCGGACTCGCCCTTTGAGGTGATCGGCTTGCCGGTGGTCTGGTCGTACTTCGTGATGACATTTCCCTCGTAGGTGAACGGGTCACCGTTGTCGTCAAGTCCCGGGAAAAGACCCTTCCTCAAAAGACCTTCCCTCCAGAATTTTGAATATCCCAACCTGCCGGCGACCGTGGCTTCCAGACCACCGGACGTGAAACGTCCTGAGGCCCAGGCCTCGGCGCGGCGGACGTGGGCATAGTAGTCATAGCCATACTTGTCACCTTCCCTAAGGGTCTGGGCCGATCCGTTCTTCAGGAAGTAATCGAGATCGTTCTGGATCATCGTCGGATAGGCCGCGAAATCCCTCTCGGCGAACTGGTCGATGTTGACGTAGTAGTCTCCACCGAGAAGATCGTCAAGGATCTTGTAGTACTCCGTGCGGTTCCATTTATAGGAAAGGCCTCCGGTGACAGTCAGGAACCTCACAGGATTCCATTTGCCGTCAAGGGCGAAATTGAGGTCGTTCTGGTCCACACGCCTCTCCTCGACCACATACTTCGAGCGGTTGCCTGAATCGGTGGTGTTCAGAGAGTTTACGGCATAGAGACGGTCCCAGTTGAGATGAGTGATCGACGGGATGTCCGTCTCCCAAGCCTCTTTGGCCCATGCGTATTTGGCGAAATTCTGACGGTTGTAGTCAGTGTTGTCCATGTAGAAATAGCTCGGCAGGTTCCTGTAGTAGTCAGGGCGTGGATCCGGAGCGTCGTACCAGTCGAGAGCAGTGTAGCCGTTCTTTCCGAACCTGTAAAGCACTGTGGCAGAGGCGGTGAACTTCTGGGACTCCGGAGTGAAGTCGTATTTCAGAATCGCTATCGGCTCGTGGGTCTTGCGGACACGGGCGTTGCGCATCCTGCCGTTATAATAGCCCCAGTTGGAGTTGTACATATTGTCGCCCATCAGGTCATAAACCTCCTGGGTGGAACCGTTCTGGGCTCCGCGCTCTCCAGGGGCGGCCATAAATGTGAAGCCAAGCTTGTGTTCCTCGCCAAATTTCTTCTCGACAGCGCCGTAGTAACCGAACGAACGGTAGAAAACGCCTTTGATCCAGTCGTTTCCGCCAAGTCTCGCTGAAGCGCTGAAAGCGTAGGACCAGCCGTTGTCAAGCTGGCCGGAAGCGTAGGTGAGCATCAGGCGGAGTCTGTACAAGGCACTGTTTGTCAGCACGCTTCCCCTCCAGCCGGTGCGGATGGAAGAGGCCATCGGCATGATGTTCGTGAGGCCGTTGTAGCCACCGAACCCGAAGTCGGAAACCTCGGCTCCGTTCACGGACTCCTTGCTCCTGGTGGCCTCGTTAAGGCCGCTCCACAGGGAGTACGGAGTGTAGCCCGTGATGGCGTCGTTCATTCTCACACCTGCGAGGTAAACATCCTGGGACTCACTTGAATAGCCACGCACACGGAATCGTACGGAACTGAAGTTGTAACCGGCCATGTTGTTGAACACGTCGTTCTGACCGAAAAGGATGGTAGGACTGTCGGAATAGCCGGAGTCATCCATGTCGAATTCGGAGAAACTGGCGTCGTCCACCTCGGCGACCTTAGCCACCGGAGTGAGGGACAGCGTGAACATGTTCTTGACATAGCCGTCATTGACTGTCACGTTCACTCTGGACTGAAGGTAGTCCGGGCTTTCGATGACCAGGTCGTACATTCCGTCCTTAAGGTTTCCGATCTGGAATCCTCCGTCCTGTCCGGCTTTCACACGGGCGACTTCCTTTCCTTCTGAATATAGGATCAGATCCGCTCCGTCAATGGCCGTCTTGCTCAAACGGCTGACGACCGTACCTTTCACGCCACCGGTGAAGTTCTGGGCCGATAGGGTCAGAGCCAGGAACAGGGCCGAGGCGGCAAGGAATATTCTTTTGTGCATAAATATTGAATATTAATTACTTGTTGCTGACAACAATATAGGTCGGATAGTGGTCGCTGTAGCCACCGGCATAGGAGCCTGATGAAAATGTACGAAACGGGGTTCCCTTGTACTGTCCGGTCTGCTGAACCATGAACGGCTGGCTGAAGACACGTCCGTAATATTTCCCCTTCACGATCGGGACGATGCGCAGAGATCCCTTGGGAGCGTTCACCAACGCCTCGTTCGTCATGATGATGTCGTAGATGTTCCAGTCTCCACGGTAGGCCAAAGAACCGTAGCCGGCCTTGAGCATTGATGTGAACGGAGAGAAGAAGTCCAACTTGCCGACCTCTGAGGCATTCTCCTTGCCGTGCATATAGACGGTCATGCTCTCGTCCGTGGGGTTGTCGTTCATGTCACCCATCGCCACGATCTTGATTCCGGGATATTCATTCATCAGCTTGACCGAGCTATCATAGATGATCTCCGCGCCACGGCTTCGCAGGTCGCTGCCCTTGCCTCCGATCCTGGACGGAAGGTGCGCCACGAAGAACGCGAACATCTCCCCCTTGATCTCGCCGCGGACCATCAGGATGTCACGGGTGCGGAAATTCTTTTGTGACTCCTTGTCCATGTCGAATTTGATGTCCTTGCTGTTGAAATCATAAGGAATGGACTTGCTCTCGATCAGTTTGAACTGGTCCGGCCTGTAAAGCAGAGCCACGTCCACGCCTCGTCTATCCGGGCCGTCATAGTGCACGATCTGATAATTGGCGTCGGCGATCTCCTTCTGGCCGACCAGATCCTCAAGCACGTGACGGTTCTCGATCTCGCTGAGGCCGAGGATCGTATGATAGGCCTTGTTCTCCTCGGCCATGGCCTTTATGACGGTGGCGATGTTGTGGAGTTTGCGGTTGTACCGCGCGTCGGTCCAGCGGTTGGCTCCGTCGGGGAGGTATTCATAGTCATTCTTGCCCTCGTCATGGTAGGTGTCGAAGAGGTTCTCGACATTGTAGAAGCCGATGACATAGCCTCTCGCGCCCTTGCTCCCCTTGGCGCAAGCCATGGTGGCTACGACAAGGAGCAGAAGTGCGGAGCAAAGTGATTTTCTCAAACGCATATCAGTCTTGTATTATTTTCACTGTAATTTACCACCACCAGGAAATGTCGGCAGGATTCTCCGCCTCCACCTTGGCCGCGACATCCTCCCCGACCTTAGCCGGGAGGTTCACAAAGAAATCGATGTTCAGTTTCTTTTCCAGGTCATCCACTGACATTGAATATGAAGAGTTTATGTTTTTTGAGCTGTAAACCTTGTGATCCAGCCAGACAGCGCAGGCGGAATAGCCGGAATAGCCTATCGTGGAGTTCTTCATGTAACGTAGCACGACCTTGTAGTAGGCTGTCGGAACGGTCACTTTCTTGCCGTTGTTGTCCAGGGCGTACTTGACCGTCTCGCCGTCCTTGTAGTCTATGACGCAGCCCGTCACGACGTAGAGAGTGTCCGAGCTGTTGGCCCACGAGCGCACTTTACCTTCGAGGTTCGCCCAGATGTCACCGTTGAAGCCGTTCTGGATCTGAGGGGTCATATTCGTGCCGTAGAAGGTCATGGAGTTTGCTGAATATGATGTAAGCCTGTCCGCGGAGGCGATCTGATGACCTCTTGCGAACCAACCGGCATTACCTTCCTTGAAGCCTTTGTAGAGCACAGGTTGCTTGCTTTCCGGCAGAAGCGGGTCAAGTGCCCATGCATCGGTTCTTTTCACCGAACCTCCTATGTTCCATTTACATAGCGGATAGGCCACCCACGGAGCGACCAGATTGTCGTAGTCCCAGATGAAGGAATAGTTGCGTGTCTTGGTCGATCCGACAGTCATCGGATGGGTGAAAAAATCCGTGCCTTCTGGCACCGCCGGAAGCTCCAGCCATCCTGTAGCGTTCGGCTTCGGATCCGGCTTTGGATCCGGATCCGGATCCGGTTTTACGCTTTTTCCTTTCTGCGTCAACTTTGCCGAAGCCTCTCCGGCCTTGGACCCCACAGTGATGACCACTGAACGATCTTCCTCTGAGTCATTGGCTTCCACGTCCAAAGAGACATACTTGTTTCCTTCCCCTGCAGCAGGCTCGACATCAACCCAATCTACCGACCCACCGGACTCAGAAGACAATGTGATCATCCAATGGGACGATGCCTTCACATAGATGTACTGCGAATATCCTTCCGCACTGACCGTAGCGGTCTTCACCTCCACCACCGGCGGGGCCTCCACCTCGCTCCTGGAAGCACATGATGACAGCAACACCACAGCAATTCCCGCGCACGTTACCCACAATCTACTCAAAGCCATATTCACGTATTCTTGTTTTAGAGAGCAAAAGGGCTGCCCGCAATGCCGGGCATCCCTTTGCTTTTGAGATTTGTTTTTCTCATTATTTAATAACAACCGTAACACTCTTGGCTCGAATCTGTGACACATCCGCCTGAGCAGCGAAAACATCAGCACTGCCTGACCATGTCACCGTGTTTGACTTTTCATCCGCCACAGCCGTTGTGTTGTCCGAAAGGACTTTCATGTCAGCGCATTTTCCTGAAAGGCAATCAAGAACCACTTTCTCGACTTTCTTCCCAGCTGGCGGCACAATGACGAAAGCTGAACTCTTATAGATTCTAATATGATCTTCCTTAGGGGCAACCGGGTCACTTGTCGACTTATATTTGTAGTAGCCGAACTTTATGCCATCCTTGGTGTACTCGTAGCCCTTGCCATAAGTTTCATCCGTGCATGCTGTCCAAGCATTATCATCAGATATCACAAGCGTCATTTCCGACCCTGTGGCCGAATTCTTTCCTCTATGGGTAAGAGTTACCGTATAAGCCTTGGTCGCCACATCGGCTGTTGTTGACACTGTCAACTTAACTACCTTATCATTCTCATCGGTGTTTGCTGCGAACTTCACGGTGATGGTAGCGTTCCCGTCTCCGGAAGCCGGCTCGACAGTGTAGGCGGAATTGTCTGAAGTGACAGTCCAAGCCACATTGGCCTTTACTTCAAAGGTGGCCGTTGTCGCGTCAGCCGCGGCGGAAAGGGCTGTGGTGCTGACAGTCAGGTAGTCTGAATCGCCAGGAACAAGCTCCGTTACCATCGTGTTGACGTACTTGTTATTGCTGGCAAGTCCCACATAGAAACCTGTCACCTTCACAACGGCGCCATCGAATGACTTTGCGTTGAAACTGTCGTTGATGTAGGCCAAGCTGCCGGTGTGCTTGGTGGCGCCGGCTACCTCAACATTGACATAATTGCCACTCACCTTGAGGGTTCCCTCATAGGAGATATATTCAATCTTGCTTGAGGAATATGCATCAAAGGCGGCAGCGTCCAGAGTTTTCGGTGAAGGCAGAGTCAATGCGTTGCCGGAAGACACGACCGTCACCTCCGGAGATGCCAGCTGGATGAGTCCGCCATATTCAGAAGTTGTGCCTGTCACTTTAACATTGTCTTTCTCCTTTGCCGCGCATTTTGATCCATCATAGACAAGAAGGTAGTCAGTACCGTCTGTAATGATGAATCCTCTCTGATAGGTGGCGGCCACAGTTCCGCTGACAATAGCAGCGGTTCCGGAAGGTGAACTGAGAACCTCGGAGATCTTCATTTCCGTTGCAGGTGTATCACCACCATCGGTATAGGAAAGAATATGTGCGTTGACAACCTCGTCCTTATCGTTGTACTTTTTGTAAACACCGGCGAGCTCAACGGTGCCACCATCCTTGATCTTGTCTGAATAGGCTGTCTTTGTCTCGTCATCAACACTGTAAACATAGATTGTCCCTGTCTCGTCTGTGAGGTCGAAGCTGCAATACTTCGAATTGAACCCTGAGACTTTACCCTTCAGCTTGTAATAAGTCGAAGAGTTCGCCGCAGCGATGAAATCCTTCACGGTCTTGGACTCGGCCTTGTCGTAGTCAGACCCCGGAGTGTCACCGCCTCCTGTGCCAAGATCCACGCCCTTTGAGAAGTCAATGGTCACACCTGCCTCTGATGCAATGGAAAGGCAAAGGTCGTCAAGGCGATATGAGCTTGCGACATCAGTCTTTACATATATGCCAAGTGTGGCCGTACCGGCTGGAACGGTGAAATTTGAAGTTGCAAGATCCCAGCGGCCTTCCTTGTCACCGGCAGGGAATGAATATTCAATCTCTACCCACTTCTTCCCATCGTTGGAGATGTAAACGTGGAACTCATCGTGCTTGAAGAGACTGCCATTATCCTGATTGTACTTCTCCGCTCCGAATGTCAATGAGTAGTTGACACTTGACGGAAGCTTGATTCCAGTCACAGAGAAATAGGCGGATGAACCAAAGAACAGGTTGTTGACTCCGGAACCCTCGTAGTCTGAATAGTCGCTGTTGGAAGTGGAATTAGCTCTGGCTGACATTGCCTTGAATGAATATTCCTCACTTCCCGCTCCGGCTCCGGCAGCGTTCTTCCAACCTTCGAACTGATCAAGATAAGGCCAGCTTGATCCGGTCCCGAAAGTCTTTTTGGCTTCCTCTTTGTCGAAGTCGTTCTTGTAGACGATCATGTCCTCAGCGGAACCACTGCCTTTTTGTTTTACTGTCAAGGTCTTGGAGTCAAAACCAATGTCAAACTTGACAGAGCCCTCACGGTCCAGTCCTTTGTTTTCATTCACGGAGATCTCAATGGTGACAGCCTTGGAAGAAGCATTGCCTTCACTCGGCTCGATGGAAATCCAATCGGCGTCAGTAGTGGCCTTCCAGTCTCTCGTAGCGGTCAACTGCACGGTTTTCTCACCACCGGCCTGCTCAAAAGACACCTCGGATTGTCCAAGCTCCACGGACGGCGCCCCAAGATCCTCCTCTTGCTTGTCCTCGCACGCTGTCGTGGCGAACGATAGCGCCGCAAGGGACATGATAAAACTCAAAAATCTATTTGCTTTCATATCTGTTGTGTTTAATAACAGTTCCACAAAAAGCCAGCTTCGCCCGAAGGCGTGCAGCCGGCCGTTTCCGTAGGCACGGTCACTTAGACCGGCTCATCGGCCGGGCTTTCTCCCCGCAAAATCTTTGCCTGTCAAGCAGTCCGCTAAGTTACGACTAAATATTCAATTATAAAACACAATGACAGAGAGATCACCTGCCCGATTCAGTGGTAATGAATATATTCGTGAGTGGAATCGCCCCTTACACGCACGAGAGGCCACAGGACAACGACTTCGTGCGTCCAGAGGTACTACTCACGCACGGCGTGCCCATGATGCATTTTCCGTAAATTGCGCATTATTTGTTCAGAGAACCCAAGAATATGAAAAATTCCATAGTTACAATCAGCGATGTGGCGAAGGCCGCGGGAGTCACGAACGGACAAGACCCCATCGAGGTCCTCAGGGTCATTGCGGCCCTTGCGCAGGCATAGCATCATTGTCTCGATCATTATTGGCAGGTGGTCAGGGTCGTCGGCCTATGGCAGGGGCACCGGGGTAGTCACCTTTGCCCGAAGGGGACACTTCCAGCATCTATCGCCGAAAAAAAAGTCACCTTGACACCCTTCCGGAGCCGTTGCCGTTCATGAGAGTCTCCACTTCCTTCACCGAAACACGGTTGTAGTCGCCCTCAATCGTGTGCTTGAGGCAGGAGGCGGCCACGGCAAAATCGAGTGCCTTCTGATCGTCCCCCGAGTAGTTCAGCAGCCCGTAAATCAGCCCGCCGCCGAAGGAGTCGCCGCCGCCCACGCGATCTACGATGTCCGTGATGTCGTAGCGCCTTGAGGCGAAGAGAGTCTTGCCGTCATAGAGAACAGCGCCCCATGTGTTGTGGTCGGCGTTCACCGAACCGCGCAGGGTAATCGCCACCTTCGAGGCCTTCGGAAACTTCTCCATCAGAGACTTGGCCACAAACTCAAACTTCGCGGAGTCAATCACTCCGGCCTCAGCGCTGAACCCCTCGGGCTTGATGCCGAAGACCTTTTCCGCGTCCTCCTCGTTGCCTATGATCACATCGCATCCCGCCACAAGCGCAGGCATCACCGCTGAGGCGGACTTGCCGTATTTCCAGAGATTCTTCCTGTAGTTGAGGTCGCAGGAAACCCTCACCCCATGACGTGACGCAGCCTCGATGGCCTCCAGGCAGACATCCGCCGCGCCCTGGCTGATTGCCGGAGTGATGCCCGTCCAATGGAACCAGTCCGCGCCCTCGAACACCTTGTCCCAGTCAATCATCCCCGGCTTAATCTCCGAAACGGAAGAATGCGCACGATCGTAGATCACCTTGCTCGGACGCGCGACGGCGCCCTTCTCGATATAATAAATGCCGACTCTGTCACCGCTCTCGATGCAGAACTCGACTCCCACCCCGAGCCCGCGCAGTTCCGCAAGGCAGGCCTTGGCTATATCGTTGCCAGGAAGCGCCGTCACAAAGTGCGCGTCCTCTCCATAGTTGGCGAGCGAAACGGCGACATTTGCCTCGCCTCCGCCGAAAGTCGCTTCAAATTCGTGAGCCTGTGAAAATCTGAGATGACCAGGCGTCGCGAGCCTGAGCATAATCTCCCCGAATGTAACTATCTTTGCCATATATTTATATATTAATATTTATCAGTCAGACGATATTTTTATCCCCACATATACCCTATTATCAAGCGACAAAAATAGACATTTTTATTCAATTCCCTTGCGCGCACACGGGAATATTTCATCAACAGCGACTTTCTTCTTGAAAACTACTACGCCCGCGAACTCTATCACGAAAGCGCGGAAAAACAGCGATTTTATTTATTACTCAATTATGACGCTCCTTGGCGATCGCCATCAGAAGACACTGCTGGTTTTCGGTGAGCCAGGCAGGAACATCTCCTCCATCATGCGCTGCTTGCTGACGGAAAACACAAAATACACTTCGCGCGTCAAACTATACCATTTACGCACGGTGGCTATCGTGCGATGACTTCGTGCGTCAGAACGTGTAATCCGCGCACGGACTCTTTTGACCTTAAAGTCTTTGTCTTTAAAGGTCCAAATCGAGCTCGACGGGGCAGTGGTCGGAGCCTGGGATCTCGGAATGGATTTCGGTGGAGACAATCCTGCCCTTGAGGGAATCGGAGACGAGAAAGTAGTCAAGCCGCCATCCGATGTTCTTCTCGCGGGCGTGGAAGCGGTAGGACCACCAGGAATATTTCACCTCGTCCGGGTGCTGGTACCTCCAAGTGTCGACGAACCCTGAGTCAAGAAGCGCGGAGAACTTGGCGCGCTCCTCATCGGTGAAGCCGGCGTTGCGACGGTTCGCATCGGGGTTCTTGATGTCCATCTCACTGTGTGCCACGTTCATGTCTCCGCAGACGACCACTCCCTTGCGGGCTGCGAGGCCGGCAAGATACTTCCGGAAGTCATCCTCCCAACGCATCCGGTAGTCCAGCCTCCGGAGACCTTCCTGCGAGTTAGGGACATAGACGCAGACGAGGTAGAACCGAGGCGTCTCCAACGTGATGACGCGTCCCTCGTGGTCATGTTCCCCGATTCCGACACCATATGTCACAGACAACGGGGCATGCCTTGAATATATCGCTGTTCCCGCATAACCTTTCTTCTCGGCCGGATTCCAATACGAAGTGTAGCCCGGGAACTCCAGATCAAGCTGTCCCGGCTGCAACTTCGTCTCCTGAAGACATAAGAAATCCGCGTCCAGAGTGTTGAACACTTCCGCAAAACCCTTTCCTGCACAGGCCCTCAGCCCGTTCACATTCCAACTTATGAATCTCATGATCTATCGTTACCTTTTCGGGGAAAGCGAGTACGGCTTCTCGTCAGGCCTTTGACCACGTGACTTGTTCGGCCTGGAGGCCATCACGAACTCGATGACACCACCTTGGAGGAGGTCTTTGTGGGTGATGTATAACTTCTTGCACTCGACTCCGTCGCGCAGGACCTTCTTCACATAGCGATTCTTGTCACTCACACCGTCAGCCTTCACCTCAAGGGTCTTGCCGTTCGGGAGCGCGATCCTCGCGTACGGAAGGTACGGAGCGCCGAACACGTACTGGTCGCCGCCAGGGCAGACAGGGTAGAATCCAAGCACACCGAAGATGTACCATGCGGACATCTGGCCACAATCATCGTTGCCGCCCAGTCCGTGAATCTCAGGGAGATACATCCTGTTGATGATCTCCCTCATCCAGTACTGTGTCTTCCAAGGCTGGTTAGTCCATGCATATAGATAAGGAATATGATGGCTCGGCTCGTTGCCGTGCACATAGCCCCCGATCAGGCAGTCCTTCGTGACGTCCTCGTTAGTGGCGTAGGCATATTCAGGAAGATCATGGTAGAAGAGCTCGTCCAGGGCGGTGACGAACTTCTTCTCGCCTCCCATCAGCTCCATCACGCCGTACACATCCTGAGGGGCGTGGAACGAGAAGTTCAGCGAGTTGCCCTCGATGAAGCCCTCGCCCATCGTCTGCATGATGTCGAAATCCTTCTTGAAAGTGCCGTCTGAATATTTCGGGCGCGCGAATCCAAGCTCGGTGTCGAACACATTCCTGTAATTCCGCGCGCGTGCGAGATATTCATCAGCGACCTTGTCGTTCCCGGCAAGTCTGGCGGTGTGCCAGATTGTCCAGTCGTCGTAGGAATATTCCAGCGTGTTGCTTGCCGCGGTTGAGATCTTGTCGTAAGGAACGTAGCCGAGTCTCATGTAGTCTCCGAGTCCTGCGTACCAGCCTGCCTTCGAGGTGGCCACCATCGCCTCAAGAGCCCTGTCGCGGTCAATGTCCAGTCCCTTGGTGATGGCGTCGGCGAGCACCGGCACAGCGTGGTAGCCGCTCATGCACCAGTTCTCGTTGGCGCAATGGCTCCAGACCGGCAGGAAGTGAAGCACATTCTGGTCATAGTGTGCCAGCATCGACTCGACCATGTCCCTGTCGCGGTCAGGCTTGAACAGGGCAAGGAACGGATGCTCGGCCCGGTAGGTGTCCCACAGTGAGAACACGGTGTAGTTCGTGAAGCCGTCCGCCTGGTGGATCTCGTGGTCAAGGCCTCTGTACTTTCCGTCCACGTCCATATAGACCGACGGATTGATCATCGTGTGGTAGAGGGAGGTGTAGAACATCTTCTTCTCGTCCTCCGTTCCCTGGACCTCGATCTGGGAGAGCTCCTTTTCCCAGGCCGCTTCGGCCTGGGCGGCGATCTGGCCGAAAGACTTTCCGGAAGCCTCCGCCGCAAGGTTCTTCAAAGCACCCTCGGCTCCTGTAGCCGAAAGGGCAACCTTCACGGTCAGATCTGGATTCTTTGACGTGGCGAACTTGAACCATGCCACCAGCTTGCGTCCGGCCATCGCAGGGAAGTTGTGGTACTGGTCGAACTTGCTCCAGCCACCTTTATAGTCGATCTTCCCGCGGTCCGCGTAGCCATATTCAGCGACAGGCTGCGAGAAGGAGATGGCGAAGTAGGTGTAGTTGGTGCGCGCCCAGCCGTTGGTGATGCGGTAGCCGGTCAGCAAGGTGTCGTTCCGCACCTGCACCTCCGCCCAGAGGGTCTTGCCGTCGTAGTTGTAGATTCCGTGGATTAGGTCCAGAATCACCTGGCCGTCAACGCCTTTAGGGAATGAATATTCATGGACTCCGACTCTGGTGGTGGCGGTCAGACGGGCCTTCACACCGTAGTCGTCCAGCGTCACCTCGTAGTAACCGGCCGAGGCTTTCTCCGTGTCGTGGGAGAATCGGCTGCGGTAGCCGCTGTCAGGGTTGTCGCTTGTGCCGGGATTCAGTTTCAGCGCTCCGGTGGTCGGCATCAGCAGGATGTCGCCAAGGTCAGAGTGTCCCGTGCCGCTGAAATGCGTGTGGCTGAATCCTACGATCGTAGGGTCGGAATAGCGGTAGCCGGCGCAATATTCATAGACACGCGGCTGGTATTTCCCGTTCACGTTGTGAGGGATAGTGTCCGTGTCAGGGCTCAACTGAACCCCGCCGAAAGGCACGCACGCCCCGGGGAAAGTGTGCCCCATGCCGTCAGTTCCGATGAAAGGATCGACATACCCAGCCTTTGAGGAAGGCTGCTGCGCGGCCGCTCCGACGCAGAGAAGCAGGAATATGCCTGCGTTTAACCAGTTTAAATTCATGCGCCAAATATACGTAAAACTATTGTTTTTTGCAGAAAAGTGCCTAAATTTGTTTTTTCGCAACCAACATGCTTGGTTGAATGGTTTTTGGTTGTTAAATCGGTTTTACAAATAGGTAAAAGAGCACACATTATTAAATCAAAACATTTATGTCTTTCAAAAAGATCGTATTGTCTCTATTCCTTGCACTCGCCCCACTGGCGGTTCTGGCTCAGACCAAGACCGTAAAGGGAGTGATCTACGAGGAGGAAACCGGCGAGACCATGCCGGGAGCGACAGTGTCGGTCGTCGGATCCACAAAGGGTGTGATGACTGACCTTGACGGTTCTTTCGAACTGTCAGGAGTCAAACCGACCGACAAACTCAAGTTCGAGTGCCTTGGAAAGGAAACTCAGATTCTGGAGGTCGGGAGTATGACCAACTTCATCGTTAAGCTGAAGAACGCAGCCAACGAACTTGACGAGGTGACGGTTGTCGCCTTCGGTAAGCAAAGGAAAGAAAGCACTGTGGCCGCCATCACGACCGTTGATGTCGGAACTCTCAAAGTGCCTTCCAGCAACTTGACCACCGCCCTTGCAGGTAATGTCGCCGGCGTCATCGCCTACCAGCGTTCCGGTGAGCCTGGCCAGGACAACGCCGACTTCTTCGTGCGAGGCATCACCACTTTCGGCGCGAACACCAGCCCTCTCATCCTCATCGACAACATCGAGTTGACCTCGACCGACCTCGCCCGCCTCCAGCCGGACGACATCGAGAGCTTCTCGATCATGAAGGACGCCACGGCGACGGCTCTTTACGGTGCACGCGGAGCCAACGGTGTCATCTTCGTGACCACGAAGCGCGGCAAGGAAGGCCCGGCCAAGATCTTCGCCCGCATCGAGACCTCGATCTCGCAGCCGACTGACGTTGTCGAGCTTGCCGATCCTATCACTTACATGAAGTCCTACAATGAGGCGATCACGACACGTGACCCTCTCGGAGACCTGATGTACTCTTACGACAAGATCGAAAACACCGGAAAACCAGGAGCGAATCCGTACATCTATCCGGCCAACGACTGGTACAAGATGCTCTTCAAGGATTATTCCACGGCCTATCGCGCAAACGTTTCCGTTCGCGGTGGAGGCAAGGTCGCGTCCTATTATGTGTCCGGAGCCTTCACCGAGGACACGGGTATCCTGAACGTTGACAAGAGGAACAGCTTCAACAACAACA
>DJOW01000056.1:24297-32079 GCA_002437305.1 Bacteroidales bacterium UBA6428
ACAGCTTCAACAACAACATCGATCAGAAAACCTACACTCTTCGTTCGAACATCGACATCAATGTGACCCCTACCACGAAACTGGCCATCCGCCTTACCGGTAACTTCACCGACTACCGCGGACCGCTTGACGGAGGCAACAAGGTCTATGTGGACGTGGTCCACTCCGACCCGGTTCTCTTCCCGGCGTACTATCCGATGGACGATGACCACATCGGCATCAAGCACATCATGTTCGGCAACTACGATCAAGGCCAGTACACAAACCCTTACGCCAACATGGTGAAAGGTTACCGTGACTACCAGCGCTCCCAGATGATAGCCGCTGTGGAGCTCAACCAGAATCTTGATTTCATCACAAAAGGACTCAGCGCGATGACGCTGTTCAACCTGACACGTCTTTCCGACTTCAGTGTAAACCGTCAGTTCAGTCCTTATTGGTACACACTCAACACTTACGATTCCTACACAGGTGAATATCACCTTGCGAGGATCAATGATACCGGGACTGACTATCTGACCTACAACGAAGGGAGCAAGACTGTGCAGAACACATTATATTCAGAGACCCGTCTCAACTACGCACGCGACTTCGGTCGCAGTGAAGTGACCGGATTGTTGGTTCTTACCGCCTACGAGTCCCGCAAGGCCAACGCCGGATCCCTCCAACTGTCCCTGCCATCGCGCAACGCCGGACTCTCAGGACGTTTCACCTACGGATGGGACAAGAGGTACTTCACCGAGTTCAACTTCGGCTACAACGGATCCGAGCGTTTCCACAAATCTCACCGCTGGGGATTCTTCCCGTCAGCGGGAGCCGCATGGGTGATGTCCAACGAATCGTGGTTCAAGTCTTTGAAGAAGACTGTTGACAATTTGAAACTCCGCCTTTCCTACGGTCTCGTCGGAAACGACAAGATCGGCAGCGAGAAGAACCGCTTCTACTACCTTTCTGAAATGAACATGAACAGCAGCGGTTTGTCGGCGACTTTCGGAGAAATGCGCGGCATCACGTACACAGGCATTGACGTTGTCCGTTACGCCAATGAGGCCATAACCTGGGAGAAATCCTACAAGACCAACTACGCTTTGGAACTAGGTCTGTTCGAGAATTTCGACCTTATCGCCGAGTACTTCACAGAGAGGCGAAAGGACATATTCATGACCCGCGCCGACGTCCCTGAGACAATGGGACTTCAGGCCGGGATTTCCGCCAACATCGGTGAGGCCAGGGCCCACGGTGTAGATCTTCAGGCTGAGTACCAGAAAGTCTGGAGCAAGGATTTCTGGACGTCAGCAAGAGCCAACTTCACCTGGTCAACCGGCAAGTACGATGTCTATGAGGAGCCTACCTATCCGGAAAAGTACCGTCAGCACGCCGGTTACTCAATCAAGCAGACCTGGGGCTACATCGCCGAGCGTTTGTTCATCGATGACGAAGAGGCGGCAAACAGCCCTGACCAGACTTCATTCGGATCTGCTTATGGCGGTGGTGACATCAAGTACACCGATGTCAACGGCGACGGCAAGATCACGACAGCCGACATGGTTCCTATCGGTTACCCGACATCTCCGGAGATCATCTACGGATTCGGTGTCTCTCTCGGCTACAAGGGAATAGACCTGTCGGTGTTCTTCCAGGGTCTGGGACGAGAGTCCTTCTGGATTGACGCCACTTCAACTTATGACACCAAAAACAACAGGTACGGAACGGCTCCGTTCGTGAAAAACACCCAGCTGCTCAAAGCCTACGCAGACAGTCACTGGAGCGAGGACAACCGTGACATCTATGCTCTTTACCCAAGGTACAGCGCCTATGAGAACTATAACAACTCGGCGACTAGCACCTGGTGGATGAGGGACGGCTCTTTCCTTCGTCTGAAACAGCTCGAGCTCGGTTACACGCTTCCTCAGAAGTTGACCCGCAAACTAAACATCGACAGCTTGCGTCTCTACTTCCAAGGCAACAATCTTTTCTGCTGGAGCAAGTTCAAACTTTGGGATCCGGAACTTGCCGGAAATGGTCTTAATTACCCTATTCAGAGGACATTCAACTTTGGTGTGAATGTTACGTTTGACACCAAATAATGTACGAGGACAATGAAAAATAATTTTAAGAATATCACAATATCTCTGTTGGCCGCGGCTTCGCTGTACGGAGTCAGTGGTTGCAACAAGTTCCTGGATGTTGTCCCAGATGACGGACTTGCATCAATAGAAACAGCGTTCAACCTCAGATCTACGGCCATCAGGTATCTGGCGACATGCTATTCTTACATGACCAGCGATGGAGTGGCCGGCAGCGACAGCGGAATGCTTACCGGTGATGATCTTTGGGATCTTGACAGCCGCGTGACCGCTTACCTGTATAACAAGAACCATTCTTCCTTCCCTATCGCGAAAGGTCTTCAGAGTGCGGCCATCTGCTACAACAGCGATTGGAAAAGCATGTACGAGGGCATCCGCTGCTGCGACATCCTGGTAGAGAACATCGACGGAGTTCCAGACATGACAGATGATGAGAAGGCGCAATGGAAGGCCGAGGTGTCCTTCCTGAAGGCCTATTACCATTTCAACCTTATCCGCAAATGGGGGCCGATCCCGATCATCCGTGAGAGCCTTCCTATTGATTCTTCTGTGGACGAGGTCCGTGTCTATCGTGACAACATCGACGACTGCTTTGATTTCGTCCTTGACCTTCTTGATGAGGCCGAACCGTATCTTCCGCTTGTGAATCCGTCCACTGACGAGTACGGACGTGTCACCAAGCCAATCTGCGCCGCCCTCAGAGCCAAGGTGGCTGTGTACGCCGCCAGCCCTCTGTTCAACGGCAACGAGGAAGAGGCTTCGTTGGTTGACGGCCGTGGAGTGAGACTCTTCCCCGCCAAGTCTGATGAAGAGAAACTCAAGCGTTGGGAAGATGCCCTGGAAGCATGTGAGGAGGCTCTTGATGTCTGCGAGGAGGCCAACCTCAAACTGTACGACAAGACTTATGTGCAGCAGGAGTACAG
This sequence comes from Bacteroidales bacterium UBA6428, assembly GCA_002437305.1. Classification (GTDB taxonomy): domain Bacteria; phylum Bacteroidota; class Bacteroidia; order Bacteroidales; family UBA932; genus Cryptobacteroides. The sequence goes on from DJOW01000056.1 coordinate 27,308, forward strand.
AATGTGTGACTCCCTTGTGACCGACCTTACCATCCGCAACGCTTTCTGCGAAAGATGGAACTGCGAGCTTATCTGGGGCAACACACAGGTTTCCACTACTACGTTCCAGCAATGGTGTGTGCCTATCCTTCAGAAAGACGCCGATGGCACCAAGCTTGGGGGAATCGGCGGCACGAACTTCATCGGTGTGCCTCTTAAGATAGCTGAAGAGTTCTACACCAAGAACGGGCTCCCGATCAATTACGACAAAGAGTTCGCTGCCGTTGACCAGTTCGCGCTCAGGACTGGTGACGCCACCCATAAGTACTACATAAAGCAGGGCTATCAGACCATCCAGCTTAACTTTGACCGGGAACCGAGATTCTATGCCGATCTTGGATTCGATGGTGGAAAATGGCTTGGAGCCCTTGGCAACTACAATGACTTGAAGCCGGACGACATTCACACACTTGAAGCTCGTGGAGGTTCCTCGAATGGCAAGACCAACAACAAGGAGGCAGGTCCTGTCACAGGATATTTTCCTAAGAAACTGGCTCCATATAGGGTCATCTGGTCGGGTAACGCTTCTTCCGCAACTATTTCAACATATTGGTTCCCTTGGCCGATGATCCGTTTGTCTGACCTCTATCTGCTTTACGCTGAGGCGATCAATGAGGTGGAAGGGCCTAACGGAGCATACAGCGAGGAGCTCTTCGACGCTCTTGACGCTGTTCGCGAACGCGCCGGCATACCTGGTGTCAAAGAGTCCTGGGACAATTACAGTACTCGTCCTGATCTCTACAAGTCGCAGGCGGGAATGCGCGAGATCATTCACCGTGAACGCCTTATTGAGCTTGCGTTCGAGAGCCAAAGATTCTGGGATCTCAGACGCTGGAAAGAGGCTTCGACCGAATACCAGAAAGGGATCTACGGATTCCGAGTCTCTGCCACAGCCCCGGCTGAATACTATCAGAAGACCCAGATCGCCGAGCAGAACTTTGGCCTTAAGGACTATTTCTGGCCCATCTACACTTATTACATTGAAAGAAACCCTCATCTGGTACAGAATCTGGGTTGGTAAAACATTAAATGTCAAAAAGAATGAATAACAAATTAAAAACGGCGTTCACTCTTCTCTCAGCCATAGTCATGGTCGCATGCAATGACGGAGCGAATGAATTTGGCAGGGTAGATCAGAAAAATGAGGGCATTCCCGCTCCGAGCCCGGTTTCAGTCGAGAGCGTCAGAAGCATCAGCGGCGGTGCAGTCATCAAGGTGAATATTCCGGATGACGACAACATCAAAGGTGTCATCGCGAGATATACCCGTAATGGACAGCAGGTAGATTCAAAAATCTCCCGTTATGTCGACAGCCTGACCGTGGTTGGCTTTGTGGACACCAAACCACATACCGTTGAGATTGCGGCCATTAATGTGAATGAAGTGGAATCCGACCCTGTCAAGGTTGAGGTAACCCCCCTAGAACCGGCTATTTCCCTGACCACGGCAACCCTTTACCAGACATTCGGCGGCGTCAAAGTGCGAATTGAGGGAAACACACCAAAGGAGAACCTTACGGTCGTTCTTTTAAGGGACACCGACCTAAGCGACTTCGACAAGCCTGTGAGCCAGATGAAATGGGAACAGTTGACCACTCTGTTCACAGCGGCGGAGCAAATCACTCTTTCAAGGCGCAACATCGATCCTGTAGAGGCCATATTCGGAGCCTACCTTCGTGACCGATGGGGAAATGTCTCAGACACGGTAAAGGCGATAATCACCCCTTTGGAGGAAGTCAAACTGACCAAATCCAAGTTCCGCGACGCCAAGATCAAGGATGACAACTGTACCGCGAGTGCGGCAAGATATGGCGTTGACAAGCTATGGGATGATCTTAATGACCCGGACGGGAAAGGCACTAACCTCTTTGACAGCAACCCTGTCGCGATCCCGGCTTGGATAACGATTGACCTTGGGGTCCTTACAAAACTCAGCCATGTCCAGACCCTGCCGCGTGGACGCAACTATTACTGCTACGATGGAGCACAGGTCCGCAGGTTTGAGTTCTGGGGAAGCAAGAATCCTACAGGGGAGAAAGTCGAGGGCAACGAGCACGGTTTTGACAACACCTGGTTCTGCCTTGGACGCTTTGAGCAGACAAAACCTTCCGGTTACGATCCAGACGGCACTCCAGGCACCATCACACAGGACGACATCCAGTACTGGAACAACGGAAATGACTTCGAGTTCAACAATGAGGAATATCCTCACGCCTATGACGAGCTCCGCTACCTGCGCGTTGTCTTCATGGACACTTTCGCATCCTACGGCTACACCGGCAGCTCATTCAAGATTCAGCTGGGTGAGCTGACCCCTTATGGGCAGGTGCTTCAGGAATATAGGTAACATACCACCACATTATGATTATGAAAACATTGAAAACAAGCATATTCGCAGCCACAGCCGCTCTTGCGTCGATTGTCTCGTGCACATCTCAGGACGACATCTACAAAGAGTTTATCAAGGACGGAGGCTACATCTATCCCGCCAAAGCCGCTGATGTCCATGCTGAGACAGGATTCAACAAGGTGACACTTTCATGGCCCGTTCCCAAGGATCCGTCGGTAAGAAGTGCCAGAGTCTACTGGGACAACAAGACCGACTCAATTGACTTGAATTACTCGGACTATGCGGACACGGTCTCTCTGAAGGTTGAGAATCTAGAGGACAGAAGCTACACATTTGCGATTGTGAACTTCGACAAGCTAGGCAACAGGTCGATGGAGTCAGAGTTGACCGCTACACCTTACGGAAAGAACTGGCTGTCAACTCATGAGGAAAGGCAGTTCAAGCACGCCTGGATTGATGGCACGACAGCCACTGTTCAGTTTACCGACTCAACATCCGAAATGGTCGCCACGAAGTTCCGCTACAAAAATGTAGACGGCGAATGGGTTGAATTCGGCCCTAGGATGGCACCTAAGCAAAGCAGCTTCAAACTTACAAATGCGATGCGCGGAAAGTATTTCGAGTTCAGCTCCGGCTTCCTTCCGAGCGATGGCCGGGACACGGCCTGGATGGAGTGGACAAAGTCTACCTATCCGATCGTCTATCCGCTTGACACCAAGGGATGGACGGTGACCGAGATGGATGGCATCGCTTGGGGAAATGGACAAAACACACCCGACCTTATGTTTGATGGGATAACCAACAATCAAAACAGTCGTTGGCATTGCAGCAGGGGCACCAATTTCCCTAAGATTCTGGCAATCGACACACATGCCGAGGAGGGTAAGGAACCATCTTACAAAACATTCTCATTTTACGAGCATCCCACTTCTTCGGGCTACCGTTATCTGAACAATCTCACGATATATGCGGGAAATAAGCCATATGACCCGAATGATAAGAATTATGCGGCCAATTACGGCACCCCGTACATCAATAATGCCAAATTCTGGAGAGGCGGAGCTGTGCAAAGTTGCAATAAGAGTGGTAAAATGGAACCGAGCCGCTATTTATCGATCGTATTCACTAATTCTTACAACAAATACGGCTACCTGGACATCTGGGAACTCGTTGTCTGGGGTTACATCGAGGCTGAAGCCAACTAACAATTAAACTATCCGAAAAAAAATGAAGATCAAAAAAATGTCACTATTCTTCCTGGCGGCCCTTGTCTCCTCTGCCACATTCCTTTCATGCAATGTTAAGGAGGACGACGGTGGCGGATCCGGCAAGGATCCTGAGCAGCCGACGGTCACAGAAATCAGGTTCAAGGCCGAGCTGCCTGACGCTCCCGCCGGCTTCAAGACAGCATGGAGCGCCGGCGATGAGATTGTTGTCTACAGCGTCAAGGGCAACTTCACCTCCAAGGAGACAATGAAGGCCACGGATGTGACCTCGGATGGCAAGACCGCCACATTCGTCTCCTCCGGAAAGCTTCTCAAGGAGGCTGAACATTTCTACGGAATGCTCAAGGACTGCGGAGTCAAGGGCTTCAAGCTCAAGCAGTACTGGTCAACAGACAACATGGACAGATGCCGCGACGCGGTGCCTTCCGTGACCGTTGCCGGTTGCGACAAGAACGACATGACCCTGAAGTTCCAGAATATGTTCGCGCTTCTTTCTGTGACAGTCACCAACCCTGACACCAAGTATGTCAAGGTCTCCGGCAACAACGGCGAGGTCATCAACAAGAACACGTTCATCGCCTTCGCTGACCATGAGCTTTCTGACAATCCGTCTCCTGATTTCGAGAGCACGGTCTCCATCAGGAAATATGTCAACGGAGCCGGCACCTACTATATCGGCCTCCTCCCTGACCTTCTCTTGAACAGCGGCTACACAATCGTGGCCTGCGACGCTTCAGACAATGTCATCGGCCGGATCGCCTCTTACCAGACACTCGAGACTGAGCCGGGCAAGGTTTACAGCGCCGGAGAGATCGAGTCCCCACGTGAGCTCTCCCCTGTCTTCGACGAGTCCAAGATCGCACTTTCCCTCGCTGCCATCAGCGATGTGCACATCGAGGGATCAAGCGATGCCTACGCGGGCAAGTTCACTTCAGCCCTCAACCAGCTCAAGGCCAAGGCCGCCGAGAGCGATGCAAATGGAATTGATGGTGTGATGGTTGTCGGGGACCTCATCCAAAGAGCAGAGGTCACTATGGCGCAGAACTTCAAGGCCATCTATGAGGAAGTGTTCAAACCTACTGAGGTTCCGATGATCTACACGATTGGCAACCACGACATGAATCCTGAGTATAAGTGGACTCCAAGCACAGTGGCTCA
>DJOW01000056.1:32220-32437 GCA_002437305.1 Bacteroidales bacterium UBA6428
CGCCACTGCGTCATCGGTGGCTATCATATTCTCGCGGTAACTCCTAACGGTGACCAGCCGATCACATATTCACCGAACGTCATCTCTTGGCTTGACCAGCAGTTGGAGGCCATCACGAAGACTGACCCTAACCGGTACGTTATCGTGTTGACCCACCCTATGATCTACAACACGATCTATGGCAGTCTCCTTGGTGAGGAAGGTGGAATATGGGAGT
>DJOW01000057.1 GCA_002437305.1 Bacteroidales bacterium UBA6428
CGGAAGCGCTCTTGTGCAAGGTTTCGAGTTCGGAACTTAGTACTAATCTTTCATTATTATACAGGCTCTTAGCTCAGTTGGTTAGAGCGCTACACTGATAATGTAGAGGTCGGCAGTTCAACTCTGCCAGGGCCTACTAAACCAGTATCTGGTAACAAGTTCGGGGGTATAGCTCAGTTGGTAGAGCACCTGCTTTGCAAGCAGGGGGTCTAGAGTTCGAATCTCTATATCTCCACAAAAAATAAGGCGGAACAGCATTCGCTGCTCCGCCTTTTTTTGTGGAGATAATCCACCCCCTGTCGCTTTGCGACAGCCCCGGTGGGGCACAGGGGAGCGTACTCCCCAGACCCCTTGCGTCGCTGCACTCCGAGTTTCACAGTCCAGGTCGCTGAGCCTGCCTAAGCGCTCGGCTTTTTTGAATCAGATCCTACGCCCGGATGACCTCCACTTCGCCGTCAAGGCCGATCTTGATGATCTGGGAGGCGAGACCGGTGGCACCGGCTTCAAGACGCGGATCGACTGTGTAGTCAACCGAGCTTTTGATCTCTTCGGAGATGTCGGTGAATTTCTTTGGTGTTGGTTCCCCGGAGATGTTCGCTGAGGTGGAGACGATCGGTCTGCCGAGCTTGAAGGTCAACTGCTTGCAGAACTCCATCATCGGGATGCGGATCCCGACAGTGCCGTCAGCCGCCACGGTGTTGTGTGCCAGGTGGTACCGGTCTTCTTTCCATTTTTCTCCTTCTGCCGGAGCTGGATAGGTCTTCGCTCCTGGGTAAATCAATGTCATTGGTCTGTCATTGACCTCGACAAGATCTATGGCCATCGCTGGAATTTCTTTGATGTATAACGCTATCTGGTCCAGACTGTTGGCCAGCAGCACCAGCGATTTGCTGTCTGATCTGTGCTTGATCTCGTAGATCTTTGCTACGGCTTGAGGGTTGGTGGCATCGCAGCCAAGTCCCCAAACCGTGTCAGTAGGATAGAGGATGACGCCACCCTCTTTAAGAACCTTCAGCGTCTCGCCAAGGATCTCATCTATCGTCTTCTTTTGCATATTCATTTGTTCGTATAATCACTGTTTTTGCTCATGCGAGGCTCTGTTACCTGGCTGTTCCGTGCGTGGAACAGCCGATCATGTTCACCGATCCTCTTCTGGGATTGCTTTCGTGCGTAGAAGTTCATATTCCACGCACCGGATAAGCGCATGTCAATCTTTCTCGTGTTTTACCTATCGCGATGCTCACTGTCACATGAAATGCAGGTAGCAGGCCGTCACCACTGTCACTGCCGCTGTCTCTGTCCGCAGGCGGCTTGGGCCGAGATGGACGGGCACAAAACCATGCTCCACCGCCAATCTCGCCTCTTCCGGAGAAAAATCCCCTTCCGGACCGATCAGTACCGTGATCATAGAATCTTTAGGCAGCCCTTCAAGCACATCGTTGATGGACCGTCTCAAGGTCTCATCCTCAAAGCAGTAACAAATCATCTTGACAGCAGAATCCTCTGAATGTCTAAGAATATAATCCCGTACAGACACGGGTTCTTCCACCATCGGCGACTTTGCCTTTAGACTCTGCTTCATCGCAGAAAGCGCGATCTTGCGCGATCTTTCAACCTTAAGCACCTTCCGCTCGGAACGCTCCCCGATCACAGGAGAAATTACATCCACGCCAAGTTCCGTGGCCTTTTCCACGAACCACTCGAAGCGGTCGTTGTTTTTCGTCGGACACACCGCCATATTCAATGAATATGAATGCCCTCCCCATCCGGGAACGGTTTCCAGAATCTCCGCGCTGGCTCCTTTTGGAGAATCATCCCTCAGGCGGCATCGGTACATGTTCCCGCAGCCATCCACGACCGTGACCATGTCCCCGGTCCTGTGGCGCAGCACCTTGACGCAGTGGGCGCTCTCATCCGCATCCAGCAGAGCGGAGGTCCCGTCTATTTCGCGTGCGTAAAAAATCTCCATGCTGCAAAGATACAACATTGAATAATAAAGAGTAACTTTGTGCCTATGAAAAAACGTTATGAATCGCTGGATGTTCTCAGAGGACTCACAGTCGCTTTTATGTGCATAGTCAATAATCCGGGATCCTGGGTTTACATATTCCCGCCGCTGCGCCATGCCGGTTGGGACGGATGTACCCCGACGGATCTTGTGTATCCGTTCTTTGTGTTCTGTATGGGCTGTGCAATGGCCTTTTCTTTCTCGAAGTACGAGACCGCGACGGCAAAGGCTTACCTTAAGGTGCTGCGGAGAGGGGCATCAATCTTTCTTGTCGGCTTGGCCTTGAATCTGTACCCGTTCTATCCCACATCGTTGCATGACGAGACATGGACTTTCGGCCAGAATTATCTTTACTGGCTCCAGCACATGAGAATCTTCGGAGTGCTTCAAAGAATAGGCATGGCTTACGCGATAGCAGGCTGCCTCGCCTTATGGCTGAGGAAACCGGGCAAGATACTGGCTGCTATGGCGGCAATCTGCGTGGTTTACACCGGGATACTACTGCTTTTCGGTCGTGACCCCGGTGCGTTCTCCCTTGAAGGAAATGTCTCAATGAGGATTGACACCTGGCTTGTGGGTGGCAGTCATTGCTATCATGGTTACGACGGTACCGACTTCGATCCTGAAGGGCTCCTTGGCTCTATGACATCCGCATGCTCCTGCCTTTTGGGCTACCTGATAGGCTCCATGATTCTTGGATCGCAGAAGAAAATGGCGGCTCTAGGCGCATCAGAGTCCACGGGTCTGCCCGCCGAAGCTGTAGGTTCCTCTCCTGACAGGGTAGTGAACAGGACTTTTGTCTATGGTTCCCTGTCCCTTATTCTTGGAATGATTCTAAGCATCTGGATTCCGATCAACAAGCCCCTGTGGTCTGTTTCCTATGTGTTCTATGCCGGAGGTTGGGCAATGCTCGCGCTGGCGTTTCTTGCCTACTTGATTGACATCAGAGGCTACACCAAACCTTTCATCCCTTTCAAGGCAATGGGCATGAACGCTTTGATGGCATTCGTCTTTTCCGGTGTGATAGCCAAGAGCTACGGTTTCTTTGGCTTCGCGCCAAGCCGCTACTTCGGGGCTGACGAGTACATGTCTTTGATTTGGGCTCTGATCTTCGTATCAGTCATCTTCGGCATCCTCTGGTTGCTCTACAGGAAAAAAATAGTGATCAAACTGTAAAACGGCTATGTTTATCGGCCTGATTTCTGACACACATGGCTCGTTTCCCGATGATGTCAGGGACTTTCTGTCCCCTGTTGACCGTATCTGGCATGCGGGAGATTTCGGAACGCTGGAGTGCGCGCAGGAGATCGCTGCGTTCAAACCCCTTGTAGGAGTGTATGGCAACTGCGATGGTTTGGACGTCAGGCAGGAATTTCCTGCTTTTCAAAATTTCGAGTGTGAGGGGCTTAGGGTGCTGATGACTCACATAGGGCTTCGTAGGGGCAGCTACTGGGCCTTTAACCCGCACCAACCTATGTACGATTTGCGGGCGAAGGCTCTGATCGACTCCTACCATCCGGATGTCTTCGTCTGCGGGCACACTCACATTCCACAGGTGTTCCGTGACAGGAGAGAGGGCTTTCTGTTCATGAACCCTGGCGCATGTGGATTCCAAGGCCCTTCTGATGTGCCTGGGATGGCCCTTCGCTTTCGTATCGAAAGGGGGCGGATCTCGGCTTTGGAGAAATGTGAGTTCCAGAGGTGACTTAAAGAAGAAAAAAATTGAAAAAAAGTATTGTAATTTTCGGAAAACTGTGTACTTTTGCGTCTTGAAAAAGAATGAGAAGTTACTTTTTATTTATAATATTATGAAAAAGGTATTTATGTCTGTTGCAGTTGTGGCTCTTTTGGTAGCCGCTTCTGCTTGTGGTAACAAAACAAAGAAGGCCGAGGGTGAGACCGAGGCTGTTGAGGTTGTTGAGGAAGAAGTAGTTGATACTGTCAGCACTTGCTGCAAGGATTCAACAAAGGCTTGCTGCGGTGATTCTACCAAAGTAGCAGAGTAATCTATCTCAGCATCATTCGTCGTTTTTTGTGCGGTGTCCGGGTCAAAAGCCCAGATGCTGCAATTTTTTTTGTCTTAACCCCTCCGTTTGCCTATCTTTGGAAGGCCGGCCTTTTGGCCTGAAGAAGTAAAAGTTACGGTAATGAAAGAAAAAACAGTCTGGTTTTGCTCCAATTGTGGCAATGAATATCCAAAATGGATGGGGCGTTGCCCCGCGTGCGGGGAGTGGAACACTATGGTCGAGCACAAAATCATCGCGGGAGGAAATCAAAAGTCTCCTGTGACGGACGCAGTGCCGGGAGTGAGCAGGAAACCACAGAGCCTTAGGGAGATAGATTCGTCCTCCGAGGTACGTCTCTCCCTGAACAATGGGGAGATCGACCGTATTCTCGGAGGTGGTATCGTAGAGGGGTCGTTGGTCTTGATAGGAGGTGAGCCAGGAATAGGCAAATCCACTCTTTCTCTGCAGATTCCGCTTGGATGTCCATCGCTCAACACGCTCTATGTCACTGGGGAAGAAAGCCTGCGTCAGGTCAAGATGAGGGCGGACCGCTTGGGCGGAGACGCGTCGAATTGCCGGATCTACAGCGAGACATTGATTGAGAACGTTGTCGCGCAGGCCAAGGAGATCGAACCGGATTTGATGATTGTCGACTCTGTACAGACGATGTTCTCCCAGTCAGTGGATTCGACTCCAGGCTCGGTCACCCAGATCAAGGAGGTCGCCGCTATCCTTCTTCGTTTTGCAAAGGAGACCGGCGTTCCTGTCATTCTGATAGGACATATCACCAAGGAAGGCTACATCGCGGGACCTAAGATTCTTGAGCACATAGTGGACGTTGTCCTTCAGTTCGAGGGTGACAACCGTGGGGCGTACAGAATTCTGCGCAGCATCAAAAACCGTTTCGGATCCACATCCGAGCTGGCTGTCTTCGAGATGACAGGTGCAGGTCTTAGGGAAGTGTCCAATCCTTCGGAATTGCTCATCCCCATGCACGAGGCCGGGCTCAGCGGCACAGCCATCAGCGTCATGCTTGATGGTACCAGGCCGTTTCTTTTTGAGGTTCAAGCTCTTGTCAGTTCGGCGGTCTATGGCACGGCGCAACGGTCCGCCACTGGATTTGATGTTAGGCGCCTTAACATGCTTCTGGCCGTCCTGGAACGCAGGGCTGGCTTCAAACTCGCGCAAAAGGATGTTTTCCTGAATATGGCGGGAGGACTCAAGATCAGTGATCCGGCCTGTGATCTTGCCGTCGTTTCGGCGGTTCTGTCGTCAAACTTTGACTTTGCGATACCCTCGGACTACTGTTTTTCCGGAGAGATCGGACTCTCCGGAGAGATCCGCCCTGTCGCCCAGACTGACCGCCGTGTGTCTGAGGCATCACGTCTGGGATTCAAGAGGATGTTCATCTCCGCTTTCGCGTCCTTGGATCTGAAACCACAAGGCGTTGAGGTTGTCAAGGTCGCTGATGTCCCGGCCCTTGTGCGTGCCCTTTTCAAATAGCCGGCGCCTGATTGCAGCCGGAACAGCCTTGGATTCTTCACTTTTGGGGAGGATTGACTTGCCGGCCTTGCGGATCTGAAGTGTTCGCTTTTTTGAAAAATAATACGTATATTCGCTGAAATTTAAATCTAAACAAATCGAGATATGAATCTTAGAGACATCAAGAAGGACATTGACTATGTCATCGGAGCTTTCATCGATGATTGCTCCCTCTTCAGCGCGCTTAACCAGAAAGCGGACGATAAGGCTTTGGGCGGACTCTTTGACGAGGCTGTGAAACTTTATAACGACCTTAGAGATAAGGTAAACGCCAAGGCAGAAGGTAAGAAATCCGTGTATTATGCCGGAATCCGCAAGGAACTCCTTGAGAAAACTGACGCTTTGTACATGAAGCTTAGCGAGATAATCAAGACCACCGCGAAATCCGACGGGAAGTAGCCAGGATTTTCCACGGAAAAGATATTTAGGGAAAGCTTGGCGGTTTTCCCTTTTTTATTAATATAAAACGAATATGAAAGTAGCAGTTGTTGGTGTGACCGGCCTGGTAGGAACCAGGATGGTCGAAGTCCTCGGAGAGAGGCATTTTCCTGTGAGCGAGTTCATCCCCGTCGCTTCGGAGAAATCTGTGGGAAAGAAAGTGGTTTTCGGTGGCCGTGAGTGTCCGGTCGTGACCGCCGAAGAGGCGATCGCCAGAAGGCCTGGGCTGGCTTTGTTCTCCGCCGGAGCCGAGATCTCACGCGAATATGCTCCAAAATTCGCCGAGGTCGGGTGCCGGGTCATAGACAACTCATCCTGCTGGAGGATGGATCCGACCAAGAAACTGGTTATCCCTGAGATCAACGCGTCTGTACTGACATCCGATGATCGGATCATAGCCAATCCGAACTGTTCCACGATCCAGATGCTTCTTCCATTGGCCCCTCTTCACCGGAAGTACGTGATAAAGAGGATTGTGGTCTCCACCTACCAGAGCGTCACCGGATCGGGCAATGCCGCTGTGGCTCAGATGAATGCCGAGAGGGAAGGTAAGAAATGGGGCGAGTATCCGGCCTTCTACCACTATCCGATCGATGAGAACATCATTCCTCAAATCGATGACTTTCTTGATAACGGCTACACAAAGGAGGAGATGAAGATGGTCAACGAGACCCATAAGATTCTTGATGACTATTCTATAGGGGTGAGCCCGACAACCGCGCGCGTCCCGGTGCTTGGCGGCCATTCCGAGTCGATCAACCTTGAATTCGAAAACGACTTCACATTGGATGATGTCCGCGGCATCTGGTCCGCGACCCCTGGCGTCACTGTCCAGGATGATCCTTCGCATAATGTTTATCCGATGCCTCTTTTCTCTTTAGGCAAGGATGATGTGTTCGTCGGTCGCCTTCGCAGGGATCCGTCAGTGAGGTTCGGGCTGAATTTCTGGTGCGTCAGCGACAACATCCGCAAGGGTGCCGCCACAAACGCTGTCCAGATCGCGCAGTACCTCCTCGAAAAAGGATTACTTTAAGAACAGGATAACTTCAAATCAAGAGGCTTCCGGGAACGTACAGCACAACGTTCCCGGAAGCCTCTTATTCTGAATCTTGTATTACCTGCCGGCCTGTTCCTTTCCAGCCAGATGCTTTTCCCAAGCCCATGCCGAGGCCAGCGTCTCCTCGATGGAGCGTTCCGCCTTCCATCCAAGCTCTTTGTTGGCGAGTGTAGGATCAGCCCAAATCGCTGTCACGTCTCCTGCCCGGCGTGGTGCGAACTTATAGTTCAGTCTCAAGCCGTTGGCCTTTTCGAACGCCTTGATGAGCTCCATGACCGACAGCGGCTTGCCTGTGCCGATGTTGAAGATTTCATATTCCTTCTTCATCTTGCCGTCAAGCATCCTGCGCACCGCGAAGACATGCGCCTTGGCGAGATCCACGATGTCGATGAAGTCCCTCTGGCATGTGCCGTCGGGGGTCGGGTAGTCGTTGCCGAAGACCGAGAGGCATGCCCGTTTGCCGATGGCTGTCTGCGTGATGTAAGGGACAAGGTTGTTCGGCACGCCGCGCGGAAGCTCTCCGATAAGCGCGGAAGGATGCGCTCCGATCGGGTTGAAGTACCTCAGCGCGATTCCCTTGACATTTGAATATGCCTTGACGGAGTCCCTGAGGATGTCCTCGCACATCTGCTTTGTGTTCCCGTAAGGTGACGTTGCTGGCTGCCTCGGAGACTCCTCGGTCACAGGGAGTTTCCCGGGCTCGCCGTAAACCGTTGCGGAGGAGGAGAAAAGGATGTTCTCGCAGCAATGCTTCCTTGCGGTCTCAATGACATTCATGAAAGACTCGAGGTTGTTCATGTAGTACTTAAGGGGTTCACTGACAGACTCCCCGACTGCCTTGAATCCGGCGAAATGGATCACGGCGTCGATCTTGTTCGCAGTGAACAGCAATTCGGTGGCGACAGGGTCGCAGAAATCCATTTTGACGAAAGGGATGTCCTCTCTTCCGGTGATCTTCTTAACGCCTTCGAAGCAGGTCTCGTCGCAGTTGGACATGTTGTCAGCCACGATCACGTCGTACCCGGCTTCAATGAGCTCGACAGTCACATGACTTCCGATGAATCCGGCGCCGCCGGACACAAGAACGCATTTTTTCATCTTATGAATATTTTAGTTTAATCCTATCCACGTTATTGCAGTTCGCAATCCGGTGCAAATTTAATAAATATACGCTATTTTTGTACTCATGAAACCAACATTATCAAAACAAGCTTTTGTCTGCGTTTTGGCCTTGTCCTGTGTGGTGTCATCCGCCCAGGTCCCGGTGTCTGGGCTGAAATCCAAGTCCAAGGCACAGAGGTACATAGAGATGGTTGCCAAAAATGACATCCTTAAATCCTCGGTCTTCGGTGTCCTGGCCGTGACTCAGGCGGGAGACACCCTTGCGGCATTGAACAGCTCCCAGCGGATGATCCCGGCCTCAACCATGAAGCTTATAACCACCGGACTTGCCATCCATCAACTTGGGCCTGACTTCAAGTACGTCACCAGAATCGGCCATGACGGATCTGTAAAGGATGGAGTTCTGGACGGGGATCTCTACATTGTCGGGGGCGGTGATCCCACTATTGCCTCGAAGGATTCCATCGCGATTCCCCGTGACAAACTGTTCGGACTGTGGAAGTCATTCCTGGACAAGGCCGGCATAAGGAAAATCAATGGCAGGGTGATCGGTGACGGACGCTATTTCGATGGACCGATGGAGCATGACACCTGGAGCTATCAAGACATAGGCACGGCCTACGGAGCCGGCCTCAACGGGCTGAGTTTCTACGAGAACGCCCAGGATTTCAAGGTGAGCGCCGGCCCTGCCGTAGGATCGCCGGTCAACATCAAGGTCTCCTTTCCGGAGACTCCGTGGATGAATTATAGGTTTCCATGCCGGACAGCCCCGGCCGGCACCGGTGACCAACTTTACCTGTTCAACACCGAATTCGCCCCTTACGCTGAAGTCAGAGGCTCGTTCGCCATTGACCGCAAGCCCAGGACGGAGGAGTTCAGCAACAGGTATGGAGCCTACACATGCGCTCATTATTTCAGCGAGTATCTGAAGTCGAACGGCATACCTGTGGCCGGCGGCGCAGCAGACATTCGCCTTGGCAGGGTCCGTTCCAACCTCTCTTCCAATGAATATGGCCCTTACGCCAAGGGAGTCGATGAGATGACCATGCTTGGCCAGACATATTCTCCGACCTTAAGCGGCATCGCCCTGGAGACAAATCTGAAAAGCGACAACTTCTACGCGGAGACGCTTTTCCGTACTTTGGGGAGGAGACTTCATCACTCCGCCTCCTACGACTCTTCCTACTTGGCGGTGAATGAGGTGATGAAAAGCCTTGGAGTGGCCGATGGGGATGTCCGGATAGTGGACGGAAGCGGTTTGGCCCGCCACAACTACCTGTCCCCATCCTTCTTTGCGCGTTTCCTTTCGGCTATGATGGACAGCCCGTACTTCGGTGATTATGTCCAGACAATCGCCAGTCCTGGAGACCGTCACTACGAGTCTCGGCTTCGTGAGGCTCCGGAGACGGTCAAGGCCCGGGTGCACCTTAAGAGCGGATCGATGAATGGAGTACGCTGCTTCAGCGGCTACATCGAACCCGGCTCGGGCTCCAAATCCGACACTATCATCTTCTCCATCATGACCAACAACTCATTGGCTCCGGCCTCCAGAATTGATCCTGTTATCGATCGCATCATCGCCTTGCTGGCGGCGGACAACTAGTCAAAGCGACACGGCAGGCCATCGGTTCCGCCGCATCCGGGAGAGCATGTCGCCTGAAAGCGCCGGTACATTGGCATGCCACCGTAGGTCCGCGGCGATGCGATTATTCCTGAGGAAAGTAGAAAGGACTCAGGAGTGTCGAGACTATTCCTGAGCCAGGTTCATCTATGTGGCCGACAATCCGTCGCGCCCTCACGGGGCGGCGCTCGTAGAAATCTGTCTCTGAGGGGTCAAGCGAATTGATGTGCACGACCTGCGCGGAATGGATGAACCTCCCGTTCCCGATGTACATGCCCACATGGGTGACACGTTCCTTTGTACTGTCGGTGGCTGCCTTGCCCCAGAACAAAAGATCCCCGGGAAGCAGCCCGCCCCAGTCAACCTCGCCGTTGTCCTTGAATATCCTTACGTCCTCTCCGGTCCTTGCCTGTTGCGAGGCGTTGCGGGGAAGCAGCACCCCGTTGGCGAAGAACACGCTGCGCGTGAAGCCGCTGCAATCCACGTTTTTTATCGATGTCCCGCCCCACATGTACGGAACGCCCAGAAACCGGTAGCCTGTGGCGATAAGATCCTGCCTGAAATCATTTTCCGCCGATGTCCCGGCCTTTCTGTCTTTGGCCCACTGGTAGA
This sequence comes from Bacteroidales bacterium UBA6428, assembly GCA_002437305.1. Lineage (GTDB taxonomy): Bacteria > Bacteroidota > Bacteroidia > Bacteroidales > UBA932 > Cryptobacteroides. The sequence goes on from DJOW01000057.1 coordinate 10,407, forward strand.
ACACCGCGACATCTTTTGCCGGGACATAGCCTGTCTTGCCGGACGGGAGCACAACTCCGGAAAACTTTTTTCTCTGTACGGCCCGTCCTTCATCATGGCCGTTGTGTTTCCCTTGAGAAGTTGTCCTGATTTCGTACAGGATCCGCACGATGTCCCCAAGCACAAGATCGGAGATGATTCGTGAATCCGTTGAGGGTCCTTCGTAGACGTGGGTGAAATCACTGGTGCAGATGTATTTAGGCGCCTCCAGATAATCCTTTAGCTCTTCCTCGTCCATCGGAACAAGTCCGCTCTCGTTCACCCAGGCCGTGTAGGGCTCCGGAGTCTTGATCTTGGTCCAATAGCCTGACCTGCCGAGGATTTCCGCGACTGTGCCCATCAGAGCCTGATCTCCGAGTTCGGCGGCGTAGTCTGGAGCCTCGCGCATGAAATTGGCGGAAAACTCTACCACCGCCCATTGTTTATTTGACTCCTGGGCGGATGCCGCTGAATAAGACAACATCAAAACCGCCCCGAAAGTCAGGATCTTAGAAAAGGTGACCATTGTAAATAATTTTGTTTGTAAAAATATTCACAATTCATTAGTTTTGCAAGGGGATTATCGTTCTTATTGACCCCGAGGCTTGTGTGCCGAGGGTTGTTGTATGGAATTTTCAGAAGGCAAAAGGTACAATTCATTCGTCGGCTACTACCGCCGCAAGTATGGAGAACGGCTTCAGAAACTGGTTCTTGACGCCGGATTCTCATGCCCTAACCGGGATGGAACCCTTGGCAGGGGCGGGTGCACCTATTGCGACAACGCGGCGTTTCATCCCGGTTACAGCACGCCGGGGAAACCTCTTTTGGATCAGATTGATGAAGGTGTGGGGTTCCAGAAGGTCCGTTATCCGAGGGTCAAGCACTATCTTGCTTATTTTCAGGCATATTCAAACACATATGCCCCACTCAGGAGGCTGAGGTCCCTTTATGAGGAGGTCCTTGGTCATCCTGAGGTTGTCGGCATCGTGATCGGTACCCGTCCCGATTGTGTCGATGAGGAGAAGTTGGATTACCTGGCCGCCCTTGCCGAAGGTGAAGTCCTTAAAGATTGGCATAGATCATTGGCGGGTGCCGCTTCTGTCCCCGGGGGCCATGAATCACAATTGACGGCTCCCATCGTTGTCGTTGAGTACGGCATCGAGTCCTGCCACGACAAGACTTTGAGCCACATCAACAGGGGGCATGACTTCGCGTGCGCCCGCCGTGCGGTTGAGATGACTGCTTCCAGAGGCATTGACACAGGTGCCCACTTCATCCTCGGACTTCCTGGCGAGACTCCGGGGATGCTGCTTGACCAATGCGGCATGATATCTTCCCTCCCGTTGCGCTCAGTGAAGTTCCATCAGCTCCAGATTGTCAAAGGTACCGTCATGGAGAATGAATATTCCACTGATCCTCTGGCTTTCTATCGTCCCGGCCTTGACGAGTATCTTGATCTGGTCACCGACATCCTTGAGCGTCTGCGCCCTGATCTGTACATCGAGCGTGTGGCGGGAGAGGTGCCGCCTCGCTTTGTCAACGACACTCCTTGGGGGCTTGTCCGCAATTTCGACATCCTCCGTCTTTTGGACAAACGTCTTGAGCGGCGGAACACTTGGCAGGGCAGGTTGTATTAAAGAAATCAAACCTTCCTTGATGCAAGTCTACTATTGCGTGAAAATTATTATATTTGTCAAATTTATTTGATGACAATGGCGAAGTTTGTAAACAGAGAGATTCCCGAAGGCCTCACCTTCGATGACGTGTTGCTGGTTCCGGCACATTCCGATGTCCTTCCCCGTGACGTTGATGTCACCACGTATTTCACAACAGACATAAAGCTTCACACTCCGATCGTGTCGGCCGCTATGGACACGGTGACGGAGGCAGATCTTGCCATAGCCATGGCAAGGGCCGGAGGTATCGGAGTGATCCATAAGAATATGACAATTGAGAAGCAGTGTGAGCAGGTCCGCCACGTGAAAAGGGCTGAGAACGGGATGATCTACGATCCTGTCACCATAGGTCCGGACGCTACCGTAGGCAATGCCCTAGCCATGATGAAGAAACATCACATAGGAGGCATCCCTGTGGTGGACGCGAACGGCTTCCTGATCGGCATCGTCACGAACCGTGACCTCCGTTTCCAAGAGGACATGCAGGAGCCGATTTCCATGATCATGACCAAGGACAATCTTGTGACCGCGCCTAAAGGCATCACTCTGGCCCAAGCCACCAAGATCCTGCAGCACAGCAAGGTCGAGAAGCTTCCGGTTGTGGACAATGACGGAAAACTTGTAGGCCTTATCACGTACAAGGATCTCATGAAGATCAAGGATAACCCTATCGCGTCCAAGGACAGCAAAGGCCGTCTTCTGGTGGCCGCCGCCGCCGGTATCAAATCCGACACTATCGAGAGGATCGGCATGCTGATAGACGCGGGAGCCGACGCAGTGGTGCTTGACACCGCCCACGGCCATTCCGAAGGTGTGCTTAGGATGATAAGGAAAGCTTGCGAGGTTTACAAAGACTTCCAGATAGTGGCGGGAAATGTGGCGACGGCTGCCGGAGCCAAGGCGCTTGCCGACGCCGGGGTAAAGGCTGTCAAGGTCGGAATCGGTCCGGGTTCTATCTGTACGACAAGAATAATCGCAGGAATCGGTGTCCCGCAGCTCACGGCTGTGATGGAGGCCGCTGAAGCCCTTAAGGGAACCGGCGTTCCGGTCATCGCGGATGGCGGCATAAGATATTCCGGAGACATAGTCAAGGCTCTCGCCGCAGGCGCGAGCACTATCATGGCCGGATCTCTGCTTGCCGGAACGGAAGAGTCTCCGGGCGAGACCATCATTATGAATGGCCGCCGTTTCAAGTCTTATCGTGGAATGGGTTCCCTTGAAGCGATGGAGCAAGGGTCCAGGGACAGGTATTTTCAGGACATGGAGGCAGACATCAAGAAACTTGTTCCGGAAGGAATTGTGGCCCAGGTGCCTTTCAAGGGCACCGTCTCAGAGGTGGTCTACCAGCTGGTCGGCGGCCTTAGGGCCGGAATGGGCTACTGCGGAGCGCACACGGTCGAGGATCTGAGGAAGGCGCGGTTCGTCCGCATTACCAACGCGGGTTTCCTGGAAAGTCATCCGCACGATGTCACCATCACAAAGGAGGCACCTAACTATTCACGTTAGCCAATGATGTCCTGGAGGTCTCACATATTCCTTTTGGCCGCCTTTTTGGTGACGGTGTCTTCCTGCAAGGCTGTTTCATCACTTATCCACGATGGAGAGGTGGTGGCAAAACTAGGAGACCACAAGCTTTACCGTTCAGAACTGGATGACGTTATCCCGAATGGAACGTCGCCACAGGACAGCGTTAACCTCGCGAACCTCTACATCAATTCATGGGTCAGGGACAAGGCTTTTCTGGACATAGCCCAGCAGCGGCTGTCCAAGGAGGAAAAGGACGTGTCCAAGGAGTTGGAGGCCTACCGTCAATCGCTTCTGCGGTACCGCTACGAGCAGCACTACATCAACGAAAGACTCGACACCACAGTTTCCAAGGAGCAGATTGAAGAGTATTACGAGTCGCACAAGGCCTCCTTCAAGCTCGAGCGTCCGATCTTGAAGGCTCGTTTCCTCAACATCTCTAAAGACTCTCCTAACTTTCAGAAGATAAAGAAGTTGATGTCATCGGACAATGTGGAGGACGTCATGGCGGCTGACAGCGTGGCATTCAATTCCACGCAGCGCTACCACGACTTCTCAAGTGAATGGATCGACGCCGTCAAGCTTGCAGCGGAGTTCGGAGTGGATTATGTTCAGATGCTGTCGCACCGCAATGGGCGGTTCATCGAGATTCCTGACGCGGAAGGCAACGTGTCGGTTGCGTTTATTGTTGACTTCATCAGGGCTGGAGAGACCGCTCCCGTGGAGTACTGCGAGGGCAGAATCCGGGACATCATCATAAGTGGAAGAAAGCACGAGCTCCTGACCGGTTTGGAACAGGACTTGATAGAAGACGCCAAGTCTAAAGAGAATTTTGTAATATATTCGAAATGATAAGAAAAATTGCACTCACGATCTTTGCCGCCGCGGCGACCTGCGTTATGGCCTCGGCGCAGAAATACAAATATGTGGACAAGACGGTCGCGGTTGTCGGCAATGAGGCTGTCCTGATTTCAGACATTGAAGGCGCGGTGAAAGACCGTAGCGCGCAGGGATTGTCTTCGGACAAGAATGTCCGCTGTGAGGTGCTGGAGACGATCCTCGAGTCGAAGTTGTTCCTTATGCAGGCCAGGATAGACTCCCTGACCGTCAATCAGGACATGGTTGACGGAAGTCTTTCGCAGCAGGCCGACAGGATGCTTACTTACCTGGGGGGCGAAGAAAAGGTGGAGGAATATTTCGGCAAGCCTCTCTACCGTCTCCGTCAGGAGTGGCGCAAGCAGTATGAGGAGATGAGCCTTACCCAGCAGGCGCAGCAGGAAATAATGAAAAAGATTCCTGAGATGACGCCTTATGATGTAAAGGAATATCTTGACACGGTCGATGCCAAGAACCTCCCTATCGTTCCTATCAAGTACCAGCTCAGCCAGATCTGCCGTTATCCTGACCGCGAGGCCGCCAACATGGCCGTGCGTGAGAAGCTTCTGGAACTCCGCGAAAGGATCATAAATGGAGAGAAATTCTCAACCCTTGCAAGGATATATTCCGAAGATCCTGGAAGCGCCCGCAAAGGAGGTGAGCTCGGAATGGCTTCCAAATCAATCTTCTGGCCTGTCTTTTCGGATGCGGCAATGGCGCTTAAGCCTGGGGTGATCTCACAGATTGTCGAGACACCTGACGGGTTCCACATAATCGAGGTCATAGAGAAGAAAGGGGACATGTTCAATGCCAGGCACATTCTCATGAAGCCAAAGTACACGGACGAGGATCGCGAAAAGGCTTTCAAGACACTTGACAGCCTCCGTACCGAGATCAACAACAAGGCTGTGACTTTCCAGATGGCCGCAAAGTTCTATTCTGAGGATCCTGCCACCAAGACGAATGGTGGGCAGATGTCCGATCCCAACACCGGTTCGGCCTATTTCGAAATCGACCAGCTCAAGCCGGAGGATTACCGCGCCATAAGGGGCCTCAAGGAAGGTGAGATCTCGGAACCGATCGAGTCCACTGACAATGAGGGCCGTCAGGATCAGGTCAATGACTATGTTGTCGGAAAGACTGTCTACAAGATAATCCGCGTCGACAAAATCATTCCGGCGCACACCGCCTCTTTCGATGAGGATTTCAGCCAGCTCCAGGAACAGGTCCGTCAGGACAAGCAGATGAAAGCGATCGATGAGTTCCTTGCGGGAAAAATCAAGGAGACGCACATCCTTATCGACCCGATGTTCAAGGACTGTGAGTTCCATCGTCCGATCTGGGCGTCCAAGTTCACCGAGAATTGATGCTTGCGGGACGCCTTGCATATTCATTTCTTTTTCTGCTGATCTCTTTCAGCCTTTCCGCCCGGCAACCAGAGCGGAAGGATAGTCTTGTCCGGCTGCTTGGCTGCGACATGCTCCAGCAGGTCGAAGACATGGACTACTACTACCGGAAGGCTTTAGGAAACGCGCGTTTCGAGCACAATTCCACACTGCTTGTGTGTGACACCGCCCTTTGGAATGTGACCACAAATGTCATAGAGGCTTTCGGCAACGTCAGGATCATCCAGAACAACACTGTCCTGAGCAGTGACAAGCTTGATTACATTGTCGATGAGAATCTGGCGAAGTTCAGAGGCACGTTGGTCCAGCTTAGCGACAAGGATGGGAACGTCTTGAGAACCAGGGATCTGGATTATAACACGAAAGACAGCGTCGCTGTCTTTCGGGGAGGAGGAGCGTTGAGGGACAAAGATGGACAGGTCATTGAGAGCGACCAAGGGCACTATTATTCCAAGCTCAGTACCTTCAGCTTCACCAACGATGTGAACATGTACACGGACTCGATTTTCGTCAAGACGGATGATCTCAGCTACAACACCGGCACCAATGTCGCCTTGTTCGGAGCCGGTACCAACGCGTGGAAGGACGACAACATGCTCTCATCAAGGGCCGGGGTCTACGAGCGGGGCGTCGAGAGGTTTACATTCACTGGCGATGTCCACGTCCAGACCGAGAGGCAGGAGGCGTGGGCGGACACCTTGGTCTACTATAGAGGCCCTGACAATGTCGAGATGTATGGAAATGTCGAGCTTCTTGACACGACCCGGAAAGTCGCGGCTGTCGCTGGCTACATGCAGTACATAGATTCTTTGTCTTTCATCAAGATGGCGCGTGATCCGGCTGTGATCGCCATCAGCGAGCAGGAGGAGAAACGTGACACAGCCTACATAGGAGCGGACACGCTGATCCTTCGCGCGGTTCCTAAGTGCGAGGTGGATTCTTCCGAAATACTCAATTCGGCCCAGCGGTTGAAGGAATTGAATGTTGACCCTGTCATGGAGTACCGCCGGAAGGCTGCCGAGGCTGCCAGGAAGGCGGCTGAGGAGGCCCGCAAAAAACAGGCTGAGGAAGATCCGAACGCCGCCGCTGCCTCAGACAAGGGAGCAGCGGGGCAATCCGGGCGGCCAAGAGCCGGCAAGCAACGTCAGGGGCTTCCTGCTCCATGGGATGATGTCCTTGACTATGAACCGCCTCTTTGGTCTTTCAAGCCTCAGGTTCCGGATTCGTCCGCTCTTGTTGGCGCAACCCGGATTGACACCACTTCGTCCCGTCCGGTGCTGTCCTTGGCACAGGGGCGCGATTCCACAGCCTTGGCGGATTCCGTCGCCTTGTCTGACTCTTTGGCGAAAGCGGACTCTTTGGCGATGGTCCCGAAGGATTCCTCGAAGATAAGTTTCATCTATGGAATACATAATGTCAAGGTGTTCAGGAGCGACATGCAGGTGAGTTGTGATTCGCTTGCCTACACTGACCTGGACTCTCTCATCAGGCTTTACGGGAACCCTATTGTCTGGAATGAGGTGAAGCGTCAGTACACGGCTGACAGCATCACGGTCATCGTCAAGAATCAGGCTGTTGAGCGGGCCAGTCTGATGTCCAACGCTTTCATCATTGTGCAGGAGGATTCCGTCTGCTTTGACCAGATCCGTGGCGCGGAGATGATGGCTTATTTTGACAGTACCGGTACCTTGAGACGCTTCGATTCAATGGGCGGCGCGTCAGGTGTGTTTTTTATCGAGGAGGACAGCACGCTCGCGACGGTCAATAAGTTCGAGGCCAAGATGATGTCGGCTACTTTTCGTGGAGGCGATATCCAGGATCTGAACTATTTCGATGCCGTGAAAAGTGACGCCTATCCTGTCGTCCAGATGAAGAAGGACGAGAAGATCCTGAAAGGATTCGATTGGCGGCCCGATGAACGGCCTAAGGGGCCGGAGGACATTACATCCTTTACTCCAAGAGCCTCTCAGAGGAAGGTTTATGACGCGGTCCCGAAAGCGAGATTTCCTCAAACAGACTTTTATTTCCCTGGCTACATGGAAAGCGTCCATAAGATGCTGGCCAGACAGGACTCTCTCAAGAGGGTCCGCAACGCTGAGAGAAAGAGACTTGAGGCGCAACGTAGGCTGGAAGAGGAAAGCGCGGCGGACAGCTTGCGTCTCTCGGCCTCGGACAGCCTTGCCGTGCCGGACAGCCTTGCTCAGAAAGACAGCCTTGCTCAGAAAGGCGATTTTGTGGAACCGGCCGACAGCCTGCCTCCTAAAGACACAACCGTGGCCCGGATGTCCGAAAAAGATTTGAAGAAGGCGGAGCGGGATAAAGCACGTCAGGAGCGCCGGGCTGCAAAAGAAGCCCGTTGGGCGGAACTCGACGCGCGCGACGCCGCCAAGGCTAAGGCAAAGGAAGAGCGGGCCTTGAAGAAAAAGCGTGCCAAGACGCTCAAGACGTTGAAAGCTATGGAAAAGCGCCGGGCCAAGGAACAGAAGATCCTTGAACGCTATAAGGCCAAATTTGAGAGGCAAAAGGCTCGCGGAGATGCGAAGGCTGCCGGCGAACAAAAAAAGGACTGACCTTTTCGGCCAGTCCTCTTTAATTGATAGTCTTCTGGCTTACAGAAGTTTTTTCCTCAGCGCGTCGATCATGTCGGTGGTCATGGCCTCCAAGTCATAGGATGGAGCCCATCCCCATTCCTCGCGGGCGCAGGTGTCGTCCATCTTGTCCGGCCATGAATCTGCGATCGCCTGACGTACAGGGTCAACCTCGTAGCGCATCCTGAATCCAGGAATATGCTCCTGGATCTTCTTGCGGATAATCTCAGGATCTAAACTCATTGAGGCTATGTTGAATGAGTTCCGGTGCTTAAGCTTGGAAGGGTCGGCGTTCATGATGTCCACGGCGGCTTTCAAGGCATCCGGCATGTACATCATGTCCATGAATGTCCCGGCCGCGATAGGGCAGACAAACTCCTCTCCCTTGACAGCGGCATAGTAAATCTCCACAGCGTAGTCAGTCGTGCCGCCTCCAGGCAGGGTTACATTGGAGATCAGGCCGGGGAACCTTACCGAACGTGTGTCTACACCGTATTTTGTATGGTAATAGTCGCTAAGCAACTCGGTGGCCACTTTTGTCACTCCATACATTGACCGTGGCCTCTGGATTGTGTCCTGTGGAGTGTTTACATGTGGTGTCTCTGGTCCGAACGAGCCGATCGATGAAGGAGTGAACACGGCGACATTGTTGTTCCTGGCGATCTCGAGGATGTTCATGAGCCCGTCGATCTGGATATGCCATGCCAGCTGAGGCTTCCTCTCCGCCACGGCGGAGAGCAAGGCCGCAAGATTGTAGATGGTGTCGATCTTGTATTTCTTCACGATCTCCAGAAGTTGCCCACCATTGCAGACATCAGCCTCTTCTGCGGGACCGCTTTCCAGCAGGACTCCTTTTGGCTCAGCGCCTTTGATGTAGCCGGCTACCACGTTGCCGTCAGGGTACATTCCTCTGATTTTCATTGTAAGTTCAGAGCCGATTTGTCCGGTCGAACCTATTACAAGTACATTTTTCATTGCGGATCGAGTGTTTATTGCTAAATTAGCGAATGCAAATTTACATTATTTTCTGACACGAGGTCATGATGGTGACGAAATATTAATGTTTTTCTCGAAAATTAATATATTTGTCATAGCGAAATCGAATCGTTTTTTAAAATTATCAGATATGTACGGAAAATTCCAGGAACATCTAAAGGCTGAGCTTGACTCGATCAAGGAAGCCGGACTCTACAAGAACGAGAGAAACATCGCCTCCCCCCAGTCCGCCGAGATCACTCTTCAGGACGGTGGCAAGGCCCTTAATTTCTGCGCCAACAACTATCTGGGACTGGCTGATTCCCCGAGGCTCATCGAGGCTGCGAAAAAGGCTATGGACGAAAGGGGATTCGGAATGTCCTCAGTGCGTTTCATCTGCGGGACCCAGGATCTGCACAAGGAACTGGAGGCGGCCATCTCTGACTTCTTCCACACTGAGGACACTATCCTCTACGCTTCCTGCTTCGACGCCAACGGTGGTGTGTTCGAGCCGCTCCTGACAGCCGATGACGCAATCATCTCCGACTCTCTGAATCACGCTTCAATAATCGATGGTGTACGACTGTGCAAAGCCGTTCGCTACCGCTACGCCAATGCGGACATGGCCGATCTTGAGCGCTGCCTTCAAGAGGCCCAGGCACAGAGGTTCCGCGTCATCTGCACCGACGGAGTCTTTTCTATGGACGGAAATGTCGCCCCGATGGACAGGATCTGTGAGCTTGCCGAGAAGTATGACGCCCTCGTGATGGTTGACGAAAGCCACTCTGCCGGAGTTGTCGGCAAGACCGGACGTGGGGTCGCCGAGCAGTTTGGCTGCTACGGCCGCATAGACATATTCACTGGCACACTCGGAAAGGCTTTCGGAGGCACGGTAGGCGGATTCACCACAGGCCGCAGGGAAATCATCGACATGCTCCGCCAGCGCTCCCGTCCTTACCTCTTCTCCAACTCCCTGCCTCCGATGATCGTGGCCGCCGGCATCGAGATGTTCAAGATGCTCAAGGAAAGCAACGAGCTCCACGACCGCCAGCAGGAGAACGTCACCTACTTCCGGGAAAGGATGCTGGCCGCCGGATTCGACATCAAGCCGACCCAGAGCGCCATCTGCGCCGTGATGCTCTATGACGCACCTCTCTCCCAGAAGTTCGCCGCCAAAATGGCCGAGGAAGGAATATTCGTGACCGGATTCTACTACCCTGTTGTTCCGAAAGGCCAGGCCCGCATCCGTGTCCAGCTCTCGGCCGCCCACAAGCGCGAGCACCTGGACAAAGCCATCGCCGCCTTCATCAAAGTCGGCAAAGAGCTCGGAGTCATCAAATAATCGATTTTTTTATAGTAATACTATCAAGAACGAAAAGGCAGTCGCCAACGGTGATCCTCCCCACTTCGTGGATCCCCTCCCTCTTCGGGAGCCAAAGTCACCTTATGGCGACTGCCTTTTCGTTCTTATCTATAATCTACTCCGCGTAGAGCGAGATGATGTTGAGGATGACCTGCGAGGCCTTCTCTATGCTCTGGAGCGGGACGAACTCCATCTTGCCATGGAAGTTCAGGCCGCCGGCGAATATGTTAGGGCAAGGCAACCCCTTGAAACTCAGGTTCGCCCCATCGGTGCCTCCACGGATCGGCTGGATCTTTGGCTTGATCCCCGCCATCTCCATCGCCTTCACTGCCTTCTCCACCACGTGGTAGTGCGGCTCAACCTGCGCGCGCATGTTGTAGTACTGGTCCTTGATCACAGCGGTCGCAGTGCCATCTCCGTACTTGACGTTGATGAAGTCCACGCATTTCTGCATGATGGCCTTTTTGTTCTCGAACTCCTTGCGGTCATGGTCACGAATGATGTACGTGACGTCTGCCTCTTCCACTGAGCCGTTGATGCCGATGACGTGGAAGAACCCCTCGTACCCTTCGGTGTATTCAGGCCGCTGCTGGACTGGCAGCAATCCGTTCAGTTCCATTGCGATGAGGATCGCGTTCTTCATCTTGCCCTTGGCGTAGCCAGGATGAACATTCCTTCCTTGAATATGAATCTTCGCAGAAGCAGCGTTGAAATTCTCGAACTCCAGCTCCCCGACTTCCCCGCCGTCCATCGTGTAGGCATAGTCGGCTCCGAACTTCTTGACATCGAACTTCACCACACCGCGCCCGATCTCCTCGTCCGGTGTGAACCCGATCTTGATCTCGCCGTGCTTGAATTCAGGATGCTCCATGATGTATTGCACCGCGTCCATGATCTCGGCCACACCGGCCTTGTCGTCCGCGCCAAGAAGGGTGGTTCCATCGGTTGTGATCAGCGTCTGACCGACGTAATGAAGCATCTCGGGAAACTCCGACGGCTTCAGCGCAAGGCCCGGCACCCCTTTCAAAGGAATATCCCCGCCGTCATATTCATTGATTATCTGTGGTTTGACATTCGCCCCTGAAGCGTCAGGCGCCGTGTCCACATGGGCGATGAATCCGATCGCCGGCACTTTCGCCACGATGTTCGAAGGGATCGACCCCATCACGTAGCCATATTCATCAATAGTTGCTTCCACCCCAAGAGCCTGAAGCTCGTCGCGCAACATCCGCAGCAGACTGAGCTGCTTCGCTGTAGAAGGCTGGCTCTCTGATTCCTCGTTCGACTGAGTGTCAACGCTGACGTACCTCAGAAACCTGTCCAAAATTTTTTCCATTGTTGTATCCTTTTTATTCCTTAGCCCTCAAAGAAGCGATAACCGTGTAAGCGATGATGCCGATGAACGGAATGATGGCTATCGCCTCGCCATACCGCGCGTTCCATCCAGCCATGAACCAATCCACGTTGAAGAACTTCAAAAGTGCGCTCACAACTCCCATCAAAGCGCCACCGGCTATGAATCCGGAAGCGATCAGAGTGCCCTTGTTCAGACGAGCCTCGTTCAGAGCCTTGTCCTTTGAGCGTGTGCTCACGTACCAGGAAATCGCTCCACCCACAAGCAGCGGCAGGTTCAGATCGATCGGAATGAACATTCCAAGCGCGAACGCCAAAGCCGGAATCTTGAAGAATGTCAGCGCTATGGCCAGAACGGCTCCTATGCCGTAAAGCAGCCATGGCGCTCCGCCGCCGTTCATCATAGGCTGGATCACAGCCGCCATCGCATTCGCTTGAGGAGCCACAAGCGCCTGGTCGCCGACGAATCCGTAAGTCTTGTTCAGCACGAGCATCACTCCGCAGACAGTAGCCGCCGCGACAGCCACACCCACGAACTTCCATCCTTCCTGTTTTTTCGGAGTGCTGCCGATCCAGTAGCCGATTTTCAGGTCAGTGATGAACGAGCCCGCAACCGAAAGCGCCGTGCACACGACTCCTCCTATTATTAGAGCCGCCGCCATTCCGGCATTGCCCTTAAGTCCCACTCCAACAAGGATAAGCGCAGCGATGATCAGCGTCATCAGCGTCATTCCGCTAACAGGGTTTGTGCCCACGATGGCGATTGCGTTCGCCGCCACTGTTGTGAACAGGAAAGAGATCACAGCCACGATCAGAAGCCCCACGATCGCCTGCCAAATGTTGTTCACGACTCCTCCGAAAGCAAAGAAAGCGAAAACCGCCAGAAGCGTCAGCACGATGCCGAACACGATGGTCTTCATAGGAATATCCTCCTGCGTCCTCTCGGAGCTCTCCGCCTTGGCGCCTTTCTTTCCGAACTCGCCGACGGCCAGGCCGACAGCCGACTTGATCACGCCGAATGACTTGATGATGCCGATGATTCCGGCGGTCGCGATGCCGCCGATTCCGATGTGTCTTGCATAATCCTTGAAAATCTGGTCCGGGCTCATCTCGCCGATAGTCATTGTCACTCCGGTACCCATCAGGTCAATCACCTGGCCACCCCAGATGAGGTTCATCAGCGGGATGATCACCAGCCACACCAGAAAACTTCCGCAGCAGATGATGAAGGCATATTTCAGACCCACTATGTAGCCAAGGCCAAGTACCGCCGCTCCGGTGTTGAGTTTCAGCACGACCTTCGCCTTGTCTGCGATTGCCTGCCCGAAACCCAGCACGGTTGTGCCCACCGTGTCCGCCCACGCACCGAAAGTGCTGACAATGAAGTCGTAAAGACCTCCGATGAGACCGCTCACCAGAAGCGTCCCCGCTCCCTTTCCGCCGCTTTCGCCGCTCACGAGGATCTGGGTTGTCGCCGTCGCCTCGGGGAAAGGATATTTCCCGTGCATCTCCTTTACGAAATATTTTCTGAACGGGATGAGGAATAATATTCCTAAAACACCGCCCAGCAGCGATGAGAGGAACATCTGCATGAAGTTGACTTCAACACCAAGAATGTAGATGGCCGGAAGTGTGAATATCGCTCCCGCCACCACGGCTCCGGAGCAGCCGCCGATTGATTGGATGATGACGTTTTGCCCAAGGCCTTCCTTCTTTCCGAGGGCGCCGGTGAGGCCAACCGCGATGATCGCTATCGGGATTGCCGCCTCGAACACCTGTCCCACACGCAGTCCCAGGTAGGCCGCCGCAGCGGAGAAGATGACAACCATCAGCAGCCCAAGGCTTACTGAGTATGGAGTGACCTCCGCCCATTTTCTTTCCGCTCCCAGAAGCGGCTTGTACTCCTCTCCCGGCGCAAGCTCTCTTTGAGCGTTCTCCGGTAATGAAATCCTTTTTTCTTCCATTGGTTGATATTTGTTTGCTTTGCATTCCGCTTACTTGGCTTTTGTCGTTTCCATTTTCTTTTTCAGGAGAGGCTTTTATGGCCTGGCACCGGTCCATAAAAAAGAAACGCTCACCAAGGACAGAAAACAAATATACTATTTAGAGGTGAATATTCCCATATCTCGAAAAAAAATCTAAAAAAAAGCCCGAAAAAATTTGGAGGGAAAGAAAAAGTGCGTATCTTTGCAGCCCGTTTCGGAAGAAGCGGTACAAAATCAAGCTCATTGACAATACTGAGAGATTACAACGAGGTAAGTGAAAAGAAATAGATTAGCCGAAAAGAGATTTAGGTTGATACAATTTCACAACAACACGAGATTCACAGAGAAAGAGAAGTCAGAGCGCACAGGGGATGCCTTGGCTTCGGCAGGCGAAGAAGGACGCGGTAAGCTGCGAAAAGGTCCGGGGATTTGCAAACAGGAATTGATCCGGACATATCCGAATGGGGCAACCCGCACGGCTGAAGGCCGTGCACCGATGTAAATCGGGGCGAACCCGGGGAACTGAAACATCTTAGTACCCGGAGGAGAAGAAAGAAAGAGTCGATTCCCTTAGTAGTGGCGATCGAAGAGGGAAGAGCCTAAACCGTGTGGTTTACGGATCATGCGGGGTTGTAGGACCAGAGTTAGAGATTTGGTTAAGAACTGGAAATATCTGGAAAGATATAGCGAAGAGGGTGATACTCCCGTACAGGTAGAATAACTGAGTTGAATTTGGCACCTGAGTAGGGCGGGGCACGTGGAATCCTGTCCGAATCTACGGGGACCATCCCGTAAGGCTAAAGACTGCCGAAGACCGATAGTGGACCAGTACCGTGAGGGAAAGGTGGGAAGCACCCCGAGCAGGGGAGTGAAAGAGAACCTGAAACTGTGCGCTTGCAAGCGGTTGGAGCACCAATTAAGGTGTGACAGCGTGCCTTTTGCATAATGAGCCTACGAGTTGCTTCAATCCGGCAAGGCTAAGCCATTCAGTGGCGGAGCCGCAGCGAGAGCGAGTCTGAATAGGGCGTTCAGTCGGATTGAGCAGACGCGAAACCTAGTGATCTACCCTTGTCCAGGGTGAAGGTGCCGTAACAGGCACTGGAGGCCCGAACCAGTTTCCGTTGAAAAGGGCTTGGATGAGATGAGGGTAGGAGTGAAAGGCCAATCAAACTGGGAGATAGCTCGTACTCCCCGAAATGTCTTTAGGGACAGCCTCGTCCGTTGCCTGCGTGAGGTAGAGCTACCGATTGGAAGCGAGGGCTTCGCCGCCTATCAATTCCAGACGAACTCCGAATGCGCGTAGGTACTAGGACGGGAGTGAGTCGTTGGGTGCTAATATCCAGCGGCGAGAGGGTAAGAGCCCAGACCTCCGGCCAAGGCCCCGAAGAACGGTCTAAGTTGAGACAGAACGAAGTGGCACCGCAGGGACAGCCAGGATGTTAGCTTGGAAGCAGCTATTCATTCAAAGAGTGCGTAACAGCTCACT
>DJOW01000030.1 GCA_002437305.1 Bacteroidales bacterium UBA6428
CCAGTCACGTCGCCGCTTTCAAAGGCGTTTGCCATAACCCTTGTCTGACCTGAGAACCCTAAGTCGAAACGGATCTGAGAATCATCCTCCACCATTGTGCCCGACTTGGAACAGGCTGCGGCTAAAAGAAGTATGGAGATTAAAAATTTCTTTTTCATTGCGGTCTCTATTTAAGTGTTGGACGCTTTCCCATAAACACCGGCCCGTGCTGATGCGTTCCACCGGAAGCGGAGAAACTGAACGGAGAGGCCTTGGTGGCAGCCGAGGCGGTCTCTGGCTGCGCCTCTATCTTGTCATTGGCGACAAACTTTTCAAATGAATATTCCTCACCGGCATATTCCATGATCCTTTTGACGATTGCCTCGCGGCTGATGGTGCTGTAGTAAGGAATATTATTGTTCATGCAGCTGTTGTACTCCGAGCGATAGACTCCCCTTGAGTATTTGAACCCTCCTTCGAATATGTCCACGAACTTGCTGTACCTCTCATCGAAGATCAAGTGGTTCCAAGGCACCTCGTTCATCTTTCCGGTGAGTGACAAGTTCTCGTACCAGCCTTTCATCTTGGCATTGTTGAACTCGCCCACATCGTCTATGAACGCATTGACGTAGATGTACTCATCGCCGAGTTTTCCGAATCCGTGTCCTCCGGCCTCGTGCTGGATGACTCCGCGGAAGTCCAAAGGATAGCCATAGTCGCTCATCGGGCAGTATGCGATGGCCTCTCCACCATCGTACATATAGGTGGTGCCTCCGTAGTCGGATGTGTTAGGAATAATGACAATGAGTGTCCGGTTGAGGTTTTCTTCGTTGACGGTCGGTGCCTTGCAGGCGTATTTGAATATCTCGTTGCGGTCGCTCTCTCCATACCGTCCACCGAGAGTCGCTCCGCCTTTTGCTAAGGTGTTGAACTTGTTGTAGATTATGGTGTTGACACCTCCGATGCCGGATTCCGGCGACACCGCTATTCCTGTGTAGACATTGAAATAGTCCTTGTATGTCTTGTAGGGCTCGATGCTGAAAAAGTGTCCTGCCGCTTCCTGCACATTATTCATCAACAACCCTTCGCTGATGTCCTTGGCGCTGAACCCGTCCCCGAGAAAGACAAGATTGATTCCGTTGCCTTTGGAGGCTTTGCGCAAGGTGATGATCTCATCCTCGGCATAGTCGTAGTCGTACTGGTTCAGATGGCAGGTTGTCCTGTAGTCCTTGTCCTTGAGCTTGATGACGAGATCTCCTTCGCGGTTCTTTCCTTTAGGCATTTGAAGGAATTCCAGTTTGAGCAGTGTTTTTCCCTTCCCCTCTTTCTGGCTTAATGTCACCCAGCCTGGCATACTTTCAACCTCCCACTCATCATCCGCGTCCAGGATCAGTTCCCTTGTTGTCTTTGTGTTCAGGGCTGAGGCCACACTCGGCCTTAT
Organism: Bacteroidales bacterium UBA6428; assembly: GCA_002437305.1. Taxonomy (GTDB): domain Bacteria; phylum Bacteroidota; class Bacteroidia; order Bacteroidales; family UBA932; genus Cryptobacteroides. The sequence continues at coordinate 1,421 of DJOW01000030.1, forward strand.
GACGAGATTGCGGTAGGCAGCGATGCGTTTGAACTCATTCCAACCTTTGGCTGTCTGGTATTGGGCAACCGCTGATTCCGGCACTTCAACGGTGAAGTTGTCCTTGGGCACACCTGCAAAGGCATCTGGGCTACTTTTGGGGGGATATGGATTATTGCATACGATCGTATTAATGTTGAAGCAACCGTTGAATACTCCATTAGGAAGAATGTCACAATTATTTGGCAGAATTATGCCTTCCAGCATACTGCATCCCGAGAAAGCATTAGCTCCGATTTTAATTAATGATTCGGGTATTTGAAGAGTCCCGCATAATCTGGAATTGCCTTCAAAAACTCTATCTCCTATCTTTACTAAATTGTTCGGAAATGAAAGTGATCCGCTGAAACAGGCCCCTGAGAAAGCGTTGTTGTCAATGATGGTCAGATTTTTAGGAAGAACAAGCTCTCCACGGAATGGGCAATCAAAAAAAGCGTCCTGATTGATTTTCGCGATTTCTTCGTGTAGTGTTAATGTTCCATTTAAGCCACGGCAATTATAAAATACAGCTGTCTCTATTTCCTTTATTCCTTTTGGAATTGTTATACCGCCTGTTAGTCCTTGTACACCAGAAAAGGCCTCCATTCCAATAAAGGTGAGTTTGTCCGGCAGGTGCAGTTCTCCATAGATGGATTCGCACCGGTAGAAAGCACACTTGCCAAGATATTCAAGATTTGCCGGCAACGTTAGTTCTCCAGTTATACTGGAATATGCGAATGCCATATCCCCTAAGTGCCGCAATGAATTCGGTAGTGAAAGTCCTTCAATGGATGAACAACTGCAAAATGCATTGTTCCCTATCGAGGTCACACCTTCAGGAATAACCAATGAGCCGGTTATGTTGGAACCACTTAAAGCCCCGTCACCAATTATTTTTAAATTGTCTGGTAGCACTAAATGCAGAAGACTTTCTGTGCAAAGTGCTTCGTTGGGTAATTCGTCATCATCATTTTCATAGTAGTAATTATCTTTGCTCTTGAAATCACCGATGAAACCGTACGAAGTCGCTTTGATCCGCACCTCTTTCAGATTTAGTGACCGAATTCCAGTCATCATAAGTTTGATCACCGCGAAATCCCGTGAGTTGACATTCCCCGTGAGCTTTAGATTCTTTATCTCCTTAAGACTCAACCCGGCGTCCTCAATGCACTTGTCCAGCGTCCCAGGAGTCTCGACATTGATGACGACATATTCCCGCGTCGTGGCATCGTGGGAGACATCATCGTTCTCCCAAGCCGTGATGCTCTCGTCGCCCACCTTGAACTCGAAGTCTCCAGGCGCTCTTTTGTTGACTGTGATTGTGAAATTGTGCTGTCTGGATGGAGCGAGCACGATCCCTCTGCTGAATCTGTAAGGAATTCCGTCCACAGTGACGCTGATAAGAGGCGTCCCTTCAGCGATTTCCTGCGGCACGACCACAGCTCTGAAATCTTTCCCTTTCTTGTATGGAATTATGCCAGTGCCGTCAGCCTCGCCGCTCGCGGTGACAACTCCAGTGGACAGGTCTATCACGGCTTGCCTTTTGGTGTTCAGAATCAGGACTTCCTTGCCCGCCTCGGACCACTCAGCATCCGAGAATCCTGTGCCTTTCACAAGGGTTACCCTGACTCCCGCCATCTTGTGCGCGAACGACAGCCTCACGATCCTGTCGGTCGGGGCAGCATTCTCCGCCTTCCCCCACAGAAAGTCAGAGGCTTCGTAACCTCCCAATTTACCGTTCAACGCCTCCGTGCTCTGATCTTTCTGAACCTCGAAGGCATATTCATTGACATTCTCGACCGACGCATAAGGGTAGTAGCCATAGACATCGATGTGCGTCTCCTTGTCTTTCCAGTAGATGTCACGGCCGGAAGTCCATTTGTAGGCAGCCTCGTCGAAGGTAAACTTGACATTGTCCGCCCTGTTGCCGTTGTTTCTCAATGTTCCCGCCGAACTGCCGTCATAGTCCACGATGTAGACTCCGATCTGGTCCTTGTCCGCGAACCCGGAGTCGTTGGCCCTTGTCTGATAGACCTGCGAGATCTCGCCGGAAATGGTGATAAGTCCGGGCTCTTCGGCATCAGGCTCGGGCCGGAAACTGTCTTCTTCCACACTGCATGCGGCCAGTCCGAACAGGATGGCTGCCGCCACTATGTAATGATATGCTCTTTTCATCAATATTCTTTCGCTTATTCAACAGATCCACCGTAGTCGATGTCATCGGTCTCCCATGGTCCGATGCCGATGTTGATCCCCTCGCCGGTGCGGTTGACAACCACCGAGCAGGTGTGCTGCCTGCCGGATTTCAAGTCGATGGATGTTTTCAATGAATATGAATTCGTGCCGACCTTGATCTTGACAAGCTCCGAGCCGGAGACCTTTTGAGGCACGACAAGGGCTTTGAATATCCCCGCTCCGACCTGCAT
>DJOW01000029.1 GCA_002437305.1 Bacteroidales bacterium UBA6428
GAGGATATTGACTGATAATCACTAAAATATTTCATTAATATGGCTGAATTCAAATATGCTCCGATGTTCCAGTTGGGACCGGACACAACCGAGTACTACAAGCTGACAGGCGAAGGCGTGTCTCTTGGGGATTTCGAGGGACACCCTATCCTGAAGGTGGCTCCGGAGGCTTTGACAAAGCTTGCCAATGCCGCTTTCAGGGATGTCAACTTCCTTTTGAGGCCGGCCCACAACCAGCAGGTGGGCAAGATCTTGAGCGATCCGGAGGCCTCCGACAACGACAAATATGTGGCCCTGCGCTTCCTGCGCAACGCCGAGGTCGCGGCCAAAGGCCAGCTTCCTTTCTGCCAGGACACCGGCACGGCAATCATCCACGGAGAGAAAGGCCAGCAGGTCTGGACCGGATTCGATGACGCTGAGGCACTCTCTAAGGGAGTCTACAAGACCTACACCGAGGAGAATCTGCGTTACAGCCAGAACGCCCCTCTGGACATGTACAAGGAAGTCAACACAAAGTGCAATCTTCCGGCCCAGATTGACATCGAGGCTGATGAGGGTATGGAATACAGGTTCCTCTGCGTCGTAAAGGGTGGCGGATCCGCCAACAAGACCTATCTCTACCAGATGACAAAGGCCGTGCTCAATCCTGGCACTCTCGTGCCTTTCCTCGTGGAGAAGATGAAGACTCTCGGAACTGCTGCCTGCCCTCCTTACCATATCGCTTTCGTTATTGGTGGCACATCGGCCGAGAAGAACCTTCTGACAGTCAAGCTGGCTTCAACACATTACTATGACGCTCTCCCTACCACAGGTGACGAGACCGGACGCGCTTTCCGTGATGTTGAACTGGAGAAGCAGGTGCTTGAGGAAGCCTACAAGATCGGTCTTGGAGCACAGTTCGGAGGCAAATATTTCGCCCATGACGTCCGGATCATCCGCCTTCCGCGCCACGGTGCTAGCTGCCCGATCGGCCTTGGAGTGAGCTGCTCGGCCGACCGCAACATCAAGGCGAAGATCAACAAGGACGGAGTGTGGATCGAGAAACTGGACGATAATCCAACTCGTTGGATTCCGGAGTCTTTGCGTAACGCCGGAGAGGGTGAGGGCGTTGTCGTTGACCTCGACAAGCCGATGAGCGAGATCTGCAAACTCCTGAGCAAGTACCCTGTCTCAACCCGCCTGAGCCTCAACGGGACCATCATCGTGGCCCGTGACATCGCGCATGCCCGTCTGAAGGAAAGACTTGACAGGGGCGAGGATCTTCCGCAGTACTTCAAGGATCATCCTGTCTTCTACGCTGGTCCTGCCAAGACCCCTAAGGGAATGGCCTGCGGCTCGATGGGTCCTACCACGGCAAACCGTATGGACCCTTACGTCGATCTCTTCCAGGATCACGGCGGCAGCATGATCATGATCGCCAAGGGCAACCGTACCCAGGCTGTCACCGACGCGTGCAAGAAGCACGGCGGCTTCTACCTCGGCTCAATCGGCGGTCCCGCCGCCATTCTCTCCTACGAGAGCATCAAGAGCATCGAATGCGTTGAGTATCCGGATCTTGGGATGGAGGCGATCTGGAAGATCCGCGTTGAGAACTTCCCTGCGTTCATCCTCGTTGATGACAAGGGTAATGACTTCTTCAAACAGTTTGGTCTGTAATACGTTGAATAGTTGAGTTGCCGCACTGTCGCCAAATGTCAGAGGCAACACTTTTATATTCAAAAGAATTAGGATGAAGAATATTATCACCCTGATGATTGCGGTTGTGCTGCCTGTTCTTATGGCAGCGCAGTCGCAATCTTCTTTTAAGTTGGATTGGGCATCAACCGGCTCGCATTGTGTCATCGGTGGTGGCCCGTGCTTGGAGTTGCAGAAAAAGGCTTTCAACCATTCTGCTTGGCGTGGGGAGAAAGTGTTTGCTCAAGCAGTGATCTCGTCCGACTCAGAGCTGAAGGAAGTGACTTTGTCTGTTTCCGATCTGCGTAACGGGAAGTCTGTAATTTCCTCGGAGAACATCCGGCTCCAGTTCGTCAGTTTCGTTGTCTCAGATCTTCTGGACTCCACTAAATTTGGCCAGTGTGGCTCGCGAGAGGACAAATCCCAATGGGGCGAGGTTCTTGTCGCTGATGTGCTTGACATCAAGGAATCTATGAATATTCCTGCAGGGCGCAGGCAACCGGTCTGGATGACAGTCAATGTGCCGTCCGATGCGAGTCCCGGAAAGTACAGAGGGCGGCTGACGGTGTCCTCAGGCAATGCCAAATCCCGGAGTCTTCCTGTGGAACTGGTCGTGTCCGGGCATATTCTTCCCCCGGCCCGCGATTGGGCATTCCATCTGGACCTGTGGCAGAATCCATATTCAGTGGCCCGCTATGCGGGTGTTCCGCTTTGGAGTGACGCTCATTTCGAGGCAATGCGCCCGGTGATGAAGATGCTGGCTGACGCGGGTCAGAAGTCCGTCACGGCCACCATCATGAACCGTCCGTGGAACGGTCAGACCGAAGATGCGTTCGGCTCGATGGTCACTAAGATCCGTCGCATAGATGGCACTTGGCTTTACGACTACACTATCTTCGACCGCTGGGTGGAGTTTATGTCCTCACTTGGCATAGATAAGCAGATCAACTGTTATTCAATGATTCCGTGGGCTTTGGAGTTTGATTTCTACGATCAGGCAACATCTTCGAGCACAACAATCCAGGCCACTCCCGGTAGTCCTGAGTACAATGAATATTGGGGTTCATTCATTGCTGACTTCGCCCGTCATCTGAAGTCCAAAGGTTGGTTCGAGAAGACAATGATCGCAATGGACGAGCGTCCGTTGGAGTCGATGCAGGCGGTCTTGTCACTTATCCGAAGGGTCGAGCCGGATTTCAAGATCTCCCTTGCCGGAAGTTATCACGCGCCTGTGATTTACGACATCGCGGATTTCAGTGAGACATTCTCCGGCAAGAAAGAATTTCCGGAATCCGTCAAGTCTAAAAGAAAGGAACTTGGTTTGACGACGACGTTCTACACCTGCTGCGCTGAGGCTCATCCGAATCTATTCGTGATCTCCGACCCTGACGAAGCCACATGGCTTGGATGGTTTGCCCAGGTCGAGAACTATGACGGCTACCTCCGTTGGGCCTACAACAGCTGGACTGCTGATCCGCTGACTGATACCCGTTTCCGCACCTGGCCTGCCGGTGACTGTTTCGCGGTCTATCCGGGCGGTCGCAGCAGCGTGCATTTCGCCAAGCTCACCGAGGGGATCCAGGATTTCGAGAAGGTCCGCATCCTTCGTGCCCAATGGCAGAAGGATGGTGATGAGACCAAACTCAGCCAACTAGCCGAAATCCTTAAGCCTTTCACGTCCGAGAAGATTCTCGAAGAAGGACCGACCAAAGTCCTCACCACCGCTAAGTCGTTCCTTGACAGGCAATAGTGTGGAATATTATACAATTATCTCCGGAGAGAGTCATTTTCTCCGGACATTTCCCCTTGCTATACGATGACCTTTCGTTTATGTTATGTGAATAAAAACCGAGGGGTGAAGCGGAGAGCCTTACGGCCCAGAGCGAGAAATGACTACAGAAATCACCCTAAAGACGTCTGTAGTGGCTTCGCACTCTCTCAACCTTGCCGAAACGCACTCGCCTGTAGGCTCGTACCCTGACAAGTCTGATAATCCCCACCTCAATGGCGACTATCACAAGATGTTGGCTTGTTCTCATTTGTTAAACATTATAAATTGGTGAAAGGTGAGAGAACAACGGTCCTTGTTTGTAGTACCCCCTCGGTATGTGACAATAAAAACAAAAAGCAAGCATCCCTTTAGGGAAAAGATGCTTGCTTTTACTTTCCTTTTTCCAATTAATGTTTAACAATGCAAATCTAAGGATCTTTTTTCGTTATGCCAAGAGAACTTTGAAAAAATAATGATGGGCACATGCTTTGTAAAGAGCGGTTGGTTGGTGGGAAGAACGTTTTCGCACCAAAATGCTCCCGTCATAGTGAAATTTCACTGCGACGGGAGCGATATTGCCTAAAAATGATCTTGTCGTGGCTTACTGATTCTCTTGAGCGACGGTTATGGGGTAAAATGCTACCCGAGGGTGTCCGTTGGCACTCTTGGGTAGCAGTATTATGCAAAAATGCCACTGAGATAGGCCATCGAAAGGAGGGTGATGAGGCCAAGCTGGCCGCCCTCTCCGCGACGCTAAAGAACTTCACTGCCGAGAAGATTCTTGTAGAAGGTCCTGCCAAAGCCCTTGCCGCCGCGAAGTCGTTCCTTGACAATCAGTAATAGAGCAGCTGTCTTCATCCGGTTTTATATCTTGACATTCAAACAAATCGCGTGAAATCAGGGGTTTTCATCCTGAACTGGCTGTCAGATTTCCACCATGTCCGCTGATTGCCAATGTTTTCATGAATGAACCTTAAATGAACTTGATTGTAACGATTTTAATGTCTATTTTTGCATAAACAACAAGAGCAATTCTAACTACTTAAGGCGCCGGGATGACTAAAAGACATTCCGGCGCATATTTTCAGGCACTTCCTTGGATTGTTCATAAGAAGCTTGGTCGGCGATGTTTCTGATACCTAAAGAGATGCAATCCTTTTTATCATTCTGATGAAATTTTTTAGTACATTGTCATGCAAGGTATTCAAAATTTTTTATATCTTTGCATTGTAAAATTAATTGCAAAGCAAGGCTTTCTGAGGTAAATCTTGGCTTTTGATAATATTAAAATATTTATAAATAACATATTACAAAAATGAAAAAAGTCGTAAACGTCAGTGTCGGTGGCAGAAGTTTTTCTTTGGACGAGGATGCTTATGCGAGACTTACCACTTATTTTGATCACTTCAAGGCCCGTCTGGATCGCGACACTCAGTCCGCAAAGGAGGAAGTGATGGCGGATCTGGAGAACCGGATCGCGGAACTCTTTGATCAGGGGACAGGTGGAGCATCCTATCGGGTCGTGAATCTGGCACTTGTCGCTAAGGTCGTGGAGCAGCTTGGCATGCCGGACGGTTCGAAGGAACCTTATCCGGCATATTCGGAAAATAATGCGTCGGAGCAGGAGACCAACTTCGGGATGGACAATGAGTATCCTGGCTCGAATCCCGGAAGTGGCCCTGACTTTTCCTATAATGGCGCGCAGGGGACAATTCGTCGCAGACTTTTCCGCGACATGGACAACAAGACGATAGGAGGTGTCTGCTCCGGGTTGGCGGCGTTTCTAAACATTGACATCACATTAGTAAGAATCCTTGCTCTCTTGGCCTTGCTGCTTTGGGGAACCGGACTGCTTGTCTATCTCGTGTTGTGGATAGTCGTGCCTCCGGCGAGGACTCCGGCGGAAAAGTGCGAGATGAGAGGTTTTGAGCCGACAGCGGAAAACATGGCGAGATTCAGCCAAGGGAGGGGAGGTTATGGAAAATAGCGCCGACAATGTACGTTCCCAGATGCGCAAGGGTGTGCTTGAATATTGCATCCTGAGCATCCTGGCACGCAAGGAGGCCTACGCTTCCTCGATTCTGGAGGACCTGAAATCAGCGAATATGATAGTGGTCGAGGGCACGCTCTACCCGCTTCTGATCCGCCAGAAGAACCAAGGACTTCTGTCGTACCGTTGGGAGGAATCAACCCAGGGGCCTCCGCGGAAATATTACTGCATCACCGAGAAGGGCCGTCAGCAGCTTCGCGAGATGGACCAGGCGTGGAAGGAGATAGTTGAGACCATCAGAACCATAAAACAATGAATATGAAGCATCTGCTTCTTAATATATTGAAAAGACAATGAAACAAGTTGAATATGTCAGCATCGGCGGCTATGTGTTCTCTTTGGAGGATAACGCAAGTCGCGCCGCCAAGGAATATCTTGACCAACTCAATGCTTTCTATTCCAGAAAAGAGAGCGGTACCGAGGTGATGGAGGGAATAGAGGAACGGATGGCCGAACTGCTTTTGGAAAAGAGCGGAAAGGGTGGTGTTGTGACGCTTGCCATGGTTGAGAACGTGATCTCGATCCTTGGCCGTCCGGAGACTATTGAGGAGGAGTCTTCTGACGCTGAGTCTTCCGGAGCGCCCAGCCATACATCAAAGCCATCTGCGGGTGCCGCCTCCAGACCACACCGCAGACTCTACCGCGATCCCGCCAATGGAAAACTGGCCGGAGTATGCAGTGGCCTGGCCACCTATCTAAATGTGGATCCGGCCATATTCAGAATCCTCTTCATCGTCCTGACCTTGTTGGGTGGTCTTAACTTCCGTTTCTGGCCGCTTGAGCCGTGGATTCACATTTCCGTTCCGTTGGTTTACATCATCCTCTGGATATGCATGCCGGCCGTGAAGACGGTCCGCCAGCGTGATGAACTAAGAGGCGAGGGAGGTACCGTCGATGACATCAGTGAGCGTGTCCGAAACACACTTCGTGAGGAGACAAAGGCTTATGATCCGCAGGCATGGAAGAATGTCAGCAGGATATTCTCCGTCATTTTCGGAGTCCTCCTTCTTTTGGCCGGAGTCGCCGGCACAGCATTCCTGTGCTCACTCTGGTGGGGCGGTGAGATTATGGGCAACAGCTTCTTCTACAACAAATTCATTGAGCACATAGCCATCGAGGCACCAGAAATCATTTCTTTCATCTCCGTTCCGATCGTCAGGATCGCCGCTATCCTTGTGGTTGCCATTCCATTCTTTGGGATGCTCTCTAGTGGCGTGATGCTCATCTTCGGCTTGAAATCCCCGAAATGGCACCCAGGCTTCATCCTGTTCGTCATCTGGCTGATCATTCTGGTCGCCCTCTCGGTATCATCCTTGATGACCTTCGCCGTAATCGACTGAAACTCTTAAGTTTAATATTGATAATGTAGAAATTGCCGGACAACCATTAATAGGATTGCCCGGCAATTCGTTTAAATAATAAACAGGAGACTAAGTTTTTTTTCAGTCTCCTGTTTATAAAATCCAATTCCCTATTGTTCAGGGAACATATTCATTAAAAGAACTCCTCTGTGTTCTTGTCGAGGTTGTCGGAGTGGTCTTCGGTGTTGGCGTTCAGGTCGTTCTTCGGACCGAAGTTCCGGTTGCCGCCGTTCCTGCGGTCGAAGCCGCCCCTTCTGTCATCGCCGCCGCGACGGTCGAAACCGCCTCTACGGTCTCCACCTCTGCGGTCATCTCCGCCCCTGCGGTCGAAGCCACCTCTGCGGTCGCGGTCTCCGCCACGGTCGTTGCCTCCGCGCGGGCGGCGTTCCGGCTCTACGTAACCTTCCGGTTTAGGGGTGAGGGCACGCATGGAGAGTCTCATCTTGCCGGTCTTAGGGTCTATCTCAAGGAGTTTCACATCAACCTCCTGGCCTACTTTGAGCACATCCTCGACATTCTCTGTCTTGTTCCAGGCGATCTCGGACACGTGAAGGAGGCCTTCCTTGCCAGGGAGGATCTCGACGAAAGCTCCGAACTCAAGGATTGAGACAACCTTTCCGTGATAGGTCTTGCCGACCTCGGGAACAGCGCAGATGCCCTGGATCCAGTCGTAAGCCTTCTGCATGGCAGCGGCGTCGTTGGTCGCGATGTCCACAACACCCTTGCCGTCAACCTCGTCAATGGAGATGACAGCTCCGGTCTCGGCCTGGATCTTCTGTATGGTCTCGCCACCCTTGCCGATGACGGCTCCGATGAAGTCCTTGTCGATCTCGAATGACTTGATCCTCGGGACGAACGGCTTGTAGTCCTCGCGAGGCTTGTCGATGCACTTCATCATCTCACCCATGATGTGCATCCTGCCCTCGCGGGCCTGCTCAAGTGCCTTGGCGAGAACCTCGTAGGAGAGACCGTTGACCTTGATGTCCATCTGGGTCGCGGTGATGCCGTCCTTTGTGCCTGCCACCTTGAAGTCCATGTCTCCGAGATGATCCTCGTCTCCGAGGATGTCGGTCAGGATGGCGTAGCGGTCGTTAGGACGCTGCGCGTCAGTGATCAATCCCATCGCGATTCCGGCGACCGGCTTGCTGATCTGCACGCCGGCGTCCATAAGGGCGAGGCATCCTCCGCAGATCGAAGCCTGTGATGAAGAGCCGTTGGATTCAAGAATGTCCGAAACCACACGTACCGCATAAGGGAATTCCGGAGCCTTAGGCATGACAGCCTTGAGGGCCCTGAAAGCAAGGTTGCCGTGACCTACCTCGCGGCGGCCGACGCCTCTCTGGGCCTTGGCCTCGCCGGTCGCGAACGGAGGGAAGTTGTAGTGGAGGACGAACTGCTGGGTCTCCTGCACGAGAACCTCGTCCATCTCCTTCATGTCCATCTTTGTCCCGAGAGTGACGGAGGCCAGGGCCTGGGTCTCTCCACGGGTGAATATAGCCGAGCCGTGGGCGCAAGGGAGGCAGTCAACCTCGCACCAGATAGGACGTACCTGGGTGGTCTGGCGGCCATCCACGCGAAGACCCTCGTCGAGCACAAGGTTCCTCAGGGCCTCTCTCTGCTCGTGGCCGAAGTAGCGGTTGATCATCATCTTCTTCTCGTCCTGCTCCTCCTCGTTCAGCCCCAGGGACTCAATGCACTCCTTCTTTATGGCCTCGAAACCGTCCTCCCTCTCGTGCTTCGGCTTGGCGGACTTCGCGAGAGCGTAGCACTTCTCGTAGGCGAAATCGTGGATCCTCTTTCTGAGATCCTCGTTCTCGTCGTCGTGAGGGTAATCCCTCTTGACATCCTTGCCGAGCTCCTTGTTGAGCTCCTTCTGGATGCGGCAGTGCTTCTTGATCTCCTCGTGGGCGAACTTGATGGACTCAAGCATCACATCCTCGGAAACCTCCTTCATCTCACCCTCGACCATCATGATGTTCTCTTCTGTGGCGGCGACCATAAGCTCAAGGTCGGCCTTCTCCATCTCGCTGAAGTTAGGGTTGATCTTGAACTCGCCGTCAATCCTTGCCACACGTACCTCTGATATTGGCCCCAGGAAAGGAATGTCGCTGGCTGCCAGAGCCGCTGATGCGGCGAGCCCTGCAAGAGCGTCAGGCTGGATGTCTTTCTCGGCTGAGATCAGCCATATGTTCACGAACACAGCGAGGTGGAAGTCGTCCGGGAAAAGAGGCCTGAGGGCCCTGTCCACAAGGCGGGAAATAAGAATCTCGTAGTCAGAGGCCTTGCCCTCTCTCTTCATGAATCCGCCAGGGAAACGTCCTGCGGAATAGAATTTTTCCTTGTAGTCCACCTGGAGAGGAAGGAAGTCTGTGTCTTCTGCCGCTTCTTTAGCGCATGTGACAGTGGCCAGGAGCATTGTGCCTCCCATCTTGACCACCGCCGAACCGTCTGCCTGCTTGGCAACTTTGCCGGTTTCGATCTCGATCACCCGACCGTCGGATAATTCGATCTTCTTTGTGATGATGTTCATTTTACTGTTTTTACCGCGTGTCCTCAACAAAATATATCTGAAAACTTCAGCGTCTTTCTTTAAATCGTGAAACCGTCCGCGCCAATATGCAGCCGCGGAGATTTCGTTTTAATAAAAAAGGGACGGCAGCGTCATGGAGCGCGGCCAATCCCTTTTCTGTTCCTATCGTGAATTTATCGACGGAGACCGAGCTCCTTGACGATTTTTCTGTATCTCTCGATGTCGATCTTCTGAAGATAGTCCAGAAGCTGACGCCTTTTACCTACGAGACGGAGAAGGGAACGGCGGGTGACAACATCCTTCTTGTTCTTCTTCACGTGCTCCGTGAGGTGATTGATACGGTAGGAAAATAAAGCAACTTGACTCTCTGGTGAGCCGGTGTCCGTATTAGACTTTCCGTACTTAGCGAAAATCTCTTGCTTCTTGTCGGCTTGTAAATACTCTGCCATTTTCGCAAAAAATTTTGTTGATGATTAATTAACGTCTTCTTTCCCGCACCCTGCGGAAAAGCATGCAAAGATAGGCATAATTTTCAGATAATCAAAATATTTTCTGAATATTCAATATTCATTCGCCACATCACCATTTCATTCTCCGTTTACCCAGAACTATCCTAATCCCGCATCATTGTCCGTCAGAAGCCATTTCCAGACCGGAATCAGCTCTATGACCTTGCCGGAACGCAGCTGGATTGTTCTTTCCTCATCAAATGTGATGACAATCATTTTTTCCAGAGTATGAATCCTGTCAAGACTTTCCAATGCGGACACCTCCCGCTCAAAGGTGTTCAGATCCTTTGTTGTGGAATAGCAAACCTGCACACCGGTGTTTATGTCCGGAATATAAAAATCAACCTCGACATTTTTATTCCAAAAATAAAGTCCATCCTCATAACACCTATGCAAATGAATGGCGCAAAGGTTTTCCAGCAGTGATGTTTCCGGATCATTTATAAATATATTCAACAACCCATTGTCAACGAAGTAATGCTTCTTCATCGTTTCTTTCTCCGCGAATTTGGAGGCGTAATTATCCACACTGAAAATCAGGCACGCATCCTTTGCGAACTTTGCATAATCCATAACAGAGGCCGGTGTCGTGCGCAAACCGACAGATTGTATCAGACGAGCTATCCTGTTATACGAAACCGGCTGCTTGACTGATTCCGCCAAGCGTTTGATTGTAAGGCGGACAGCCGTTTCGTTCTGAATGTGGTTCCTTTGCACGATATCACCGAGCAGGATCTTCTCGTACAGCCGGTTGAGCCACCGGCGCTTGTTCTGATACATCACCAGTTCAGGGAAGCCGCCCCAACGGAAATATTCATTGAAAGAATAAACCACATCATTCTTCTGCCGCCCATATATCCAATTCGCTCCCAAAGTGATTCCTTTCGCTCCCAGATACTCTTTGAATGAATATGGATATATGTCTGCGTCGAGATAGCGATTGCCCAGCACAGTCTCGATGTCCCTGCTGAGCATTTTGGCATTGCTGCCTGTAATATAGACTTGGTACTTCTGATTAGCAAGTCTTCTGGCAAAATGTTCCCACCCCTCAATGTTCTGAATTTCATCAAGAAACAGTATCGGCTTAGATGTGTACATCGTTGAATATGCCTGAAGAATCTCATCCAAACTCTCGGCCTTTACTGTGTCAAAAAGCCTCTCGTCATCAAAATTGACGTAAAGCATCTCGTTTATATCATGCCCTTCGGACAGCATCTGCCTTGCCCTTTGGTACAGCATGTACGACTTTCCGGCGTGACGCACACCCACCATCACATAGCGTCCGTTTTTCTCAAACTCAAACGGCCTCTCGTATAGTTCGACAGAAAGAATATCTTCCTGACCTTCCTTGATGATCATTTTTAGAATCTCCTTGTCCATAGCTCATTCTAATCAGCGGTGCAAATATATTATTTATATTCGCAGTATAAAAATATGGGCGAATCTTTTTACTGGCAATATAAAGATTACGATGGGGCAGTCCCTCTTAAGGGTGGATGACTGTCAGTACAACCGGTAGCCGCGCAGTGCCCGTTGCTTGGCGAGGTGGTCCGGGCAAATGGATTCGAGGAGGGCGTGGAACCGCGGGCCGTGGTTGGGGTGGCGGAGGTGGCAGAGCTCGTGGAGGATGACGTAGTCCCGAAGCTCGTCCGGAAGGCGCACCAGGTTGAGGTTCAGGTTGATGTTGCCTTTTATGGAGCAGCTTCCCCAGTTCGAGGAGTTGTGCTTGACGCGGACGGAATTATATTCAAATGAATATCTTTCCGCGAGTTCCCGCAGGCGCTTCGGCAGTACTTCTTTCGCCACTTTTCGCAGCTCTTCGATTTCTTCGGGGGAGGGAATATGCTCGGCTCCGATCCGTTCACGTTGCCGCGACTGGACTTTCAGGACCCAATCCTTTTTGGCAATGAAGAACTCCAGGCCGGTCTTGTACGGCACAAAGTAGGGTATCGTAACTGTAACGCCCCGGCGGGGATTCACTCGAAGTGTCACCCTGCGGGAGCGGACATTTTTCCGGATTATAACGGCTCCGGCATCCGGATCATCAAAGATTTTCTCCATTCTTTAAATCGTCCGCGCCCGGAATCACATCGCAGTTGCCCTGCGGCGAATCAGTCTTTATTCTTGCCAAATGCTTGACAGCCAAGAATAAGATTGCGGCGCTGACAATGAATATCATAACGTAGGTTCCTGTCGGGATAATGTCCAGAAGACTGGCATCCGCCCCAAGATCCTTGAACGCCGGCAGTTTCGATGACAGAACCGACACTGTGTTGTTTACGCAGTGCATAAGGACCGTGAGTTTCAGCGAGCCAGTCTTGTAATAGGCATAGCCGAAGAAGCTTCCGAGGATGAACGCGGAGAGTCCCTGCCAGAGATTGCCGTGGATCGTGGCGAAGAAGATCGCCGAGATCGCTATCGCCAGAGCCGGATTCATTCCTCTGCGGCTGCCGTCCTCTCCCGGCTCGCCCTTGCGGGAAAAGTTCAGAAGGCCCCTCAGCACGATTCCCCTGCACATCCACTCCTCGAGCACGGGAGCGAACACGCACATGCTCAGCAGACTGACCCAAAGAGGTCCGTCCAGCAACTGTTCCATGGTCCTGAGCAGAGTCTCATCCATATCCGGCATCAACGCCATCAGCGGCTCAAGCATCAACGCCAGTGCGATTGTCCCGAAAGCAATAAGGATGGCGGTAAGAGCACCGCCTCCTACGCCGAAGTGATTGCTGTCCAGAGCGTATCCCCTGTCGAATGTCGAGTTCCGCATGCTCTTGAGCCTTACGTACATCAGCAAAGGAATGAACTGGACCGGGTAAACGATAAGCATGCTGTAATAGAGCGGGAATCCCGGAGCGAAGAACAGAAGCCCCAGATTGACGAGACTTCCAAGGATCATTCCGGCCAAAAACCAGCCGAGCACAGCGAAAACACCGGCCACGCCCGGGGTGTACCAGGCGCAGCCGGAGAAAAGGTCGTAGTTCCTCTCGACCTTGCGTGGCCGCAGAAAGGACATTACTTCTTCCAGAGAGGTGTAGGGTAGACTCCCTTGTCAACGAGCTCCTGGAACTTGGCCACAACGCCGGGACGGTCTTCTTTGTAGGTCACGCCGAACCAGTGTGAGTCCGTGGAAAGAACCTCGCACTTGTAGCCGCTTTCCTTCATCAGGACATCGACAACGTAAGGGATGTAGAATTCCTTCTTGAGCTCGTTTATGTTCTTCTCAAGGAAACTGGTGAACACTTCTTCGCTCAGTTGGAAGTAGTCAGGGGTGAATCCCCACATATTCATTGAGCAGAGCGCCTTGCCGTCGAGTTCGACGTGGGTCTCGCCGTTGACGGAGTTGTCGCCATAGACCTTGCCGTCAGCCTCTTTGCCGATGTTCAGGTGCTCGGCTATTCCGGTCAGGTGAAGGTCCTTGTCGTAGTAGCAGATGCCGCGGGAGACCTTGCCGTAGTCGGAAAGGGTGTTGTCGAGCTCAAAGCCGACGATGCAGGAGGTGCCGGTCGTACCCTCGTGCGCCCTGAGCCAGTCGCCGAGGATCTTGAAAGAGTCCTTGCCGTAGTAGTCGTCGCCATTGATGACAGCGAACGGCTCGTGGATGACATCCTTGGCCATCAGCACGGCGTGGGCGGTTCCCCAAGGCTTCTGCCTTTCAGGGTTGAGCTTGAACCCGGAAGGAATCTTGTCAAGTTCCTGGATCACAAAGTCGAACTCAAGAGGAGTGCCGTCGGGGCATGTGATGCCGCTGTACTTCTCCTTGACTGTCTGCTCGAACTGCTCGCGGAAATATTCCCTGACGATGTAGACGACCTTGCCGAATCCGGCGTGAACGGCATCGTAGATTGAATAGTCGATGATGGTCTCTCCGTTAGGTCCGAGCCCGTCCATCTGCTTCAGGCCGCCGTAACGGCTTCCCATGCCTGCTGCGAGTACAAGAAGTGTGGGTTTCATTTTTTTTGAGTGTTAGTAAGTTCAATCAGTATCTTAATTTCACAAAAATAGTTAATTTTGTGCAAATATTGGTCTATAAATTGGGAAAGTTTAAGAAACTCTGGGACATCGCCAAGGATGACAAGAACGTAGAGAGACGTTCTTTTGTGCGTTATGCCATCTTTGCCTCTGTCGCTTTCATAATAATGGTCGGTTTTGTGAACCAGAACAACATCGTCCGCTGGATCAAGGCCGGTTTTGAGATCCGAGACCAGGAAAGACTTATCGAGCGTTACAACGCTGAGATCAAGCAGATGGACCGCAAGATTCATGGCCTTACCCACAGCAGGGACACCCTTGAGCGGTTCGCCCGTGAGAGTTTTGGATTCGCTGAGCCGGGCGATGATGTGTATGTGATTGAAAAATAATTTATTTACGGAAATATGGATTTTAATTCTCTTCTGGCGGTGTCTCCGATCGATGGTCGTTATGCTGCCAAGACAGCATCGTTGAGACAGTACTTCAGCGAGTTCGCCTTGATCCGCAACCGTGTACGGGTAGAGGTGGAATATTTCATCGCTTTGTGTGGGATCCCGTTGCCTCAGTTGGCTGGTTTTGGTGATGGCTCCGGGCTTACCCGTGACGAGCTTTTCTGCCGCCTGCGCCGGCTCTACCAGGCCATGACACCAGAGGACGCCCAGAGAGTAAAGGACATAGAGAAGGTCACCAACCACGATGTCAAGGCGGTAGAGTATTTTATAAAGGAGAATTTCAAATCTTTGGGAATATCCCGGTGGCAGGAGTTTGTCCATTTCGGACTGACATCCCAGGACATCAACAACACGGCCCAGCCGCTGATGCTCAAGGAGGCTCTGGAAAATGAATATCTTCCCGCGTTGGATGAGGTTGTCTCCATTCTGAAGGACGACGTGGAGGCCTGGAAGGATGTCCCGATGCTTGCAAGGACACACGGACAGCCTGCCACTCCGACAAGGCTAGGCAAGGAATTCCATGTTTTTGTGGCCAGGCTTGAGGAGCAGCTTCGCCAGTTCGGTCAGTTGACCTGGCCTGCCAAATTCGGAGGCGCGACCGGCAACATGAACGCCCACAAGGTGGCCTTCCCGGACATTGACTGGCCTGCCTTCGCTGACAGGTTCGTCTCATCGCTCGGATTGAGAAGGTCTTTCCCTACGACCCAGATAGACCACTACGACAATCTTGCGGCCATATTCGACTGCCTCCGCCGCATCAACACGATCCTGGTTGATCTCTGCCGCGACATCTGGACCTACATCTCCATGGAATATTTCCACCAGCAGGTAGCCAAGAACGAGGTCGGTTCCTCGGCCATGCCCCACAAGGTCAATCCGATTGATTTCGAGAACGCCGAGGGCAACCTGGGCATGGCGGACGCTGTGTTCACTTTCTTGTCGATGAAACTCCCGATCTCCAGGCTGCAGAGGGACCTGACCGACTCGACCGTCCAGCGCAACATCGGAGTCCCTGTGGCTCATGGAATGATCGCCCTCGCATCGCTTAAGAAAGGCCTTGGCAAGCTGATCCTGAACCGGCCGGCCATCGACGCTGACCTGCACCGCAACTGGGCCGTGGTCGCCGAGGCCATCCAGACCATCCTCCGCCGCGAGAACTACCCGAATCCGTACGAGACCCTGAAAAATCTTACCCGCACCGGCTCGGCAATCGATGAGAAGACCATTGAGGATTTTGTTGACACTTTGGATGTGGGCGATTCCGTCAAGGAGGAAATCCGCGCCATCACCCCGTGGAACTACACCGGCTTCTGATCTTCCACGCTTCATTATCAGGATGTTATCCGCCACTCATTCTATGTCAGTGAGTGGCGGATAACACGTTAATTATAAGATGGTTAACATCTCGTCTTTAGTGCGGATTCACTAAAGGTGAGAGCCTAAAACATTTATTATTAACGGTTTGTAAATCACGTCAATATTTCCTTCCAGCCTGAGATTGCTGACACTTTTAGAGTATCAGCAGAACGGCGAAGACGTAGAGCAAGAAGCCTTGGAAGCGGAGGCGTGTTTTGGTGCTGTGGTGCAGCATCTCCTCGGTAGGGTCGTCTTCTGCCATCTCGCGAAGGGTCTCTTCGGAAGGGATGTTTCTGCGGGAATATTTCCGGATGAGCTGGCCATCATTGAACCAAGTCGCGCCGCCGTTGGACCTGTTGAGGGTCATAAGCGTTTTCTTGTCGGCGAAATATGTCAATCCTGCCAACCGGGAGTGCGTCTCGGGTTCAATCGCCGGAAGCCTGTCAAACTGCTCCCTTGTGGTGGACACCAGCAGCAGGGGAGTGAACCCTGCTGCATCCGCGTCGCCAAGGGCATCGGCTATCTTAGCCCAGAATGATCCATTGGCCTTGACAGGATCGTAGACCGAGACCGTGAGGACATTGCCGACAGTGGCAAGCTCGTCCCTGTAGTTGCCATGAGAGTCTGAGAATGAAAGGTCCGGCTCGTTGTCCTTGACATCGGCGCCGTTGATGAAGATTGTCTCCGTGCGGACGTAGGTCCATGTCGAGTCCGGAAGTCTGTCCAGGTCGAATGCGCCTTCCTGGCCGTTCTTCTCGTAGATGATAGTTGATTTGTAGTGGCCGGTGGATCCGTTTTCCCCATCATCGTCCCGCGCCGCAAGCAGTTCGCTTCCGGGAGAGAAAGCGGTGTAGTCCACTAATGGAATGGATGTCAGGGAGTACGCAGTGAAGGCGATGATGGAGGCGGAGACAATGGCGAACGAGACGTGTTTCCGTTTCCTGTTCTTTCCGAAATGCTTGAACGGCAGGAATGCGGCCATCGCCAATGCCAGCAACACCAGATTCTTAAGGAATGTCTGGAAGTTGGTCAGATGGATGGCCTCTCCGAAGCAGCCGCAATCAGTAAGGCTGACAGGATTGAATATGGCCAGGAACAACGTCAGAACCGTAAAGAAGACAATCATCGCCGAGGTGATGATGGCAACCAGCCTACGCCATACTCCGCTGATCATCGCGGCCCCGAGGATGGCCTCGGCGAGCGCGAAAACCACAGCCGTGACCTTCGCCGCAGGCATCAGGAACGAGACATGAAAGAACCTGAAATATCCTTCCATGACCAATCCCGCCCCGACCGGATCAAGCAGCTTGAATATTCCGGCGAGCAGGAAAACAACCCCTATGATGAATGCGCACAGCCTTCTGAGCCTGAAGAAAAATTCGTTGTTCATTTGGTTTCGATATGTTCGTCAATAACTTCCTTGACCTTTGCGAATATCCCGTCCGGAGGCAGCATCTCCCCGAACTCGTCCGAGCAGTCGATCCTGATGAAATCCGGATCCATCGCGACCTGCTGCCTGTAAATGGCCTGAACCTGCCTCTGGAACTCTATGTCTGACTCATGGATGTCCTTGGACCCGTGGAGATATTCCCTGTCGCTGCCGGTTCTCGCCGATTCCAGCCTGCTCTCGACGAATGAGATAGGAACATCCAGGAATATGTTCAAGTCAGGCTTCGGGAGGCCGAAGCCGCCATATTCAGTGTCCATTATCCACTTGCGCAGTCTTTCTCTTTCCGCCATGTCATGGAGTTTGGCGCATTGGTAGGCGATGTTTGAGTAGACGTACCTGTCAAGCAGCACCGAACCGCCTTCCGCCAGGGTCTTCTTCATCTGCGGAGCGGCCCCGTGCCTGTCCTCGGCGAACAGCAGGGCGACCAGTTGAGGGTGCACGGCCTCGTTGCTGCCGAAATCCCCGCGCAGGAACCGGCTGATAAGATCCCCGTAGACGGGAGCGTCATATCTTGGAAAGTGGATATACTCCAACTCCGGGCATACCTTTTCGAGATAAGCCTTCAACTTCTTGACTTGCGTGGACTTGCCAGCGCCATCCAAACCTTCCAGAACGACCAGCATAGCGATTGATTTTTTATGGAGGTCTTGAGTCGTGGTCAAAACATCTTCCGAACCGCAAAGATATTCAATTTTTGTCTATTTTTGTCCAAAATTATTTCATTATGGGGAACAACGTATCAAGAAACATACAGGTGATGGGCATCGTCAATCTCACCGATGACTCCTTTTTCGCGGGCAGCCGCAACCTGCGTCCTGACGGGACCTTCGACGAGGAACTTTTCCGAGGCAGGATTGTGAATATGCTTGAGTCGGGAGCGGGCATACTCGATCTGGGGGCATGCTCGACCCGCCCGGGATCTGATTCGATCAGTGGGGAGGAAGAATGGAGGAGACTGGAGCCGGCCTTACGGATTCTTGCGGCTGAGCATGAGGGAGTCCGTGTCTCAATCGACACATTCCGCCCGGAGGTCGTGAGCAGAGCCTTTGACATCATAGGCCCTTTCATCGTGAACGATGTCAGCGGCGGATGCGGGGAGATGTGGTCGTTGCTCGGCCAGCTTGGATTGCCTTACATCGCCATGCACACCAGGGGAACTCCTAAGAATATGCAGAGTCTCACCGACTACGACAACGTCACCGAGGCTGTCCGAGAGTTCTTCGTCGGGATCGCCGCCGAGGCGGACAGGCACGGTGTGAAAGACTGGATCCTTGATCCGGGTTTCGGTTTCGCCAAGACCGTGGAGCAGAACTGGCAGCTGCTCCGCGAGATGTCCGTGCTTCAGGAGCTCGGCAAGGAGATTCTCGTGGGCCTTTCCCGCAAGAGTTTTCTGTTCAGACCTTTGGGCATCACTCCTGCCGAGGCCTTGCCCGCCACCCAGGTCGCTGACTTCATCGCATTGCAAAACGGAGCGGACATCCTCCGCGTCCATGATGTCGCCGAGGCTGTCCGCACCGTCAAACTCTATCGTCTTTTCAACGGCTGCGGTTTGTAAAAGGCAACAGAAATATTTTTTCCGGTTGAATCAACAGCCAGTCCGCGCCCGTTTCTTCAGGTAACGGATTTTTTGTGAATATGGCGGCACACAAGTACCGCACGGAACGCAATGAGACGCTTCAAGTATGCCGCCTGTGCTTTCTCGAAGTATAGGCGGCATGCTCCGCCATCCAACACGGACAAGAGAGCGTGATCATATGCCGGCATTTTACAATCGTGTCTGCAACAAGAACCGGAAAGACGCAAGGGCAAACCAGTCTCCGCGGGCTCAACCGGTTGGAACATATAAATCAAATATGATTATTTTGAATTTTTCCAAATTATGTCACTATTCAAAGAATTACACAACAACAACTTAACGGCTAATGTTAGCAAGGTTAATAATTTTAGTAAAATAATTTGGAAATACGGCGGGTAAAGGGATATCTTTGTAACCGGAGGCGGGAATCCGGCTTGAAACCGGATTGGCCGACAGATTTTTAAGTTTAATTTTTATTTTTTTGTGACAATGTAGATCTTTATCTTCAAGGCACAAAAAAAATGGAGCGCAAATCTTGGCGGATCAGAGCTCCATTCGGGTGCCACAGACTGGAAATTTAGGGATCAGTCGCCCCTGACGACACGCTATGGCGGTTCAAATGTAGGGATTAATTCTCAATCCCGCAAAAATACCCTACAAAATCGCTTTGCGCGACCGACGGCGCGCCCCCGGCAAAGGAGGGAGGCCACATTTCAATCCGGGCCGCAAACCCGGACAGGTCAAACCTGTGCATACCCGGGGCCTCCTGTGCCCTGACATGCG
>DJOW01000051.1:0-17503 GCA_002437305.1 Bacteroidales bacterium UBA6428
ATTGTTAACTTAACAACCTATTCTTTCATCTCTGTTTTTTTGCTAACTTTGTAGGTTGCGATGCTCGGAAATCTGGGCAGATGGCACGAAATGTAAAGAATTATCATCATGAACATCTTGAAAGTGGGAATGGTGCAGCAAAGCTGCACAACGGACATCAAGGCGAACATCGCCAAACTTACCGAAAACATCTGCGAGTGTGCAGCTAAAGGCGCTCAATTGATTGTGCTTCAGGAACTTCATAATTCGGTCTATTTTTGCCAGACAGAGGATGCATCGCTCTGCGACCTGGCTGAGACCATTCCGGGACCTTCCACTGAATATTTCGGAGATCTGGCGAAGAGGCTTGGGATCGTGCTGGTGCTTTCGCTTTTTGAGAGGCGCGCTCCTGGGCTTTACCACAACACGGCTGTCGTGATCGAAAAGGACGGCGGCATAGCAGGCAAGTACCGCAAGATGCATATTCCTGATGATCCTTGCTTCTATGAGAAGTTTTATTTCACGCCGGGTGATTTAGGCTTCAAACCTATTCAGACTTCTGTAGGCTCCCTCGGAGTGCTGGTCTGCTGGGACCAGTGGTACCCGGAGGCCGCGAGGCTGATGGCGTTGAACGGAGCTCAGCTGCTGATCTATCCTACAGCCATCGGTGGAGTCGGAACGGATTCCAAGGAAGAGCAGCAGACCCAGAGGCAGGCATGGCAGCTGGTCCAAAGAGGTCATTCGGTAGCCAACGGATTGCCTGTCATCACAGTGAACCGTGTCGGCCATGAGGACGACCCTTCCGGAAACACCATCGGACTTGATTTTTGGGGATATTCATTCGCCACGGGGCCGCAGGGAGAGATTCTTGCCCAGTTCGGAACCGAAGAAGAGGGCGTGAAGGTCGTTGACATCGACCTTCACCGCACTGAATATGTCCGCAGGGGATGGCCGTTCCTCCGCGACCGCCGGATCGACGCATATTCACCAATCCTATCCCGCTACGGAAAGTAGAGATTTCGTCCATTTGGCCTCTTGAATGTGTGCCTCTCCTTTGTAATGGCTGAAATCGAATAAAATTCATGTAAAAAATGCCAACAATTTGGGATGCCGATTGTTTGTTATAGAATAATAATTTGTATAACTTTGCAGATTGACGAAGTTTAACAAATAATTATTCAATGTTTATGAAGTCGGAAAAGTCAAACAAGACAGTCGGCTTTCGTTTTTTGGTTTTCTCTTTGTTTGCGGTCCTGTCGCTATTCGGCTCCGTGGACACAGCCTCCGCCCAAGGCAGTCAGGGCAAGAGCGTGTCCGGGGCGCCGGGCAGCCCAAGGATCACGGTCAAGGGACGGATCACTGACGACCATGACGAGCCGCTCCCCGGCGCCAATGTGTTGGTGAAGGGGACATCGATCGGAACCTCCGCGGATGCGGACGGCAATTACTCACTGACATTCCGCAGAAGCCCGGGAAAGTCTGACATCCTTATATACTCTTTCATCGGGACAGAGTCCAAGGAGTACAATGTCAGCACCTCGACAAGGTTGAACGTGCAACTCAAGACCTCCAGCCTTGACGCTGTGGTTGTCAACGGTTTCTACACCCAGACAAAGGAGACGTTCACCGGCGCCGCCACGACGATAAGCGGCGACCAGCTTGTGGCGGTGTCCTCGACCAACCTGATGCAGAGCCTCGCCGCCCTGACTCCGGGCATGGTACTGGTGGAGAACAATGCGGCGGGATCAAACCCTAACGCCGTGCCGTCGATTCTCATCCGTGGAGCGAACACCCTGATCACAAACGAGAGCGAGGAGGGCGTGAACAATCCATTGATCGTGCTTGACGGGGTGGAGATCAGCATCCAGGAGCTTTATGATCTGGACATGTTCGACATCGAGCGGATCGATGTCCTGAAAGACGCTTCCGCGACTATCCTCTACGGTGAGAAGGGCGCCAACGGCGTGATCGTTGTCGAGAGGAAACGTTCCGAGGAGGGCAAACTGAGACTCAGCTACAATTTCGTGCCTAAGTTCAGCGTGCCTGACCTGAGTTCGTTCAATCTCTGCAGTCCTGCCGAGAAACTGGAGATAGAGCGGCTTTCCGGGCTTTACGATTCAGCGGACGGGTCTATGGACGAGGCCTACGACTACAAGCTTCAGCTTGTGCGCAAAGGAGTGAACCCTGACTGGCTTCACGCTCCTCTGCGTGTTCCTTTCAGCCACACTCATTCGCTTGCCTTGAGTTCGCGGGGGGAGAGGTTGGAATACCGCGCGAACGCCAGTTTCGGAGACACCTACGGAGTCATGAAAGGGGACAACAGAAGGAACCTCGGTGTCAATTTCAGCATGAACTACCATCTGCGCAACAAGCTGACCCTTTCCTACAAGAGCAGTTTCTCGCTGAACCGCAGTGTGGATTCCCCTTACGGCAGCTACACGCAGTACTCCAGTATGAATCCTTACCTTCCCATTGCGGATGAGAACGGAGAGTACTATAAGTACTACTACTTCAACCCGTACAGTACATCATCGACCAGGGTTTCCAACCCTCTGTACGAGGCCACCCTTTCCAGCTTCAGCAAGTCTCAGTCCCAGTCCTGGAGGAACTCGTTGTCCGGAAGGTGGAACATCACAAGGGAACTCTATGTGACCGGCCAGGCCAATCTGGGACTGTCCTGGAACAAATCCGACTCCTACGAGTCGCCTGACATGGCGAAGTACGAGAGCAGCAAGCTGAATGACAAGGGGCGTTACAGCCTCTCCACCGGCACAGGTGTCTCCACCGACGGCAAGATTGTCATCAACTATGGCAAGTCGCTGGACACCAAAGGCTCGATGTTCCGAATCAGCGCCGGAGGCAACATCGAGTACAACCGCAAGCAGAACGCGTCGTTCCTTGCCACAGGATTCATCAAGGACGAGTTGTCTGACCTGTCTTTCGCTTTAAGTTATCCTGCCGGCCATCCTTCCGGCTCGGACAAGGTCTCCACGGGGGTCGGTGTTTTCGCCAACGCGAACTTCAGTCTTTGGAACAGGTATTTCGTGGACGGATCCTACAGGGCCTCTGGCTCTTCCAAGTTCGGCTCACGCAACAGTTTCGCCCCGTTCTGGGCGTTCGGAGCCGGCTGGCACCTGCACAACGAGAAATTCATCAAAGACAATCTGCCTTGGGTCAACACGCTGACATTCAGATACTCATTAGGCTACACCGGCAGCGTCTCCTTTGACTACTACCAGGCCCGCACCGTCTATCAGTATGATTCCAAGTACCAGTATGTCTCCGGAATCGGCGCCCTGCCTAAGCAGATGGGCAACCCGGACCTCAAATGGCAGAGAACCTTCAACAACAACTTCGGGATCACGGCGGCTTTCCTGGACAGCAGGTTCAACCTGTCTTTCGACTTCTACTCGAACACGACCTACGACATGCTGATGCCGGTCTCTTTACCGCCTTCCGTGGGAACAAGCTCGATGAAGGTGAACTTCGGTCAGATGAACAACAAGGGGCTTGACCTGTCGCTTTCCGGCCAGATCATAAGGACCAAGGACCTGTTCTGGAGCATGACCCTGACCGGAGGACATGTCATGGACAAGATCCAGAAGATCTCGGATGACATCAAGGACGACATCACCAACCCTTACGACAGCTCCAAGCCGAACATCCTCCTGCAGGAGGGCGGGTCGCAGTACGACATATTCGCGATGCGCTCCGCCGGGATCGACCCCGCGACCGGGAAGGAGATATTCATAAAGAAGAATGGTGAGTACACCTACCACTACGACAGGGACGAGAGGGTCGCTGTCGGCAACACCAACCCGGTCCTTCAGGGCTCGTGGATGAACACCGTCAGGTACAAGGGCTTCTCTGTCAGCATCGCCACCACCTACACCTTCGGCTCCGACTACTACAACTCCACGCTCCAGAACAAGGTGGAGAACATCAACCCTGAGATCAACGTGGACCGCCGCGTGTTCACGGACAGGTGGAAGCAGCCCGGTGACCATACCCGTTTTCTGGGAATAGGCACATCGACAAGCATAACCCAATATTCCGAGAGGTTCGTGGAGAAACGCAATGAGCTTTACATCTCAAGCATCCAGCTTATGTACGACTTCGCGCCCAAGGCGATCACGAGGCTCGGCCTCCGCAAGCTTGCGGTAGGGATCGGACTCTCGGACATCGCCCACATCTCGACAGTCAAGTTCGAGAGGGGAACCAGCTACCCGTACTGCCGCGGAATCAACCTGATTTTCCGCCCAACATTCTAAAAAGGAGGAATGACAATGAAAAGAAAGATAATATTCACGACTATAATGGCCGCCGTCCTTGCGACAGGGTGCGGCAAATTCCTTGACGTTCACCCTAAAGGCGAGAAAATCAACATGTTCGAGACGGCTGAGGAATATGAGGACGCGCTCTACGGAGTTTACAGCGAGCTGACGGACGGCAACCTTTTCGGCCAGTATCTGATCATACTCCCCGAGGTCATGGGCCAGAACTTCACGACGACTGACTACAGGTACGCCGAGCTGGCAGAGGGTGAGATGGACTCCAACGGCTCGACCTCGACCAGGAAACTGATCTGGAAGACGGCCTACGAGACGATCAACCATATCAACAACATCGTCGAGCACGCCGAGGAAGACGCAGACACCTACAGGCATTCCCGCCTTTATCTCGGCGAGGCTTTGGCCTTGAGGGCTTTCGTGCACTACGAGATCCTCAATCTTTACGGCCCCCCTTACTGGGCCCCGGACAGCGGGAAGAAGACCACGATCCCTTACGTGACGAAATATTCATTCGACATCTCGCCGCTCCTCTCCTATGACGAGGTGTGCGGGAAAATGCTCGATGACCTTAAAAGGGCGGAGGAATACCTTGCCGAGGATGAGGCCCTTGTCCCGGCAGAGAGGGACAACACCGCGTTGTCCTTCACCGACGCGAGGATAGCCCACCTGAACCTCTACGCGGTCCAGGCTCTTATCGCGCGCGTCTATTGGAGCATGAACGACCTGGACAATGCCGCCGACTATGCTCTGAAGGTTATCGGGAGCGGCAAGTTCTCTTTCCGTCCCACGAGTGCCTTCGTGCAGCCGGACAACGGAACATTGGACCTGGACGAGACAATCTTCGGCCTCTACATCAATGATGAGAGCTCTATGATGAAGAAACTGAACATCAACGGCTCTGGTGCGTCCTCTTCCCTTGTTCTGGCTACGGACTATGCCTCCGTCTACGAGAAAGGCGGCGGGGCGTCCACTGACTACAGGCTCTCGGCCTGGTTCGATGTGTCATATTCATTGTGCCGCAAGCTGGTGAACAACTGCTTCATCTCCGAGAGCAACACCTACAACGGGAAGTCGATCCTGGGCTACGATGTGCTGAGGCTTCCCGAGATGTACTACATTGTGGCCGAGGCCAACATCGGCAAGGATCCGGCGAAGGCTGTGGATTATTTCGATGAGGTCCTGAGATCCAGGGGCCGCGAGACCCTGGAGGAGAGCGGAGAGACCTTGACGGACGATCTGCTCTTTGAGGAGCGCCGCAGGGAATTCTATTGCGAGGGCATCACGTGGATCGACATGAAGAAGAGGAAGATGGACATCACGACTGTGTCTGGCAAGACCCTTCACGGTGACCTTGCGTCCACTTACACTCTGACTCTTCCGGAGGATGAGCTCAATGCGCGAAAAAATGTTAACAAGTAAATGATCATGAGAAAGATAATATATCCGATAATTGCAGCCCTGCCTTTTCTGGCCTCCTGCGACGGAACGTGGATAATGTACGACACCGACCAGAAGGACCACATCTATTTTCAGGACAGGCAGCAGGTCCTGACCAAGTCTTTCGCCCTGCTTTCAGGGGATGAGATCGATGTCGAGGCTCCTGTCTGCATCATGGGCAATGTCTCGGACCAGGACCGGTCTTTCAGATTGGAAAGCGTTCCATCTGAGGAGGGAGACACGATCGTGTTCGGCGGGGTCACGTATCCGGTGATCTCGGCACGTGAGGGGATTGATTTTGAGGTAGGGGATTGCGTGCTTCCGGCAGGGGCCACCTCCGCCAACGTGTCTGTCAGGCTCAAGCGCCAGCCGGAGATGAAGAAAGGTGCCTATGTCAAGGTTCACCTGAGGCTCGTGCCTTTCGAAAATTTCGAGCCGCTGCCGGCCGACAGCTCAGACACCCAGTCGATCAAGTCGCCTGATTTTCAGGTCTACGTCAATGACGGTGATCCGGCGTGCCCGTCCTGGTGGAAACCTAACTCGAGGTCCGAGCCCGGGTGGGACTACGATCTCGGGAACTTCTATCCCGCGAAGTTCAGGATGCTCCTCGACCTTTACCACAAGACCGCGGAGACAAACCCTGTCTTCTATGAATATTGCGTCGCGCATTACGGTGAGAATCTGGACGCCGAACCGAGCGCGGACAACAACAAGATGCTGAGGTTCTGGCGTCAGACCTATGCGGCCGCCTGGGCCGACTATGTGTTCTGCCCTTTGTTCGAGTACTATGAAAAGTACTATGCGGAGCATCCTGACGACCCCAACTACGAGGTCATGGGCAGCGACAAGGTCAACATAAACAACCGCGTCGGCTGGGGCGATCCACGCAGCGGCAGATATGGTTTCCTCAATTAATCAGAAGAACAAGGAAATGAAAAGAATATTCCAATTACTGTCAGCGGCCGCACTGCTCTCCGTGGCTGTGTCGTCCTGCTGGAAAATCGACGAGGGGGACACCATCGACCTTGCGCCGATAGATCTCAAGGCGGTCTCCGACACGATCAACGCCGACCTCGGGGTGGAACTTAAATACGAAGGCCTTACTGTCGCGAGTGACCGCGAGGTCTCCTATGAATGGTCCTACGGCCTGCCGGCTGACGGCAAGACCGTGGAGGACCACATCTTCAAGCGCGGAACGATAGAGAAGGTCTCCACAACGCTTACAATCGACCATACGTTCACCAAATTGGGAACGTTCATCCTGAGGCTGAGGGCCGACAATGGTGAGAGCATAAAGTACAAGTACTTCACCCTTAACGTGAACTCTGGTTATGACGAGGGCGTCACCGTACTGAGCAACGGGGAGGACGGGAACGGGCATCTGACGTTCATCAGGACGCTCACATCGGAAGAGTCCGCCGCCGGGAAACAGGAAGTCTTCCCTGATGTCTTCTCGTCCATAAACACGGGACAGACCCTGAGGAACGGAGCGCGGTTGTTCATGTCCGACGCCACGGTCGATAAGGTGGACTACTCCGGCCTTCTTATCGCGACGAACGACGAGAGCGGCACGATGTGGCACATGGAGGCCAAGACGTTCCAGCTGTTCAAGAAGTCAAGCATGCTTTCCGCCGGGTTCAGTTTCAAGGACTTCGGTGGTGAGCTGGCCTCGTCGTCGGGTTTCGCCGTGTTCATCCTTGGAGAGAACTCCCACATCTACAGGTACGACATGATGATGGGAAACTACATCGACATGGTGGACATCAAGCCGATGACCGGCATATTCGGAGGATTATCAAGAAAGAGCGCCGACAACGCCACGGTCCGCGCCTCGTACTACCGCAACTCCGACAGCCTTGCGGTCAGGAGGTCCGCATCGACCGGAACCGTCTACTATACGCTCCCTGGCTACGAGGTCGTGAACATGGCGACTCTGCGCACGGCCAAGACAAACTCCCTCTATGTCCTTTTCAGAAGCAAGACGAATCCTGATGAATATCTCATCAAGAACACCGACGGCATCGGAGGCACGAAGGCTTTGAAGACCTGGGGAAAGGACATGACGTTCACCGGCAGTGACCTTAAGATGGATGCCGGTTGCAGGTTCGTCGGCACCAAGCACTCATCGGATGTCTATTACGTCTACGGCAACGCCATCTACCGGTGGTCCCTGATCAGCGCCCCTGTCTCGAAGCCTGTGATCACCCTCCCGGCCGGGGAACAGATCCGCGACATCGCCACCAATTTCCTTGGCAAGGACAAGGGGGACAGCGGTGAGGACCTGCTCTATGTGGCGACTTGCAATCCTTCCAGGTCCGGTGAGAAAAAAGGAAGCCTTTACGTCTACAGATTCTCAGATGACACCCTGGTGAAATCCTATGAGGGAATATTCTGGGATCCTGTCTCGGTTCTTTACAAGTACCGGGTGAACTAAACTGACAAACAATAACAATTTAGATACAACTATGACAAAAGGGAGCATTATCCTCGCTTTGATCGCCGCCGCGCTGTTGGTTTCGTCCACAGACGCGGCAGCGTTTCCGTTTAAGAAAAAGAAGAAGAAGGCTCAGACAGAGGCTGCCGCGGCACCGAAACCTGCGCCGAAGAAGAAGCAGACCCCTTACGAGAAGCTGATGAAGGAGGTCGCCGATTCGGCGTGCGGAAAGACCTTCAGCCTCTACCGTACGTCCAAGGACAAGATCTACATGGGCTTTCCAAGGAACATGATGGGGCGCAGGATGCTTTTGGGAAGCACGATCACCGCGACAAGCAATCCGTCCTACCTGAACGTGGGCTACAAGTACGCCAAGCCGACATATTTTCAGATGGACCTCAAGGACAGTCTCGTGGTGCTGACGGTCCCGGGAACAAACGCGACAAGTTCCGATCCCGGGATGCGGGCCGCCCTTGAGCGCAACTATATTCCCAAGGTCTTGAGGAGGATCGCCGTGCAGGCGACGAGCAAGGACAGCTCTGAGGTGATCTTCGATGTCACTCCGCTCATCAATTCGGTGGCCCCCAAGGGCAAGAATTTTTCCCTGACCAAGTCCGCGGACGAGAAATCGACCTGGTTCAGCGACCTCAAGGCGTTCAGCGACAACGCTTCCGTGATGGTGCATTCCAATGTGGATTTCACTAAGACTTTCCTGATGCTTAAAGGCAAGGTGGGCTCCGGCTCGATGGCCTACACGGTCTCGTTCATGCTTCTCCCGGAAAAGCCTATGCCGGCCCGCCTGCAGGATTCAAGGATCGGTGTCTTCCCGGTGGGACCTGGCGAGGGAAGCGTCAAGTATGACCTTTCCTCCGCCGAGGACGGATTCAGGGGCTATCTGCTCGCTTCCCGCTGGCGGCTTGAGCTGTCTGACACAACCGCTTGGCGGAAAGGTCAGAAGGTCACGGTGAGAAATCCGATTGTCTGGTACGTGGACAACTCATTCCCGGAGGCTTGGAAGGCTCCTATCAAGAAAGGAGTCCTTGCGTGGAATCATGCCTTTGAGGCGATCGGTCTGAAGGATGTGATGCAGGTGCGTGACTTCCCGACAGTGGAGGAGGATCCTCGGTTCGACCCGGACAACCTGAAATATTCCTGCATCCGGTACGTCCCTGACGCCACGATGAACGCCATGGGGCCATCCTGGGTGGATCCCGTGACAGGAGAGATCCTGAACGCCTCGGTGCTGGTCTACAACGATGTCATCAAACTGATCAACAACTGGCGCTTCGTGCAGACCTCTCAGGTCGATGAGAGGGTACGCGCCGTGAAGATGCCTCAGGATGTCATCGATGAGTCTCTGGTCTATGTGGTCTCACACGAGATAGGTCACACTTTGGGACTTATGCATAACATGGGCGCGTCTTCGGCCTATCCGACAGATTCTCTTCGAAGCGCCTCATTCACCGCCAGATACGGCACCGCTCCTTCCATCATGGACTACGCAAGGTTCAATTATGTGGCCCAGCCTCAGGATAAGGATGTGAGGCTCGTGCCGCCGTCTCTCGGAGTTTATGATGAATATGCCATCAAATGGCTCTACACTCCTGTCCCTGGAGCCAAGGACATGTGGGAGGAGGCTGCCATGGCCGAGAAGATCATTGACGAGAAGGCTGGAGATCCGCTTTACCGTTACGGAGCTCAGCAGCTTACCACTTCTGCCAGCTATGGAGCCTACGATCCGAGCGCAAGGACTGAGGACTTGGGCAACGATCCGATTAAGTCCAGCGACTACGGAATCAAGAATCTCAAGTACATTCTTCCTAGGATGAACGAATGGGTCTGCGCAGATGATTGCGATTTCACCCACAGGAACGACCTGTACATCCAGCTGACAAACCAGTACTACCGCTACATCGGCAATGTGCTGGCGCAAGTCGGAGGAATATACCTGGACAACGTCAAGGATGGATCCGCTGTAAAGCCTTCCACACCTGTCTCCAGAAAGGTTCAGAAGGCTTCTTTGAAGTGGGTGGTCGGCCAGCTCCGCTCTTCCTCATGGATCAATGACGCGGATGTGACGTCAAACCTGCCGTTGGGTGTTCCTCAGTCCAACAAAATCTGCGTGGCCGTGGCGAAGACACTGGCTTCGACAGTCCCGACGAACGTGATGGTGGCCTCCTTCGTCCCTGGCTCCGGCAAGCCTTACACTGTCAAGGACTATTACGATGACCTTTACAGCGAGCTGTTCGCCTCCTCTATCGCGGGACGCAGGCTGACTTCGGAGGAGAAGACTCTCCAAAGGGAGGTCCTTGCCGCCTCGGCGAGGGAAGTCAGGTCGGTGCTTTCCAAGTCGCTGTCTGAGGATTCCATTGGTGTTGAATATGCTCAGGAGCCGATGTGGTGCGGATTCGAGGACGTCTGCCTCGGAGAGGGCAAGGCCCCTTACCAGAAGAATGTGGAAACCCGTGCGATCGATGAGAGTGACGGATGCCGCATTGTCTTCCTGAACAAGGTCAAGACTTTGGCCACATCCCGTAGGTCTTCCGCCCCGTCCGAGGACCGGGCTCACTACGAGTACCTTCTCGCGCGAGCCAACGCGGCTCTTCAGAACCAGAGATAACCTCTCTGGTTACTGAGTTAGTCTAAACGATGGTTCAAATCGCATCGCTCGGCGGTTTCTGCGACCAGAACACACAAGAATATTCATAAGATAGATGAAGATAAAATCAATTGTAGCGGCGATTGCCGCATTGTCCATTTCGGCCTGCTCCACCCTGAAGGATGGGGAGTACAACCTTTCTGTGGTCTCCACCGGTGACGGCCACGGCTACTGGTTCGCCAAGCCAATAGAGGACGGAGGCCGCGCCAGAGGCTCCCTGATGGCTCAAAGCGCATTTATTAACGGTGTCCGTGCCGAGAAAGGTGCTGACAATGTCATCCTTGTCGATGCCGGAGACAACTTCTTCGGTAACGGTGCCCCGTTCTACTACAACTACGTTGACACGACATCCGCCCACCTCTATCCGAGGCTGGCCTCCTACATGGGCTATGACGCGGTCGTCGCCGGCCATTCCGATTTCGAGGCCGGCCACAGGGTCTATGACCGGGTCGCCAAGGAAATGAGGAAGGATGGCATTCCGCTTTTGGCCGGCAACGCCTTGTCCGACAGGAACGGGAAGCCATATTTTCCGGCATATTCAATAATTAAAAAGGGGGGAGTCAAGGTGGCTGTCCTGGGTTACACCAACGCTGACAACGCTTCCCTGATGGACGGCAGCTGTGTCTCCGGCATTCGTTTCGAGTCGCTTCTGCCTCTGGTCCGGGAGGATGTGGACAAGGTTCGCTCCAAGGAGAAACCTCAGGTAGTGGTTGTCGTTGCCCACACTTCGATGGGCAAGGGTGACGGGCGGAACCTTGAGAAGCAGGGGCTTGACCTGTTCAAGAGCCTGAGGGGAGTGGACGTTGTCATAGCAGGCCACGATCATTCCAACAAGGTGATGAGCGCTGACAGCATCGTGGTTCTTGATTGCGGCAGGGCCGGGCAGTACGCAGGTGTGACAGACATTAAACTTGTCGTTAAAGGCGGAAAGGTAGTAAGCCGCACTTTGGATGCCAAGATGGCTTCAATCAAGAGCGAGGAATATGACAGTGCGATGGAAAAGGCTTTTGAATCTGACTACGACAAGGTTCACAGTTTCATGACAAGCACGGTCGGAGAGATCAAGAAAGATCTGGTTTCCAGGGAGTTCTACTACAGGCAGTGCGACTACATGAACTTCCTCCATGCCCTTGCCTTCAGTGCTTATCCCGTGGACATCTCCTTGTCGGCCACACTTCTGATCGACGGCAAGGTCCCTGCCGGGGAGGTTCGCTATCAGGACATCCGCAAGGTCTATCCTTACGAGAACAAACTGGTTGTCCTGAGACTGACCGGAGCCGAGATCCAGAAATACCTCGAGGCCAGCTATGCCGCGTGGATCAACACTGTGACAGAGCCTTCCGAGGATGCTCACGTTTTGAAGGTCAAACGGTCCAAGGACTATTCCACCGGCGGGATGGCCTGGAAGCTTGTCAAGAGTCCGGCCAACTTCGACTCCGCCGCCGGCATCAACTACACGGTCGATGTGACAAAGCCTTACGGCTCCAGAGTCACGATCACCGGAATGGCGGACGGAAGAGCATTCGAGATGGACAAGGAATATCTTGCCGCGATAACCAGTTACAGGTCAGTCGGCTCTGGCGGGCTTTTGAAAGCCGCTGGACTTACTGACGCAAAGTCTGTTGAGGACAGAATCGTTTACCGAGGCCCAGAGTTCAGGACAATTCTCTATGAGTATTTCAAAAAGTACGGCAGTGTGGATCCTGCGGTCATCGGTGATCCTGAAGTCATCGGTTCATGGAAGTTCGTTCCTGATTTCGCCCCTGCCGCCATCAAGGCCGACGTTGAACTGCTTTACGGAAAATAATGAATATCTTTGCGTGGATGAAAAAGATAGTTCTGAATAACGTTGTCCTTGCGGTGGCCGCTCTGCTCGCCGCGGGGACATATTCATTCGCTCGGATTCCAGCGACTACGGAGCAAAGAACCACTATTGAGAAGGAATATGGTGTGAAGAATGCCGTGCGCAAGTACGACACCCATGCCGAGATGATGGCTGACCCGGACAGGACCGGTGGGGAATATTTCATGTACAGTTTTGACAACGTGAAGTTGACTCCGGCCCCAAAAGGCTACAAACCTGCGTACATCAGCCACATCGGTCGTCACGGTGCGAGGTATGCCATTAGTGATAAGATCTATGAGAATCTCCGGAAGATTCTGGCCGATGCCCATGATTCCGGCAAACTGACCGAGGCGGGGGAGTCTCTCCGCAGTCGTTACGAGTCGTTCTATCCGTCCGTTGCGTTCCGAGGGGGAGAACTGACACATAAGGGGCAGGAACAGCTCCGTGGGATAGCTGATGTGATGTACCGTGATTTCCCGGAGGTGTTCAAGGGAAAGACCACCGCTGAGGTTCTGTGCACGGTGACTCCGCGAGTGATTGTCAGCATGAATTCTTTCATGGATGAACTCAAGGGCTTGGACAATGATTTGAATTACAGTCTGGAATGCAGCACATCGATCATGCCGCTGATTCATCCCAACGGAGGCGCGAACCCTTACCGTGTAAAGGCGCGGATTCCTGCCAGTGCCCGTGCCAAGGCTGACAGCCTTCTTTCCGCGAGGGTGGACGTTAGAGGATTCTGTTCAAAATATTTCAATGACACCGACTTTTTGGAGAAGTCCTACGGCTTGTGGAAGTTCGAACTGGATCTGCGTACAGTGATTCTGGATCTTCAATGTCTTGACAATGAGCCTTCTGATAGGTTTGAAGACATATTCACCTTTGAGGAACTCTTCGCCATCTGGGAGGTTTGGAATTTCAACGGCTACCTGAGCATGGGGCGCTCACCATTGACGGACAACAAAGGCGTCCTCAACACTTCCGCCATACTTAAGAACATCATCGAGTGCGCTGACCGTGACCTGGCTTCAGGCCAGGTTCAGTTGAGCCTCCGCTTTTCCCACGACACAGCCATTCTTCCTCTGGTCTCGTACATGAAACTGGATAATTTCGGAGCTGTGGTGAGCGATCCGGAAGAGGTGAAGAATTGGTGGAGGTCTGATTTCATCCCCATGGCCTCCAACCTCCAGCTGATCTTCTACCGCAGCAAACGCACCCCTGAGATTCTGGTCAAAGTCCTCTACAACGGCCACGAAGCCTCCCTCCCGATCCCTCAGGCCGTTCCTTCCTTCTACTCCTGGACCGCATTCAAGGACTATTACAAAGAATAGGAAAAGCCTTTATTGGATGAAGGGCTCAAAAAGATGACTTGCTCAGCCGCTTGAGCTCGCAGTCGGCCTTGATCTTGTCGATTATGGCGCAGACGATCTTGTAGGTCTTGCTGTCCTTGGTGTAGTTGGCGGGGACGGTGAAGTTGACGCGGCCTTGGTGCAGGAGGGTCTTGGCGAAGGCTTTCTTCTTCGGGTTGCTCTCATCATAGACAGCGATCGCGTGCCCGCCGAACATCGTGACGATCTTCATGCAGGGAATGTCTGTCTCACCGTCTCCGAAATAGATCATCTGCGGGTACGGGATCCGCTTCTTGTCCTCGGAGACGCTCTCGTTGACCATCTTGTTGTCATGGGCGCTGAGGATTCCCTTGTTGATCTTGAAGATGAACTGGGTCTTTGCCGTGTAGTCAACCGCGATTCCCGGCCACTCGGCCTCTCCGTCCTTGTTGTACATGAAGGAGCAGGCGAAGATGTGCTTGAACTCCTTGGCGATCGGACTGCCCTCGATGATCTCCTTAAGGCCGGACGAGTTGATGTAGTGCTCGATCTGCACGCCGTGCGATTCGCCATATTCATTGATCAGGGTGAACCATTCCCTTACACCTTCGAAAAGCTGGATGTGCCGGCCGAACTTGCGGAAGTCGCTGCGGCGGAGGGTTATCCCGTTTCTTTTAGCCTCGTCGAACATCATCTTCATGTAGGATAGAACGTTGCTCGCGTCCTGCCCGGCAGCCAGCCCGTCACTCATCTTCCAGAACTCCTCCGGGGTCTTCCCGATGGCCTGGATGAACCCGAATTCCTGCATGTTTCCTGGAGAGAGGGTTCCATCGAAGTCGTAGATCAGCGCCACGATAGGTTTTTTCTTCATAATTTCGCCACAAATAACCGATTTCCACAAATATAATATTTATTCTTTTGAAGAATCCGTGAGTTTCAGTTATTTTTGCCAAGTTAATTGAGAATTCTTGAATATGGACCACTATCTTACCCGATTACAGAACGCGACACGGAAATACTGGAACAAATCCGCCCTCAACACTTTGGGCGGGGAGTCGTTGACCTATTCCCAGATGGCCACCTTGATCGAGAAGTTTCACATCTTCTTCGAGAAAGCCGGACTGAAGAAAGGGCAGCACATCGCCCTTTGGGCACGCAACAGCGCCCGCTGGGGAATGGCCTATCTTGCAGTGAACACCTACGAGGCAGTCATCGTGCCGATTCTCGCCGACTTCACCCCCGAAAGTGTGGAGAAGCTCGTGAACCATTCCGACAGCATGGCCCTTCTGACCAATGCCGACAAATGGTCGAAGCTGGACATCACCAAGATGCCTGAGGTGAAGGTCGTGATGGATGTGGACAACCTTAAGATCCTCTATTGCCGCAAACCGGAGATCGAGGAGATTTGGAACAACGTTGACAACCTCCTCGCCCAGAAATACCCTGGCGGTTTCGGTCCCGAGGACGTGGTCTATCCGACCGACAACCGGGATGACCTCGCCGTGATCAACTACACTTCCGGCTCCACCGGAAATCCTAAGGGTGTGATGCTGACGTACAGAAATTTCAGCGCCACGATTGAGTTCAGTCAGGTTCACCGTCCGGCTTCGGACAAGAAACGCATGATCTCGATGCTCCCGATGGCGCACATGTATGGCCTTGTCACCGAGTTCATCTACCCGCTCTGCAACGGAACATCAATCTACTGGCTTGGCAAGACCCCGACCCCTAGCACTCTGATGAAGGCTTTCCAGGAGGTCAAACCTTATCAGCTCATAACTGTCCCGCTTGTGATGGAAAAGATCTTCAAGTCCAAGGTGAAGCCTGTGCTGGACAAGCCGCTGATCAAGTTTCTTACAAAAATTCCAGGTGTCAACAAGATTATATTCAACAAGATACGCGAAGGGCTGATGAATGCGTTCGGTGGGGAGATCGAGGAGTTTGTCATGGGCGGCGCGCCTGTGAATCCGGAGATCGAGAAATGGTTCCAGAAGATACGCCTTCCTTACACAGTCGGCTACGGCATGACCGAGGCGGCTCCTCTGCTGGCCTATGCGGGAAGCAAGGAATATGTCGCCGGATCCTGCGGAAAACCTGTCGACTGCGCCACGGTGAGGATTGATTCCGATGATCCTCAGCACATTGTCGGTGAGATCCAGGCGAAGGGTGACAACATCTGTATTGGATATTATAAGAATCCGGAGGCTTCCGCCAACGCCTTCACCGAGGACGGGTTCCTCCACACAGGAGACCTCGGCCTGTTCGACGCCAAAGGCAATCTCTACATCAAGGGCCGCAGCAAGTCGATGATCCTCTCGGCCAACGGCCAGAACATCTACCCTGAGGAGGTCGAGGCTGTGGTGAACAACCAGCCTTACGTCCAGGAGTCCGTTGTGGTTGACCGCGCCTCGAAGCTTGTCGCTTTGGTCTATCTCGACCAGGAGGCTCTCAAGAAGGACAATCTTGACCAGGAGGCCATCGCTGATCTTCCGGAAAAGATCCGCGTCAACTCCAACAAGCGCCTCCCGAACTACAGCCAGATCACCAAGGTCGAGATCGTGGACCAGCCGTTCGAGAAGACCCCAAAGATGAGCATCAAGCGCTTCCTCTACAAGTAATTTTACATAAATGAATATAA
Source organism: Bacteroidales bacterium UBA6428 (assembly GCA_002437305.1). Classification (GTDB taxonomy): domain Bacteria; phylum Bacteroidota; class Bacteroidia; order Bacteroidales; family UBA932; genus Cryptobacteroides. The sequence goes on from DJOW01000051.1 coordinate 16,614, forward strand.
TGGCTGCGTGAAGAGGTGCCATTCTCCGCTGAACTAATCCGCTCTCTTATAATGCTTACTACCATACAGCCCTATATTTGATCAAGATTTACTCGGTAATTTTGCAAAAATTACCGATACTCTTGCGTTTTGCCAATACTTGATTTGATATTTTCAGGACTCTCATATATCTGGTGCGTAGGATGAGGCTTTTCACGCACCAAACATACAAATCATATAGGTCGGTGCGTCAAATGCTTGATTTCACGCACCGCACCACACTAATACTCATTAATCTATGGGCAAACAGCTATTGATATATTGAATCTCGTCCGGTGTGAAATTATAAATCTTGACGATTACACGATCAATGGATTCGCTCCTTTCCTTTTGGTTTTCTTTGGTTGTCCCGCTTACAATATTAAGAATGTCCTCTTTCCCCACGAGAGGAGGTACCCTAAGTTCTTCCACGAATTGCCTCAACCATCTCCATCCATTATTATCGAATCTTGTTGTGATTTTGTTAAGGGAATATAGCATTGAACGAGAATTCAGGAAAGCCAACAAATACATCAGCACGTCATAGTCATTGTTCGGGACAGTGAGTATGTAGCCGGTATTGCCAACCATATTCCCTTTGAGGTCAAGCACGAAAGCGTTCCCGGTTCGAGCCAGTTCCGCCCACACGATTTTCGGCTGAGAGAAGTCGTCCCTTTTGTGTCATGGGTTTAGTCCGGCATCGATTAAATGCATAGATGCTTTCGAAGGGTGCCAATCTGCCTGTCGGGCGACAAAAAGAGCTATAAATGCTGCCGTGGGGTGTCAATCGGCACCGTCGGGCGACAAAAAGGGGCATAAATGCTGCCGTAGGGTGCTAATCGACACCGTCGGGCATCAAAAAGGGGCATAAA
>DJOW01000051.1:17594-17808 GCA_002437305.1 Bacteroidales bacterium UBA6428
CATAAATGCTGCCGTAGGGTGCCAATCGACACCGTCGGGCGACAAAAAGGGGCATAAATGCTGCCGTGGGGTGTCAATCGACACCGTCGGGCGACAAAAAGGGGCATAAATGCTACCGTAGGATGCTAATCGGCACCGTCGGGCATCAAAAAGGGGCATAAATGCTGCCGTGGGGTGTCAATCGACACCGTTGGGCATCAAAAAGGGGCATAAA
>DJOW01000051.1:17882-33053 GCA_002437305.1 Bacteroidales bacterium UBA6428
CATAAATGCTGCCGTAGGGTGCTAATCGGCACTGTCGGGCGACAAAAAGGGGCATAAATGCTGCCGTGGGGTGTCAATCGGCACAATTGAGCATCAAACGGAGACTGTTTTGACATATTCATCACATATAGTCACTTGCCAGGTTTGGAATTGCTGGGGACATTCCCTATCTTTGAAATCGGGCATCGGAACGGCTTCGGTTTTCTTTCCCCGGGGCGTGGGATTCCGGTGCGGGTGAGGCGAAAGGAAAGAGGAGGTAGAAAACTATGAATTACGGTTGCATTCGGGTCAGCAGCGACAAACAGACTGTTGAGAATCAAAGATTTGAAATCAATAACTTCTGTCAGAGGGAGCACCTGTCCATCGATGGGTGGATCGAGGAGACCATCAGCGGAACCAAATCCTACAGCAAGAGGGAGTTGGGGACGTTGCTTCAGCGTGTGCGGAAGGATGATCTCATCATCTGCGCGGAGCTCTCCAGACTGGGGCGTAATCTGTTTATGATTATGGAGATTCTCAACATCTGTATGACATAGGAGTGCAAGGTGTGGACGATCAAGGACAACTATCGGATAGGGGAAGATATTCAGAGCAAGGTGTTGGCGTTCGCGTTCGGATTGTCGGCGGAAATAGAGCGTAACCTAATCAGCCAGAGAACCAAGGAAGCGTTGGCTGGAAAAAAGGCTGAAGGAATGTTTCTAGGCCGTCCTAAAGGACGTAGAACGGCTCCGGAGAAACGTAAACTGTACAGTAAAAGAGCCTTGATAGCGGAACTGATGGCGGTAGGGATGTCACAGCGGAAGATTGCCAAGATCTGCAAGGTGGACAGAAACACGTTGTGGAGGTTCTTGAAGGAGGTAAAATGACAATTTGTCAGTCCGCCTTGGTTGGAACATATTTTGACTATCCCTAAGCCGGCTCCGCCAAACGGGGAGCCGACTGAATATATTGGTAAAATATAAAGGAAAAGATATTATGGCAACAAAAAACAAAGGACAGATTGGAGTGACGACCGAGAACATATTCCCGGTCATCAAGCAGTTCCTCTATTCGGATCATGAGATATTCCTTAGAGAGCTGGTCGCTAACGCGGTAGATGCCACGCAGAAGATGAAGACGATTGCCTCCAACGGGGATTTCAAAGGCGAATTGGGTGAACTCAAGGTTCGTGTCGAGCTTGACGAGAAAGCCAAGACGTTGAGGATCATCGATAACGGCATCGGCATGACCGATGAGGAGATTGACAAGTACATCAACCAGATCGCGTTCTCCTCTGCCGGAGAGTTTCTCCAGAAGTACAAGGATCAGAACATCATCGGCCATTTCGGACTGGGTTTCTACTCAGCCTTCATGGTAGCCAAGAAGGTGACGATCGAGTCCCTTTCCTGGAAAGACGGAGCCGAAGGTGTGATCTGGACCTGCGAAGGCAACCCTGAGTTCGAGATGGGGCCTTGCGACAAGAGCGAGAGAGGAACGGTCATCACGCTTTACCTCGATGACGAGGCAGCCAAGGACTATGGCACGAAGGGCAAGATCCAGCAGCTTCTGGACAAGTACTGCAAGTTCATGCCGGTTCCTATTGTCTTCGGCAAGGAGCAGGAATGGAAGGACGGCAAATATGTCGACACGGACAAGGACAACGTCATCAACAAGATAGAGCCTCTTTGGACCCGCAAGCCGTCAGAGCTGAAGGAGGAGGACTACATCAAGTTCTACCGTGAGCTCTATCCGATGAAGGAGGATCCTCTGTTCTACATTCACCTGAACGTGGATTACCCGTTCAACCTCACCGGCATCCTTTATTTCCCGAAGATCAAGGACAGGATGGCGATCGAGAAGAACAACATCCAGCTTTACTGCAACCAGATGTTCGTGACCGACCATGTGGAGAACATTGTGCCTGACTTCCTGACACTTCTTCATGGTGTCATCGACTCTCCGGACATTCCTCTTAATGTCTCCAGAAGTTACCTTCAGGCTGATGAGAATGTCAAGAAGATCTCGACCTACATCACAAAGAAGGTCGCCGACAGGCTGGAGGACATCTTCAAGAACGAGCGTGACTCATGGGAGAAGAAGTGGGATAACCTCAAGCTTTTCATTGAATATGGAATGCTCTCCGATGAGAAGTTCTGCGAGAGGGCTCTGAAGTTCGCCCTGTTCAAGAACACGGATGGCAGGTTCTTCTCCTTTGAGGAGTATCGGAAGGCTGTCAAGGACAATCAGACGGACAAGGATAAGAAGGTTGTCTACCTCTACGCGACTGACACGGATGAGCAGTATGATTTCATCGAGGCCGCGAAGAACAAAGGTTATGATGTGCTTCTGATGGACTGCGAACTTGACGCTCACTATGTGAATCTTCTGGAGCAGAAGATTCCTGACACCAGGTTCGCCAGGGTTGATTCCGACACGATCGACAACCTCATTCCAAAGAGCGAGAAAGTGAAGCCGGAGATGTCCCGGTCCGACAAGGATGATCTGAGCGCTATTTTCAAGGCGGTCTTGCCGAAGGGTAATGACTACTTCGTCGAGGCTGACAATCTTGGCGGGAACGCGGCTCCTGTCGTCATCACCCGCAACGAGTTCATGAGGCGTTACCGCGAGATGAGCGCGATGGGCGGAGGAATGAACTTCTACGGGAACATGCCCGAGTCGTTCAACATCACCGTAAACCTTGAGAATCCGGTGATGGCCGGAATCGTCTCCGACGCCAAGTCCAAGATCGCTCCGTTGGGCGAACTTCCGGCTGAGCCGGGCAAGGATGCTCCGGAGGATGAGAAGAAGCGTGTGAACGATGAGCGTCAGGCCATCAAGGATGCCCACCAGGCTGCGATTGATGAATATGCTTCCGCCAACGACACCCTTAAGCAGGTGATTGATCTTGCGCTCTTGTCAAACGGAATGCTCAAAGGCAAGGCTCTGTCTGACTTCATCGCGCGCAGCGAGAAAGTCATAGCGAAGGTCGCGCGCAAGTAATGTCAGCGTGACAGTCAGGCTAAGATCAGCATGCCAAGGTCCGCTTGGCGGTCCATCTTAGCAAAACAAGAACTCCGGACACTGAAATCATTTCGGTGTCCGGAGTTCTTGTTTTATTCTGATAGGCTGCGCTTTCCCGCCCTCAAGCCTTCAAGACAAACAATTCAAGACGGCTTCTAATAGACTCCGGAGCCGAGCATCTCGTCATCGGCGGAGTACCAGACCGCGAATTGGCCATCGGAAATGCCGCGCTGCGGGGTGTCGAACAGCATGTACAGGCCATTCCGCCTCTTGACAAGGAAAGCGTCCTGAAGTGGCTGGCGGTAGCGGATGCGGACCCTGTAGCGACGGATCTCGCCGTCTTTCATCGCGAGATCGGTCCTTATCCAGTGAATGTCGTCTGGCGCGATCCGGATGCAGCTGCGGGACAATCCCTTGTGGGTGTGCCCCTCGCCGACATAGATGATGTTCCGCGCGATGTCCGTGGCGATGACGAAGAGGGAGTCTTTGTGCCCCCCGATGTTGAGGCCTTTGCGCTGGCCGATCGTGTAGAACTGCGCGCCGTCATGCCGTCCTACAATCTTTCCTGACGGATTCTCCTTGAACCGGGTCTTTTTGATGTGCTTCTTTCCGGTCCTGTAGGTCTCTGTCTCGAACTTGATGTCCTCATACCTTAAAGGTTCGGACAATCTCATAATGTCCTCATCGCTCAGCCCGGCGATCTTTTTGGCCGAGAACTCATTCCGATGAGCGGCGGCAGCCTCGGCGGGACGAGTGCCCGCGAGGGAGGAATCGGCGGCCTGAACAGCCACCCTGCGGTTGTTGAACGGCTTGCCTCCGGAATCTTCGGAGGAATATTCAGTGATCATCATCGGCTCCGCGGGAGAGGACATGAGTGAGGCCAGGGTGTCGTGGATGAATCGATACTGCTCATTTTGAGTATAATAGGCATCAAAAACCTCCACGACATCGCCTTCGGCCGGTTTCAGTCTCTGTTGAAGGAACGTCGGAAGGTCCACTTTTCCGATGAAGCATATTCCTTGGGAATCCTTCTTTTCCGCTGACGGGAGGCCGGCCTGCCGGGCAAGCTCCCTGACCTGGGGTTTTGTGAGGCCGCCTATGGGAAACAGGGCCTTGCCAAGCTGCTCCTGAGTCAACTGGCAGAGGAAATAGCTCTGATCCTTGTTTGGATCCACGCCCTCAAGGATCCGCCACTGAGGTTGTCCGCCGATCACAACCTGCTTGCCGTCCGCGTCCTGCAGAGGCTCGCGGCGGCAGTAGTGTCCGGTGGCGACCATGTCGGCTCCAAGTCTCCGCGCGGCTTTCATGAAAGCGTCGAATTTGATCTCCCGGTTGCAGAGTACGTCCGGGTTGGGGGTCCGGCCCGCTGAATATTCATTGAACATGTACTCCACAACGCGTTGCCTGTACTCCTTTGAGAGATCCACGAAATAGAACGGGATGCCGATCTTGCGTGCGACCATCTCTGCCACGAAGCGGTCCTCCTCCCATTCGCAGTCTCCGTGAAGGGTGGCGTCCGCGTCGTGCCAGTTCTGCATGAACATGGCGAACACATCATAACCTTGCCGCTTGAGGAGCAGAGCGGCGACACTTGAATCAACTCCTCCGGAGAGGCCGACACAAACCTTCATTACATTTCATTTTACAGCGTGCAAATTTACTCAAATGCTTGAATATGCACAATTTTTGCTAACTTTGAGACCTTGTCAGGCAAAACCACAGAACATGAAGACAGCAAAACTGGACATAGTCTACACTGAATATTCCTCCATCGATGAGATGGATCCTCTTGACATTGAACTTGTGAAGGCCGCCGTCGAGGCTCAGAAGGGATCTTACGCCCCTTATTCAAAGTTCAATGTCGGAGCCGCTTTACGTCTGGATGACGGGACGGTTGTCAAAGGCTCAAATCAGGAGAACGCCGCCTATCCTTCAGGACTTTGCGCGGAAAGAACCACGATGTTCTCCGCCAGCGCCGGCCATCCCGGCAAGGCGATGGTCTCCCTTGCCATTGCAGGGGGCTTTGGCGGTACGGTCAGTGACACCCCGTGCTCGCCTTGCGGGGCATGCCGTCAGGTGATGGCCGAGTACCAGACTTTGGCCGGACGTCCGATGAGCGTTATCATGTTCGGAACGAGAAAAACCTGGAAATTTGACAAGGTTGATGACATTCTGCCATTCATTTTTGACAGTTTCAACGAAAAGTAGTATATTTGCGGTCAGGGAAAGTCGTACACGACCAGCTCCCTCTGAATTCCCCCAGGGTCGGAAGGCAGCAAGGGTAGGAGGTCGTAGCGGTGCGATGTGCTGAGCTTTCCCTTTTTTTGTGCAACAATACTATGAAATGCATCAATCACTTGCGTATTTTGAAGGAAATATGCAAGTGGGTTTTCTGTCTTCTGGGTCGGCCAACCCGTTTTTTTGCATAACGATCGTGCATATTTCTAGTAAATTTGCACTAAATTTATGCAAATATAGACAAAAGTTGCACTAATATCGTACAATAGTCCTATATTTGTCATAGGACAAGTTATGCAATGGAACAACTTTACGAATATTTCACAAGAAAGTTGAAGGAGACTTCAACTGATTTTCTTCGCTATAAGTATCCCTTCATCAAGTGGGGCGTGAAAGCGTTCGGCCTTGTGGGTCCACGTGGTGTGGGGAAATCCACAATGTTGCTCCAACATATAAAGCTGCATCATAGCATAGATGACACGTTGTACGTTTCGGCGGATCATTTGTACTTTTCGGAGCATAAGCTTGTGGATCTGGCCGACAGGTTTGAGAAAATGGGCGGACGGCACCTGTTCATTGACGAGATTCACAAATATGAAGGGTGGTCACGCGAATTGAAGCAGATTATTGATAGTTACAGCGATCTTCAGGTTGTGGTCTCCGGTTCGTCAATCCTTGACATCTATAAAGGAATGTCTGATTTGAGCAGACGCGTTCCGATATATAATATGCAGGGGCTGTCGTTCCGGGAATATCTTAAACTTTTCCACGATATTGACACACCTATATATTCAATGGATGAGGTACTTAGGAACAAGGCGGAGATTCAGGGAGTCGCGCATCCGCTGCCGTTGTTCCGAAGTTATCTTCGTAACGGATATTATCCTTTCGGGAAAGATCCGGAGTTTGATCTTGAGATGCTTCAGGTCATAAACCAGACTATGGAAGTGGATATCCCTCAATACCTTCAAACGAATGTTTCCATTGGCAGGAAACTCAAATCCTTGCTAATGGTGGTGGCCCGGAGCGTTCCGTTCAAACCGGTGATGACTAAACTTGCTGAGGTGACAGGCATAAGCCGTAACGATGTCTCGGATTATCTCATATACGTAGAGCAGGCCGGAATGATTTCACAGTTGAGGGACAGGACTGGAGGGATTAGAGGACTCGGGAAGGTCGAGAAACTATACCTTGACAACCCGAACCTTATATACGTCCTTGAACCGGGCAAGGCCGATGTCGGCAATGTGCGTGAGACATTCTTTATGAATCAGACCAGGGTCATCAGCGATGTGATCAGTTCCAAAATCTCTGATTTCGAGATAGATGGCCGAACATTCGAAATTGGAGGAAAGAATAAGGGCAAGAAGCAGATAGCGAATGCGGGCGAGGGGTATGTCGTGAAGGACGACATAGAGACCGGCTATGCCAATGTCATCCCTGTCTGGGCTTTCGGCCTTCTGTATTGACCAGCTGTTGCGGAATGGGAATTTTTTACATAAATTGCGGGGCTGATTGCAAATAAAAGTGATTTATGAATAGGAAAAAGATTTTTGCGGCTTTGGCTTTGGCGGTGTCCCTGGGCGCTTCAGCGGAGGATTTCAATGATGTTCCCAAAGCCTGGAAATGGGTAGGGAAGAATGAGGTCGCGTTGACTTACGATCATTCTTTTACAGGGGATAATGACTTCTCTGTCAATGCCGTTAGCGGAAAGATCACTGAGGGGATCAATTATCCGGCCAAGTTCACTGACTTTCCTTTCAGGCCGGAGGGCGCGGTCAATCTGAAATATTCCCCGGACTCGACGAAGATGGCGTTCACAAGGGACAACAACCTTTGGGTTGTGGACATCGCGACGAAGGGGGAGACCCAGCTGACATTCGACGGGTCGGACGTGATTCTGAACGGCTACTCATCGTGGGTGTACTACGAGGAGATTCTTGGCAGGCCGACACATTACCGCGCATTCTGGTGGTCGCCGGATTCCAAGAAGATCGGATTCTATCGCTTTGACAACTCGGAGGTTCCGGTCTTCCCGATATATTCACCGTTCTCAGAGGACGCAGACCGCTCCGGGATGGGATTGGCATATTCACAGAACGCCGGGGCCGCGGTCGCTTTGCCGGGCGTTTCTCCGACTGGAGGTTCGGTCCGCATGACACGCTACCCGGAATGCGGTGACAACAACCCGAAAGTGAGGATAGGGATTGTGAATATTCAAGAAGGCAAGACCGCTTGGGCTGACTTTGACGAGAACGTTGACCAGTATTTCGGGACTCCGTTTTGGGGAGCCGGCAGCGAGGCCTTTTATGTTCAGAGGGAGCCGAGGACGCAGAACACTCTCGACCTCTACGCCGTGTCGCCGGTGGACGGAACGAAGAGGCACATCTACCACGAGACCTACAAGACCTGGCTGGACTGGATCGACGGGATGCTGTTCGGGAGGGAAGGAATCTATATGGTCCGCTCATTTGAAACGGGTTGGCAGCAAATATATTACCTTTCTTATGACGGCTCTGTCCTTAAAAGGTTGACTGACGGTGAGAACTGGAGGATGTCGCTTGTGGATGTGAAGGAAGGCAAGGCTGCCAAAGGGTTCGACGGAAGTTCATCTGAGGTGCTGTTCGTCGCGGAGCGTGACTCCCGCGTGCGCGGCGGGTTGTATTCAGTCTGCAAAGGGGTGATCAGGAATATCTCGGATCCGGCCATGCACGTCACTTCCGTGCGGGTCTCTCCGGATCAGAGGTACGCCATCGCCTCGGCAAGCAATTCAAGGACTCCGGTCCAGGTCTGGATCTATGATTTGAGGAAGCCGGTTAAGTCCTTCAAGGTCGCTGACATGGCAGGCGAGGATTTTGATGCCTCTGAATTCGCTCTTCCTGAGCATATTACCATGACAACCAAGGACGGATTTGAACTTCCTGCGATGATTGTCTATCCTAAGGATTTCGACGCCGCCAAGAAATACCCTGTCCATGTGGACATCTACGGTGGTCCTGATTCTCCGCAGGTGGTTGACAGGTTCCGCAGCCCGGCATATTACCAATGGTACGCCGAGAACGGAATCATCGAGGTTGTCGCGGACTGCCGGGCTTCGGGCCATAACGGGCGCAAAGGGCTGGATCAGATCTACAGGCGGCTGGACGAGCGTGAGGTGCTGGACTTCGTGGAGTGGGCTGATTATCTCAAGTCTCTTCCTTACGTTCAGGACGACAAGATCGGTGTCGAGGGATTCTCGTTCGGAGGCACTATGACCACTCTTCTGGTGATGAACCATCCGGACGCTTTCCACTATGGAATCGCCGGAGGGGGAGTCTATGACTGGGCGCTTTACGACACGCACTACACAGAGCGGTTCATGGACACTCCGGCCAACAATCCGGATGGTTACGCTTCGACAAGTGTCATCTCAAGCGCGGCCAACTATCCCGTCACGGAGAAAAACTACGATGGCTCCGTGATGCTCAAGCTTACCCACGGAACCGGGGACGACAACGTGCACTTCCAGAACACGTTGCTGCTGGTGGACGCTCTTCAGAAGGCCGGAAAGAAGTTCGAGTTGATGATCTACCCGGACGGCATGCACGGCTACCGTGGCTACCAGGGACGGCATTTTGACGAGGCCAACCGCGCGTTCTGGCTCAAGTACCTTAAAGGAGAGTAGCTTCTGGCGGTGGACTTGCCGGCCTCAACTTCGTCATCATGCGTGATCCTCTGAACTTTCGGTTGATGATCACAACTCTTGCTGATTGTTGTCTCGAATTAATTCATTACTTTTGTGTAAACCGTAGAGACCACTGGAGGCCTCGGAGAGACGGACAAACCTGACACATCAGCTAATGGACAAGAACAACAGCCAGTACACCGCGGCCCTGACGGGAGGAGGCTTCCTTTTCGAGGAGACCCTTATCCTTCTGCCTTTGCTTCAGGCTCGGAACAGTGAGGAACTTCTGAAGGAGGAAAAGATCAACAACAATCTGCTGCACATCAATGCGGAGGCGGCGCGCTCGCGAAACATTCACGAGATAAGGAGGCGCTATCGCGCGATGCCTCCTTCCTTTTGGAACGACTTCAATGCTATGGGCCCCGGAGACAAGGCCGTAGCCCTTTTCTATGTGATACTGAAGACTTACAAAATCTGCTTCGACTTCCACGTGAATGTCACTATGCGCAAGTGGAACAGCGTCTCGAAGAGTATTGACAAGGATGACCTAATGGTGGAGTTCAATGAAATCTCGGCCAGGGATGAGTTCGTTGACTCTTGGAGCGACCTCACGAAAGGAAAAGTCGCGGGAACGTATCTGTCCATCCTGCGGAAAGTCGGGATGCTGGACACGACCAATCATCTGCAGTCGTTGTCCTGCTCCAATTTCGGGTATTACCTGACGAAAGGGGAGCCTTGGTTCCTTGAAGCCTGCCTTCTGCAACCCTACGAGATCGACAACATTAAGAACTCTATTCTATGACCATAAAGGAACTCGATGACAAACTGAACAGCCCCGGTTTCCAGGACACGGAGAACGGAGACCTGTTCTACAACTTCTTCATCTACCAGTACCCTCCGGAGAAGGAGTACGACATCCGCCGGCAGATCCAAGAGTTCAAGGCTGACCTCATCCGCCCCGTGAACTATGTGGATGTGTTGACCCTCAATCTGTTCGAGGAGTTCTGCGACTTTCTCGACCAGAAGCGGTTCCTGCGTCATCCGTCCATGCTGAAATACCAGTTGGAGAAGGAGCGGGAGGATCCGTCCAAGGCCCGGAACACCCAGGACACGCTTACCCGCAACGCGCATTCACCTGAGTTTCTGCGGTACATCCATCAGCGCATAATCAACCATGTCACCATCCGTGACAGGTATCGCCGCCCGTACGTCTTCCTCTATGGCGTCGGCAGTATGTTTCCGTATCTCAGGGTCAACGAGTTCCTTGCCCTCTACGAGGACTACAACGAGACTGGTAAGTACAAGATAATAGTCTTCTATCCCGGCCATCGCGACCAGAACTCTTTCCGACTTTTCGACACGCTTCCCGACAACCACACCTATCGCGCAACCCTTCTGATCAATGAATAACGTATGAAACTGAAAGATTTATACAGCAAACCCATCAACCGCGCCGTCAATCCCGCCGTCAGCGCCACCAAGTTCGACCCTGAGACGGAGCGGATTGAAATACAGGAATATGTCTTCACGGATGAGATCATCAACGGTCTCTTCCGCATACTCGACGCCATCAAGAACAACAAGCCGTACGACCATGTCGGAATCTGGATTGACGGTTACTACGGTTCCGGAAAGTCTCACTTTCTGAAATACCTCGACTACTGTATCACCCCTTCCACCAGCGAGGCTGCCCTCACTCGTCTGCTCGAAGCGGTGAAAGCCATCGACCCGCTCGACGAGAAGCACAACCTTTGTTTTGATTATGACGGGTTGTTGTCTGTCGCCGACTGGCTGAAACGGGCCACCGTCGACACCTGCATCTTCAACCTTGAGACCAGCTACGACAACTCCACCGACAAGAAGAAGGCTTTCCTCCACGTCTTCTGGAACGAGTTCAACGGCAAGCGCGGCTTCAACAAGTTCAACATCACCCTTGCCCAGAACCTTGAGAAGCCGTTGGAGGAAAAGGGTGTGTTTGAGGCTTTCAAGGAGCGGATCGCCGAGGAAGGCGCCGACTGGAACGATCCCGGAATGGCCGCCGACCTGATCGACAACGAACTTGACTGGGTGCTCGACATCGCCAAGGAACTTGCTCCCACACTCTCCGTGGACAGCATCCGCGAGCGCATCATCAAGCGCGACACCAACATGAGCATCGACCGTTTCGGCATGGAGCTGGCTTCCTGGCTGAAAGACAAAGGAGAGGACTATCGCCTGATCTTTCTTGCCGATGAGGTCAGCCAGTTCATCAACAAGGAACGTGACCGCTATCTCAATCTTCAGGAGATCATCACCAAGCTCTCCGAGGCTTGCGGCAACAAGGTTTGGGTGGCATGCACGGCCCAGCAGGACCTTTCCGAGATCATGGACGACTGCCACATCGCTGAGGAGAAGGACAAGGAAGGCAAGATCAAGGGGCGTTTCGAAGTGAAGGTGTCGCTCAAGGGCACGCAGCCGGAGGTAATCACCCAGAAGCGTATTCTCGACAAGAAAGAGGAAGTCAAGCCAGAGCTGGCCGCGCTCTACAACCGGTACAAGGCAGGTTTTGACCTCCAGTTCAAACTTCCGGCCTCCTACAATGGCTACGGTTCGGAAGATGATTTCATCGATTACTACCCGTTCGTGCCTTACCAGTTCAAGTTGATCATGCAGGTGTTCAACTCCTTCCTTGACCTCGGCTATGTGGCCAAGGAGGTGAAGGGCAACGAGCGAAGCATCATCAAGGTCATCCATTCCACAGCCAAGGCGGACGCCGAAGCGGAGCTGGGCAAGTTCATATCTTTCGATGAACTCTACAACAACATGTTCGAGGAAGGTCTGCAGGCTCGTGGCCAGAAGGCCGTCGACAATGCCCTGCGTATGGCACGTACCTATCAGACTGACCGTCCGGAGAAGACCCGTCTTGCCGTTCGTGTGGCCAACGTGCTCTTTATGATCTGCAACATCTCGCAGACGGACCAGCTGCTTTTTCCCGCCACGATCGACAATGTGACCACTCTGCTTGTCAACGACATGGAGACTCCTCGCCTTACCATCAAGAACGAGGTGGAGAAAATCGTGGATTTCCTTTGCGACAACAACATCATACGTCGCGAGCAGGGCAAACAAGGCGCTCCGGACACCTTTACCTTCTACAGCGAGGAGGAGATGAAGGTGGCCCAGCTCATCAAGAGCCAGGTGGTGGACAACAACACCCAGGCTGAACAGCTCAAGGGGATATTCAACAAGTACATCACCGCCCTCCGCAACAAGGAACAGTACAAGACCCGCAGCTTCTCCGTGGGCCTCACCATCAAGCAGCGCACCTTCCTCTCCAACAATCCTGATGTGATGGTGGAGTTCGTGATGGACACGGATTATGACACAGCCGGGCAGTTGGCCTTGCATAACAGCAACGTGAACCGTCTGGTTTACTATGTCGGTCCGCAGTACCGTGACAACCGCCGTCTGTTCAACGCTTTCTACTGGTACTGCCAGGCGGACCGCTATATGGCGACTCCTGTCACCAACGAGAGCAATGCCGCCACGCGCAAGGAGTTCGCCAAACGTGCGGAGGAACTTTACGAAAGCGTCATCAGGAAGGAGTTCGAGAAAATCCTTGACACCTGCCCGATCATCTCCGGTTTCAGTGTGCTTGACGAGACCGAATTGGGGCAGAAGCGTGGCAATGAGCGTTACCGTGCCGCCATCGCCAAGCATCTGTCCAACATTTACACAAAGGCCGGTCTTGTGGATTATTCAAGTGTCCCGCGCAACTCGGAACAACTCAGGTCCGCCATACTCCGCCCTGTCCAGCCGGGCGATCCGGATGGAATGAATGCCGGTCTTGGCAATGCCGTGCATGAGGTGGAGGTTTACCTTAACAAGCAGTGCGCCGAAGTGAATGTCGCGGACGTGCTCGCCAAGTTCGCCAAGGCTCCGTACGGATGGGACAACATCTGCACATTGTACGTCATCAACGAGCTTGTCCGCTGCCACAAACGGGATTATTCCTACGCCAACAATCCAAACGTGGAGACGCAGACCATCGCAGGCCGGATCATCGGAGAGTCAAACAAGTTCACTCTGCGGCAGGCCAAGGTCGTTTCTCCACAGTTGATTCAGAACTTCATCGCTGCGTGGAGGGAAATCTTCGGCATTTCCGCGACCCCGAGCGCCACAGACAGCACCCAGCTTTTCCGCGCCTGCCGGGACGCGGAGAGCGGCAGCGGTCTTTTCAGATTGATCAAGAATTACGAAGGCATCGAGAGGGACATCTTCGCCTACCCATTCTGCCAGCCTGTCCGTGATGCGCTCGGGCTTCTCCGGACGTGGATGGACGAACGTGATCCGTTGAGGTTCTTCAACCTCGTCATCGCCGGGAAGGATGAAGCCAGGACACTGCTCGACAAGTGCAAGGAAGTGGTCCAGTTCACCAACGACCAGCTTGACACCTACAGGCAGCTCATCCGCTTCCAGGAAGAAAACCAGTACAATTTCCAGTTTGTGCCGGAGGAGATGCAGGGAGCTGTCACCGACTTCTGCAGGTTGAAGGACGATCCTTGGCCTATCGCTGGTCTGCGTGGCTACATCAAGCTGCAACGTCAGCTGTCGGGCATCTTGGATGGGGTGCGCGACAAGTTGCGCGAGAAAATCAAGGCTGCCTACAACGATGTGTTTGATTATCTGGGGCAAGTGGCAGAGACGCATCAGGTGCCAGAGAGCGTGCTCTCCGACCGTGATACCGTGATTCGTGTCAAGACCACTCCTACAAACATCCTGGTGCTCCAGAACAACACCAGCACCGACGCGTTCCGCCTAGAGCGGTTGGCGAAGATAATGTCGTACCGTCCGAAGCCGCAACCCGGCGCTCAGGAAGACCCCGCTCCGGAGAAGAAGAAGCGCATCCGTCTGGCTGCCCTCCAGACGCGCACAAAGTCCCCGATCACTAATGCCGAGGACATAGACCGCTATTTGGAAGATCTGCGCCGGCAGCTCGAAAACCTGCTGGTTGACCAAGACGGGGTGATGATTGTTAAATAATAATTATGGAACAGAACACAGAACCTCAAGATAAAAGTGAACTGGTCACAAATTGTGACCGGTCACCAAATAATGGGATTACTGTTACCACTCCTATAGAAAGTCGGATCATGTCAATTCGCGGAAGGCAGATTATGATAGACAGAGACCTGGCTGAACTTTATGGAGTGGAAACCAAAAGATTAAACGAAGCTGTAAAGCGCAATATAGAACGGTTTCCTGAGCGTTTCCGTTTTCAACTGACTAAAGAAGAAATGGATGAACTGGTCGCAAATTGCGACCGGTTCAAAAGCTTGAAGCACTCAGTGGCTCGTTCATATGCTTTCACGGAGCAGGGAGTGGCCATGCTCTCCACGGTTCTCAGAAGTGAAACCGCAATTCGTGTGAGCATACGTATCATGGATGCATTTGTTGCAATGAGGCGCTTCATAACGACAAATGCCGAAGTTTTCCAACGCCTTTCCGCGATAGAGTATTACCAACTCGAAATGCAGCAACATCAGCAAGAAACAGACAAACGCATTGATGAGGTATTTCGCAGATTGGACGAGGGCAATGCGAAACCAAAGCAAGGCGTATTCTACAATGGGCAAATTTATGATGCCTATACTTTCGTGTCCGACCTGATTAAGAGTGCGAAAAAACGCATTATCCTTATCGACAACTATGTTGACGAGACTGTACTGACATTACTCGATAAAAGAGAAGAAGGCGTGACTGCAGTCATCTATACTCAACAAATAAACCGTCAATTCCAACTTGACATTGACCGTCATAACGCTCAATATGCACCTATCGATGTTGAAACGTTCCGTTTGTCACATGACCGCTTCCTTTGTATAGATAATGATGTGTATCATATAGGAGCATCCATTAAGGACTTAGGCAAAAAATGGTTTGGTTTCTCAAAGATGGAGATTCTTACACCTAATGAACTAGTGGAACGAATCAATAGAAGGTAATAAATTTTAGTATGCCTATTGCGGAAATTTAGATAAATATGGACACAAACAGAATCAAACGCTTCGCGACCGAGGCAAGGAATATACTGAAAGCGGGCGTCGCCGCCAAGATTCTCTCTCTTGGCTTCGACAGGAACGGCAATGTGGCGGAAGAGAACAAGCCTCGGCTCATGCAGGGCGGCTCGCTGTGGAACGGACAGCTGCAATCGGAGGGTTTCTACCACCGGTGGATGGCGCTTTACAAACGCATTCAGCGGATCGGCGTCAAGGATGTCTGCGAGGAGG
>DJOW01000064.1:0-23976 GCA_002437305.1 Bacteroidales bacterium UBA6428
GTAACTACTCAGGTGCCCCTGTCCTGACCATTAACCGAGGATGACGCGAGGCTTTCACCATCCCGCTTTACTTTTTTTTTAAAAATATCCCCATGCTGTAAGGTTGCGTTTCGGACCACTGAAAATCAGCCGTTTATCGACACTTGTGAGCCTCGCAGGAGCGCTCAAAAAATTTCCATATGTCCCTCCATGCGAAGTGGTGTCTATTTCGTCACAACGCCCGAAAACATCATTTAACGCATTGACGTTCAATTTATTATATTTGCACGGATCAAATCAAATCATTAAACATCAGCACAATGAAATTCAAAATCATACTCTTGCCCGCATTGGCCGTGACTTCTTGTTGCCCAAAACTCTATCCTTACAAGACAGAAAGCACTGAACATACGGTCACCATCACTGAAACCGTCAGAGACACCGTCATTCAAGTTCAGACTGACTCTTCAATCGTTCAGGCGTTGATTAGATGTGATTCGACCGGCCAAGCACGGTTGGAGGAGATTCGCACGCTTAAAGAATCTGCAAGAGTGCAGCAGACATTGGCACTAGAAGACAATAAACTCACAGCGAAGGCGGTCGTGGATTCGATGGGGATCTATCTGACATACAAGGAACGACACAAAGAAGAACAGCAAGTCCAGACCATCGAGACCGTTATCGAGAAAGAAGTCAATACCCTCAAATGGTGGCAGAAGTTTTTGATGTGGACGGGAATAGTGGCAGTGTCCGTATTCCTACTCTTCTTAATAGTCCGAATCTTCATGCGACAATGCTGAATGATATACCTGGTATTGTACCTATGGAAACTTTTGAGTCCAGCAGAGTCCAATATAAAACAATACGAACAAACTTACTGTTGTTCGTAAATTTGTTCGCAATTCTTGTAAGTCATTGATTTTCAAGACTACTTGCGGAGAGGGAGGGATTCGAACCCCCGGAGCCTCGCAGCTCAACAGTTTTCAAGACTGCCGTAATCGACCACTCTACCACCTCTCCAGACTTCGTTCCCTCATTTGAGGGAATGCAAAGTTAAATATTTTTTTCAGTTCGGCAAAAATATGCCGTACTTTTTTTTACTTTTTGTTCTTATCTTTCTTTTCCTCGGCACGGGTGAAAAAACGGTTCTGGAAGAGAATCAGATAGAAAGCGCCCACGGTGACGCAGCTGTCCGCGAAGTTGAAGACAGGGGCGAAGAACAGAAGGCGGTCGCCTCCCACAAATGGAACCCATTCCGGCCAGACTGTGTCTATCATCGGAAAATAAAACATGTCAACAACGTGTCCGAACATCAGCGGAGCATAGCCGAAAATCACACCGTAGAAAAGACTGTCGATGATGTTGCCGAAAGCACCGGCCGTTATCAGTGTCAGGCCAACCAACACTCCGGTCGGAACAACAGGCTGACCGTCAGGGAGAAGAGCCAAGGAGCCTTCATCATCCTCGGACTTCCGCACAAGAGAGGCGATCCACCAGCAAAGCACACCGGAGAGGACTATCCTGAAAAAAGACAGCAGGAACTTTCCGACTGCCCCTCCGAATTTCATCCCGAAAGCCATTCCCTCATTCTCGATGAAGAAAATCTGAAACCAATTTCCGATGACGTTGAAATGTTCACCCAACTGCATGTTCGTCTTGACCAGAATCTTGATGACCTGGTCAATGACGACAAGTATGACTCCAAAAATCAGGAGACGCTTACCCTTAGAAACTCTCACCTAAACTAACCTTTTTTTGCAAGTTTCTCTTTTGCCGCCACAGTCAGTGTGGCGTGAGGAACAAGGCGAAGCCTCTCCTTTGGTATCAGCTCACCTGTCTCCCTGCATATTCCATAAGTCTTGTTCTCAATGCGGACAAGCGCGGCCTCAAGGTTCTGGATGAACTTGTACTGCCTCTGGGCAAGCTGGCTGGCCTCCTCCTTGGAAAGTTGGTAGGCGCCATCATCCTCGACCGTCTTGAAAGATGGAGTTGTGTCCTCAATGTCGTTGCTGCCATTGTGCATAATCACCTTACGAAGAGTGTTATACTCTTTTCTGGCTTTGGCCAGCATGTCATTGATGATTGTACGGAACTCTTCAAGTTCCTCATCACTGTAACGCACCTTGGTCTTTTCAGCCGAGGCCGCGTTGTCTTTGATTAACTCAGGCATAGTGTAATAATATTCAGGTCATAAATTATCTTGACAGTGCGATCCTGACAGAACCCTCATCCCACTCAACATCAACAGCGCCTTGCGGAGCTTCCTTTCCGAGTGTGACCGAAAGGGCGAGCGTCTGCGCCGCAATGTAATCCCTATAGGATTCAAGAGCGGCGGCTATGCCGTCGTAGGCGGCGCCCTCAGCGAATATCCTGACCTCGATCTTATCTGTCACCTCAAAACCACTGTCCTTCCTAAGATTTTGAATCCTGTTGATCAGCTCACGCGCCACGCCCTCCTTTCTCAACTCTTCGGAGATCTGGATGTCAAGGGCAATTGTAAGCTGACCTTCAGTGGCGACAAGCCAACCAGGCATGTCCTCAGATGAAATCTCATAGTCGCCGGGCCTGAGCTCGACCGGGCCGGATTGGAGTTCCAATGAATATGTCCGCCCGGCAGCCTCCGCTGCCTGTATGGCAGAGATAGTCGCCTGATCAAGTCCGGAGAACGCGCCTGCGATCTCATTCATGCGTTTGCCGTAGACCTTGCCCAACGTCTTGAAATTCGGCTTTATCCTCTTGGTGATGATGCCGGCCGTGTCAGAGATAAACTCTGCCTCCTTGACATTCACCTCGTTCAGGATGATTGACTTAACTTGCTCCAACTGATCCTTGACCTTGGCCATGATAACCGGAATGATGAGTTTCTGGAGCGGCTGACGGACCTTGATCGAAACCTTGCGGCGAAGCGCGAGCACCATCGATGTGGCCTTCTGAGCCAGATTCATCCTTTCCTCAAGATCCGTGTCGATGACCGACTCATCGCCGGCGGGCATATTCACATAATGAACTGATTCGGAGCCGTCCGGCACAAGATCAAGATAGAGACGGTCCATGTAGAACGGCGCGATCGGAGCGCCGAGGACCGAGACATCAACCAAAACCTCGTAAAGAGTCTGGTAAGCGGCGAGTTTGTCCTCGTCCATCTTTCCTCCCCAGAAACGTTTCCTGTTCAGGCGGACGTACCAGTTACTCAGATCATCGCAGACAAAATCCTGGATCAGACGTCCGGCAGTCGTGATGTCATAGTCTTCATAAGCCGCCACCACCTTCTTTTTCAGGGTGTTGAGCAGCGAGATGATCCAACGGTCAATTTCCGGCCTCTTTGAATATTCCACCTTGGCCGCCTTCGGGTCAAAGCCATCGACATTGGCGTAGAGGGCGAAGAATGAATATGTGTTGTAAAGCGTTCCGAAGAACTTTCTGCGGACCTCATCGACACCGGCCTCGTCGAACTTCAGGTTGTCCCAAGGCTGGGCGTTGGTCAGCATGTACCACCTAAGGGCGTCGGCCCCGTACTTGTCCAATTCCTCGAACGGATCCACAGCGTTCCCAAGACGCTTGCTCATCTTGTTGCCGTTCTTGTCCAGAACCAGACCGTTGGAAATCACTGTCTTGTAGGCAGGAGTCCCGCTGATCATCGTGTGGATGGCGTGAAGAGTGTAGAACCAGCCTCTTGTCTGGTCAACTCCCTCGGCGATGAAGTCAGCCGTGCAGCCGAACTTCGGAGAGCCAAGATTACGAAGTCCCTCCTGGGCGTAAGGCATGGCACCGGAATCGAACCAAACATCTATAAGGTCCGCCTCACGGGTCATCTTCTTACCGGAAGGACTGACTAGGAATATGTTATCGACATAAGGCCTGTGGAGATCAATCTTATCGTAATTCTCCTTGCTCATGTCCTTAGGATCGAAGCCTTTGTCCCTTAATGGATTGGATGCCATCAAGCCAGCCTCGACAGCCTTGTCGATCTCAGTGTAGAGCTGTGCGGCAGTGCCGATGCAGATCTCCTCCTTGCCGTCCTCTGTACGCCAGATCGGAAGCGGAGTGCCCCAGAAACGGCTGCGGCTGAGGTTCCAGTCCTGGATGTTCTCCAGCCACTGGCCGAAACGTCCTGCTCCGGTGGATTCAGGCTTCCATGTGATGGTCTTGTTCAGTGCCACCATCTCGTCCTTCACGGCCGTGGTCTTGATGAACCATGCGTCAAGCGGATAATAAAGGACAGGCTTGTCGGTTCTCCAGCTGTGAGGATAGCTGTGGGTATGTTTCTGAATCCTGAACACCCTGCCGTCCTCTTTCATCATCATGCAGAGATCCACGTCAAGGGTAGGGGCGTCAGCCGGGAGTGAATCGTCAAAGGCGTTCTTCACATAGCGGCCGGAATATTCCTTGTAAGAAGGATCGACGTGCGTGCGGACATATTCAGGGTCAAGGTCTTCGATCGGGTAGAAGCGTCCATCGTGGTCTACCTGGGCCTGACGCTTGCCGTTCTTGTCAAGAACCATGATTCCCGGAACATTGAAGTTCGCGGCGACCTTCTTGTCGTCCGCACCGAAAGTCGGAGCGATGTGAACGATTCCCGTACCGTCCTCGGTCGTGACATAGTCCCCGGAGATCACCCTGAACGGCTCGCCTTCCTCGATCGGCTTGAACCAAGGGATAAGCTGCTTGTAGCGGATTCCGACAAGGTCCGCGCCCTTGAACGAGCCGTCAAGAACCTTGTAAGGCACAAGCTTGTCGCCAGGCCTGTAGTTCTCAAGCGGGATGTCGGCGGCCTTAGGGTTGAACCACGCGCCCACCAAATCCTTGGCAAGCACGTAGATGGCCTCCTTGCCGGTGTAAGGGTTGAAGGAAAGGACACGGACATATTCATACTTCGGTCCCACGCAGAGCGCGGTGTTTGAAGGGAGTGTCCACGGGGTCGTGGTCCAGGCGAGGAAATATACCGGGAAAGCCTCCGTCCCGAAGAGCGGCTGCGACTTTCCGTCCTTGATGACCTCGAACTGCACGGTGGCCGTCGTGTCGGTCACATCCTTGTAGCAGCCGGGCTGGTTGAGCTCGTGAGAACTCAAACCGGTTCCGTCGGACGGGGAATATGGCTGGATGGAGTACCCTTTGTAGAGCAGTCCTTTGTCGTAAATCTTCCTCAAAAGGTACCACAAGGTCTCGATGTAGCGGTTGTCGTAGGTGATGTACGGATCCTTCATGTCGACCCAGTAGCCGATGCGCTCGGTCATGTCCTCCCACTCCGCGGTGTATTTCATCACCTCGGCGCGGCAGGTCCTGTTGTACTCCTCAACTGAAATCTTCGTTCCGATGTCATCCTTGTGGATTCCAAGCTTCTTCTCCACTCCGATCTCCACCGGAAGTCCGTGAGTGTCCCATCCGGCCCTGCGGTTCACCTTGTAACCCGCCTGAGTCTTAAAGCGGCAGACGGCATCCTTGATGGACCGAGCCATGACATGATGGATTCCCGGCTTGCCGTTGGCGGAAGGCGGTCCCTCGAAGAAAATGAACTCAGGAGCCCCCTCCCTGACCTCAAGGGATTTCTCGAACGCGTGATTCTTTTTCCATCTGTCGAGAACCTCATTACCGACAGAAACCAGATCAAGACCTTTGTACTCTTTGAATGTCATAATTTTCTTTCTATTTTTGCATCGGAAAAACACAGATGCGCTTTCCTTGCAATCAAGTCTGCAAAGATAGTGATTTCCGTGTTTATTATCAAATAGGTGATTAATGAATATCTTAGACATCCTGATCCTTCTATGCTGCGTGCCAGCCATTTTACATGGCTGGTCCAAAGGATTCATCGCCCAGGCGGCGGCTCTGGTGGCCCTGGTGCTTGGCGCATGGATGTCGTTTCATTTCTCAGGGACTGTCATCGAGTGGATCAAACCAGTTATGAACGTCTCCACCGCCGTGCTACGGGCGGTAGCCTTCGCGCTGATCCTGACAGCCGTCATCTTAGCTCTCACCTTGGCGGGAAGGATGCTGGAAGGCATGGTTAAAATTGTGATGCTTGGCTGGCTGAACAAGACCCTCGGAATCATTTTCGCCCTTCTGAAAGTAATTCTTGCAACAGGACTGCTCATTCTTCTTTTCGACTCCGTCACAGCCGCATTGGAGGTCGATTGCTCAAAGGCGACCGGCAAGTCCCTTTTTTACACTCCGCTAAAGGATTTGGCCAACATGTTTTTCCCTTACATAAAAGAATTGATATTCAACAAATAATGAGTAGAATCATTCTAATAGAGACTTCCACCGCCCTATGTTCCACAGCTCTTGTGGAAGACGGTACGGTCATAAGCGAAAGGGCCTGCGACACTCCAAGAGCCCACGCATCAAAGACCGCGCTGTTCGTGAGCGAGATGCTGTCGGAAAGAGGCCTTGAAGTGTCCGGCTGCGACGCAGTGGCCGTCAGTAAAGGTCCTGGCTCCTACACCGGACTGCGCGTCGGAGCCTCCACAGCCAAAGGCCTCTGCTTCGGGGCTGGAATCCCCTTGATCTCCATCGGGACGCTGGACACCCTCGTCTGGCAGGCCTTGGACGGGGACCTCCTTCCTGATGGTTGCCGCTTCATTATTCCAATGATAGACGCACGCAGAATGGAAGTCTACACGGGGATATTCACCCCAGACGGCAAACAGGTCTCCCCTACCGTGGCCCAGGTGATCGACGCGGACTCATTCAAGGCTCAACTTGATGAAGGCCCCGTGCTCTTCATCGGTGACGGAGCCGACAAATGCAAGGACACGATCCATTCCCCAAACGCAACCTTCATTCAATGCTGCCCGAAGGCAGCGCCAATGGCGCGTCCGGCAATGGATGCCCTCAAGGCGGAAAAATTCGAGGACGTGGCTTATTTCGAGCCGTTCTACCTCAAGGAATTCATGACGACCGTAAGCAAGAAAAAATTAATTTAAATTCATGAATATTATGAAATTCGGTGTTGCCAGCGACCATGCTGGATTTGAGTACAAACAAAAGATCGCGGCCCTGCTCAGGAAAAAGGGCTATGATGTAGTTGACTATGGAACATATTCCGAGGAAAGTTGCGACTACCCGGATTTCGGCCACGCCCTCGGTTCAGCCATTGACAAGGGTGAGGTTGATCTCGGGGTCGCGCTCTGCGGCACAGGCAACGGCATCGCCATGACCCTCAACAAACACCAAGGCGTCCGCGCGGCCCTTTGCTGGGGAACCGAGCTGGCCCGTCTCGCCAAGGCGCACAATAACGCCAATGTGCTGGTGATGCCGGCAAGGTTCATCTCCTATCAGATGGCCACCACCATTCTCGGCAAGTGGCTGACGACCGAGTTTGAGGGAGGCCGCCACCAGCGTCGCATAGATAAGATTCCAATCAGCAAGTAACTTGGAAATCAAGGCGTTGATAATAGACAAAAGCTTTCTTTCGGGCAGTCATCGGCTTTCAGGGAGCATCGAGGACTACCCGGAAGGAATCATAATCCCCATCGACAAGCCCTACCGATGGACATCCGCCGATGTCATCCGCAAGGCCAAATGGGCAGCCTGCAGGCATTTCCACAAAAAGAACCTTAAGGTAGGCCATGCCGGAACTCTCGACCCGCTTGCGACCGGAGTCCTGCTCGTCTGCATAGGCAAGGCGACAAAGCTGGCGGAGGCACTGCAAAAAGAGGGTAAGGAATACCTCGCCGGAATCTCCTTCGGAGCCACCACCCCCTCATACGACCGCGAGAAAGCGATCGACAGGGAATATCCGACCGGAAATGTCAGCGAACAATCAGTCCGAGAAGTCCTTCCCAGGTTTCTTGGAGAGCAGGAGCAAATCGCCCCCTTGTTCTCAGCCAAATCCGTGGACGGTGTAAGAGCCTATGAGCTTGCCCGAAAGCAGTACCGTGAGGCACACAAAGGAAAAACCGATGTCATGTCGGATTTTGACCACTCCATGGCCGAATCCCTCAACAAGCAGCTCATAAACATTAGGGAAATTGAGTTGATCTCGTTTTTTCCAAACGGGAAAGAGACAGGACACGAATTCCATGAGGAAAGCCTGAGACCAAACCCGAGAATCAATGTTGTGGACACTTCGGGCATGCACCTTCCGTTAGCTGAGATCAGGATAGCATGCAGCAAGGGAACCTACATAAGGGCCTTGGCCCGCGACATTGGCGAAGCCCTCGGCACAGGTGCCCATCTATATTCACTGAAACGCACGAAATCAGGAGGATTCACTGTTGAGAACGCCCTATCGATCGGCTCTATAGACAGCGTTCTTTGAGACATCGACAACTCCTTTGACTTTTCTGAAGTACCTGGCGGTCTCCTCCAATGTCTTGCCTTCAGGTATCTTGATGGCCAATGCGTTGACAATACTGTAGTCAAAGATGATTTCCGCGCCGTATCTCGAGACCGCCTTCTTCAATGGGCCCTTGCCCACCCCTTCGTCATAAGAAATAATCAGAGTGTTCGGAGAATAAGCCAGCCCCGCCTGGCGCGGAGGCGCCGGAGGCAGATCGCCTATCGAGGGTATGTCGGGGGAATCAAATGAATCAACCCTGGACAACTGTTTTTCCGTGCGGCTCATGGTGCTGCAGCCTGTGACCAAAGCGAACACCGCGGCCAGGAAAAAGGATGATTCTGTAAACAGTCTTATCATTCCGAAATAAAATTACCGTTAATCCCTTACAAGATTGAAGCCAGAAGAGGCCCACTCTGACATCGAATCCTTGTCGCTGTAGACAAGATACCCTTCCACGCCATCGGTAGACTCTATGAATTTCTTGGACTCATCCAGCCCGATGACCATGCAGTACGTCGCGTAGGCATCCGCCAAAGTCGCGTCCGGAGCCACAATGGTAGCGCTGAGCAGGCTATGGTTCACTGGATAACCTGTCCTGGGATCCACAGTATGTGAATATTTCCGTCCGTCCTTTACATAAAATTTACGGTAGTTGCCTGAAGTCACTATTCCACAACCACGTCCGTCTCCTCGCCATTTCCCTGCAAGACCTTGCCCTCCAAGCTCCATGTTTCCATCCACAGGCATGTCAACCCCGATTGTCCACGGCTTGCCGGACGGATTGAGTCCCTCGCAATAAATCTCGCCCACATTCACAAGCATGTTCCTGACTCCAAGAGAATGAAGATATCCAGCTATCTTGTCGCAAGTGAAGCCTTGGGCTATCGCATTGAAATTCAAACCGGGACGGACCTTGGGATTTTTCGGCGACATGTCCCGGTCCAGCTTGTCCATCCCGCAGACTTCCATCAGGCTGTCGACTGTGGCCCTGGATGGCAGCGAATCGTTTGTGAAGCCAAAGCCCCATGCGTCATACAACGGACCCGAGGCCATGTCCAAAGCGCCCCCGGTCTCATCATACAGTTTTTTAGAGACGTCAAACATCTCCTTGAACATCCCGTTAGGTACAACCGGCATCCCAGAGTTGTAGCGGCTGAGCTGCGAACCCTTGTTGTAGCCGGAAAGCGTAGTGTCAATCATGACAAGTATTGAGTCCACCGCTCTCCTGACTTCATTCATGTCCAAATGGCCGTCCGGTTTGAACCGCACCGAGTAAGTCCCGCCTTGCGCGTAACCGGTCAATTCTTGATAGTCGTTTCCAGGACCGCATGAGACAGCGGCCGGAATAATGAAAGAGCAAAGCCAAATGCCCCTGAGTATTCGTTTGATTGTTTTCATTTATGCAATTATAGGCATTTAGATTCAAATGACGGACATCCTTGGACTAGTTTTTGCTCAAATCACTCCGTATTTGCTTTTTTTATGCGATATTTGTATTTTCAAACATTTAAAATGAAGATTAAAGGAATAATTCTGATAGGGGTCTCCGCGACCGTGATTGCCCTTCCTTCCTGCAAGAAGGACAGCGAGACAAGCAGCACCAAAGAGTATCTGGGCGGAACCTTGACTTTCTCAATGCCGGAATACGTTCTCAAAGGAGAGGAATATGACCTTACGCCTTCCGGGCTCACCAATCCCGGAACCGGCTCGGCTGATGACATAGGATACTACTGGAGCACTTCCTGGAACTCCGGCAAGGACACGACCAAGACAGAGACCGACAAAAAAGGAGACGGGACGTACAGGCTGACAACACCTTCAAAGGTAGGAGAGTTCACCGTCAGCGCGGTAGCCTTCGCAAGCGGTTACTACACGAGCTCAAAGACAGCCACCTTCTTTGTTGTCGACCCCGCCTTGGACTCTACGGTAGCCGGCGCGTACTCAAGCAAGGATCCGTTTTTCACCGACCCGAGGAACAACGGTGCCTACTACACTTCAACCGTCAACGGCAAAACATGGATGAAGAACAACCTCTACTATTCCGGTTCAGGCGTCTCATACGAAGGCTGCGACGCCATGGATGCCATTTTCGGACGCTACTACTCCTGGAACGAGGCAATCAAGGCTTGTCCGGATGGATGGCACCTGCCATCGGAAGCCGAATTTGCGGAAATGGCTAACGCACTCGCTCCGAAAGGGACCGAGTTCACAGAAAAAGACACATTCACCGGCATCGCCGGAGACTTCATGGTCAACGCCGAATTTTTGGGGTCAAGGATGTGGGAGTATTGGCCACAGGTCAAGATCACCAACAAATCCGGATTCTCCGCGCTTCCTTTGGGCTATGCCATGGACTTGAGCGACAGCCCGGTCTTCTCGGGGATTGACGACTTCGCCATGTTCTGGACGTCCACATCATTAGAATCCGGCCCCGAATCAGATGACGGTGAGGGCCAGGCCTACTGCCGCTACATCAACGTGAAGCAAAATGACATTCTCACCGGACCTAGAGACAAAGAATCATTCAGGGCGTCGGTCAGATGCGTCAAGGATTAGAACCCTCGAATGGAAATTAACGGAGATCCGTTATCACGTAAGATGAACCCAGAGTCTTTTCGTCAAAGCGGAAAGACTCCTTTGTTTTTCCGGTCTCCGCGAAGCTCAGGTTCGAAATCGTAAAATCCGACACAGTGCCGTCATTGAGCGCCACCTCGGCTCCGACCAGCGATGTGCTTCCGGTCTTGAAGAAAAGCTTGAGACCCGAGATGTCCGCAGAGCCTTTACCTTTGCGGATTGGAACAAGCACAGAGACATCCACCGGATTCCCGTTGAACCTGGAGCCGCCGAAAGAGACCTCATTGAAAGCATCGTCCACAGAGGCGATCATCAGAGCCGGATTGGTGGCGAAACTGTCATCTGAATCATCAACGGTCTCTACAAGCGCCTCTTCCGAAACCCTATCGATCGTCCAACGCGTCTTGCCATCACACCAGATTTCAAGCCCGTTGCCTTCAACAAAGAAACAATTCCCTTGAACCTTCACTTTCCCGTTCCCGGACATCTTGGCCTTTCTGGCCGGCATTGTGAATGAATAGTCAAATGAAACCAGCGAGGAAGAGACCCTGCTGACAAAGGAGTCCAAAGTCTTGCTCTTGGACGAAGCCGGCAGTGGCAGTGCGGACAGCACCACAACAGCGGCTAAGAATATTCTTGTGATTGTTCTCATAATAATCCTGTGTGTGTGTCCGAACATGCTGTCCGGATCCTGTCACTGATTCTTGTAAGCGGCTATGATCTGATCCAGTTCATCCAGACTTGAGACCAGGACCTGACGCGGCTTTGAACCTTCCTGGGGGCCGACGATCCCGGCCGCTTCCAACTGATCCATTACACGGCCGGCTTTTGCGTAGCCCATCCCCAGACGTCTCTGAAGATCCGATGTGGAACCTCTCTGGCTCATGACCACCAGCTTGGCGGCCTCTTCGAAACGCTCGTCCAGCTTCGTCATGTCCACCATGCCGCCGGATCCCTCCTCGGTGTCATCGTCAACCGGCGGAAGGTAACAAGGAGTGTTGAAACTTTTCCTGTAGCCATTTTGTGAGCCGATGTATTCAGTGAGCCGGTTGATCTCCTCGCTGTCAATGTAGGCGCACTGGACACGTTCCATCTCGACTCCGGCATAGTAGAGCATGTCTCCCTTACCGATAAGTTTCTCGGCTCCCGGAGAGTCAAGGATAGTGGATGAATCAGTCCTTGACACAACCCTGAAGGCGATTCGGGTCGGGAAGTTCGTCTTGATAAGCCCCGTGATCACATCCACGGAAGGCCTCTGGGTAGCCAAGACGACGTGCAGTCCGGCGGCCCGGCCTTTCTGGGCCAACCTGATGATGGACGTGGTTATGCTTCGGGCCACAGCCTTTGCGTCTCCGCTGCCGCCGACCGACATAGTCAAGTCAGCGTATTCATCAATGATGGTGACGATGTAAGGCAGGAAACGGTGTCCCTCGTCAGGACGAAGCCGACGGCTGCGGTACTTCTCGTTGTAGGTCTTGATGTTCGGTACAGAGGCGCGGCTTAGAAGCTCATAGCGTTGGTCCATCTCTATGCAAAGCGAGCGGAGGATCTTGTCGGCCTTGTCGGCCTTCTTGACTATGGCGTTATCCTTTTCCTCCTGCTCGTCATTGCAAGGCAGGACAGCAAGGTAATGCCTCAAAAGGTGGGCGTAGGCCGAAAACTCGACCATTTTCGGGTCTATGAACACCAACTTCAGTTCCGAAGGATGTTTGGAATAAAGCAAAGAAGTCACTATCGCATTGAGTCCGACAGACTTGCCCTGCTTGGTCGCTCCGGCCACAAGAAGGTGCGGGGCGTCAGCGAGATCGAAGACCTTGACTTTCTGCTGTATGGTGTAGCCTATCGCTACCGGAAGCTCAGCCTTGCTTGTGCGGAATGCCTCATCATTGAGCACGGCCCTCATAGGCACGATCGAAGGGCGGTCATTGGCCACTTCAATGCCGACTGAATCGGTCAGCGTCACGACCCTGACTCCCCTTGCATGAAGATGCATTCCCAGGTCCTCCTGAAGCTTCTTTATCTCGGAAATCTTCACTCCTGGCGCAGGATAGACCTTGTAAAGCGTCACCGTCGGCCCCACAATGGCTTTGACATCATTGATCTGAATGCGGTAATTCTCCAAAGCGTTGCGGATTCTGGCGTTGTTTCTTGCCAGTTCCTCATCGGAGACCTCATTATGGTTTGATGAATACGTGTCCAACAGTTCCAACGATGGGAACTGATAGTCAGGCAGTTCATCACGCACATTGATCCTCGGGAGATCCTTCTTTATGTCAGTGGTCAACTTTTCGCCTTTGATGACTTCCAGCGAATCATCCGGCTTTCTGGCCGATTCCATACTCGATGGTGATTCCGCAGTTTGAGAGCCCTGCCCGGCCAAAGGCCCGGCCTCAAGGATCCCGGAATCCCGAGAGACTTGCTCCTTCACCGGTGCCTGCCTGAGGGATGGCTCCGGATCACTCAAAACGGAGGTGTCTGGCCCCCCTCCGGAACCGGCGCTTGCATCATCCCGGCTCACACGTTCTTTTGAGGCCCGCGCCACATCACGGACGGCGGACCCGGCCTCCGGGCCACTCTCGCCAAACGCCACGAGCCAGTCCGAAAAACGGCGGGAAGCCAAAACCAACCACACAACCAACAGAAAGACAATCGATAAACCTGTCAGAATGTTGCCGAAAACAACCGAGGCCCACTTCACCACCGTCTCCCCGCATTCTCCACCGAGTCCGCCACCGAAAACATTGCCAAGTCCCGAAATGTCAGAGATGTAGGCAAGAAAAAAAGACGAGATCAACGCGCCGGAGACTGTCAAGAGTGTTGTCCTGACCATCGAATAGCGCCACCTGTGCAGCAGCAGCCGTACTGAGACCGCGAAAAGAATCACCACAAAAGCCAAGCTTCCAAGCCCGAACCACCTGCGCACAAGCAAGTCGGCCCAGCGATAGCCCATCTTGCCGGCAATGTTGCCAACCTCTACAGAAATGTCACCCACTGCGGAGTACAGGGCGCTCTGGTCAGCTTTCCATGTGAAGAAATAGGAAATGGTCGCCAGCAATGTGAACACTGCCAGCAAGGCGACAAGAAGGCCGCTGATTTTTGCCAACTTCGCCTTGTCTCCATCATCCATGTTTCTCCAGAGACCGAACATTACTTTCTGTTCTTACGATTGCCCTTCTTGTTGTTCCTGCGGTTCTGTCCCATGCCCAGATTAAGTCCCGGACGCGAGAAATTGGAATCAAACGAGATTTTGGTGAGTTCCAGATCTGCGGGCACATGGATCCTGTAGCCTGAAAGTTTCTCAATGTCCGCGAATATGGTCTCGTCAGCCACACTGTCCTTGTTCCAGATCAGATACTGCTGCCTCATGTAGATCGCCAACGAGCGCAGCATGGAGCGCTTGACCTCTCCCTCAGGCTCCTCGGCAATCAAGTCAATGATGCTTTCGATGTTGCGTCCGTAATGGCTTGCCCGCACGGGGGTCTTGTTGATAGGTATTTTCATCGGAGGCTCATCCATCGTCTCCGGATGCGGAGCCGGAAACGGAGAGTCGATGTCCAGATCATAGCCGGCGATCATGTAAAGATGATCCCAGAGTTTCTGTTCATAGTTCTCCTGATTGTGCACCTGAGGATTAAGAATCTCCATGACATTGACCACAGCCTGGGCCTGCTCGCTCCGTTTGGCCCTGTCAGGGATAGCCTTGACCTCCTCGACCATCTTAAGGACGATGCGGCCGTATTCCGGCATCTGGAGTTTTTCCCTCTCCGTGTTGTAGTAAAGCTTTATAGAGATGTCGTTTGCTTCCATAAAAATTCATTTTTTGAGTCAAATGACAAATATACGAAAATTATTCCACCTCGTCAGTAAGTACATACCATATTATAGAAGTAATATCCTGATAGCCCATACGGCTGTAGATGTCGGCATAACGGGACACCTGACGGCGGTAGCGGCTGTCCTTCTCACCGAACTTGTAGTCGATGACCGTCACCTTTCCATTCTTAATCAAGACCTTGTCCGGACGATAGACCTTGCCATCGATGTCGATCAGCTCCACTTCGTTTAAGACTTCGGAACCTTGTGGCTGAAACCACTCCGGATGAGCCGCGGTCCTTTTTGTAAGAATATCCAGGTACTCTTGTTCCTGGCGCGCATCGATCTCCCCAGCCTCAAAGGCACGCCGCACCGCCCCCCGCAGGTCAGGCAAGGCAACAACCTCGGAAAGTATGCCGTGGAGTATCGTTCCGTTGAGCCTGGCCTCCTCTCTTGCCTCGTCACAGAAAAAATCTATCGAATCAGCGCTGAACTTAAGCCTACCGCGCTCCCGAACGTCAGAATCCACGTCCTCATCGGACGGATTGAGAGGGAAAGACGGGTAGCCTGGCATAAGTTCGGAAATGTCATCGGCCTTCCGCTCCAGAGGAAAATAGTCGTAGATTTCGCCTTTTGAGAATACGATCATGCCCTCAGCCTCTTCCTTGGAATAGCCCATCGCATCTCCATAGCCGAACAGGTAGGCATAGAGAATCTGTGAGAAATCCGTGAAATCACAAGGCGGTACCGCAGCTTCGGCAAGCCCAGTGCCAGGTGCGATCGCGTCCGCGACCCTCTCCGGTGGAATGGACGCGATGACCGTCAGTCCCTTGACCGGTCTTGTCAAAGCCACGTAGAAGGTGTTGATGTTGTCAACAATCTGGAACTGCATTTCCTTCAGGCTGCCGTCCCGGAAGAGCGAGTCCTCATTTGAAGGTTTTCTCAGCAACACGTTATAGACACCGTTGGCGATTCCTTCAAGTTCTGTCCCCTCCACAGAAGGACGAGTCCAGTGCCTCTCGCTTCTAAAAAGACCGATTTCCTCAGCAAACGGAAAGATCACGTGCTGGAATTCAAGGCCTTTGGACTTGTGGACAGTCATGACCCTGACCGACTCGGGGTCGGAGGGAGAACTAAGTTTCGGATCCGCGTCCCGCCATGCCTTCAGGAATCCATCAATGGCGTTCCCATTCACGGCCACATAGTCCTGCACAAAGTCCATCAAAGCCTGGATGTACTGGGTCTCAGAGTCAAAAAGTTCCGGGTTTCTGTCCTTGAGAATGCGCAGGAACTGCTCGCAAAGGTCGGAAAGAGACATGCAGGACAGCTCGGCGACATCAATGTCCAGTTCCCCGGCAAGAAAAGATCCAATGGTGTCGTCCTCGTTCCCGACCGAGGACAAGAGCGACACAACCTGACGGGCCACAGCAGATGATTTCAATCGCAGCGAGTCATCAGAAATGACACCGATCCCGTTATCCATCAAGAACATGGCCACTTCCGAGCCATGCCGGTTGCTTCTGACAAGCACAGTGATCTCTCCGTACCTCGCCCCTGCCTCACGCACCTTGTTCACGGTGTCCAGGACAGCCTGCATCTCATCATCCTTGTCGCAGAAAACGACCTCGACGCTCCCGCCGGAGGCATCCTTCGACTTCACATGCTGCCTGGCATCCGAATAGATGTCGCGCACCTTGAAGTCCGACCCCTCACCCGACATGCTGTCCAGGACAGAAGAGGCATATTCAAAGAAACCATTGTTGAACTCGACAATATTCCTGAGGCTCCTGTAGTTGCTGTCAAGGGTTTCCTCCCCGCACCCGGTGAATTCTCCCTGCACCTCGCGCGCCATCATCCTCCAATCCGAGCCGCGCCAGCGGTAGATGCTCTGCTTCACGTCTCCCACAAGAAGATTTTCTTTTCCCTGCGCGGCGCTGTTCGCGATAAGCGGGCGGAAATTATCCCACTGGATCCGCGATGTGTCCTGAAATTCGTCCAGCAGGAAATGCTCGAAGCGCACACCCAGCTTCTCGTAGATGAAAGGAGCGTCAGTGCCATCGATGATATTCCTAAGAATGACATTTGCGTCATCCAGGCTCAAGACATTCTTTTCCTTCATAAGTGCCTTGAATTCCCTGTCCAGATCACCGGCGATGCCCAATTCATTCAGGAGCTTCGAGATTTTGGAAGCTGTTGAATAAACCTTATGCTTTCGGGAGAATATCCCGCAGTACCTCTGAAGCAGCGGCATCAGGCGTCCCTCCAGCGGAGCGAATCTCTTCAAGTCAGCCTTTCTGAACCACTTGCTGAAGTCCTCGCTGTTCTTGAATATGGTGGCGGACGGGTACGCCGGCTCATCATCAGACTCCGCGGCCGCACAGACATAGACAGAATTGAAGCACCTACGTGAAAAATCCTCGTTAGCCAGGCCTTCCTCCCCCGCCGCTCTGACAAAAGCCTTGGCAGCATCCCTCACCTCCTTGACGAACGAAGTCATCACCCCCGAGAGTGCCTTCTTCATCCTCGCAAGATTGTCTTTTGAATATTCTTTCTCCTCATCAATGCCATACTCCTCGACGGCAGCCCTGTGCTCATCAGATTTCAGGGTCATCGCGACTGCCTTGAGGTTATTCTCCAGATTGTAGCGCCTGCCTTTCTCCAGATCGTCCATCACGCTCTGTGTCAGCCAGCCAAGAAGTCCCTTGTCATCTACCGAAAGAGAATCCAGCACCCGGTCCACACTCTCTGAGACAAGCGACTCCCTGTCAAGCTCAACCTGATAGGCAGCGAACTGTCCTATCTCCCTGGAGAAGGCCTTGAGGGTTTGTTGAAAGAAGCGGTCAATGGTGCTTACCGCGAAAGCGCCGTAGTCGTGCAGGATGTCACAAAGCACGGTCTCAGACCTGAGCCTCAAAGCGTCCTCGGTTTTAAACGAAATGATAAGTTCATCATGATAAGGGGAATCCTTCGGTGACACGGCAAGCAGATGCAGTTCCTTTAAGATCCGGCTTTTCATCTCGTCCGTGGCCTTGTTGGTGAACGTCACCGCAAGAATGTGGCGGTAGGAATACCTCTCCTCATCAGAAAGCAGGAGCCTTATGTATGTCTTGGCCAGATTGAATGTCTTGCCTGATCCGGCGGAGGCCTTTAAGATTCTAATCATTTTCCTTCAACTTTATCTTCCACACATCATCTTCAACATTTTCTTCGCGACACTGTCATCGTCCGCAGATCATTCTGAAATCACAAATCTCGCAAGTCTTCTCCTCACCGGTGCGTTTGAACGGCACCTCAACGGATGCCACTTCAGAAAGAAGCCCATGGAGTCTCTCCTCAGTGAGCCTCATGAACTCATCGCTGACAGGAACCTCCTTTACGGGATCCGTAAACAGGTTTGCCGGAGGGTAGATGACATTGACCAGTCTCTTCCCTTTGCAATCCACTGACTCTCGGCAGAAAACATCGTAAAGGTAAAGCTGCAAAGCGATCTTGGGGCGGCCATCATTCTTGGGCCCGAACAAAGCCTCGACTATCCCGGCGGCGTTCTCATCAGTGATGTCGACATCCTTGTCCTCGACC
Organism: Bacteroidales bacterium UBA6428; assembly: GCA_002437305.1. Taxonomy (GTDB): domain Bacteria; phylum Bacteroidota; class Bacteroidia; order Bacteroidales; family UBA932; genus Cryptobacteroides. The sequence continues at coordinate 18,227 of DJOW01000064.1, forward strand.
TTGCCGGTCTTGTAGTCGACTATCCTGATCTCACCGGGCCTCAGGCTGTCCATCCGGTCAACATAACCGACAAAATGGAATCCGTCTATGTCGTGGAGAAATTCCCTCTCCAGCCCCAGGATCTCAAAGCCGTCACAGCCCGAGGTCCGCAAAAGTTCCACATCCCTCCCTATGGTCTTGACAACATATTCCACAATCACATCCTCAACCACCAAGTCCCTCCCCGTGACCTCAAGGGAATGAAGCTGCTCAAGAATCAAACTTTGGACAATTCCCTTAATGGCCATGCGTTTGCCAAGCAGTCCTGAAAGATAGGATTCAGTCACTTTGTTGCCTCCGGCCATGTCCCGCGAGTAAAGCCTCTGCATCGTACCATGATAGACATTCCCCAGCATGCCGGCGTCCAGATCCTCGGAGACCTCGTTCTGCCTGCGAAGTTTCTTTACTGTGGAATAATAGAACTTGGCGGGACAGTCAAGGTAATTCTTCAAAGCGGAAGCGGACAGCCTGGCCTTCCTGATGGTTTCGACATCCTCGGGTGTTTTCCCTATCTCCTTGGATGAAGAATCCCCGGACACGTTCGCTTTTACAAAACTCCGCTTGACAGGCACGTTGAAATGGTACTCAAGCTGTTTGATGTAACGGCTTTCCTCACCGCTTTTCATGCCCTCGGTCCTTGAATCATAGACCAACGTAACTTTCTCCGCCCTTTGGATCAACCTGTAGAAATAGTACGCCCAGACCGCGTCCTGATACTCGTAGGTAGGCAGGCCGAAACCCTTGCGCAGTTCAGGAGGGATGAATGACGAGCTGACACTCCGCCTCGGAAACATCCCCTCATTGCATGACAGGATCATCACCTGTCTGAAGTCCAATGCCCTGGTCTCAAGAGGCCCCATGATCTGGAGACCTTTCAGGGGCTCACCGTTGAAAGGAATCGACACAGGTCCCAGAAGCTGGTCAAGAAGCCTTACGTAAGTCAATGGCAGAACCTCCAGACCAGCAGCCTGCAGTTGGCTTATCGCGTTATAGGCAGCCTTGGCGAACTCCAGCTCGATCGCCATGGAAGGATCCCCCGCCAGCATCGGGGCAAGCCCTTTGATCAGTCTCTTCTGATAGTCGGCAAAGACCGAGATCTGCTCCTTCGACACCGCCTTTGGGTCAGTCACCGCCGGCCTGAACAGCAGATCAAAAACCGGCACGCCGGCAAGGTCCTCCTGCGGAATGTAGTACTTCATCCCGCCTTTGATCTCCTTGATCCTGGACCTCACCGCATCGTCTCCGTGCGTCACCTTTCTGAATATGCTTGACGAGAACAACGACCAGACCTGATTGTGGTAATAGTACCATTTTCCGTCTTTCCGCCTGATGTGCATCTGCATGGCCGAAACCAAGGTCATGAAATCGAAGAACGCACTGTCCTTCATCGGATACCCCATAGTGACGTTGATGTCCTTTATCTCTTCCGGAATCGAGTTCAGCACAGGAATCAGCAAGGACTCATCCGGAAGCACGACCGCGCACCTACTATCCTTGACTACGGACGGGATCAGTTTGGTCTGGCCGACAGATGACGGGACGCTTATCACCTCGACTTCAGGAGTTTCAAGTCCTTCCGGATCCATCTCGAAAGCCTGCGGGAAGTCCTTGATGTTCCGGGACATGAAGAAGGAGGACTTGTTCAGGGGATTCTTCACCATCTCTCCGGAATAATCCCAGCAGAATTCAGCCAGTCCTGCGTCACGCATCCGCCTCATGACCTTTTTTTCACACTCGTTCAAAGCGTTGAGACCGACAAAGACATATTCATTCACATCCCCGAACGCGGCGCTCAAAACGTCAGCAGCCGACTGCTGGTCAAGGCGCGACGCAAGTCCCCGGTAAACCATTCCTTCGTAGGCCAGCCCTTTGCCCGCAAGCCTGTCCCGGAAGCTGTTGTAAAGCGGCAGAAGAATATTCCAGATCTGCAGGAAGCGTTCCTTAATGTTCGGGTTGTCCGAGTTCAGGTTCACCGTCAGCCTCCCCTCGCCGCTGAAATGGCTGATGAAGCTCTCTATCGCCTTTCTCTGGTTCTCAGTAAGGTAGGAATATGAATCCTGAATCTCTTTGAACTCCGAAACGTTCGCGAACAGTCTAACCGGATCGACAAGATACTTGTCCACGTCATCGAAATCTCCAAGGATAACATCTCCCCAAAAGATGAACTCGTCAAGAGTCTCGTGCTTAGGATTCAGCTCTTTGTAGCATTTGTACAGATCCAGCAGCAGGTTAACCCTGTCCGCCGGATTGTCTCCGGATATCCTAAAAAAGAAATCATTGATCGTCAGCATCTTCGGGGCCACTATCGGAGTTCCGCCCGCCATCACGGCCTCTCCGAGGTACTTCTTGAAGAAGACCTGGCTCCGCCTGTTCGGAAAGATGAAGCACAGGTCGGAAACACCGTCCCGCGCCATATAGTGATCAGCCACTTGCTTTAGAAATGGTGTCATATCGGTAAGTTTTAACGAATATAACAAATAATTATTTAGGTGGCAAAGATAAGCCTGGCTTGTGCAAAAATACGGCACAAGTAATGATTTTTCATGCTTTTTCAAAAATTTATCCAATTTTTAATAATTCTATTTTACAAACTCGGATATTGGCACTAACTTTGCGGCGCTAAACATCGCGTTTATTATTTAATTTTGTTTGTCCTTTAAAAGATTTTGTTATGAAAAAGAAGTTTAGATGTCTGGTTTGCGGTTATATCTACGAAGGTGAGAACCCTCCTGCCGAGTGTCCTCAGTGTCATGCCCCCGCCAGCAAATTCGTTGAGATCAAAGATGAGGGCGGCAAGCCGCAGTGGGCCTGCGAGCACCACATCGGTGACGGAAGAGTAGAGGATCAGGAAGTTCTTCAGGGGTTAAAGGATCATTTCAACGGAGAGTGCAGCGAAGTCGGAATGTACCTCGCCATGAGCCGCCAGGCCGAACGTGAGGGCTATCCTGAGATAGCGGAGGCGTTCAAGAGGTACGCTTTCGAGGAGGCCGAGCACGCATCCAAGTTCGCTGAGCTCCTCGGTGATGTTGTCTGGGACACAAAGACCAACCTTGAGAAACGTTACCAGGCCGAGGCCGGAGCCTGCGAAGGAAAACTCGCAATCGCCACCAGAGCCAAGCAGCTCGGCTACGACGCCATCCACGACACCGTCCACGAGATGGCAAAGGACGAGGCCCGTCACGGAGCCGGCTTCTACGGCCTTCTCACCCGCTACTTCGGCAAGTAACGGTGGGGATCAATCCCCCTGACAACCAATATATTAAGCGGTTGCCTTTGGTAATTTCGAACCGAAGGCAATCGCTTATTTCATTACTTATCAAGCTATTACACATCACGCTTCAAAATATTCCGTCTCGCAACTCAGGGACATCTAAGATTCTCACAAGCACACGAATTTGAGGCGACGTTCGGTGGCGGAGAGGCAAACGTGGTTTCTGGACAAGGTCGCCGACAGGGTCGGGCACAAGGCGGACCTGAGGGCAGTCTTCGGCGGCAACATGCTCGGAGTTTAATGTACAATCTATGGCTTCAATCACGGAAGTTCACAACAATATCGACCATCTTACCCACTAACTTCTTCGACAAGTCACCGTGGGGTATAATTCATTGACCACAAACGCAATAAAGAATTGTCTTTAGTTAAGATCAGCTAAAGGCAACTCCCTATTTTGTTATCAATAAGCTAATTACGTAGCACGAACACTAAAATGCCGCTATAGGTCATCGTCGTCTGTGAGGCCGAAGTGGGCTGCGATGTCATCAGGGATGCCGCCGAGGTCGTTGCTGTAGTCGATCTCGTCCCGGACTTCCTCCATGGCGCGGCGGTCTTTCTTGGTCGGACAGCCGGCACCGGGGGCTCTGCGGAGAAAGAAGGTCTCGACGGGGGCCTCTCCGGAAGCGCAGTAATAGACAGCGAAACTTCCAGGCTGGTCGGAAAATATGTGAAGCCCCTCCTTCAGATTGAGTTTCGTGACCACAAACTCGGGACATGACGCCAGTTTATCACCAGGGATCGGCTCAGGAATGTATTTCTTAAAATCAATCAGATCGAAGGCTTCTCCAAGCAATAACTCCTCAGAGTAAAGCAGTTCCATACCTCAGTTATGGAGATTGAACACGAGTTCGGAACTCTCGGCTATCTCCACGATCTTTAGTCCGGGACCGGCTGCGAAGACAGTTCCGGGCTTTATCAGAAAAGCTTCACCCTTATGTGGCTTGGCAATATTCAAGACTTCCTTGACCGTCCCGTCCTGACACCTTGCGTAGAACTCGGCAGGATCAATGTCCCGGTTGAAGCCTAGCAGCAGTTCAGCTTCCGGAGCGGCCTCCTGAACGTACCAAATGGCGGTCCTGCCGAACGAATCGTACCTTTCGGCGGCAACGTCATCAGAAGCGTTCATCTGAAGCGGCTGCCATGCCTTGGCATCCATGACCTTCACCATCACGGGGAACTGAAGTCCGTAAAACTCAAGCACTTCATCCCCTGCTACAGTTTCCAGATATGTTCCCATAAGTTCGCTCAGGGTGTTTCCTCCGAACCAACCATTATCGATCATCAAGTCCTTGAATCCAAGGTCAGCAATCTGATAGCTGACATGCCCCCCAAGACACATCCGCACCGACCTGCGCCTTGACCTTGGCCACTAAGTCAGCATGAATCTTTCCATAATCAGCTAAATCAGCCCAACAAGATCATTCCACACACCTTGTACCGAAGCCGAAAACGCCATCACAACGCATGACGCGCAGACAGACAAGTATTTCATAATGGCACATCTCATATTCTGTATGAATATTTTCGTACAATGATAATCAAAAAGACGGCCACCGATTGCTCAGTGCCCGTCTTGGTAGAACGGCAAATCAACTTATCCAACCAGTTAATTGAAGATTTTGCCAAGGTTATAGAATACGGACAAAGGATGAAAATGCGAATTAGAGCATATTCAACAGAACATCATTGCCAATCAGAAATATTTATTTACCTTTGCAATGTTGTGTGAATAAGAAAGGCAACGAGTAAAAGCAGACATCTTTTCCCTAAAAGGGATGTCTGTTTTTTATTTTCCCCATACTACCGAGGGGGGTACTACAACAAGGGCGGCTCTGCTCTCTCGCCTTTCTTAATTAATTCACACAAAATGAGAGCAAGCCAACATCTTGTGATAGTCGCCATTGAGGTGGAGATTATCAGACTTGTCAAAGTGCGAGCCTACAAGCGAGTACGTTTCGGCAGGATTAAGAGAGTGCTCAGCCACTACAGACGTTATTAGGGTAATTTCTGTAGTCAGTCATCACTCTGAGCCGTAAGGCCCTCTGCTTCACCCCCTCGGTTTTTTAATTGTATCAAATCCCACACTGTATCAATACATCCTTTGAAAACCCTCTTGACACAGCAATGTTTCATATCACCTTAATCTCTTAGGCAAATCGGGCTTCCACGGGGTTCTGCGAGAGGTGAGGAGATAAAAGAAACGGACGCTGATTGCTCAGTGTCCGTCTTGGTAGCGGGGGAAGGACTCGAACCTCCGGCCTCCGGGTTATGAGCCCGACGAGCTACCAACTGCTCTACCCCGCGATGTTGGACTACAAAGGTAAGCATATTTTTCTGAAATGCAAAATTATTTTCAAAACATATATAAAAAACGGAATAATCTATGCGGATGACATTCTTGAATCGGCAATGGACAAGCGGTAGTCTCCTTCTGAAA
>DJOW01000064.1:24051-46967 GCA_002437305.1 Bacteroidales bacterium UBA6428
TTTCAGAAGGAGACTACCGCTTTGACGAATGCGGCAATATTCCTTACCGCGAGATATTCATAAACTCCTTCATTCCGGAAATGTCAGACTTCGTGAATGTTCTCTGCTCGCCCGAAGTAAGGTTCTTCAGCTGGATGGTGCCGGCCTCGGCCTCGTTGCCTCCGTTGATGGAAAGGAACGGTATGGACTTCTTTTCGGCGTAATCAAACTGTTTCTTCAGTTTGGACGGTTCCGGATAGACCTCTACGGAAACGCCCTCGGAACGCAGGGCAGCGGCGACAGGCAAAACATAACGAAGTTCTTCCGTTCCCATGCAGGCGAACAGCAAAGTCGTGCTCGATGCCAGAGACTTAGGGAATTTGTCCAAACCCTTGAGGACATCGTAGATCCTGTCCGCCCCGAAACTGATGCCGACACCGGACATGTCCGGAAGTCCGAATATTCCTGTGAGATTGTCGTAACGACCTCCTCCACAGATGCTTCCTATCTGGTAATCAACGGCTTTTACCTCGAAAATCGCGCCTGTGTAATAGTTCAGTCCACGAGCCAATGACAGGTCTATCTCAACAGGGCACCTCACTCCTGCGGCGTCAATCAGGCCGAACAGTTCCTCAAGTTCGTCAAGACCTTTGAGACCCGTCTCGGAAACCAGTCCTGAAGCGGAACCGCCGTTCATCAAGGAACGCATCGAAGCCAGTTTCTCGGAAGTCGAGCCGGACAATCTCAAGATCTGCTCTATCACTGCGATCGCCCCGTCGGTCAGGCCTTTCTCACGCATCTCCTCCTCAACGCTCTCCAGACCGATCTTGTCCAGTTTGTCGATCGCCACCGTGATGTCCACGACCTTGTCCGGAAATCCGCAGATCTCGGCGAAACCGGTAAGCACTTTCCTGTTGTTGATCTTCACGAGCACATTCACGTCCAGAAGGCCGAACACCTTGTCCACAATCTGCACAAGCTCAAGTTCATTGACCTGAGACTTGCTGCCTATCACATCCACATCGCACTGGTAGAATTCACGGTAACGCCCCTTCTGCGGCCTGTCTGCCCTCCAGACCGGCTGGATCTGGAAACGCTTGAACGGGAAGGATATCTCGTTCTGGTGCTGGACCACGAAACGGGCGAAAGGAACGGTCAGATCATAACGAAGCCCCTTCTCGCAAACCTCCTTGGAAAGAGCGGCGCTGTTCACTCCCCCGTCTTCCGTGCGGTAATCCTCAAAGTTGACCTTTGAGAAGCAGTCTCCCGAATTAAGGACACGGAACAGAAGCTTGTCTCCCTCCTCTCCATACTTGCCGAGCAAGGTTGAGAGATTCTCCATGGCCGGAGTCTCGATCTGGGCATAACCGAAAGCCTTGAAGACCTTCTTGATGGTGTCGAAAATATAATTTCTTTCGGCCATGCTCTGCTGACCGAAATCACGTGTTCCCTTTGGAATGGATGGTTTCTGGCTCATATTTATTTCTGAACTTTTTCGGCTTTGTAGCCAAGTTTCCTGATGACGTCGGCAAGAGTCTTCTCGCTGGTCTTGCGGTTGTCGTACTTGATTCTGATTGTCTGATCCTTGAGCGAGACCTTCAAATCCTTGACTCCTTTGACGAACGCCAGATTCTCATTGATCTTGTTCACGCACTTGTCGCAATGCATGTTGGTCGCGAACACAACCTCGCTGAGGTTCTTGTCGGCGGACTTTTCGGCGACATATTCAAAAACCGGGACATCCGCGAAAACGGAAGGCACAGCCAATGCAAAAGCAGCCAGAGCCATCAATAATACTCTTTTCATAAACACCTTAATATTATAGTGCAGTTTCCCGCACCAAGGTTCATCGTACAAAGATAGTGATTTAATTGTTCTTCGTCGCCCTCCAGAGCGTCAATCTCACGCCAACATTGATCCGGCGGCCCATAATCGGCCCCCAAACGCAGCTTGCGTCGAATCCGGGAGTCCATGGAGTCCACTCTCCAGCGGAATCGCGATCCCCGACCAGCACGTGCTTCTGAGTGAAACCAGTGATGTTCTCCACTCCGGCATAGATGTCAAACCCGCGGAAACGCCTGGTGATCTGGGCATAAAGCAAAGGATAGACAGGAGTGCGGCCATCAGAGTAAAGCAACGCGCCATCCTCATCCTTCAAATCTTCCATGAAGTCATACACCCTCGCAGAGCCGTTCACCGAAGCCGTGAAATCGAATATCCACCGGCTCAGATTGGTCTTGTACTGGAGGTTCAGCACCCCTTTGAAGCGGCTTAGCATCGGCTTCTCCACCAAATCGCCGACATAATTCTCCTGACGGGCGTTTGTGTAGCGCCCGGTCAAAGCGACAGTGAAGCGGTCGAAAGGCTCGACATTGAAATCAACCTGCCAGTTGTCTGAATATGACCGCCTGCCATCGGAATCAAAGAACCAGATGTCACGCCCGCTGTTCACGTCAGTACCTGACACCTCGTAATCCACCATCAACTGACGCGAGAACTGAGTGCGGAAATAATCGAAACTGATGTACGTCTTGGAAGGATCCACACCGAACGGCATGTAGAATGTCACATTTCCCCCGAACGTCCACGAATCCTCCAACAGCCGGTCCATACAATCGCCTTTCAGCATGCTGTGGGTGGACATCACTCCGATGTTGTCGGCGACCGGGTCGGCGTACCTCAATCCCCTGCCACCGTTCGCCCTCGCCACGAACCATTCCACCGGTGAACATTTCAAAGTCACCCTCGGCGCCACCTTGAACCCGTTCCCTTTGTACCAGTCGGCGCATAGACCGACTATGGATGTGAATATGTCTCCGGCATGGAACGTGTATTCCCCATAAGCGCCACCGAAGAAATGATCCGCGATTCCTGAATATGGCCGCAGAATATTCCCGCCCTCCGTCATATTCCACAGATTGCAGTCCAGCTTTGCGACATTCTCGTCAATATGGTCGAACGTGCCGGAAAGGCCGAGAGTAAAGTCATGGGAGTCATTCAACATATTCCTGTAGAGCAGGTTGACGAATCCTGACCGCTGGCTCGCGAGGTAGGATGACGCGCCGAACCATGAGTCGCTTTTCTGCCATGACCAATCCGCGACGGCGGCTATGCTGGCGGAACCGTCCTCACGAAGAGGCTTGCCGACTTTCAAATATGCATTCAGAATACTGTTGGAGATGTCGGTGCCCCAAGGGGTGCCGAACAGATATTCCTTGATGGTGGTCACTTCGGCGGTTGGTGAGTCCTGTCGAACCAACGGCTCGCTGACCGAAGCGGTCACTGAGCCTGTCGAAGTGACCGCCCAAGCGCGTATGCGATCCTTGTCATACCCGTCCATTCCTCCCTGGCGGCGGTCACGCACAGCCTTCACGCCCCAGCGCACCTGAAGCTCGGGCGTGTAGTAAAGCCACCTGTTGGCCACATTGAACTGCAACATCTTAGGGTCATCGCGGAAACCATCGTGGTTCATGTCGTAAGTCTTGAAGTTTCCGCTGACGTGCCCGAGAACAATCGTGTAGACGGCAGGGCTGAGCTGCCAGGCCGAAGTCGCGTTGAAATCCGCCTTGGTGTCGCTCATCATCGAAGCCTGGATGAAAAGCGGCTTCTCCTCCGTCGGTTTCTTGTGCTCAAGGTTGATCTGACCGGTCATCGACTCCAATCCATTAATCACCGACGGAGAGCCTTTCGCGATCTGGATGCTCTCCAGCCACGGTCCAGGAACGTAAGAGAGCCCGTATGGAGCCGTGATTCCTCTCATGACCGGGCGGTTCTCGTCCAGCATCTGGGTGTAGGTTCCGGAAAGCCCGAGAAGCCTGATTTGCCGCGCCCCGGTCACCGCGTCCGAATAGCCTACCGTCACGCTGGCCGAGTTCTCAAAACTCTCCGCCAGATTGCAGCAGGCCATCTTCTGAAGCCCCGAAGCGGAGATCAACTCGGTCCGCAAAGTCTTTCCCCGTGAGATGCTGTTGTCCTGATGCCCGACAAAGACAGTGGCTTCAAGACTGTCCTTCCTGTCCTTTAAAGCGGAAGTGTCGACTTGCTGGGCATAAAGCCCCGTGCACATCATCATAGACACCCCCAAAAACGAAAACAATTTCATACCATCATTAGGGCCATAGAATTTTACGCGTATAAAAAATAGGCCCGCCGATGCAAATATAATAATTGATTATTAAGAAAATGTTTAAATTTGCGATTAATTCTCCCAGAGAAGAAACCAAAACGTTTTCTAACAAAATGAACACAAAAGATTTTGCCAAATTGGTGCTTGCCGTGGTCTGCGGACTGCTAGTTTGGGGCATTGTGAAGTTCATAATGCTTTTCATGATGCTTGGGTCCATGATCGCCACAGCGTCTTCTTTTTCCGGTGGATCAACTGCATCTGTCCCTAAGGAAGGCGTTCTCCTGCTGGACTTGTCCAAGGTCACACTCGCTGAACAGACAAAGGAAAGCGATCCTTTTTCTTCTTTTCAAGGGAAAGAGACCTCGATTGTAGGCATTCTGGATGCAGTTACAGCGATCGACAAGGCAGCTGAGGATCCAGGTGTCGAATACATGCTTCTAAAGACCGACGGGATCAGCGAGCTCAGCAAGCTTGAGGAGCTCCGCAAGGCCGTGACAGATTTCAGAAAAAGCGGCAAGGCCGTGGTGGCCTACGGAGAGGCATTCACCTCCGGCAGTTACTACCTCGCTTCCGTGGCCGACAAAATCTACACTACAAGCCACCACGGCGGCAATAACTTCATGCTGGGATTGAGTGGGCAAATGATATTCCTGAAAGACTTGCTCGGCAGGCTCGGAGTGAATTTCCAGCTGATCCGGCACGGAAAGTACAAGAGCGCCGGCGAGATGTACGTCAAGAACGCTCCGAGTCCGGAGAACATGGAGCAGAACCAGGCCATGATCGACTCGATGTGGGAGACCGTGGCAAACGAGACAGCCGCAAGCAGGGGAATCAGTGTGGACTCTCTGAATCACTTCATTGACAACCTGTCCATAGAACTTCCAGAAGATATGGTAAATCACAACCTGGCTGACGCCGTCCTCTCCGTCGAGGAATTCAAGGACAAGCTCGCGTCGCTGGCAGGCAAAGACAGCTACAAGGACGTGAAATTCATCCCGTTCTGCGACTATGCCGCGGCCAAGGCCACACCGGGTCTGACCGCAAAGAAAAAGATCGCAGTCATCTTCGCGAACGGGAACATCGTGGACCAAAATGATCCTGAGAACATCAGCGGAGATCGTTTCGCATCCATCATCGCGAAAGTCCGTGCCGACTCCTCCGTGAAAGCCGTGGTCCTCAGGGTCAACTCTCCGGGCGGGACGGTGCTGGCCGCCAGCAAGATAAAGGAAGAGATAGACCTGACAAGAAAAACCAAACCGGTCATCGCATCCTACGGAGACTACGCAGCATCAGGAGGTTACTGGATATCAAACAGTTGCGATCACATATTCTCAAATGCCACAACCCTTACCGGATCAATCGGCGTGTTCTCGGCAATTCCTGAGTTCAGCGGGACAATCAAGGAGATCGCCCATGTCAACATTGTCCCCGTCAACTCACACAAGCACTCCGACATGATTTCCCTCACAAGACCTTTTGACGCCGAGGAAACCGCATGGATGCAGGTCTACGTTGACGACATCTACAACAATTTTGTCAGCATCGTGGCCGAAGGACGTGACATGACCGTCGAGGAGGTTGACGAAGTGGCACAGGGACGTGTCTGGACCGGCTCGGACGCCCTTAAAATAGGGCTTGTTGATGAGATAGGAACCTTGGAGGACGCCATCGCCTATGCAGCGCTGATGGCTGGAGACTCTGACCTCACCAAATGGGGAATAGCCTCCTACCCTAAGCCTTTGACGATTATGGAGCAGTTGTTGATGCAGTTCGGCAAGGCCTCCGATCCAGAGGAGACTGTGGCCAAAGCTCTTGAGGGAACGCCACTTGAAGGCGCCGCCAAGGAAATGGTCAATTGGCAACGGACATGGACGGAAGGACAAGGAGAACTCGTCTTCGCAAGGATGCCGTTCGAGATCAAGATCAGATAAGACGGACAACGGTGACGGAGGTGGATCCTTTCGTCACCTTGACGGAGTCATCGATTCGATGGCCGATCAATGCTTGAACATGAGAGCCTTCGCCAGCGATGACGAGGGCTTTTTCCTTTTCCTGGAGACTGAATTTGAGGTCAACGAACATGTCGCTGAGTTTCTTGCGGCCCTTCATTCCTAAAGGTCGCATCCAATCCCCTGGCCGCCATCGTCTGACAGTAAAAGGGCAAGGGAGATCAAGTTTGGTCTCACCAACGGATGTTTTAACATCATTCACATCGTCCGACACAGAGACGGAGAATCTTATTCCGTTGAATGAATATGTTCCCGGACCTTCTATGGTCAGTCCCCCCGCCTTGGCAGGCCCGGCGACGGGCGACACAGCAATTTCCCGAGCCGAAGTCACAGCGAGATATTCACCGGCAATGAACCTCCTGCCGCTGACGGAACCGCCACTTTTCAGGACAGAGGCAAGGTTGGCGACAACGGAAGAAGTGAATCCGAAAGGCTCCAGAAGACGGAAAAGGACATATTCCCAATTCTTCTTCGACGTGAGTCTCTTATGGTCAATCACCGGAAGTTCGTCAGAGTCAAACCGGACGACCTCCGCCGAAACCGAACGGACATATTCATCAGCAATGGATTGAACCTGGGCGAACCGCTCCATGTCCTCGTTCAACGTTATCAGGAACGACGGATTAAGCCTCTTGAAAAGCGGGAATATCTCGTTGCGGACGCAGTTGCGCTTGTAGGCGGAATCAGAGTTGGTGCTGTCCTCATGCCACCGCAGACCATGCGAGACCGCATATTCATGAATATCCTTCCTCGGGAAATCGAGCAGCGGTCTGATAATCAATGCATCTGAGCCAGGCAGGGGCGACTTGCGGCGCATTCCGGCCATTCCTTTCACCCCCGTTCCACGCAACATATTCAGAATCATTGTCTCCGCATTGTCGTTTGCATTATGAGCGACAGCAAGAGCTGCGAATCCTTGTTCCCGGCAAATCTGCGCGAACCAGCCGTAACGCAGTTCCCTCGCCGCCATCTCGATGCTGACTCCCTTTGAGGCGGCGTACCACGAAGTGTCAAAATCCTTCTTTATGAATATTACCCCATGGTTCTCAGCCCATTCCCTGACCAGATCCTCATCCGAATCACTTTCCTCTCCCCTCAGATGGAAATTGCAGTGAGCCAACGTGAAACCCACTCTGGCGGTGGAGTTGAGAAACAGATCCGCCATGCACATCGAGTCCACGCCGCCGCTGACAGCCAAAAGGACCGCATACCCATCGGGAAGCAGCCCTCTCAAGATTCTGTCAAAACACTCCTGCATATCCAGGACTTCTATTTCTTGCTTGCGAACGTGTAGGAAAAGCCGAACTGGAGAGCCTGCGCGAACTGGATCCTCCTGCCGGTGCTGCCGTCCTTGTCCGTGATGAGGACAGTGTCGTCATAGATGAGGTTCGTGGTGATGTTCAGCGAGAAGAACCTGCTGAGTTTCCACATCATACGGGTGTCCCAGTTCACACGGATGTTCTGAGGATTCTTCAAGTAGTTGGAGAACAGGAGCAGATGCGTAGAACCTTCGAAGTTGTCATTCACCTTGACCTTCGCGTCGGCAGTCAGCTGGGCACCAAACTCAAAACGTGCTGACTTGTAATAATTTCCTGTCGTGTAATAGACGTTTTTGTCATCCTTTGCGTCAGGATACTCCTCCGTGTCCGCATATTTCTTCCTCCTCTCCATACCATAATTCTTCCTCAGCTTCTCGTTGCCTACTATCGTGAATCCACCCGTGACAGGCGCCATGTTGACAGTCAACCAATTGCTCGGCACCCAGTCGATACCAAGACCCAGATTGACCGTTCCCGGAGAAAGAATGCTGGACTTCAGCACCCGGGCGTCCCTCCAATCCTTGCCTGACGGTTCCTTGTCCTCCTCCACGGCAGGGGTCGGATAGTTGTAACCATTGGCGAACTGGCTGAGGAAGGTGAACTTGGCGGAATAGTTCAAGGTCTTGGTGGCCTTGTAGCCCCATGTACTCTCGAACAGTATCCGGTCCTTGTTCTTCTGGATGATCGGCTTGTCGGCCGAGTAGAGGAATCCGTAGTCCAGCTGGAGACGGTTGTTCCAGTACATCTCCCCCTTCTTCCACCTGGCGTTGCCATCGATGTAGGCGCTGAGAGCGTAGTTGTTGTAACCTCCCTTGGCCCAGTTTGTAAAGCTGCTCTGGACAAAGTTCAGGTTCGTCATCAGCGAGTTGGTCCAGTAGTTCGGCTTAGGGACGGCCACCTTTGTCTCCTCGGCCTGCGCCAGAAGCTTCGCGGCCTCGGCCAAGGCCGACTGCGTGTCCCTCCTGGCGGTGTCAGTCTGAGCGGACACGGCGTGAGACACAAGGACCAGGGCCAAAGACAACGCGACGCGTCCTATTAAATTCATGTTCATAGTCAGTTTATTAAAATTAATCAATAAGAAATGGCGAACACCGCCCTCCGCTTCGAAGGTTTGCCGGAGTAGATGTCCTTGCCTTCCTCCTCACAGACAAAACTGTCCACAGGAATGCATCGGATAGTGGCCTTTGTCTCATCTTTGATCTTCTGCTCGGTCTCGGCGGTACCGTCCCAATGACAAAGCAGGAACTTGCCGGTTCCGATCTTGGCCTTGAACTCCTCCCAGTCATCGCACTTCTCGACGTGCGACGCGCGGAAATCGAATGCTTTCCGGTAGATGGTCTTCTGGATGTCGTCCAACAGAGCGGCGATCGATTTGTCAAGGCCTTCAAGAGCAACCGTCTGTTTCTCAAGAGTGTCCCTTCTGTGCACCTCGACCGTACCGTTCTCAAGGTCGCGGGGACCCATCGCCAGACGTACAGGAACTCCCTTAAGCTCCCACTCGGCGAACTTGAAACCCGGGCGCAGGGTGTCGCGGTCATCAATCTTGACGGTGTGTCCCTCTGCCTCCAGGGCTTTCTTCAACTGCTCCATCTTCTCAAGGATTCTGCTGTGATCCTCCTCGGTCTTGTAGATCGGGACCATGACGACCTGGATAGGAGCGAGGGCCGGCGGCAGGACGAGTCCGTTGTCGTCACCGTGAGCCATGACAAGGGCTCCCATAAGCCTTGTGGAGACGCCCCATGAAGTGGCCCAGACATACTGCTGCCGGCCTTCCTTGTCGGTGTATTTCACATCGAATGACTTCGCGAAGTTCTGGCCGAGGAAATGCGAGGTTCCGGCCTGAAGAGCCTTTCCATCCTGCATCATCGCCTCGATTGTTAGTGTGTCCAGCGCCCCGGCGAACCTCTCGTTCGGGCTCTTGTGTCCCACGATCACCGGCAGGGCCATAAACTCACGGGCAAACTTGGCATAGACTTCGACCATCCTCTTGGCCTCTTCCTGAGCCTCCTGCGAGGTGGCGTGGGCAGTGTGCCCCTCCTGCCAAAGAAACTCGGCGGTGCGGAGGAAAAGCCTGGTGCGCATCTCCCAACGGACCACGTTGGCCCACTGGTTGCACATGATCGGAAGATCCCTCCAGGACGTGATCCAGTTTTTATAAGTGCTCCAGATGATAGTCTCTGACGTAGGCCTTACAATAAGCTCTTCCTCAAGTTTAGAGGACGGATCCACTACAATCCCGTTGCCGTCAGGGTCGTTCATCAGCCTGTGATGGGTGACGACGGCGCATTCTTTTGCGAACCCGGCCACATGCTCAGCCTCCTTGCTGAAGAAAGACTTGGGGATAAAAAGCGGGAAATAGGCGTTCACCGCGCCGGTCTCCTTAAACATATTGTCAAGCACATGCTGCATCTTCTCCCAGATCGCATAGCCGTACGGTTTTATGACCATGCACCCCCGGACCGCCGACTGCTCCGCCAAGTCAGCCTTCACAACCAGATCATTGTACCACTGAGAATAGTTCTCAGACCTCTTCGTCACTTCTTTTGCCATTATTCTTTTGCTGTTTTTGTCATTTATTCTTATAATTGTGCAATATTCGCAAAGGTATGGATTTTGTTCAACAAGGACATTTGCGTGGCCGATACCTTAGAATATACGGCCACGAAGTTACGAATTAATTGTCAAATATAGGAGATTCAGAAATGAAATCACGCACATTACTCTTTATCTCGGCGCTTCTGGCACTGACTTCGTGCGGTTCAGCGGCGCGGCTTGCATCCGATGCTTCCAGACAGAAGTATCAGGACGGAATCTACTATACATCCAAGTCGAAGGTTCACCAAGCCGGGGAGACCGCCACCCCATCCAACGATGAGGAGACCGACCTTCTTGTGGCGAAGACAAAAAACTCACCGATCTTCATGAGGAGCGGAGAGAAGGCCGACACTCTGTTCATCCCGGACGACAAAGCGGCGAGAATAGATTTCAACAAAACCAACAACACCACTTCCGTCTACCTCTACGACAACGGATTCGACACCTGGGCGGCATACCAGCCTTGGTACGCGACTTCATGGTACTCTTGGAACCGTCCTTTCTACACCTCAATCTATTGGGGAGCGAACCCTTGGTACTATGGCGGATGGTACACACCGTGGTACTATGATCCATGGTTCTATGGTTATTCCTGGACATGGGGCAACCCATGGTATTGCAGCGGATGGTACGACCCTTGGTACTATGGCGGATGGTACGGTGGTTGGTATGGAGGCTGGTACGGCGGATGGCCCGATCCGTGGTATAATGGGGGATGGGGTCACGGACCGCATCACTTCCATGACCGTGACTTCTTCGGTCCGGGCAGCGGCAGAGTATACACGCCGAGGCTGTCCACGACAGGATCCGCCAGAAGAAGCGGCATCGGCTCCGCATCAAGGAGCGCAGGAGTGAGAAGTTCCTCCATGACCAGATCCAGAAGCGGTGCCGGATCGACAAGATCCTCGATGTCCGCATCGACGAGGTCTTCAAGCATCGGTGGACGAACAAGCGGAACAAGGTCATCAATATCTTCGGTGAACAGGTCGGCTTCCTCTTCTGTAAGGTCGTCATCTGCCAGATCGTCATCCGTCAGGTCATCCGTGGGAAGCGTTTCAAGGGCCGATGGCTCATCGTTTGGAACCTCGACAGGTTCTTCATCCGCAAGGTCATCCTACGGCACCAGCCGCTCTTCGTCATCATCGACCATATACTCAAGACCTGCAAGCAGTAGCAGAAGTTCAAGCGGATCGTCATCAGGAAACTATTCCGGAGGAAGCGGCAGCAGAAGTTCTTCAGGCAGTTACAGATCATCCGGATCGTACAGGTCATCCTCAAGCAGGGGCTACTCATCCAGTTCTTCATCAAGGAGTTCCAACAGTTACTCGACAAGCAGAAGCTCCTCAAGCTCATATTCTTCGGGCAGCTCAAGCCGTAGCGGCGGCTTTTCAGGAGGCGGGTTCTCCGGCGGTGGATCATCCAGAGGCTCCGGTGGATCCTACAGTGGAGGTTCCAGAAGCGGTGGCGGAAGAAGATAACCATTAAAAGCAATTGAAATGAGAAAGGCAATATTCACTGCGCTCGTGTCATTGACAGCGGCCACAGCCGGGGCGCAGACAATGTACGACGGGCTGACATTCAGCCAGAACAACTACTACGGAACCGCAAGGTCGATCGGAATGGGCAACGCGATGACCGCCGTCGGCGGTGACCTTGGCTCCATCGGCATCAATCCCGCGGGATCGGCGGTGGCGGGATATTCCCAGTTCACGATAACGCCGAACCTGACGATGAGTTCGATGAACGCGTCCTACAGCGCCTACCACCCGGTCGGAGGAAGTGACAAGTTCATCAACGGGCAGGCCAAGAATCTGACACGGTTCTCTTTGCCGAACTTCGGCACCACGATCAATTGGGACACGGGGAACAGAAGCGGCCTTACGTCCGTCACTTACGGAATCATCGTCAACGGCACGAACAATTTCACCGGTCAGATGCTGGCTGGAGGACAGAACGACAAGACAAGCTACCTCAGCGCGATGGCAGTCGGCGCGGACGAATTCAATTCAGGCTTCCTGAATGGTTACCTCGACGCCGATGGGAACAAAATTGACATTTGGGACAATGCCTATTACGAGAATGACGGCAGGAATATGCCCGCTCCCTGGAACGCCATCGTAAACGCGCAGGCCGGAGCGATAGCCAACTACGGAAGCGACCTTGATCCAGGCTACCCGTACCGCTACATCGCGGCCACAGAACGCTACTACCCAGTCACGGCGCAAGATGTCAAAGACGGCTATTACACCCTTCAGGACGGAGACCACATCGATGCCGAGGGTTATGTCCTGGACAAGGACGGAAACGGAATCTACAACGTCTTCCTCGGAGGTCCGCTGAACCAGGCATACGGGCGCAAGGTCACAGGAAGCAAGTACGATGTACTGTTCAACGTGGGTCTGAATTTCAGCGAGACCTTCTTCGTGGGGGCCAACCTAGGAATAACGTCACTGAACTATAGCTTTGATGAATATTTCAAAGAGGCGGCCGTCGATCCCGAGGATTTCCTCACGGAATTCGAAAAAGGCAACACCTACTTCAGCGACTACCGTGCACGTTACTCCTACACTGCCGAAGGAAGTGGAATCTATGGGAAGTTCGGATTCCTGTGGAGGCCGGCTGACGGCATCCGTGTGGGGGCGGCCGTACAGACTCCAACCTTCATGGAGATCAACGAGCGTTGGCGTCAGGACGCGAACGTGAACTACACCGACGCCCAGTACAATGGTTCGGCCCAGACTCCTGAGGGAGAATATTCCTACATGATCCGTTCGCCGTACAGGCTCAACGCCGGAGCGGCGTTCACATTCGCCGGAATGGCCCTTCTGAGCGCGGACTACGAGATGGCTGACTACAGCACCATGAAGTTCATGAGCAAGGAAGGCAATTGGGACAGTTCTTTCGATGACGTGAACGACGAGATCCGCGACTGCATGGGTGTTTCGCACATGGTAAGGATCGGTGCGGAGTTCAAGCCTGTGCCGGAATTCGCGGTGCGCGCCGGCTACAATTTCACCACTACACCGGAATACACCTTCGACAATGGAAAAAAGACGGAACTGAAAGACAGGATCAACGCATTCTCGGTAGGCCTCGGATATTCATCAAACGGATCGTTCTTCGCGGACCTCGCCGCAAGGCTTACGATGCTGTCGGATGAATATATCTCCCCTTATGCAGACTACCTTGACGATGTGGCGTCTCCGATGATCCTCAACAAGAGGAACATCTACAGCATCACGGCGACGTTCGGGTGGAGGTTCTAAGCTGAAATTATAGCCATTTCCGCAAGCTCGGCTGACAAAAAGGGTTCTACAAATTTTTGAGATAGGAAATCGAATCGGGACCTTCGTTGAACAGAAGGTCCATTATTGAAAGATTCGGAACGAAACCGTACTTTCGGGCGAAGACCTGGAAGTACGGTTTTTCCAGATTCAGGTCTCTCAATATTCTGTCAGGGCGTTTAGGATGGATTACCTCACGATAGTCCAGACCGTATATTCCCGTGTCCACAGGAATCTCACGGGAACGGACAGGGACATATTCATCGGTCACCCTGAGGTCAACGGCGATGCCGGTCTTTCGAAGGAAGAACTTGATTATTCGGACATTCAGATCAAAAAGGGTCGAGGGACGCGTATCCAGAGCCGCGAAGAGCTCATCCTTGTAGTACTCAAAATAAGCGGAAGATTCGTAGGCCGACGCGATCGCCCGCTCGGTACGGACCAGCCAAGGAGTCGAGTAGTCCACCTTGATCTCAGTGATCGGCAATTCATAGGTCCCGCCTTCGTGGACAATCGGAAAGTTCAGGCTCTGAGGGCCATCGGCGGCATAGTAACGGAAGCGGTTCCGCCAGGATTGCTTCTGGTAATGTTCACATGCCTCAAGGTAAACGACAGAAGGCTTCACCCTGTCCCCGGACAAGATGAAGTCTCTGGCCATCAGTGCGAAATAGCTGATCGGCGGGAACCAGGCCACACTAAGCAGAACGGCCTCCTCCCCAGGCCTATTCAAATTCTCCTTTCTCGTGGGAGTCGTTGGCCCTGATGATTCCACGCTTTGAGCTTCTTATGAAATTCAGGATTGTGTCACGCTCCTCGCTTGGAGGGAATCCGGCCTCGACCTTGGCGCAGCCGTCGGTGATGTTGTAGCCGGAGAAATAAATCGTGTCGTAGATGTCCTTGATGTTGCGGACAACCTCGGAAGAGAACCCACGGCGACGCAAGCCGACGATGTTCACGCCCGAGTAGCAGATCGGGTCACGTCCACAGAGCACGTAGGGCGGGATGTCCTTGTTGATCTTCGACATTCCTCCGACCATGGCATGGCAGCCGATCTTGGAGAACTGATGGGCCTTGGCTCCGCCTCCGATGATGGCCCAGTCATCCACGACCGTCTCTCCGGCTATGCCCACGAAACTGACAAGGATGCAATGGTTGCCGACAACACAGTCATGCGCCACATGGACGTAGGACATCAGCAGGGTGTTGCTTCCGATCTTTGTGACGCCCTTTCCACTGGCTTTTGTGCCTCGGTTGATCGTGACGCATTCGCGGACCGTGACATTGTCCCCTATCTCGACATACGTCACTTCCCCCTCGTACTTAAGATCTTGCGGGATGGCGCCCACAACGGCTCCGGGAAACACCTGGCAGTTCTGTCCCATCCTTACGTACGAATAAATCATCGCGTGAGGATGAATCTTGCATCCGTCACCGATCTCCACATCTTCATCGATGAAGGCGAAAGGGCCGATCTCGATGTTGTCGCCGAGTTTGGCGTTAGGGCTGACTGACGCCAGCGGTGAAATTTTGTTCATATGTGAATGTTTTATTATCGGTTTCTCTCACGGATCGCCGCAGCCGCCCGTGTGTTGATCGTGTGTCCCGGCTTATAGGCGGAGACCCTTGCCTTAAGATAGCCGCCGGCAAGCCTCAAGTCTCCGATCAGATCCAAGAGCTTGTGCCTTCCGCACTCGTTAGGAAAATGAAGCTTGAGATTGTTAAGGTAGCCGTTCTCGTTGATGGAAAGCTTCGGGACTTTAAAAAGGGCGGACAGCCTCTCCACCTGTTCGGGTTTCACAGGATGCTCTACGATCACAATGGCGTTGTCGACATCCCCGCCTTTCACCAAATTGTTCTGGAAGAGGTATTCAATCTCATGGAAGAACACGAAAGTCCGGCACGGTCCGATCTCACGGGCATAGTCGGTCGACTCATCCCAGTGCGCTGTCTGGATCCCGAGTACCCTTGATCCGAAATCAACGGTAATGTCAATCGAGGGAGCATCGGATGGCGTGATCCTCACCAATGATCCGGTCTTCTCGTCACGTATCTCAATCTCCTCAGGGACAGTGACATACTTTCTGTCCGCGCTCTGTTCTTCAAGTCCTCCGCCGGCGATGGCCTCGACATAATGGCGCGCGCTGCCGTCCAGGATAGGGACCTCGACATTGTCAATCTCTACTATGGCATTGTCCACTCCCATCCCGGTAAGCGCGGACATCAGGTGCTCAATTGTCGAGACAGAAGCCTCACCTTTGGAGATGGTCGTGCTTCTCGCTGTTGAGGACACGTTTTCTGCCAAAGCCTCCACCAAAGCTTCTTTGCCCAGATCCACCCTGTGGAAGACTATTCCTGTGTTCTCCGGAGCCGGTTTGAGAACCATTGTCGAAATCCTGCCGGTGTGAAGTCCTTTCCCATGGAACAGATGTTCACCCGCAAGGGTTTTTTGCTTATAAGAAGTCATAATCTAACTTTTGCAGGCTGCGTAAAACACAGCAGTCCGCAAAGATAGCAATGATTTTTGAATATTCAAGGATTAGCTCGGCACTTAGTGGCTATCGGCTGCTATTCCTCACCCTGCCGCTTGAAGACAGCATAGCTGCGGAGATAGTTCTTCAGCGGGAGGGCCGGAGAGCCTAGGAGCACCTGTCCTGGCTTACGAATATTCCCGATGACACCGCACTGGGCCCCGATCGTGGTGTTGTCGGCTATATTCAGATGCCCGGCAATGCCGACCTGACCCGCCAGAATGCAGTTCTTGCCGATCTTTGTGGAGCCGGCGATGCCGCACTGGGCCGCCATAACGGTGTTGTCGCCGATCTGGACATTGTGGGCGATCTGGCATAGATTGTCAATCTTCACTCCGTTGCCGATGACCGTAGACTCCATCTCGGACTTGTCGATGGTCGTACCGGCTCCGATCTCGACATTGTCGCCGATGACCACATTGCCTATGTGCTCGATCTTCTCCCATGTCCCGTCGGGAAGCGGGGCGTTGCCGAATCCGTCCGAGCCGATGACGGCATTGGCATGGATGATCACATTGTCGCCTATCACCATTCCGGGATAGATCACGACCCCAGGGTAAATTATGCAGTGAGACCCTATCACGGTGTTGTCACCGACATAGACATTCTCGTAGATCTTTGTGTAGTCTCCGACCTTGGCGTGGTGCCCGACGTAAGAATGACTGCCCAGATAGACCTTCTTGCCGAATTTCGTGGTGAGGAACCACGAGGAACGGAAACCCCGATGTCTTTTGTCGGTACGCTTCTGAGTAGAGACGTATTTAAGAAGGTCAGCCAATGATTTGTAGGCATCATCGACCCTGACCAAAGTGGAGATCACAGCCCCCTTGGGAGCGAAGTCCTTGTTGACCAGCAAGACACTGGCCCTGCATGTGTAGACGTATTTCTCGTACTTTGGGTTGGCGAAAAAGCACAACTGTCCAGGTTTTCCATGCTCGATCTTGGCAAAGGATGTGACTGTGGCCTGCGGGTCACCCTCAACGGTTCCCTTGAGCACCTGAGCCAATTGCTTAGCGGTAAATTCCATCTTTTCTGGCGTTAAATTCTTCTAAATCTTCCAATACAGTTTGCAAAGAAAGCAATTTATTTTCATTTTCACTAAAATATTCTTATCTTTGCATCGTTGTGAGAGATAGGGGACGAAGGCGTCTCCTGTCTTTTGTTTTGTAAGACCAACGCCTTATGCAGAAAGAACAAATCATCGACAGCATTGACGAGGCCGTGCGGAGCCGCGGATGCTTCCTCGTCGATGTCAGCGTCGGCAAGGACAATGACATCGAGATCACAATAGAGAAAGAATATGGCGATGTAGGCCTCGGGGACTGCGTCAGCGTCAACGACGCCTTCATCGCCATATTCGACAAGGAAGCGGAAGACTATTCCCTGACAGTGACTTCCGCCGGGCTTGACCAACCGTTCAAGGTACTCAGGCAATTTCAGAAAGCCGTCGGATCAGTGGTCGAGGTCAGCCTCAAGGGCGGGAAAAAGATAATCGGGGTCCTGACAGAGGCTGATGAGACAGGAATAGGCCTGAGATATTCACAAAAAGAGGCGGTCGAAGGAAAGAAGAGGAAAGAGATGGTGGAGCATGAGGATCATTTCGGATCCGGGGACATCAATTCCGTCGTGCCGCACATTGTGTTCAAGAAATAAGCATCAAGATTATAAGCATGGAAAAGAAAGAAGAAATCACTCTCATTGACGCCTTCAAGGACTTCAAGGAGGAGAAGAACATCGACAGACCTGTGATGATGGGTGTGCTAAAGGACGTGTTCCTCACCCAGATAGCCAAGACCTATGGTTCAGCGGACAACTTTGATGTCATCATCAATGTGGACAAGGGAGACTGCGAGATCTACCAGAATTTCGATGTCGTGGAGGAAGTTGAGAATCCCAACACGCAAATCACACGCGAGCAGATAAAGGCTGAGACAGGAGATGATGACTATGAGATCGGTGATGTGTACACCAAAAAGCTCTCCCTGGCTTCGTTCGGAAGAAGAGGGATCCTGAACATCAGGCAAAACCTTCAGGGACGGATCATGGACATCGACAAGGCAAATGTCTTCAAAGCCTATTCGGACAAGGTAGGCGAGATCTTCACGGGCGAGATCTACCAGACATGGTCCAAAGAGGTCATTATACTTGACGAGGACAACAACGAGCTGCATCTGCCCAAGGCCGAGCAGATTCCCGGAGAGAGATTCAAGAAGGGCGACACCATCCGCGCCATCATCAAGAGCGTGGAGATGAAAAACAACACAACCCCTTACATCACTCTCTCAAGAACCTCCAATGAGTTCCTTGAGAAGCTCTTCGAGCACGAGGTTCCAGAGATTTTCGACGGTCTCATCACGATCAAGAAAGTGGTCCGCGTCCCGGGCGAGCGCGCCAAGGTGGCTGTTGAGTCCTATGACGAGAGGATCGACCCTATCGGAGCCTGCATCGGTGTGAAGGGATCCAGGATCATCGGAATCGTACGCGAGCTCCGCAACGAGAACATCGATGTGCTCCAGTGGACGAACAACACACAGCTTCTAATCCAACGTGCCCTCAGTCCGGCAAGGGTCTCCTCCATAGACCTCGGAAACTCGGACACGGACAAGATCAAGGTTTACATGCAGCCTGACGAGGTTAAGAAAGGCATCGGCCGCGGTGGATGCAACATCAAACTGGCCGGCATGCTTGTGGGAAGAGAGATCGAGGTTTGGAGAGAACTTCCAAAGGACGAGAACCAGGAAGAAGAGGACGTCCTGCTCAGCGAGTTCAGCAACGAGATTGACCAATGGGTGATCGACCGTCTGGAAGCCATCGGATGTGACACCGCCAAGAGCGTCCTCGCATTCACGCCGGAGGACATCGCCAAGAGAGCCGACCTCGAGGATGAGACCGTGGCGGAAGTGTTCAGGATCCTCAGGGCGGAATTTGAGGAATAATCACGGCCAGATAGCGAACAATCAATAACTAAAATGGGGGTTGAATATGGCAGAAATCAGATTAAGCAGAATAATAAGAAAGTATAATGTAGGTCTACAGAACCTTGTTGACTTCCTGAACAAGGAAGGCGTCGAGGTCGAGGCCGATCCAAACGCCAAGGTCTCAGAAGACCTTCTTCCGGCGATAGAAAAGCAGTTCGCGAAAGATCTTGTGGCCAAACAGGCAGCGGAGAAAGTCGACATCAAACTCAACGAAATACTTGTGAAGACCTCAAAGAAGCAGCAGGACAGCGCCAAGGAGGAAGAGGAGGAACCTGTCAGGGAGACCGTCATCAAGACGACAATCTTCACTCCCGCCGCGCCTAAGCCCGAACCTCAGGCAGAGCCCGGGAAAACGGTCGGGCAAAAGGAAGAGGCGCAGACCACGCAGACAGCGCAGGCACTTCAGCCAAAGGATACCGTTCCCGTTGAGGAGCCGGCAAAGGAACCGGAACAGATGGCGGCACCGGAGGAGAAAACCCCCGCAATAAAAGAAGAAAGCAAAACGGAAGAGGTCGTTGAGATCAAGGCGGAAGCCAAGCCGGAGACAAGACAGGAAGCCAAGCCGGAGATCAAAAAGGAAAAGCCCGTCACCGACATCGTACCCGAGCCTACAACCCCAGCTTCAGGGAAAAATGTCCGTAACGGAGAGAGGCCGCTGGGCAAGCATGAAAAGAAGCTTGCCGCCCGGCAAAGAGAGGAACAACAGGCCAAAGCCAGGAATCAGCAGCCACAACAGGACGGACATCCTCAAGCCAAGGAAGAAAAAACAGCTGATTCCGGTTCCGCTCCCGGACTTAAGGTTCTGGGCAAGATTGACCTGTCCCAGTTCGAGCCTAGGAAAGGCAACAAGAAGAGGGAGCGGATCGCAAAGGGAAGCCAAAAGGTCGATGTGGCGAAGGAAGGCAAGCAAGCCGACAACAATTCGCGCAAGGACAAGAACAAGAACTCCAAACCATCCCAGGACCAGGGGAAGGGCGGAAAGAAGCGGAACCGTGGAGCGGACCGCTTCAAGCCGGCGATGACCGAGGAGGAGCAGGAGGCGATACAGAAGGAGATCCAGAAGCAGGTCAAAGAGACCTACGCAAGGATGAATGACAATAAGAAGAACAACTTCGGAGCCAAGTACAGAAAAGAGAAGAGGGAGTTGGCCGCCGCCAAGTCCCAGGAGGAGATGGCACAGGAGATAGCCGACAAGAAAGTTCTGAAAGTCACAGAGTTCGTGACCGTGAACGACCTTGCGACCCTGATGAACAACACTCCTGTCAACGAGGTCATCAAGGCGTGCATGGATCTGGGTCTGATGGTGTCCATCAACCAGAGGCTCGATGCCGAGGCGCTCGTGCTTGTGGCCGAGCAGTTCGGCTACAAAGTCGAGTTCGTCACGGCGGACCTGACCGAGGAGATCGAGGAGACCAGCGAGCACGCCGACCGTGAAGAGGATCTCGTTCCAAGGCCGCCGATCATCACCGTGATGGGGCATGTGGACCACGGAAAGACCTCGTTGCTCGACTATATTCGTAAATCCAATGTCATAGCGGGCGAAGCCGGTGGAATCACCCAGCACATCGGCGCCTACAACGTGAAACTCCCTGACGGAAGGCGCATCACCTTCCTTGACACCCCTGGACACGAGGCGTTCACAGCCATGCGTGCCCGTGGAGCCCAGCTCACCGACCTCGCGATCATCATCATCGCGGCGGACGACGCCGTGATGCCGCAGACAGTCGAAGCCATCAACCACGCGCAGGCCGCCGGAGTGCCTATGGTGTTCGCCATCAACAAGATCGACAAGCCTGGGGCTCAGCCGGAGAAGATTTACCAGCAACTTGCACAAATGAATATCCTCACGGAGGCGTGGGGCGGGAAATACCAGTGTCAGGAGATTTCCGCCAAGAAAGGAACCGGTGTTGACAAACTTCTGGAGAAGGTTCTTCTGGAGACGGACCTCCTTGACCTCAAGGCCAATCCGAACAAGAATGCTGTCGGAGCGGTCATAGAGTCTTCGCTGGACAAGGGCCGCGGCTATCTTGCCACAGTCCTTGTGCAGGACGGAACGCTCCACACCGGTGACATGGTGCTGAGCGGAAGCTACTACGGCCGCGTCAAGGCGATGTTCAACGAGCGCGGACAAAAGGTGAAGGACGCAGGCCCTTCCACGCCGGTCTCCATCCTTGGTCTCAACGGAGCCCCGAGCGCAGGTGACAAGTTCAATGTCATGAGCGATGAGAAGGAAGCCAAGGCGATCGCCAACAAGCGCGAGCAGCTCCTGCGCATCCAGGGCATCAAGACCCAGAAGCACATGACCCTTGAGGAGATCGGACGACGGATCGCCATCGGCAACTTCAAGGAGCTCAATGTCATCGTGAAGGGTGACGTGGACGGATCAGTGGAGGCTCTGTCCGACTCACTCATCAAGCTTTCGACCGAGCAGGTTCGCGTGAATGTTATCCACAAGGCTGTGGGAGCGATTTCAGAGTCCGATGTGATCCTGGCAGAGGCTTCGGACGCAGTCATCATCGGCTTCCAGGTACGTCCTTCGACCGATGCAAGGAAGCTGGCAGACGAGCAGGGAATCGAAATCCGCCTCTACTCTGTCATCTATGATGCGATCAATGATGTTAAGGACGGTATCGAGGGTATGCTTGAGCCGATCAAGAAAGAGGAAATCACCGGAACGGCTGAGGTCAAGCAGACCTTCAAGATTTCCAAGGTCGGCACAATCGCCGGATGTCTTGTCAGAGACGGAAAGATCGCCAAGACATCGCAGTGCAGACTCATCCGTGACGGAATCGTGGTCTACACCGGAGAACTCGCCTCACTCAAGAGGGGCAAGGACGATGTGAAGGAGGTATCCGCCGGAATGGAGTGCGGCATCGGCATCGACAAGTTCAACGACCTGAAGGTCGGTGACAGCATCGAAGCGTTCGTCATCACCGAAATCAAGCAGACGCTTGACTAAAGAATGCTGACAACGCATTTCAAGTAATATTTTGGCGACCATATTACAGATGGCCGCCTTTCTATTTTTTCGCAAAATTGAGGCGCACAGTCACGTCTCTATACATCTGTTTGCCTATACCCTGTCGACTGTGGGTATAGTATGTGTTTAGGCATATATCTTAGAAAGCCTGTACAGGAAATACTTAATATCTGAAACACCCCTGAGTTGTGCCCTGAAAGTTATCTTACTAAGCATAGCGTTGCCAGAGGCTGCCACAGGGCTATCTTCGGTCAGGATCACCGTTGCTCGGAGGCCTTGGCGGCCTACGCGCTTCGCGCGCCCTGTCCGGGTGAAGGGTCGCCAAGTCCTCCGGGCAACGGTGCCATCGCAAGGTAAAGCATTGTCTGATTCCTTCATTTTCATAAGAATAAGTATCTCCCTCTCTATGTCTAAACGCAACGCGTTCTGTGTCAACGAGTGGTGTAAAATGCATTAATTATCATATAGTTAGCACTTTGTCTTGAGTGTTAAACAACCAAAGACTTGTAGTTAAACTATTTATTAACAATGATTTACAAATCACGCCTCAAGAAACTCTCTGGTCAGGGAACAGACTAAAAGTTGAGAGGCAGAACGACAATATTGCCGCGAAGCGCCGTCGAAACTCTCCATTTGTCGGTTTTGAACGACATTATAGTCAAAGAATGTCGTCCGGTCCCTCCGGCACCGGAATGTGAACCCGTGTCCAGATGCCTTGCGGTCCCACGTCAGGACACACGCTGATTCCGAGGTATATTTTCGGCTCTCATTTATGTTGTGCCTTGTGGCTCCATGTCAGGGTACAAGCGGAGGCGAGTCCTTATTGCTGTCGCCTCGTGCTGATGTCGGTGCGGATGGATTTACGGAACGGTTTCACGTCAAAACCTATCCGAAGCGCCTGAAAGGATCATTTCCATGAAAATCCCGTACCTTTGCCCTTGAGTTTTTCAGCCCGGTCTTGATTCCACCGGCACAGATTCGACATGTGACTGAAAGCCGTTTGTAAGATTCTCATCGTCTGTAATTACTCAGCGCTGTTCGTCCGGTAGATTGTGCTCCGACCGGACAAAACGCATGTTTTCTGCATTTTGTCCGGCCAACAATGCTCTCGCTGGACA
>DJOW01000046.1 GCA_002437305.1 Bacteroidales bacterium UBA6428
TAGGAAAATCTTTGATTCACGCAAAACAGCACTCGGTTTTTTTTGAACATTCGTTTCTTTCATAGGGATTCTCATGTCGTTTGATATAGATACTTGACGAAAGCCAAGTCTATCAGTTTCTGATTAATTAATGAGGATTATCTTATCACATAGGCATTGCCGTTGTGAAAAAAACGGGTTTTTCCTTCGATGCATATCCATTCATTATTGAACATTATGTACTTGTCGCCTTTGCTCAACCACACGGAGTACTTGCCTTTGTGATGTCCGGATTCCGTATAGATCTCGACTGTCTTGCTGGTTCTCATATAGTGGTCACCACAGTCCGAACATAAAGGAGCGCTCATATTCACTGACTCAATCGAACCGTCCGAGGTCGCGGCATTGCCGGAAACCCTGGCGCTTGTGGAGTTGCACAAAAGCAACATGCATATAATTAAGCCTTCGGTCTTTTTCATACATCTCTGCCCTTTGTCCGTGTCGGGCGCAACTGTTAATATAGCCAACATTAAGTAGAATCATTTCAGCCCGCAATGAAAGTGTGGAGTTCCACGTTCTTTCAATTGAAGGTTCTGACAAAACCCGAATAAGAAGAACGAATGGAACTCCACACCTGTATATTCATGTCTGTCGCGGTGGTGGCCAAGCATATAATGACAAGCCAGTACCGGCATGGTTGATACACAAGAAAAGAGTGCTGTTCGAAAGTCCCTTATTCGTTGGAAAACTGTCAGATTTTCAATTGAGGACCGCGTGATCGCACTTTCCGTATTTACGCCGGATCGCTCCGACAACGCAAATTTAGGAAAATCTTTGATTCACGCAAAACAGCACTCGGAAAATTTTCGCGTCCGTGTTTCGTCCTTGTCCTATCCTTTCGGATCGTCACTTATACTGATGGATGAAATGAGACCAATCTATCAGCGAGCGGGAAAATAAATATGTAAGGATTCGTGGAGTGTACCGGACGCGAAAAGTAGACACGGAAAATAATTTTCAGATAAACCGGCCGGTGGCGCTGTCCTTCGCCGCGCGGATCTGTTCCGGTGTGCCGGTGGCGACAATGCGTCCGCCTTCGGATCCGCCGCCCGGCCCCATGTCGATGACGTAGTCAGCGTTGCGGATGACATCGAGATCATGCTCGATGACGATGACGGTGGCTTCATGGTCGATGAGGCCCTGGAAAACCTTCAAGAGTGTCATGACATCGGACGGGTGAAGGCCGATGGTCGGCTCGTCGAACACGAAGACCGAGTCGCCCTGTCCCCGGCCCATCTCGCTGGCCAGCTTGAGCCTCTGAGCCTCACCACCGGACAGGCTAGGGGTCTCCTCACCTAACGTCAGATAACCAAGACCGAGATCCCGCAAGACTCTGAGCCGCTGACTTATCAGTTTGAGATCCGCACACGCGTCAAGCGCGGAATTTATGTCCATGTCCATAAGATCCGGCAGCGAATGGAATTCTCCGGCTGAGTTCTCCCACCTAATGCTTCCGGCGGCCTTTGAATATCTCGACCCACGGCAGTCCGGGCACGGGATGTCCACATC
The DNA here is from genome assembly GCA_002437305.1 of Bacteroidales bacterium UBA6428. Lineage (GTDB taxonomy): Bacteria > Bacteroidota > Bacteroidia > Bacteroidales > UBA932 > Cryptobacteroides. The sequence continues at coordinate 1,549 of DJOW01000046.1, forward strand.
AGGAAGGAACTGCACGTCAAGGCTGATCACACCTGTCCCGTCACATGTCGGGCATCTGAGTTTGCCGGTGTTGTAGGAGAAATCCCCGTCCTTGTAGCCGTGCTTCTTCGCGTCCGGAGTCTTGGCGAAGACTTTCCTCAACTCATCATGGACATTTGCGTAAGTCGCGACGGTAGAGCGGACGTTAATACCTATCGGAGAAGCGTCTATGAGTTTCACCTGACGTATTCCTTCAGCTTCCATAGACTTCACGTGACGCGGCAACTCACGACCGGCGATCTTCGCCTGAAGCGCCGGAATGAGACTTTCAAGCACCATAGTGGTCTTGCCGGAACCGGAGACACCTGTGACAACCGTCATACGGCCTTTCGGAATCTCAACCCTGAGCGGCTTGACGGTGTGAATGGCATCTGTCTCCATCACTATCTTCCCATCAATGAATATGTCAGCGTCCTTTATCTGTGGTCTGACTTTAACAGACGCCTTACCTGAAAGGAAAGGGCCTATCCTTGAATATTCATTGGCCTCGATGTCGTCTATCGTTCCTTGCGCTATCACCTTGCCACCGCCTGATCCGGCACCCGGCCCCATCTCGATCATCCAGTCGGATTTGGTCAGGATCTGTGTGTCGTGATCAACAAGGATAACGGAGTTGCCGTCCGCCATAAGATCCTCCATCACACCGCAAAGGCCGATTATATTCGATGGGTGCAGACCGATAGAAGGCTCGTCCAGAACGTACAGAACTCCGGTCGTGCGGTTTCTCACGGCCCTGGCCAATTGCATTCTCTGACGTTCTCCTGTAGAGAGCGTCGCCGCCGAGCGATCCAGCGACAGATAACCTATTCCCAAATCCATCAACCGTTTGGCCGTGTCAAGAAACGATTCGCAGATGCTTCCGGCCATAGGCCGCATCTCTTCCGGAAGCGAGGCCGGAACGCCTTTTACCCACTCCACAATCTCTTTAAGGGTCATCGTGCAGGCATCAGCCAATGAGATTCCCCTGAGCCTTGGCGCCCTTGCCGCATCGGAAAGTCTTGTTCCGTGGCAATCCGGGCAAACGTCCGTTCGGAGGAACCTCTCGACACGCTTCATCCCCTTTTCGTCCTTGACCTTCGCAAGGGCGTTCTCGACAGTGTACGTGGCGTTGTAGAAAGTGAAGTCCAGTTCAGCCGCGTCGTTCGAGTTCTTGGCCTTGTAAAGAATGTGTTTTTTAACTGCCGGACCGTGAAGGACGATGTCCTTTTCCTTGTCTGTCAGATCCTTGAAAGGCACGTCAGTGCGCACGCCCATCGCCCGGCAGACATCCTTCATCAGCGACCACATCAGCGTGTTCCAAGGAGCGACAGCTCCTTCGTCAATCGTTAAGTTCTCATCGGGAATCAGTGTGGATTCATCCACTGTCCTGACTGTGCCGGTTCCGTCACATTTCCTACATGCTCCCTGACTGTTGAACGACAACTCCTCGGCGGAGGGGGCGTAGAAATGTTCCCCGCAGACAGGGCAGACAAGCTCCTTCCCGGCAGCCACAAGCAAAGACGGCTCGACATAGTGACCGTTCGGGCATCGGTGGCTCGCCAGTCTTGAGAACATAAGCCTAAGGCTGTTAAGGAGTTCGGTCCCTGTACCGAAAGTGCTGCGTATGCCGGGGATCCCCGGCCTCTGGTGAAGCGCCAGAGCCGCCGGGACATAAAGGACCTCATCCACATCCGCCTTGGCGGCCTGAGTCATCCTCCTTCTGGTGTAAGTGGAGAGTGACTCAAGATAGCGCCTTGAGCCTTCTGAATACAGCACCCCAAGCGCCAGCGAGGACTTCCCGGACCCCGACACCCCGGCGATCCCAACTATCTTTCCGAGCGGAATGTCCACATCCACATTCTTCAGGTTGTGCACCCTCGCCCCGCGCACCAAAATCTTGTCTGGTTGATTTCTATTCATTGTCAATGAATATCTTGCCGAGTTGATCGAAAGAATCGAGACGCGTGATGTTCGGATGGTCAAATTCCTCAGTCACCTCATGCCGCCACGTGGTGTGGAAAGGAATATGTATGCCGTAGCCTCCGATCTCTATGACAGGCAAGATGTCCGACTTGAATGAGTTCCCGACCATCGCCATGTCTTCAGGAGAGATGCCTTCGCTTTGGCAGAGGTCAAGATATTCCTTTTTGCCTTTGTTGGAGACCACTTCAGTCCTGTCGAAATATTCACTTAACCCTGAGCGCCTTAGCTTGTTCTCCTGGTCGAGCATATCACCTTTTGTCAAGACAACCAGCCTGTAGCGCCCGCTGCGCTTCAAGGCCTTCAAGGTGTCCTCCACCCCAGGAAGAGGAGTCGCCGGAAGACTCAGCAGGGATTTCGCTGAAGATAGTATTCGTGAAAGATTCTCGCCCTGCACCTTGTTGTCAGACACCTTCAAGGCGGTCTCCATCATCGAGATGCAGACGGCCTTCGCCCCGTACCCCAGAACAGGCATGTTCGCGGACTCCGTCCTGAAAAGTTCCGCCGACAGTTCCTCCGCGGTGCCATATTCCTTAAGTTCATGAGTGAACTCATCCTCCGCCTTGTCGAAGTACGACTGATTGTCCCACAGCGTGTCGTCCGCATCGAAAACAATCACCTTTACATCCTTGATCATGGTCCATTAATTTTCCGGCCTCAAAATTAGTGAAAAGAATCCGAACGGCAATCTCACATCCGGCAATTTCCTTTGAGCCGTGAGCTGATAACAGTCTTCCACGCACGAAAGTTTCCTGAATGTATAGTCCGTGCTCAAAAACGCCATTTCAGCGCACGAAGCATCTTGAAAGACACTCCGGCGCGTGAAATGACGCTTTCCACTCACCGTCTCACAAATCCCTTTTATCCGTGAGCGGGATCATCCCTCTGGCGCACGAAATCTTATACTCTTGGCCTTTTCGTGAGCTAATAAGGAACATAATCGTAGTTCATCACATTCAGAGTCTGCGGGAGCCAGACCTTGTACCTCTGTGACCTGTCCCACGTGTCGCCCGCCGAGGCGAAATCACAAAGGTGCACTTGCCTTGGAGACCGGTTGTTCTCAAGCAGGGTTCCAACCCTCATTGGTACAGTGAAAGCCATCCAGGCGAAATCACAGCCTTCCAACGGAGACAGTTCCACGTAGCCGTCGTCGGAGACCAACGCGACACCCTCGTCCACAAAGCCGTCCTTGAACCTGCTGTCCCGAGCCAGGACCACAGGACCGCGGACTATTGCCACAGAATTTCCCTCACTGGCGACACGTCCTCTCAAATCAAGCCTGACATGGATCTTGTCACCGGATTTCCATTCGCGTTCCATTCTCAGGTAATGTCCAGGAGCGATGTCTCTCATCTCCACTCCGTTAACAGCCACGCTCACATCCTCGCTCCAGCCCGGAATACGGAGAGCCACCTCACATCTGACTGGTTTCGGAGAATCTATTTCGATCTGTATCGAATCACTGACAGGATAATCAGTTGTCTGACGCAAATGAAGTCTTTCTTCAGGCGAGAGGATGATGTCAGCCTCCGATTGCGCGTACAGGTTGACATAGACGCTCTTGCCATCGACTTCATACATCACTTTTGGTATCATCGCGAACGCGCGCGGACCGTTGGCGTTGCAGCAGTTGATGTGCATTCCGCATTGCTCCTCGCCTTCCGCCCGCCAACCTTCCAGCGGACTGTATTTCGCTATTTGGGACGCGTCATCCTTCAGTGAGGCCATAAGCGCGTTGTAAATGGCTGTCTCTATGAGATCCCCATAGGATGAGTCACGGGAAAAGCGCAGAAGACGGCCGCACAGTTGCATCCACGTGAATGTCACGCAAGTCTCCATTGTATGGTAGGTCGGCAACGCTTGACGCGCCTTGCCTCCGTACCAGCACTCGAATGAACTGCCAGACCCGGCGACATTGATCTCATCGCTGATTATGTTCGCCACTGTTTTCTCTATGGCGGAAAGGTAGGATGGGTCTCCATCTATCTTGTAAAGCTCAAGAAGTCCCTCGTAACAGGACATCATCTCATACGCCTTCTGACCGTTCTCTCTGGAAAACCATTTCTCAGGGTGAGGAAATCTGGAGGCCACAGGAATACCGGCTATAGCCTTGCCGATCAGCCCAGGGCCATCGGGGGTCTCCCATTGCCGTACGATATACCGGGCGAAATCAAGATATGACGGATCGCCGGTATGCCTGTACAACGACACCACGGCCTCCAGGATCGACGAACTCGCCATCCCTCGGTAGTTTCCTGTCGCCACTATGTCCGTCTTGCCTTCACCGACCTGCGTCATCAGATGATCCACTAGTCTACGCGCAGCTTTCAGAGCCTTCCTGTCACCGGAAAGGTCGTGCCAGGCAAGCAAACCCAAGGCAGTGTATTTGCGCCCCCAGACATCCCACTGCTGAAGTTGATGTTCTGGAGCGTAGTTCCCGATATACCCATCGGGGGACTGTGTCTCCATCAATGATGAAGCCGCCTCACTTATCTTCTCGTACAGCTCCCCGTCATGGGTATATTCATAAGAAGAAATCGCTCCCAGCATCCATTTTCCCCAAAACTCGCTTTGCCACAAGCGGCTTTCCGTACGGTGGCGGAAAGGTTCGACTAGCTCGTTGACATCCTGCCCTTTGACGCGGCGGGCTATACAGTCGGATATTCTTTCTCCGACATAACCTTTGACCTCAACATTCTTGACAGCCGGGTATTCGTTAGGCCTTGCGGCCGCCCGGACAGGAAAAAGAAGCGATGCCGCCAGGAGAAATCCCGCAAGTGTAGTTCTGTTTGTTCTCATAGTGCCAATTGTTCTATTCGGCAAGCCTGTCAACGACCACCGGCTTTATCAAACCGCCACCCATGCTGATCTTTCCGTCCTTCACGTTCATATCCACAATATAGGCGCCGCGTGGATGTACCTCCGTATCGCTCTTATGTGCGTGGAACACATAACGCATCTGGCCGTCATTGTCAACGAAAGGAGCGCCGTGGCCGACCCCGACAAGTCCTTCATACTTATGAAGCACCGGATTGGAATCCGCTTTCTTCCAAGGTCCCAGCGGTGAGGAAGATGTCGCATAACCGACCGCATAGTCCTGGCTGGTGTAGTCATTTGCCGAATACATAAGATAGTAAACCCCATCCTTTTTGAACACAGATGGACCTTCCGTGACCTTTGAGGCTATCAATTCCCAAGGTTGGTCGGGACGAATGCATCTCGACAGGGTCTCCTCCTTGATTTCCTTCAGATCATCCTTAAGCTCAGCACCCCAGATTATGTTCCCGCCATTGAACCTGACGAAATATATGTACGCCTTGCCATCGGTGTCGAAAAACACAGAAGAATCAATGCCGGCCTCTTCCCTCATAGGTTTTTTGACGGTCTGGACAAAGGCTCCCAGCGGTGAGCTTGACTCAGCGACACAGAGCCTGCGCTCCGCGGTGTAGAACATGTAGTATTTCTTTTTAGCGCTTACATAATAGACCTCCGGCGCCCAGAATCCAGTCGTCCCATAGGAATCGGATGGATCAAGAGCGGAGGAATACATCTTCCATTTCTCCAGATCATCTGAGACGTAGACATCGAACCCAAGCGCCTCGCCGTTTTTTGTGCCATACAGGTAGTATTTCCCTTTCTCCACCATAATGTACGGATCGGCGACAGGGACGGTTTGCGACAGGACACGGACAGGCTCCTTGTCAGGCGATTCCGGAACATCACTGTTTCCGGTACTTGAGCAACCCGAGCCGCAGACCAATGCCGTGGAAAGAATGAGAGTGCTTATTGCCATCCTTTTCATTTCGTTTTATATTGATTACAGCCGGGACACGCCGCGGTTCATGGCGTGTCCCGGCATTGGATTTATTTGCCGGATGTCGTGAATTTGCCAAGGAATTCCTTGACAGATGCCTGGAAGTCCACATCTCCGGTTTTCGCGGTCCAGGCCCACCACTGATTATGCTTGTTGTGGTTGTAGGAATGAATCTCCACAGCCACCCCATTGGCTTTCAGAGCCGCCTCATAGGCGACAGCATTCTTCTCCATCGAAAAACTCTGGTCATTGGCGGCGTATGCGATGTATGCCGGAGGATTGCCTGCGGCGGTATGTTTCTCGTTGGACAAAGCATCGCGAAGATCCTGAGACGGATCGTCCCCAAGCAGCGAGCGGCAGGCTCCATCCTGCGTCCCGTCCTTCTGCATGGTCACCAACGGAGTCATCAGGACCTGGAAATCCAGCATCTCCGGGACATTGACTGCCAGAGTGGTGGCGATATGGCCTCCCGAGGCCATTCCCCAGACACCGACTTTGTCATAACCGCCCCACTCTCCTTTCCTTGCGCGGACAAGACTCAGAAGGTCGTAGGCGTCCTCGAACGGATGTGAGTAATACTTTGTGTGCGGGTAGGAGTAGTAAAGCGCGGCGAACATGGAATTGGTGGCCTGGGCCATATTCATGAATCCATTATTGCCTGACACAACCCATTGGATGTCGTTCTCGGGAATGTCGGAATACGCTCCGCCCGGGCAAAGAAGAACGGCGCGTTCTACCGATCCTTTGTAGTTGTAGAGCACACCCTTCGCCTCCGGCTCCCTTGAGTAATGGATGATCAGATTGTCTCCTTCCTCCTCATAGGCCGGGCATACGACATAAATGTAACCCTTTGACGAGACAACCTCATTCCCTGGAGCAATCTTGACAGGAAGGACAAAAGGCTTTTGAGACGCGATAAACGCCTTGTCAATCTCAGCCTGGTTGAGTTTCAGTTTCAGCGAGGCACCTTTCGCTCCTTTCGCGATGGTGGAAGCCTCAAAGGAGTAAGTCCCTTCCGGCAGCAAAGCGAAAGCGGCTTTTTTCTGCGAGTTGTAGGCGTTGACCAATGACTGCGGATTATCCGCAAGCGCGAGCGAGCAGGTGATGTCTTCCTCCGCACTGAAGTCTTCCCCTGTGTTCTTGGTCAGAGCCACTTCAAATTCCCGCTCTGCCGAGAGCATCAAAGCACGGTTGCCTTCCATCTTGAATGACAAGACCGTGTTGGCGTTGGCCGGTGTCGGCTCTTCAGGTGTAGGCTCCGGCTCAGGATTTTTGTTCTCCTTGCCGCACCCGACGGATGCCATGGTCATCGCAATGGCGATGACTCCAGATAATAATTCTTTCTTCATTTTTTGATTGATTAATTGTTTTGTGTATCAACTATTCCCAACCTGGGTTCTGTTTTATGTTCGGGTTGTTTTGAATCTCGTTCTCCGGAATCGGGAACAACCAGTAATGCTCTCCGCCCCAGCTGTAGTGATAGGTGGCCTCACCCCAAACCTGACGGAGTCCGTTGACCTCCTCGCTCTGTCCGTTTTTGTACGTGGCGAACTTCTTTTCTTTCCAAGTACGCCACCTCAACTCGTCAAAATAGATGACATCCTCTCCCAGAAGCTCCCAGTAGCGTTCGTTCCGGATGCGCTCGCGCGCGTCCTCCTGTCCTTTCACCTGAGTGAATGAGTTGGAGTCCAGAAGGCTGGCCCCCGCGCGGTCACGTACTCTGTTCACGACCTTCACCGCCTCTTCTGTCTTTCCCTGCTCATTGAGAGCCTCGGCCAGGTTCAGAAGCACATCCGCATAACGGATAAGCGGCAGATCTATGCCGGTCCAATAAAGATTACCCTCGTTTATGCCCTCGGTGACGAACTTTCTGTTAAGATAGTAGAACATCGCCTGAGTGTCTGTGCGCAGATCATTCGGCTCCCTTCTCACAGTCCCGTCATCCTCTTCTGTCTCCGTCCATTGGCTTCTGAAAGGGAACCTGCTTGTAAACCAGTTGGCCGCGCCACCGTCTCCGCCCAGATACTTTGCGTAAGGGGTTATGACACTCATCTCCAATCTTGGGTCACGATTCGTGTAGGCCTTTCTCACGCGCGCCTCGTTACCGTCTGGAAGGTAGAGATCCATCCTGGCGCCTTGCTCCCTCGCGGTTTTGTACTCCTTGTCAGTGAGATGGTCCCGAAGGAAGAACACCCGGCGTTCCCTGACCGTCAACGAGGAGAAACCAGGAATGTAATCGTCCCAATTGAACCTGCTTCCATCGGCATTCTCATAAGTGTCGATAAAATCCGGGTTGACGATGTAGTTGTTCCACATGCTGCCATAGGTGCAGCGGTTTCCGTAGCCCCTGTTCTTTCCGTTTCCATAGCCATATTCACCAAGGCACTGGACAGAGAAGATCATCTCGTCACAACGCTCATTGGTTTCTTTGAACAATTGCTTGTATGATTCATCGCCAGCCGCAGTGAACAATGAGTAGCCGCACTCGCCCACCTTGCGGAAATCAGACTCCGCAGCCTTCCAATCCTTTTTCCACAGATAGACCTTGCCTCTGAGCGCATAGGCGGCCCCTTTTGTGACATGTCCATAATTCTCGTCTGTCGATGAATATTTCAACGGAAGCTGCGGGTCATTTATGCAGGTTGTCAGATCCTCGATGATCCTGTCCCACGTCTGGTCCTGAGTGAGACGGCTGCCCTTGGCGTCCTCAATGCTGCTGAAGGCCTCGGTGTAATACGGCACTCCGCCGAAAACAACGTTCAGCTGATAATACCACCAGGAGCG
>DJOW01000041.1 GCA_002437305.1 Bacteroidales bacterium UBA6428
GCGCGAAGCGTAAGGTGCCGCTGGGGGAAATCCCATTCAAAAGAAAAGGCCGAAAAAAAGCTACTCCCACTCGATTGTTGCGGGCGGTTTCGAGGAGATGTCATAGACTACGCGGTTGACCCCCTTGACCTTGTTGATGATGTCATTGCTGACCTGGGCGAGGAAGTCATACGGGAAATGGAACCAGTCAGCGGTCATGGCGTCGGTGGAGACCACGGCGCGAAGTGCGACCGGATTCTCATAGGTCCTCTCATCCCCCATCACACCCACGCTCTTGATCGGCAGCAGGATAACCCCGGCCTGCCAGATCGCGTCATAAAGGTTCGCGGCCTCGATGCGAGGATCCGAAGCGGACGGAAGATGAAGGGCGGTGCAATCATATTCACGAAGCCCTTTTATGAATATGTCGTCGGCCTCGCGGAGAACATCCAATTTCTCCTCGGTGATGTCACCGATGATGCGGATCGCGAGTGACGGTCCGGGGAAAGGATGCCTTCCGATCAGTTCCTCCTTGATGCCGAGGGCGCGGCCAACCCTGCGGACCTCGTCCTTGAACAAGGCACGAAGCGGCTCCACAACCTTCAGGTTCATCTTCCGGGGAAGACCACCCACATTGTGGTGGGACTTGATCTTCGAGGCGATGCCCTCGATGCCGGCGGACTCGATCACGTCAGGATAGATCGTACCCTGGGCAAGCCAGCGGACGTTCTCGATGGTGCGGGCGTACTTGTCGAAAGTCTCGACAAAAAGCCTTCCTATGATCTTTCTCTTGGCCTCAGGCTCAGTCACTCCGGCAAGAGCCTCAAGGAAATCCTTGGACGCGTCAGCCCCGATGACATTGAGGTCCATGTCCTTGTACGAGGCAAGGACATCCTCATATTCATTCTTCCTCAGCAGACCGTTGTTCACGAATATGCAGGTGAGGTTGTGGCCGATGGCCTTGTTCAGCAGCACCCCGGCCACAGTCGAATCAACTCCACCGCTGAGTCCGAGAATAACCTTCTCATTCCCGATCTGTTCCCTGAGGCTGGCAACGGTCGTCTCAATGAACGAAGCCGGAGTCCAGTCCCCCTTGCACCCGCATATTCCCAAAGCGAAATTGCCGAGGATCTTCGTGCCTTCCGTCGTGTGGAAAACCTCCGGATGGAACTGCACGGCGTAGGTCTGCTCACCCTTGAAGCGGAAGGCCGCGTTGGCTACGCTCTCTGTCGAGGCGATCACCTCAGCGCCCTCAGGCAGACGGGCGATCGTGTCCCCGTGTGACATCCAGACCTGCGAATGAGCCGAAACACCCTTAAGCAGAGGAGACTCAGGATCAACGACATCCATCATCGCGCGGCCATATTCACGAGCCAGCGAGCCAAGCACCTCGCCTCCGAACTTGTAGGCAAGATACTGCGCGCCATAGCATATTCCCAGAAGAGGGAACCTGCCTTTGATGCCGCTAAGGTCAATCTGCGGGGCGTTCTTGTCGCGCACCGAGCAAGGGCTTCCGGAGAGGATGACTCCCTTGACGGTCTCGTCCAGCACCGGCACCTTGTTAAACGGATAGATTTCGCAATAAACGTTCAGTTCGCGGAGCCTGCGCCCGATGAGCTGCGTCACCTGCGAACCGAAATCCAGAATGATGATTTTTTCTGTCATAGACGGACGGGGAATTTAGACTTCAAAATTAATCCAATTTTCGCAATGCGGCAAAAAAATGTACAAGAGCACCGGTGTGCGTGACTTCATGCGATTCGAAAGGATGAAGCAGACTGTCGATGATGACGGCATATTCCCCGCGGGTGAGTGAGTCAAGTGGCGGAAGTCCAAGGTCTGAAAGGGTCTTTCCGGGGTAATAGTCTTCAAGGAATATCTCCTCCTGCCTGACCGGATCATCAATCCGGAACCAGGTCTCGTTGGACCAACCGACGGAGCGTCCCTCGCCACGCATGATTCCGGTGGCACCGATTCTCTGCAATGCGGCAAAACGAGGATCTGTCACAGGGATGTCAAGGTACGGCAGCAGATACCCTCCAGCGGCAAGAATGCCTTCCTGAACATCCCTGACCTGAACATCCTTCAATGAATATGATCCCGCACCGGATTCCTTGCGCATCCCTGTCAGCAAAGCAGCGGCGACACCCGCGGCCTGGCCTATCTCCATCACGACCGGCTGCAACCGGGTCGCGCCGTTGGCGATGCAGGTCACGGACACGGCTTTCTCTATGACCAGAAGATCCTCAACGTCCTTAGGGACCATGACTCCGAACGGAACCGAGAACGACGGAACCGGATGGAACTCAAGCTGAGGCAGGTCACGCCAGTCCGGGTTACGGTAGTGGTGATGATCCACGGGATAATCCCCAACCGCGACAGACGTGCGGTAAAGGTCATTTGAATATGGCCGGTCGATGTCGGCGAGGGTGAACGTCACCTCTCCCTCAATCCGTCTTGAATCCCTGTAGTACGGAATCATCGGAAGTCCGTCCTCGGTCGGGTACTCCCCTTCAGCGATTCCGATGTTCTTTCTTCCCAACTCAGTCTGAATATAATACAGATAGCCAAGGGCGATCCTTTTGGCGCTGTCTATCGCTGCGGCCCGCTCTGCAGGAAGCATCCGGGTGATGTCCTTCACATAGCAGTCATTGCCGGAGATAGGCCAGTTGAGCATGATCTTCCCGCCAGGCAAGGCTCCGTAGGAAAGCATCTGGTCAACGGAATGCCCTCTGGACAGGCAATCAGAATACAGCTTTGGATCGTAACCGTCCGGACACTGGATGGTCTTGTCGGAATCCGGGCCGAAATCCTGCACGGTAATGACATAGGTCAAATCCTGAACAGCGGCTATCGTGTCAACGGACGCTTTATTGCATGGCACTCCGCACATCCGCGCGATGTCACCGAGCTCGGTTCCGTCAATCAAGATTCCGGCCTTCACGGCGCGGCGGCCTTCCGGACCGTGCAAAGCAAGCCTCCACCCGTTCCGGAGCTTCTTGACGGCAACGCATTCAGTCTCAAGGGCAAGGGACAAGCCTTCAAGCGAGGCGGACATATTCATGAATATCTCCGCTCCGACCTTAGGTTCGAACAGGATGTTGCTCACCCATCCTGTCTTCAGCGCGTCATACCCTCCGTAGCGGTTGGCCAAAGAATCGCAGAACTCCCCGAACAAGCCTCCCCTTAGACGGTAGTTGCCGTCTATCGCTGAGACTCCGGCTGAAGTAAGCATGCCTCCCAGCCAAGGAGTCGGTTCGACCACCAATGTGGAAGCCCCTGAACGGGCCGATTGTATGCCGGCGGCTGTACCTCCTGCGCCGCCACCGATGACAACAACATCATAAAAAACTTCAGTTCCACTGCATGAGCGCAGCAGAACCGAAGCAATTATGACGAGCGATATTCCAAAGGAACAAGATGGCCTATGCATCAAACGTGGGCCTCCCGTCCCTTCGCGATGTCCTCCAGCATGGTGCTGATCTGGTAGAGGCCTCTCGGCACATGGAAACATCCTTTCCATTTGCCTCCCTTGAGAGGAAGAAGGACCTCGCCTCTGCGGTTGAGATAGCCGAACCATTCCGGATATTCCTTATCCTTGAAGTGAGTCCAAAGATATTCATCCAGTTTCAGGAACCATTCGAGACACTTCCCGTTGCCGGTCAGCCGGTAGCCTTTCAGCATCGCGATGGCGGATTCGATGTGGACCCACCACAGTTTCTGATCCCACTCAAGCTCCTGGGTCGGATAACCCTTGCGGTCCATGAAGTAGAAGATTCCTCCGTACTCCTTGTCCCAACCATAGTCAATGACCCTGAGGGAAATCTCCACGGCCTTCTCGATCAGTGCTTTGTCTTTGCGCCTGATTCCGAGGTTCATCAGGAACCACATCGCCTCAAGATCATGCCCGGGGTTGATCCTGCGGCCTTCGAAACAGTCCACAAGGGAGTTGTCAACAGCGGAGACATTCTCCACCATGACCCCAAGGTCCGGCTGGTAGAAAACGTCAAGGACCTCATGCAGACAGTCGTCAATCAGACGTTCCATCATCTGCGGGTCATTGATGATCCTTTCGACCTCCAGGGCCATGTTGCAGATGATCATCGGAAGCGCGAAATCCTTCATCGGACGGGTTCCAGGCACAGCCTTTGACCATCTACCCTTAGGATTGGAACGACGCTCCAGGATCCGGCGGAACGTCTCCTTGGCGAAACGGGCATATTCCTCATTCCCCGTGGCCTCGGCAAGCTGGGCGAAAGCCATGCAGGCGAAAGTGTTTGAGAATATGTTGTAAGGCTCGATTATGGGCTTTCCCTCCCTTGTCAGGGAAAAATAAAAGTCATAGTCACCGGTGAACCCATATTTCATCAGGAAACGCGCTCCCTGCTCGGCGCACTTCAGCCATTCCTCGTTCTTCGCGAGCTTGTTGTAGAGCATCGCGAACATCCAGACCTCTCGTCCCTGAAGCCAGACGAACTTGTCCTTGTCGTAGACGCTCCCGTCACGGTTCAGGCACGTGTAATACCCTCCGAATTTGGTGTCTTGGGAATGCTCAAGCCAGAACGGCAGGACATTTCCAAGAAGTTCCTCCTTGTAGCGTGACGCCATCGCGCCGAAATCTAAATTCTGAATATTCATAGGTTGCTTTATTGAGCTGTGAATCTGATGCACGTCAGGCAGTCATAGTTGCCGTCAGTGACAAACATGTCCATAAACTTCCCGTCTGATGAGGTCTGGAGAAGCACATCGCTGCACGCGCCTGTTCCTTTGAAGGCGTTTTCTCCAGCCACCGTAGCGCTGTCCACATAGTATGCCTCCTTGACGGAGTTCATGTCTGTGATGTCAAACAGGTAGACTTCAGGAGATGGTCCGTAGTTGAAATGCGCTCCTCTCTCCACCGCGCAGAAGCGGATTCCGTTAAGGGTGGCCACAGAGATGCAGTTGTAGTTCTCGTTTCCGGCGCTGTCGGTGTGGAACACGGACAGCCACTCGTTCTTTGCCACGTCCTTGCACCAGTTCAGGTCGTAGTTGCCGTTGGCGTCAGCGGAGTAGCCTATGAACAGGAGCCCGTCGCCCAGGTCATCCGAAACAGGGGCAACGCATGCTCCGTAAGGATTCCAGACAGTGTTGGGTGCCGGAGAGATGGAACCGAAACGGGCCTCACCGGCCTTGCCATCGGTGATCTGCCATGCGACCCAGTACTGGCTCACGTCCACGAAAGCGGTGATCACAGCCTTCTTCGTCACATCACCACGCACACGGATGTTGCCCATTGAAGAGCTCCAGATGGCATTGTGGGCATATTCCACAACAAGTTCAGGAGCGGCGTCAAGAGACTTGAACGAATAGATCCGGCATGTGCCCATGAACGCCGCCTGGGCTGACACAAGGACATTGCCGGCGTCATCATTAACGAGGGAATAAACCGAAAGCCCCTCAGGTATTGGAATTTCCTGCATGAGCTCACCGGTCTGACGGTTGAGGGCGTAAAGCTTGTTTCCGCCGTTGCCGACAAGAAGAATGTCGTCCTTCACAGCGAGCCTGAGAGGTCCGCCCGCAACAGCGATAGCGCTAAGGTCAGCCGAATAACTCTTCCTCCACAGCACATTCACATCAGCCGTGCCTTTCTGCTTGAGTTCGATTGTGGCCGAATAGTCCTCCAGACCGGTCGTGACACTGATGCTTGTCGCCCTGGATCCAAAATCCGGGTTGGCGCCTACCTTGAACGTGAAGACATCGTCCTTGCCGGAGACCATGCTGACCCAATCCACCTCAGGGCCGGCCACCTCGTAAGGGAAGTTCGCCTCAACCTTAAAGGAGACATCGCCGCCGTTCTTCTCAGCGACCAGCGCTTCAGGGGTGACATTGAATATTCTTTCGTTAGGAGCCTGGTTGACAGTGATGTCCTCGGAGCCTTCCTCACTGGTGAAGGTGATGACTCCCTGACGGGCCTCGAACTTGTTGTAAATCTCGTTGGAAGCCACGGCGAAGGTCACAGTGTTCTCGACAAGGCCTTTGGTCGTGACAGCGCTGATCCAGTCCTTGGCCTCGTCAGCGATCTTGTAGTCGAAGCCGATGTTGGCCATGACCTTGATTTCAATCGAGCCACCCTCCTTTGGAACATCAAAGGTTCCCGGAGTCAAGGTAATGGAGTTCAGCTGCTTCTGGCTGACCTTTATGGTCTTTGAGTCCGTGCCGCAGCGAAGGTCGAACGAGTACTCGCGGCCATCGTAGTCCGGGTTCTTCAAGACCGTCACGTTGATCTGGTTCTTGCCGGATTCACCACTGGTAGGGGTAATTGAGCTCCAACTGTAGTGGTTGGTGTTCGGAACCACTACTTTCCAGTCGTTGTCCGCCGTGAATTCTATGGTGTAGGTGCCTCCGGCAGAGGAAAGCACTGGATTCAAATCCGCTTCTGAGGACAAAGTGATCCTGCCGGCGTCATTAGACTCATCTTTGCAAGAGGCGAATGACAGCGCCATCGCCGCCGCAAGAAAAATTATGGATATTCTTTTCATCTTAAATTATTGTTTCACAGTCTTTAGATAGTCATCAAATCCTTTTTTGAAGGCATCCCAGTAGTTGTACATCTTGATGTGGCAGAGATCGAACACGAAGAATCCATCACTGTCATTGATGCACGCGCTGATGGCGTCAGGAATCTTGGAAGCCTGACCGCCGTTGGTCCAACCGGTCGAGTTGCCGATGTCCGGTCCTCCGCTGAACTCAACGTCTCCTTTAAGAAGTTTTTTACCCTGCTTGCAGAAGCCCTGCATCGTCCACTCACCGCTGCCCCAGATGCTGTCGGTACCGGCATAGGCGCCAAGGAACATGAAGTCACAGTGATCAGCGTAACCGCAGTTCTTGTAGTTGGCGGAAGCCCAGTAATAGCCGTCAGCCTTAGGGTCATACTTAGGGCTCGCCCAGTTCACCCCCGAGGTGTAGTAGGTTGAGTACCAAGCTCCGACATAGACTCCGAAACGGATGTCCTTGTCAATCGAGTGAACGGCTTCGGATGCTTTGACGATGAAGTCATGGATCACGTTCGCACGGAACTCAAGCCATTTCTTCACTGTCTCGCTTGCCTCTCCACCAAGTCCGGTCGTGCCGGGAGCCAGCACATCACCAGGCCAAGAGCTGATGGAGAGTCCGGAATAGGCCTCGAACTTGTTCCTCGAGACATCCGAGAAATCGCTTTGCAGTCCATAATCGTCGTAGCGGCACCGATCCAGAATGATGCCATCAAGATCATATTTTGCCAGATCCTTTATGATCTGAAGCACATAATTCTGTACCTGCTCATTGGCCGGATTGAGAAATCTGGTGCCCCAATCATCCGGTCCGTCGAGATCCATGACGTTGGTGAGCCCGTCGGACGCGTTGATCACCGAAGCCCATGATTTCTTTCCTGACTCACGGAACAGCATTCCGTCATTGCCAAGACCGTAAGGGCAAAAGTAACCACCCACGAAAGTGTTTATGCTGGCGTTGACCTTGAGTCCGACTTCGCGGGCCGCGTCGATGAACGCTTGGAGGTAGTCGTAGGTACCGGTTCTGGAGACCCAAACATAACTGCCGTTTTTCCAGACATCCACCTTCTTCAGAGGTTGTGCGACCGAGGACTTGAACAGCACGTCACCGCTGGTCGGCCTGACATCCACGATGATGTCAGTGAACCCGACATCCTTGATCTTCTTCAAGTCTGAGGCGATCCGTTCCTTGTCGTTCTCGTAGTCACTGAAGTTGGCGGCGGCGTCAATCCACACGTATCTCGGTTTGCCGACGTTCTCCTCCGGATCAGTGGGTGACGGCTTGTCCCAGTCGGGATTCCAAGGATTGTCCTTGGAACCCCCACATGAGGCAAGCATCACTGTCAATGCGGTGACAAACGAGATTATTCTCAAAGAAATCATCTTATGGTCATCTCTTTATGCAGTCCACAGAATAGCCTCCGAGGACACCTGAGTTCTGATCGTAGTAGTAGAGATAGAGCTTGAAGCCGTCCTTGGTCGGTGCAAGGATGACATCTCCGGCAGCCATGCCGGTGTCAGCCTTCTGGAACCATTCTACGGCAGGATTGCTGAGGACAATGGATGTTGTCTCGTTCAGATTGCCTGACAGAGCCGAAGGATCCGAGATGTCGTACAGGTAAAGGGCAGGACCGCAACCCCAATGAGGGAAGTGGCTGACCACAAACAGAGACATGTAGGTGGCATGATTAAACTGTTTGCTGTCAAGATTGTTGACATCCAATGCCCATGAGGATCCATTGTTGAACGGCAGAGCGGCCTTGAGCGTTCCGTCAGCAGCGACGTGATTGAGAACGTTAGGATCGTAGTATGACAGGAACATGGACGCATCCTTGGAAGGAGCCACAGCGACAGCATCGGTGTTGTTCACAGGAGCGTTGCCCCAAGCAAGACCTGATGCGGAAATATCCAGCACCGTCACATCCGTGACCGCTCCTCCGGACACTGTCACCCTCGTGACCTTGCTTGAGGAAGTCACACCTGCGATGCCCTCGTTGGTGATGTCAATCACAGCGTCAGCGTCAATGTTGCCGATGACCTTTATTGAATATCCCATAGGGAGGTCAGTGCTGTTGGTGAACGAATGGAACAGCTCAGGAGCGGACTTCACTGAGGTGGCCTTCCAGATCTTGAACTCGCCTCCGCCATCAACGTGGTTGCAAAGAATCAGATTTTCAGCCTCATCGTTCGTGACAGCGGCCGGTGAGATGCCTCCATCGTTGATCTGTCCTTCCTTCACGCCTGTGATTCCGTTCAGATAGACCGGAACACCACTGCCGGTGCAGAACACCAGCTTGCCGCCGGTTACCGCCATGCTTGGATAGATGTCAGCAGCGTTGTAGGCTGGAAGTCCGACCATGCTGACAGGCTCGAAATTGAACAAAGCCTCAAGAGAAGACTTGTCGAAGCCCTTGTCAATCTTCTCAGGGACGGTCTTGATGACGGTGTATTCGGAAGTCGTCTTGCCGTCATGGGCTGTCACGGTGAATTTCACACCGTTGTTGTAGTCCTGCGGAGTCGAAGGATCCGGAGAGATCGTGGCGTGGGCTGAGACCTGGACTGCCGCCGTGCAGGCGCTCAGATCCTCCGCGGAGACAAGAGTGACTGTCTTCTTGGTCTTGTCCACGATTCCGGAGATGGCCGGCTCGTCCAAAGAGAAGACAAGGATGTCGCAAGCCTTTGACTTGACCCTCTCACCGGTGATGCAGATGTTCCTGCTCTCTCCCCTGGCATTGGTGAACTTGAATATGTTCTCCTTGGTCAAGTCCAGAAGTGTCAAGGCAGGTTCGATGGTACAGTTCGGCTGTATGGTGGCCTGCACGCGCACTTTGGTCATGTAAGGAGTGGTCTCGTCGTCCGAAGTCTCAGGGAAAAACCATGGAACAGGGATGACGAATCTGTCCGCGCTCTCGTCGGTGATGTTCAACTTGCACATTGATTGGTCAATGTACGGGCCGAAAGTGAAGAACGCCTCTAAACTTGTAAGATTCTGACGCTCAGCGGTCGATTCGACATATTCAGGGCTATGGCACGAAGCCGCCAAGAAGAGGGTGGACGCCGCGAGCAGTATGTTGATTTTCTTCATATTAGTCGAGATTATTTCCATTCAGGGAATTGTTCTACCGCTGTGTTGCTTGACAGTTCGCTGTCCTGGAGAGGGAATCTGTTCATCTTCTCTGGATAGTTGCGGTCCTTGTCGTCAACAGAAACGTAAGTGTAGATGAAACCGGCACCGGCCGGCTCGATCTTCAGGCCATGAACCTGATAGCCGGACAGCCCGTCAGGATACTGGTTCGGAGCGACACCCCATCTGCGGAGATCCCAGTACGAGAAGCCTTCGAAAGCAAGTTCAACCTTGCGCTCCTGACGGATGGCACTCCAGAGACTGTCGCCGGATTTGTCAGCGTAAGGAAGGCCCACACGGGCACGGATCTCCTTGACGGCGGCATTGGCGCCAGCGGCGTCATTGGTGCGGTAGCAGGCCTCTGCCTTGTTCAGGAGGACCTCGGCGTACCTGATGATGACAAGTGGCTGGGTGCTTTCGCTTCTGGCAATCACATCATGGGTCTCATCCACGCCCTTGCGCAGGTAGTAGCCTGTCGTGGTCTTGCCTTTAGGCTCCTTGACCACGTTCCACTGACACCAACCGTCATCTCCACCTACGAAAGGCTCGATCTTGCGTCCTTTCCAGTCAGCGCCATTGTAAAGGATGGAGGCATGGAAACGAGGCTCAAGAAGGTCATACGGAGGGTTCTCGCCGGTTCCTTCAGTGGTATGCCATGCAGACCAGTCAGGCAGGCCGCTTCCATCGGCATATTCATAAGACTCCACAATTTCCTGGGTAGGCGTGCCGTAACCGCCGCCGGAGGCATCTCTGGTTGTGTAGTCACCTCCCGGAGTGTAGTAGAAGTCGAAGTTGTGGGTGACATTGTCCGAATAGCTGAACACATATTCAAGGATAACCTCTGAGTTGTTGCCGTTGAAGACATCAGCATAGTCCGGGACGAGCGAATAGCCCAGTTCCTTGACCTTGTCAGCGGCAGCGATCACCTTGTCGTAACGCTTGGCGTAAAGCATGGCCCTTGTCATGAATGCGTAGGCAGTGCCTTTGTCCAGTCTTCCGTTCGCATTCGCCTTTTCCGGAAGATTGGCGGCGGCGAACTCAAGGTCAGACTCGATGAAATTCCAGCCTTCCTCCTCGGTTGACAGGCCTTTGTCAGCCGTGATGGAGCTCAAATCCTCGTCATAGATGATCACATCCTTGTACCTTTTCACGAGGTCGAAGTAGAAGTAGGCACGCATGAACCTCAACTCTGCTGAAAGCCTTGTCTTGTCCTCCTCAGACATCTCACCGTACTTATCCAGATAGTTCAAGCCCTGGTTTGTTCTGCGGACAGCTCCGTACATGGTGTCCCAGTAGCCGAGGTAAGCCGCCACATAGTTTGCGGTAAGTACTGAGCCGCCGTAGGCGATCTCGCTTGGGATGTAGCAGAGGGAGTTGAAATTGTAGGAACCGTACTTGAGCTGGTCGGTGAGCGCGTCGGTCATTCCGGCCACACACTGGCCGGTGTTGGCGTCCGCCATGTCCAGGATGTAACTGTAGATGTAATTCACTCCGTACTCCGCGTTCTGGGTGGTTTTCCAGAGCATCTTGTCGGAGACGCTGTCGGTCGGAGTCATGTCAAGGAATGAGTTGCAGGAAGAGACTCCCATCGCCACAACGACTCCTGACACTGTCAAAATCAGATTTTTTGCTATAGTTTTCATATCTCGCTGTCCTTTTAGAATGATAATGTCACACCACCCATCAAGAGGCGCTGCTGAGGATAATAACCGTTGTTCACACCCGGGGACTCAGGGTCGATCCCCTCAGGGAGGCCATCAATCGTGAAGAGGTTCTGTCCCTCGACGAACAGTCTGAGAGAAGACACGCTCAGATGGCTCATCCACTTCTTA
Source organism: Bacteroidales bacterium UBA6428 (assembly GCA_002437305.1). Taxonomy (GTDB): domain Bacteria; phylum Bacteroidota; class Bacteroidia; order Bacteroidales; family UBA932; genus Cryptobacteroides. The sequence goes on from DJOW01000041.1 coordinate 11,466, forward strand.
GGCAAGGTATAACCCAACTGAGCCGATTTCAGACGGACATATTTTCCGTCCCTCCACCAGAATGAGCAGCTCAGACCGTTGTCGCCTCCATGGCCAGGAGAGCCGAGGGTAAGGCGTGGGAATGTTCCGTCAGGATTGTCGATGCTCCATGCGTTTTCGACAAGGTAAAGAGGTGAGTTTCCGCCATCTCTGAAGGTCCGGGTCCAGACGGTGTTGTCATCGTTGTCGTTGTAGTATGTTCCTGTAAGGGAAACATCGAACAAGGCTCCTCCTGTGAACTGAGCGTTGAAATCAAATCCGTTCCACTCGAAATTGAGGTTGAGGCCGAACGTGAGCTCCGGCCTGTTGGAGCGTCCGAAATAGCCCCAGTCATCGTAGTCGATCTTTCCGTCGCCGTTGATGTCCACGAACTTTATGTCACCGACGTTAGGACGGGTACCCCACCATGCGGAGTTGTCAATCTCCTCCTCGGATCTGAACAGCCCGTCGGTCAACCAACCGGTGATGGCTCCGTAGGTCTTGCCGACAATCTTTCTGTTGTCGCTGACCTCAGGGTTGTCCTTGTACTTGATCCACCTTGTCTTTGAATATGTAAGACTGGCGCTCACTCCGTAGAAGAACGGCTTCCCGCCAAGGGAGAACTGGTTCTTGTGGGTGATCATGAGGTCGATACCCTTGGCGTCAATCGCAGGGTAGTTGATGTAGGTAGGATAGTAGCCGCCCATGGAGGCCGGGAATCCCGAGCCTTGTCCCGCGAGGATGTCATAGGTGTAGTTGTAGAAACCATCCACCTCAAGTCCAAGGAGACCGTCCCAAAGGGTCGCGTCAAAACCTACGTTGTAGGAAAGGTAACGCTCCCAAGACAGATCAAGCGACGGAACGACATCAGGCTTGTAGGCAGGATTGAAAGTCGTGCTTCCGTCCGGATTTCTGTAGCCGACCTTTGAGCCGTAGCGTGAGTAGGTGCTGAGGAAAGCATATTCAGGAACACCGTCATTACCGAGCATTCCGACAGAGGCCCTGACTTTCAAGTCATTGAGGAAGTCCACTGACTCCATGAAGTTCTCGTTGGAGATTCTCCAGGCCACCGATGCCGAAGGGAAGAAGCCCCAGCGGTACTTGTCCATTCCGCTGAAGAGGTAGGAACCGTCCTCACGTCCGGAAAGCTCGACAAGGTACCTGTCAGCGAAATTGTACTTGAGCCTGAAGACTCCGCCTACGCTTCTGCTGGCGCCGCTGCCGCCTGAGACAGGATCCTTTGTCGGTGTGCCCTGGCTGATCTCAGGAAGTGACGCGAACGGAAGATCCTTGGCGTAAGCCGCAAGGCTGTTGCTCTTGGTGTCACGAACCTCCATGAGGGCAAGCGCCTCAATGGAATGCTTGCCGAAGGTGTTGGAATATTCAAGACTCGCCTGACCGACCATCTGCTTCCAGTATGACGATCCCTCGCCGATGTTGATGCCGTTGTCAACTCCCCTCGGATCATTCTTCTTTGAATATGTCCCGTCGACAAACGCCATTGTGCTGTAAGGAGTGTTGAGGTTCTTGTTGAAGGAGTTGCTCCAGTCATAGACACCGGAAACCTTTGCCGCAAGGCCTTCCACCCAAGGGATGTCATAGGCAAGCGTGGCGTTGACGGAGAGATCCATGGAGCGGGTCTTCTTGTAGCCTGATTCATAGATGGCGGCAAGAGGGCTCTGAGGATTTGTGGTGCCGTTATTCTTAATCACCGAGGTGTACATTCCCTCGTACTTTTCTGGAAGATAAGGGTGCATCATGATCGTCTGGTTGGCGATTGACAGCCAGCCCAACTCGCTGTAGCCTCCATCCGTGCCTCCGGAAGCGTAGGCAGGAGTGTCCCTGTGGGCGATCGTACCTGACACGCCCAGTTTGAAATGCAGTCTGGAAGTGATGTCAGAGTCGATGTTGGAGCGCAGGTTGTAGCGCTTGTAGGTGAAGTTGTCGATGTTGCCGTTCTGTCCGAAATAGCCGACGGAGGTGTAGTAGCGGGCCTTTTCGTTGCCGCCGGTCACAGTCACGTTGTGCTTCTGGGTGAAACCGGTTCCGAACACCTTGTCGATGTAGTTCACGTTGTCCCAGCCATCGGTCGGATCACCGTTTGTCATCGCGGCGACATTCTCGGAGGTGAAGTACGGGGTGTACTCGGAGCGGTCCTTGATGGCTCCGCTGGCCAACTGGTCCATCATGTCGGCCATATTATAATAGTAGGCGAATTGCGGGCCGTTCATGAACTCAGGGAAATTGGCGTTCATGGACACACCGAACGAGGCGTCGTAAGTGATGGAGGTCTTCTCCTTCGAGCCTCTCTTGGTGGTGATGATCATCACACCTCCGGCACCTTTAAGACCGTAGACTGCCGCGGAGGCGCCGTCCTTGAGGACTGAGATGCTCTCGATGTCGTTAGGGTTCAGGTCATTGATGTTGCTGACCGGGAATCCGTCCACAACGTAGGCTATCCCATAGATGGAACCACGCAGACGCAAGGAGGCCTGGTCCTGTCCCGGTTCTCCGGACTCCTGCACGGAAGAAATGCCCGGAAGACGTCCGGCGAGAATCTGAGAGACATTCGTGGCCGGAGCCTTCAGGACCTCGTCACCCTTGATCGCCGAGACGGCTCCGGTAAGCGAAGATTTCTTTGAGGTACCGTAACCCACGACAACAACCTCGTCAAGATAGGTCGTGTCTTCCTTCAAGGTCACGTTCAAATGCTGGACCGTCCCGTCGCAAAGCTTATGGAACGAAGTCATGCCCAGACATTGGAAATCAAGCGTCTGTCCTTTCTTGACGGAAATCACATAGGTTCCGTCCGCTCCGGTCATCGTGCCGTTCGTCGTTCCGGCCACAACCACAGAGACACCAGGAAGCGGTTGCCCGTTCTGGTCAGTCACCCTGCCTTTTACAGAAGGCTGTGCCGACATGTGCACCGAAAACAGGAACACAGAAAGTACCGACACAATCACTGACCTTAGGAAAGGTGATGAATAAATCGATTTTGCTTTCATAAAAGAATGCGTTATATTAATAATAGTGCTATATGTTCTGCCAATGCCTCAATAGTTTTACAAAGGTAAAACATTTTTCTCAAATATTTAATAATTAAAATAGTAATTTTTAAAAATATTAAGAAATAAAATTCTTACCTTTGCAGAGCATACATAAAAATAACACCATGACAGACAGAAGATCATTCCTGAAGAAGGCCGGATTCGCGGCAGCCGCGGCTATGGCCACCCCGTTGGCGGCAAATGCCTGCAGCTCCGCTCCAAAAAAAGACAACGACCTCAAGGCCGATGACAACATAAAGAGCCGGATTATCGTCCCTAAAGGCAATGCGTTGCCGATCACAGGAACATTTCTGGACGAAATCTCGCACGACATTCCTCACCAGAACTGGGGCGAGAAGGAATGGGATCTTGATTTCAGGTACATGAAAGCGATGGGAATCGACACAGTGATCGACATCCGCTGCGGCTACCGCAAGTTCATCACCTACCCTTCGCCATACCTACTGAAGCAAGGATGCTACATGCCTTCGACAGACCTTATTGACATGTTCTGCCGCCTTGCCCAGAAATACGGGATGAAGTTCTGGCTCGGACTGTACGACTCCGGAAAGTACTGGGACACAGGGGACATGTCCTACGAAGTCGAGGCAAACAAGTACGTCATCGATGAGATCTGGCAGCGCTACGGAAGCAAGTACGACAGCTTCGGCGGCTGGTACATCAGCGGAGAGATCAGCCGGGCCACCAAGGGCGCGATCGAGTCATTCCGCACCATGGGACGCCAGTGCAAGGAAATCTCCGGAGGGCTTCCTACCTTCATCTCGCCTTGGATCGACGGCAAGAAGGCAGTCGATGCCGCCGGAGGAAACCTCACCAAGGAGCAGGCGGTCTCAGTCGAGCAGCACGAGCGGGAGTGGAACGAAATCTTCGACGGGATCCATGAATATGTCGACGCGTGCGCCTTCCAGGATGGCCACATAGACTACGATGAGCTGGACGCGTTCTTCAGCGTGAACAAGAAACTCGCGGACAAGTATGGAATGCAGTGCTGGACCAACGCTGAAAGCTTCGACCGCGACATGCCGATCAGATTCCTGCCGATCAAGTTCGACAAGCTGAGAATGAAGCTGGAAGCCGCCAAGCGTTGCGGCTACGACAAGGCCATCACATTCGAGTTTTCTCATTTCATGAGCCCGCAGTCAGCCTACCTTCAGGCAGGCCATCTTTACGACAGGTACATGGAATACTTTGACAAGTAATAAGCCATGGACAAAGGCATAAACATGGGCCGGGTGGTGTTCCTGGCCGTCGTGGCGGCGATCGGGGGAATTCTTTTCGGCTACGACACCGCGGTGATCTCCGGCACGACCGAGATCGTCAAGAACCAGTTTCAGCTGACGACCATAGCCGAAGGCTGGTACGTGGGCTGCGCGCTGATCGGTTCGATCCTCGGCGTGATGATCGCCGGAATGATGAGCGACCGCTACGGACGGAAGGGCACGATGCTTTTCTCGGCACTGCTGTTCAGCATCTCCGCCATAGGCTGCGCGGTCTGTCAGGATTTTAACCAGCTGGTGTGTTTCAGGATCATCGGCGGTTTCGGAATAGGAATAGTCTCCATTGTCTCTCCTATCTACATCTCCGAGATCGCACCGGCGCAGAAAAGAGGCGCCCTGGTGTCGCTCTACCAGCTGGCAATCACGATAGGGTTCCTGCTGGCGTACCTGATCAACTGGCTTGTGCTTAAGGAGGCCGATGTGAGCTCAGCGGCCACCGACCTTTGGACAAGAATGTTCAATTCGGAGTACTGGAGAGGGATGCTCGGCTACGAGACACTTCCGGACCTGCTGTTCCTCACCGTCATATTCTTCATACCCGAGAGCCCGCGCTGGCTGATCACCAAGCACAGGGACGGCAAGGCCGCAAAGATCCTGGCCGGGATATTCACAACCAAGGAGGAGGCGGAAAGACAGATCGAATTGACCAAGACCTCAATAGCCGGCGAGACCAAGTCCGAGTGGAAGACGCTTTTTGAACCGGGAATATTCAAGGCCGTGCTGATCGGCTGCGCCATCGCCATACTCGGGCAGTTCATGGGAGTGAACGCCGTGCTTTACTACGGCCCCAAGATATTCAGTGACGCGGGTTTGTCCGGAGAAGGCTCCATGTTCTCGACTGTTCTTGTCGGGGTGGTGAACATGCTCACGACAGTCATCGCCCTGCTCATCATCGACAAGGTAGGGCGCAAGAAACTGGTCTGGTGGGGTGTCGGCGGGATGATCCTTTGCCTTCTGATGATCGGGCTGTACTTCTGCTTCCCGGAGAGCCTTCCGACATGGTTCCTATTGACGTTCTTCCTTCTGTACGTTTTCTGCACCGCTATTTCCATAAGCGCGGTTGTGTTCGTACTCTTGTCTGAGATGTACCCAAACAGGGTGCGCGGACTCGCAATGAGCATCGCGGGGCTGGCTCTTTGGATCGGGACCTACATCATAGGGCAGCTTACACCGTGGATGCTTGAGACACTCTCGCCTGCCGGCACGTTCTTCCTGTTCGCGGCCATGTGCATCCCTTATCTTCTTATAATGTGGAAGTGCGTTCCCGAGACCACCGGCAAGACTCTGGAAGAAATCGAATGTTTCTGGACAAATAGGAAAGCAGACAAATGACCAAACTTTTCAGCGACAATCTTTCAGAAAAGAATTCAATCATAAAGCAGAGGATCCTGGAACTGTGTGTCAATTCCGGAGACTTCAGCATGGCTGACCTCGCAAGGGATCTGAACAGCAGCATACCGACCGTGACGAAGATTGTCGGAGAGCTGATCGATGACGGATGGCTGGAGGATCTTGGCAAAAAAGGCTCAGCCTCAGGAAGAAGGCCAAGCATCTTCGGCCTCAACGCGGATGCAGGCTATTTCGTCGGCGTGGATCTCGAGAGGAACCACGCCAACATCATGGCCATGGACTTCAAAGGCCAGGTACTTTCCTGCAACGAAGGCGTGGATTTTTCCTTCCAGAGCACCGGGCAATCCTGCGAAAGGCTCTGCGATCTGGTCAGGAGAACTCTTGAAGGGAATGATTTGGATGCAAGCCGGATGCTTGCCTGCAACGTGGGCCTCACAGGAAGGGTCAACACTGCCTCCGGCTACAGTTTCACCTACTTCATAAGCGAGGACAAGCCGTTGAGCTCCATTCTGGAGGACAATCTTGGTGTTCCGGTCGCCATAGAAAATGACTCCAGGGCGATGACCTACGGGGAGTTCCGGGGAGGAATCGCCAACGGGGAAAGGAATGTGCTGTTCATCAATGTCAGCTGGGGATTGGGAATGGGCATGATTCTGAACGGAGACCTGTACTACGGCAAGTCCGGTTTTTCCGGAGAGTTCGGTCATTTTCCGCTTCTTGACAACGGCCTGATCTGCCGTTGCGGGAAAGTAGGATGCCTGGAGACAGGAGCATCGGGATCCGCCCTGCAACGGATCGTGACGGAAAAATTGGAGGCCGGATGCCCTTCTATGCTCACGGAGAAACACAAGACTGGCAAGGAACTCACCCTCAACGACCTGCTGGGAGCTGTCGAGGATGAAGACATCGTAGCCATCGATGCGATGGGAGAGGTCGGCACGATGCTCGGAAAAGGCATAGCCGGCCTGATCAATGTGTTCAACCCGGAGATGATCGTCATCGGAGGGAAACTGATGTCAGGTGGAGACTACCTCATGCTGCCTGTCCGCGCGGCCATCAAAAAATATTCACTGAACATAGTCAGCAAGGACACGACCGTCGTGTTCTCCAAGCTTGGCCGCAAGGCAGGCGCGCTCGGATGCTGCATGCTGGCACGAACGAGATTTCTTGGGTTGATGTAGAGGCAAAGACGGGAACAAGCCACCACAAGGTGACTTTTCCGGCCGGGCCAAGGTCAAGCGTGCCGGACTCGGCTCCTTGCGCACGAAATACCCGGCGCATCGATCGCCTCGGCCCTCGAAATCTCTTTCCTTGGAGTCCTTTGAGTCTTCTTCATCACTTGAGGCGGCAAACGTTTGAGAAATCCGCGCGCTCCTTCCAATAGTATTAACTGCATCATTGCAAAATCAATAAAAGTTTCCAAGACGCGACACCGGCCCGCGATTATCTCAATCGACGCCAAACCGGCGGAAAGCCAAAGATATTCGTTCAGGCGAACTCGGCAAAAAAGGGTTTGGGGGTAAGATTCGAACTTTTTATGTTTCTTTGCGATTTTTATGTTTTTTTATCTTCCATTGAAGATCTCGAAAATTTTACGTAATATTACACTATGTTGTTTTACGTAATTATGACATTGCTCGGCCTGAAAATAGTCAACCTAGGTAGGTCAATGTAAAAAAAGAAGTTAAGGCTATGAATATTACGGCAATAATAATTTTGATCGCGGCGGTGGCGGTGGCCGCCGTGGTGGCGCTGCTTGTCGTCATTCAGAGGAATGCCGCTGAAAGGCAACGTATTGTCAAGGAATATGAGGAAGCGGAGGAAGATCTCCAAAGGCGGCTGACGGAACTGACGGGGAAGAACGCGGCTCTGGAAAGCACACTCAAGGCCAGGGAGGAATATGAAAGCCGGCTAAGGGAAGAGCAGGCAAAGGCACTTGAGGTGCAGAGGCGTCTGCAGGAGGAAGCCCTTGCCGTTCAGAGGGATATCCAAGAAAAGGCGATGGCGGAGCAGAGGGAGGCGCAGGAGAAGGCTCTGAATATGCAGAAGGAGCAGCACGAGAGGGATCTGGAGAAGATGAAGGACGCGTTCAAGGCCCTGTCGGCGGACAACAGCAGTGAGTTCAAAAGGCAGAGCGCGGAGTCGATCTCGGAGCTTCTGAAACCGATGCAGGAGAAGTTCGCCGAGTTCGGAAAGGCCGTGCAGGAGTCCAGGAAGGAGGCTGTGGAGCAGAGCGCGCAGCTGAAGGAGCATATTCACAATGTGATGGAGCGGTCGCAGGCGGTCGGGGACGAGGCAAGGAACCTGGCGAACGCGCTGACGGGATATTCAAAGGTCCAGGGGGACTTCGGGGAGATGCTGCTCACGGACGTGCTGAAGAACGCCGGGCTCGTGGAAGGCGTGCACTTTTTCACCCAGAGCGTGATGACGGACGAAAGCGGCCATGAGATCAAGAGCGAGAGCGGCAGGACCATGATCCCTGACGTGATGGTGCTCTACCCTGACGACACGACCGTCATCATCGACTCCAAGGTCAGCCTGAAATCTTTCAATGAATATGTCAACGCGGAGAAAGCCGAGGATCGGGTAAGGTTCGCCAAAGCACATGTCGAAAGCGTCCGGAAGCATGTGGACGAGCTAAAGACAAAGGACTATGCGTCCTACATTCCCGAGGGCAGGCGCAAGGTGAACTACAATCTGATGTTCATCCCGATCGAGGGTGCGTTCAGGCTCATGCTGGAAGAGGATCCTATGCTATGGCAGGCAGCGAAGGACAACAATGTGTTGATCGTGAGTCAGATGACTCTGGTAATAGTCTTAAACATGATCCAGATGGCATGGAAGCAGGCTGATCAGGAGAAGAACATCGCCGAGGTCTATAAGACAGCCGAGGAACTGATGAGTCAGCTGAACGGCTGGATGGAGAGCTACGTTGCGATCGGCACAATGCTCGGCAAGGCACAGTCCGCCTACGAGACCTCGACCAGAAAACTGACCGAATCCAACCAAAGTGTCGTCAAGAAAATCCAGAAACTGGAGAAACTCGGCCTCTCTCCCAAGAAGTCCCAGGCCCGAATCAAGCCCGGTGCCCGCAAAACCGGCCCGGAGTCCATCGTTCCCCCTGAACTCAACGCAACTACAATCGAAAACACAGAATAGCTCCACTCCATCGGTGCGCCAAGATGCAACTTTCACGCACCAAGCACCCTCTCGCCTACACCTCGTGCGCAGGACCCCAGCCTTTACTCACGGGAAGGCCTAGTCTTTAAGGAACCAGTGTTTCCCAACATGAATCGTGCGCAGGACCCCAGCCTTTACTCACGGGAAGGTTCCAGTATATATACATGTGCGTCAGCAATTCCTTTCCACGCACGAGACGATCCGTTAGCCTCTCTGGTGCGCGGGTAGAGGCTTTCCACGCACGGACACACAAAATTAGCACTCCCGTAAGTGTAACCGCAACAATGACGCACCGACTGCGGCAACAACAGGTCGCCACAAAACCGCCCCCTCCCACAGGAACGGAGCGACCGAAGGGATTTCGGGGAATCCTTTCCCCCTACCCCTCAGGGGCTGTCACGCAGTGGCTGAGGATGGATGGAGGAGCAAGCCTATGAACATTCCTCTATAGAATATTCATAGACTGCTCGCGGATCTTCTCAAGTTCGTCCTTCATGCGGACCACGACCTTCTGGATGCCGGAGTGGTTGGCCTTGGAGCCGGTCGTGTTGATCTCGCGGCCCATCTCCTGGATGATGAAACCGAGCTTGCGGCCTGGATATTCCTCACCGTCAATCGTGTCCATGAAGTACTTGCAGTGCTGGCGGAGACGGACCTTCTCCTCGTTGATGTCCAACTTCTCAAGGTAAAAGATCATCTCCTGCTCGAAGCGGGACGGATCGACCTTCTGCTGAAGAGCCTCCAGATTCTTCAGCAGCTTCTCTCTGACGGCTTCAATCCTTTCCTTCTCGAAGCCCTCGACCTGATTCTCAAGATCAAGGATATTCCGGACCCTTGAGGTGACATCCTTGTAGAGTGCCTCGCCTTCCTTGGCACGATAGTCGTTGACGGCCGCAAGAGCCTCGTCAATGGCCTTCTCGACAACCGGCCAGTTCTCTTCCGTGACGACATCCTGACGGGAACCATCAAGCACATCAGGGAACCGCAGGACGGAGGCGAGCATCTCGCTCGGATTAAAAGTCAGGGAATCGAAGACAGGAAGCGATGAGCTGAAGTCCATCAGCTGATCGTAGTAGGCCCTGAGAAGATCCTTGTTGATCTGTTTGGCCATTGCGCCGGCCTTAGGTTCCCAGGTCATGTAGAAGTCTATCGTGCCGCGGACAAGAGAGTCCGCGATCTTCTTCCGCACAAGTAGTTCCTTATCCTTGGGCAGAAGGGACGACTTGATGTTGGCGTCAGAGTTCTTGCCGTTCAGCGTCTTGATCTCGATGGTGAGTTTACCTGTCTCCAGGACGGCCTCAGCCTTGCCGTAACCGGTCATTGACTTGATCATATTCGTAAATTAAACCACCTGGACCGGGATTCGGCTCACACGAATCCCGCTTCCTCCGCAAGCCTTAGATTTGCAGAGTGTTGCCCACTGCACCAAGGAATGCAGTGCAAAATTAATAAATTTGTGTCAACAAGTAAAGTATAACAAAGGACAATGGAGCCGGGCGGTTCTCTATTTCCGCAAATTCAAGGCACACCTAACATTTTTGATGAATTTACCTGGTTGCTATCCTAAAAGAGACAACCAGCGGAATATTTTTGTATTTTTGTGAGTTAAATACAGACAAAACAATGGAAGAAGCGAAAAATCCAACGGCCGAGGAGCCGAAAAGACTCAATTTCCTTGAGGAGATAATCGAGGACGACCTGAAGTCCGGAAGAGTTAAGAGCGTGAAGACACGTTTCCCACCGGAGCCTAACGGGTATCTCCATCTCGGACACGCGAAGAGCATCTGCATCAACTTCGGTCTCGCGCAGAAATACGGCGGCAAGACCAACCTGCGCTTCGACGACACCAACCCGACCAAGGAGGACACTGAATATGTCGACTCGATCAAGGAAGACATCCAGTGGCTCGGATTCCAGTGGGACAAGGAACTTTACGCTTCCGACTATTTCGACCAGCTCTACGCCTGGGCCGAGCAGATGATTGAGCGCGGTCAGGCCTACGTCGATGACCAGACGCAGGAGGAGATCAGCAAGGGACGCGGCACCGTGGACAAACCAGGTGTCGAAAGTCCTTACAGGAATCGCGGCGTGGAGGAGAATCTCCAGTTGTTCAGGGACATGAAGGCCGGCAAGTACGCTGACGGAGAGAAGGTTCTCCGCGCGAAGATAGACATGGCTTCTCCGAACATGATGTTCCGCGACCCGATTCTTTACAGGATCAAGCACGCATCGCACCACCGCACGGGCGACAAGTGGTGCATCTACCCGATGTACGACTTCACCCACGGGCAGTGCGACTCCATAGAGCACATCACCCATTCGATCTGCACCCTTGAGTTCGATGTGCACAGACCGCTCTACGACTGGTTCATCAAGACTCTTGAGATCTGGCCGAGCCATCAGTACGAGTTCGCCAGACTGAATCTGACCTACACGCTTATGAGCAAGAGAAAGCTCCTTGAGCTTGTCCAGAAAGGCCTCGTCTCAGGTTGGGACGACCCTCGTATGCCTACCCTCTGCGGAGTGCGCCGCCGTGGCTACACAGCCGAGGCCCTCAGGATGTTCTGCGAGAAGATCGGAGTATCCAAGCGCGACCAGATGATGGACATCCAGCTTCTGGAATGGTGCGTGCGCCAGGACCTCAACGCGAGAGCCAACAGGTACATGGTCGTCCAGAAACCTCTGAAGGTCACCCTGACGAACTGGGAGCCGGGCAAGGTCGAGTGGTTCGACTGCCCTCTCAATCCAGCAGAGCCAGAGGGAGCGACCCGCAAGGTTCCGTTCACAGGAGAGTTCTACATTGAGCGTGACGACTTCATGGAGGATGCTCCGAAAAAGTTCTTCCGTCTCAAGCCAGGCGGAGAGGTGCGCCTCAAGTACACCTACATCATCAAGTGCGGGGAGGTCATCAAGGACGCTGACGGCAACGTTGTCGAGCTGAGATGCTCCTACGACCCGACCACAAAGCCGGGTGGAGGCGAGTGGAGATCAGTCAAAGGCACGATCCATTGGGTTTCAACCGAACATGCCAAAGAGATCGAGATCCGAAACTACGACCGGCTCTTCGTCAAGGAGGACATGAACAACATCCCTGAGGACAAGGACTACAAGGATTTCCTCAACCCGGAGTCACTCACGATCGCAAAGGGCTACGCTGAGCCGGCACTTCTGGATGACAAATCCGGCATCGCCGTGCAGTTCGAGCGCACCGGCTACTACTACAAGGATCCGGACAGCACAGCCGACAAGGTAATATTCAACAAGACGACAGCCCTAAAGGATTCCTACAAGCCTGAATAGCAGAGGTATGCATCTGCCTCTTTTCATAGCACGACGGTACCTGTTCGCGAAGAAGTCACACAATGTGATCAACATCATCTCCGCGATCAGCGCCGTCGGCATGGCTATAGGGACAGCAGCATTGATCATCATTCTCTCCATCTACAACGGCTTTGACGAACTTGTGAAATCCACCCTAAGCAATGTCGAGCCGGACATCCTCATCACACCCTCAAAAGGCAAGGTCTTCATCCCGAAGGGCGGGGCGTTCGACCGGATCAAGAAGGATCCGAAGGTCAGTGAATATAACCTCACCCTTCAGGAGAATGTGTTCGTGGACTATGACGGCCACCAGGGAATAGCCAAGGCCAAGGGCGTGGACAGCACATTCGAGGCAAACTCCACACTGGCTTCCCACATCACAAACGGAACTTTCTCCCTGCACAAAGGCCAGCTTCCGCAAATGCTTGTCGGAGCGGGTCTTGCCTACAAGATGGGAATGAATCCGGCTTTCCTTGCATCTGCAGAGCTATATTTCCCGATAAGGGACAGAAACTTCTCGCTGGCAAACCCGGCCGCCTCAATCGAGTCGGTGCGGGTGCGCCCTGCAGGAATATTCTCGGTCAACCAACAGATCGACAACGACTTGATGATTCTGCCGATTGAGCAGATGAGGCAATTGCTCGGCTACGAGGAAGAAGTCTCAGGAGTTGAAATAAGGCTGATCGATGGATCGACATCAAAGGATCTCAGAGCCGCGATCAGGAATATTCAGAAAGAGTTAGGGCCAGATTTCAAGGTACTTGACCGCTTCCGCCAGAACCCTTCTCTCTACAAGATGATGCGCTACGAGAAAGCGGCCATCTACATCATCTTGATATTCGTCATCATCATCATCGCCCTGAACATCTTCGGCAGCATCACGATGCTCATCATCGAGAAGAAGGATGACATCGAGACTTTCCGCAGCCTCGGTGCGACGGACAAGATGCTCCGACGCACATTCACCTTGGAAGGCTGGCTGATCTCGCTTCTCGGCCTCGCCGCCGGCCTTGTCATCGGCATAGGCTTCGCCCTCGCCCAGCAGCACTTCGGCTTCATAAAGATGCCAGGGAGTTTCCTCGTCAACGCCTACCCCGTCATCCTCCAGTGGCAGGATGTCCTCGCCACCATCGCCGGTGTCGCCCTCATCGGTTACCTCATCGCCCTACTCCCCGTCCGTCGCAACATCCGGTAGATTTCCTCACGGGACAGCAGGGACATTCGGGAAGGAATGCTTATCTTCGCAACAATTGACTAATCACATTATGATAATACCTGACTGGGCCAAGGAGCTGAACTGCTCCATAACCGTCTGTGACAAGGACGGAGTGATTATCTATCAGAACGATCCTGCCGTGAGACAGTACGAGAAGCATGGCAGCCTGATCGGAAAGAACCTTTTCGGCTGCCACGGTGAACGTTCCGCAGGCATAATCCGTCACCTGCTGGAGACGGGCGGCACGAACTGCTACACCATCGAGAAGCAAGGTGTACACAAATTCATCTTCCAGAGCGCCTGGAAGGAAGACGGCGAGGTGAAGGGGCTATGCGAGATCTCCATCATCACTCCATCGGAGATGCCTCACTACGTCAGGGAATAAAGGATTTGAATATGAATCGGCAGGCCGCGAGGATGAGCATCGTGCCGAGGCCGGAGTAGAAGGATGCGATGAATTCAGCGGGGAGTCCGGGTATGAACTTCAGGCTGACGCCAAGGCATGCCATGCCCACAATCAGAATCCATCCGCCGGGTGGGAATGTATGCCAGGGAGTCGTCTTCCGCGGCAGTCCGGCGATGCGCGCCGAGTACTTGTTCACGGCTTTGCGGAACATGAGGTAGAAGCACATCAGCACAAAGGCCGTGATGAGCTAGCCACACACCTTTCCGGCAGAAGCAAGGAGATCCACCTCTATCCGTTCTCTTTCCCGGAATATTGTGAGGCCTTCGATGTTGACATCTCCAAATTAACAACCAAGGCGGAGGCATTCCGCAGAAAGGCGTTTGACGACTACTCAAGGCAAGGCGGATTCCCCGAACTACTTCACCTGCAGGACAAAAGGTCCTATGTCTCAGGACTTGTGAAGAACATCCTCACAAGAGACATTGAGCAACGCTACCAAATCAGCTACAAATCCGAGTTCGAGGAGATGGCGCAACACCTTCTCAACATCTCCCCGACCTCCGTGGTGGCGACTGACCTTAAATATCTGTTCCATTTCAAATCCGAGCACACGGCCAAGAAGTACGTTGACTACCTCAAGCAAGCCTTTGTACTGACAGGATTAAGAAAGTACTCTCGCAAGAGCAGGGTCAGAGCGACCAAAGAGAAGGTCTATGCGGTTGATGTGGCAATGATGGATAAACGTGAGAACGCCTTCGCCGGTGACAATCTTGGTTGGAGATTAGAGACCATCGTGTTCTCTCATCTTCTTCGCAAAAGCAAAATCGAAGGGCTTGACATCTACTACCTTAGCGAGCGTTCCAGCAAATGCGACTTCATCGTCTGCAAGGGAAACGCCACTGTCCACGCCATACAGGTGTCCTACGACATTTCCAACGAGAAGACATTCCGCCGTGAGATAAACGGACTCAAAACCGCGTCACGAATCACCGGTTGCAAGGACCTGCTTCTACTGACAGACCACGACAGAGGCACTCACAAAGATGGCGACCTCGAAATCAGGATTATGCCGGTCTATGAGTGGAGCATCACCCTTACGCAGCCAACCAATGAATAAGCTAAAGGAATATTCAGCCAAATCTCACTTTTGAATCCAGCCGTCAACTGTGCGGGTGCGGGAGGAAAAGTTGAGAAACGATGTCTTTTGGCGAGGTAAACGCAAACCTTGGATTTGCAGCGTGGTTTTATGAACCCAAGGTTCGTAGGTAACGAATCAAACGGTATCGCAAACGGAACTTCCGGTGCTTTTATTCTTTCTCGGAACCTACTTTCTGACAACGTAACATTTTGACCATCAACACCCTTGTGGAAAACAATCAACATTTGGCACAAATCGTCTTACTTTTGTCCGTAGCGCCTTTGCGGATGAGATTTTTGTTCTATCTTTGGGAGACTTTTACACACTTGACAATGAAATATTCACTGACCATTCTACCTTTTCTAATCTGCGTCCTTACCTTTTGCGAACGGCAGGATGTCATCACCGAAAGCCTTGACCGTGCCGAGTCTTGTATGTCAGACCGTCCGGACTCAGCCCTCGCGATCCTTGAGGCGATGGACTCCACGCATTTCAATTCAAGGCGGCAGAACGCCCGCTATGCCCTCCTGAAGTCGATGGCTCTCGACAAGAACTACATAGACCGGACTGACGACTCGCTCGTCAACGTAGCGGTCAACTACTACCGCCATCGCTGCAACCCAGCCTACAAGTTCAAGTCCTACTACTATCAGGCCCGCATCTACCAGAACGCTGACCAATTGGATAAAGCCATGGCTAGTCTCGTGCGTGCGGAACATGTAGAGAAGAAACACATTGAGGCATCGAATCTTGCGCGTCTGCATATTGCCAAATCACGCATCCTTATAGAACACTATGATTATTCAGATGAATTGCTGGCTGAACTAAAAAATGTAGAACTATACTCCAAGGAGGCAGGCAATGCTGACAATTATGTGTCATCTCTGTTGGATCAGGCTGAAACTTACATTATTAGAGACAAATTCGAAGAGGCTTCTCTATGTTTGGATGTCATCCGTGATCTGGATACCTTGTCGAGAAGAAGTATGTTAGGCTATAATAAAACCCTCCTTTGGCTGTCGGTCAAATCCAAACAACCTGTTGACAGTATTTCTGCAATCACGCAAAAGTATCTTGACATTGCCGAAGACTCGACTGAGATTAATTGGGAATATGTTGCCGAAGCGTATATGAAGTCTGGAGAGAGCATGCAGGCACTCAAAGCTCTTCATGCGCAATCATTGTTTAATGATGTTTCCGAGGACGAGGCCTACTACTACCTTTTGTCCAAAACACGCTTAAAATTAGGTGATTATGCTCTCGCATACGGCGCTCTGCACAAATATTCTGAGATTAGTGACTCGCTTGATATGGTGAAAATGTCCCAGGAGGTCAAATCTGTAGAGGAAAAATATGAGAAAAATTTGCTGATCAGGAGGCAACGTCTGACAATATGTGTGGCTGCATTGATTTTAATTTTCTCCATGACCATATTTATCATTTATGTGCGTAAGAAAAAATCCTCAGAAGAAAGATTGAGGCGGAAATATAACGACCTTAAGGACGAATATGAGTTCTTGAAGAAGGCGCAGGAACGTATTCTGCCAGAGGCTGACGAAGAGGCTCATAGGATACTTGAGCGGAGAATCAAGGCTTTGGGACATTTCCTCTCTAAAGACACACCTGACTCTCTGTCTAAAGTTGCTGATAAACTTGAAGATTTGACGGCTGACAAGAACACTGTAACAGATAGTATTGGAATGCTGTACGCTATGTACCATCCCAACTTCGTTCTAAAATTGGAAGAATATGGATTGACAGCGTCGGAAGTGGGTTTTTGCTGCCTATTGGTACTCGGACTAAAAACATCCGAGTTAAGTATGGTCGTCAATAAATCAAACACATATAACATCAGTAGCCGCATCAGAGCAAAACTTAAACTTGAACATAATTCGGGCAAACTATCAAATTGGTTGACCGATCTCTATGCGGCGTCGGAGGATGAGCATAAACCCGTTACTGACATACTGTAGATATGCTTTGTGCAAAAGTAGACAAATTTTCTTCAATAGCTTTATCTATAATGATATACAAATTGCTGAAGTAGGTTTGATATTTCAATAGTAGAAAACTAATACAGAACTTTACGCTAACAAATTTTATGAAAAATGACAAAGAACTGTATTATTTCAGTGGCTCTTATGCTATTGGCTATATGCCCTTCAGCTAGTGCTCTGCGTGCGTCTGACGACATCGTAAAGAAAGATGTCGTCATTACTACTCAAAACAAGAACATCTATGACAGGGATGGAAGTCACGGCGTAGAAGTATTTCTTATGACCATTTCGTCCGAGCTGGAGATCTGTTGTATTGATGAAGGGACTGTCTCCGTCTATCTCTTCAACTCCCGCAATCAGATGTGTGGCTATGCCGAGTATGATTCGGCGGAGACCCCTGTCGAGAGGCTTGATGTCCCAAAGCAGTCAGGCACTTACCACATTGTTATCATTACTGATAAGTCCTACTCTGAAGGAACATTTGTTAAGTAACTTAATTGCAATACATAACACACTATTAATCAAATTATCAATCTTATGAAAAAGTCAGCCGTATTCGTATTGGCGTTGGTCGCCATGTCTCTGTTCACAGGCAACTATGCAACCGCACAGTTAAGATACCAATCAGGAAGATTCTTGATGGGTACAAGCACACCTTACTATTACTATTACTATACTATGTCAGTAGCCGGAAACGGCATATACTTCAATAACACCAACGGAAGGTATCTCCAAATCAGTGTAGCCGCCACCGGCGCCCCAAGAATCGCAGGCCATAATGACCAGATCGTCTTCTACAACTCTGAGAAGGAATCGTTCAACAGCATTCAGGTCAGCAAAGTCTATAACTATTCCGACGCAAGAGCCAAAACCAATGTCCGTTCGCTTAATAACGGCTTGGACATCATATCACAATTGCATCCCGTCACTTACAACTTCAAGGGAAATGAAGCCCACACAGCAAACCTCACGTCAGGCATTTCCTACAACAGGTACACAGGAAGCAACTCTGAAATAGGATTATTGGCTCAGGAAATCGAAGAGGTGCTGCCGAATCTGGTCTATACAGATGACGAAGGCCGCAAACTTGTGGATTACACGGCGATAATCCCGATTCTGATCGATGCGGTCAAATCCCTTCAGCAAGAAGTGGAAACACTAAAGGCCAGCAAATAGCCTTTTAGGCAATCCTATATGTATAATTATTAGTGATGCGATAAAT
>DJOW01000059.1 GCA_002437305.1 Bacteroidales bacterium UBA6428
TGTGGCGGATCGTCATCTTCCGAACCCCTTCGGGAACATAGACCCAGATCTCGCCGACCTCTTGCCTGACCCCCACGACTCCCATCACCCCGACATCGAAATCGAAGCCGGAGTCAGGAATCACCACCTTGATCAGGGCCGCCTTGCGGTTGTTCTGGTCGAGCATGGGGTAGTTGCTCCGGGCATCCAGATCCCATTCCAACTTCTTGAAAGACTGGACATAAAAATCGGACGAGTCTCTCTGCGCCAGTGCGGAACCAGCGGCGAGGACAAGAAGTATGAATATGACAGCGAACCTCTTCATGTCCTAAAAGTTATAAGGCCCGATCACTCCGAAGTCCTTGTCCGGCTCATCCTGCCAGGTCCGGACGTGGATGACAGGCCTCTGATAGTCCCGAAGGTCCACGAGGATGAACAGATAGCCAGTGTCAGAGTATGTCGTGGAGAAATACTCCTGTCTGATCTTTATTCCGAACAGCTGCTCTCCCTTGCCGAGCTTCATAACCTCACAGTCAGAGAATTGCAGGTTGACATATTCCTGACTCTCAAAGACCCTGCCGAGGTTCTTGATGTAGTTCGCCTTGCTCTGGCGGGTCAGTGTGACGTAGCGGTTGCCGCTGTACTCGTTGGACCCTTTGACGTTCCTCAGCACCCGTCCGGTTATGATCAGTGCGTCGTCGTCGAAGATTGAGCTGATGTAGTCCAGCCGCTTGAGGGCGTACGCTGTCTTGTAGTTCTCCAGGAAACTGATGAGGATTATCCTTGCCTCCTCGCTCCAGCCTGTCTGGCCGACAATGTCCTGCACTGTCTCCTTGTCCAGGGAGAAGGACAGATCGCAGATCTTTTTCTCCCCGTTGAAAGTGAACACGATGTTCTCCACGAACTGCCTTTTGTTGCCCTTGAACGAGAACACCATCGGGACGCTTCTTGCGTAGACCTCGTCTCCGAGTCCGTAGAAATTCAACTCTCCGAAGTTGAGCACCCGGGCGTTGCCGTAGCGGATGAGGCTGTTGAATATCCCATAGCCCTCCGGGGTGAAATATTCAGAGATGGATTCATCCGACCCGCCGGTGATTCCTTTGCACATCTTTGAGACAATGTCTTCATATTCAGAGGAAAAGACAACTGGTGTCAACTCGCCTCGGGTGGAGTCAGGCTCCCTCTGGAACTCCTCTCTCGCCACAACGTCCAGCACTTTCCTTTTGACGGCGGAGAAGTCGATCTTCCGGGCGGAGGATTCGTGTGTGGCTTCAGTTGTTCCGGCAGGACCGGCTTTAGACTTCGTTTCGCCGCCATTGTCCTTTGTCCCGGAAGCCAATGCTTTTTCCACCATACTCACCTCCCTGAACAAATGCTGTAGGTGCGCCGGAGTGATCTCGTACTTGATCCGATATTGGTCGATCTTGGAGTCCGGCCTGACCTCCACGAACCCCTTTCCGTCCTTGGCGGACAGGACTTTGCTCCAAACCTTCCCGTCAAAGAATTTATAGTCAATGTTTTTGACAGGCCTGCCGTCAAAAGTGAACGTCAGTTCCACAATGCCCTTGTCGTAGATGTCCTGCCGGTCGAACTCCACGTTCAGTCCTTTCAGGATCGCCTCGCGCCTGCTCTTGGCCTGGGCGATCGCGGTGACATCAGGGGAGGGAAGACTCCGCATCAGAGTCTCCGCCCAGCAATAGTAGCGCAGCGCCACGTCCATCTGGCATTTCCTGTCGGCGGTGGACGCTATCTGGAGCATCTCCTTGACCTTTCTCCTTCTGCCGTCGAAGATCCGCTCCACGTCGCTTCTCTGAATATACCTTGTGACAGTCGTGGTCTTTCCCGTCGTGGAGATCATCCCGCATTCTCTCTTGATGTCATCAAGGTAGGTGAGCATCAGGGCTTTCTTCGTTTCAGGTGACGGTGCAGGCAGCTCTACAGTCATGGACAGTTTCTCTGCTATTCCGTCAAGCGCCATGCTGTCAGCCGCGTCGGCATCATCGGCCACGCCCTCGGCGTAGATGTACGAATTGCCTTTCCTTATGCTTGCGGTGTTCTGGGCGAACACCGGAGCGCAAAGCAGTGTGATCAGTATTGTAATCAGCAACTTTCTCATCGTCCTAACGTCTGTATGCTGAACATTCGGCCTCAAACCGGGCTTTCTGGTCTTTTTCCATCGGCCCTCCGACCTTTTGAAGAGCGGTGTGGATATCATCAGCCATAAGAGTGGCAGTCCCGGCTGAGGCATTGTCGGACTGGCAGTATTTCCTCAGTTCCTCGAAACTTGCCAATATCCTGTCCCACTGCTCCCTGCGAGCGCTCTCAATCTCTGAATATGCTTCCAGAAGATCTTCAAAAGTCGCTTCGTTCTCAGTCGCGGTCTCTCCCAGCCTATTTCCGTTCCTGTCAAAAAATTCGGCGTTCCGTCCGGAGAACGCCACCGCAACCTCATCGGAAATGTAATAGACATCATCATAGACCGGAGCCAGAATTTTCCTTCCGGAAGTGTCCGCCAGCCCGTACTTTCCGTCCCGCGACACGATCATCGTCCCGTTCAGGCAATCGGCTTCCGTGTCGTAGGCGGGTTTGGCATCTTGAGACTCGGTTCTCGAAGCACAATCCACAGCGATTAGAGTCAGAAGAAGGAATATTATTGGTTCTCTGTGCATATTCAACAGGTTCTCTATATATGTTCACATACAATTAACAAATTTACCAATATTTTTGGTAAAATACGTGTGGAAAAGCTTATATTTGGCTTGCAATTAACGCGATTATGGAAGAGACATCGGCTTTTTTCGGATCTTACGAAGAATTGTCTGACGGCGGGTCCGGGGATATTCAGATAGTCCACGAATCGCCTGGGAGTTATTCCATACTCAGCCGTATGACGCTTGACGGTAAGTTGGTGGCTCTTAAATCCTTGAAACCTGAATATGTCGGGAATCCCTTTTATGAAGGACTGCTCCGAAAGGAGTACGAGATCGGAGGCTCTTTCGACCATCCGAACATCTGTCCTATCCTTGATTTTATGAATATTCCCGCTCTGGGCAACTGCATCATGATGCAATGGATTGACGGAGAGAGCCTTGATTCCATTTATGGAAAGGAGGCATTGCCTGTCCGAAAGATTGTCCTGGAGCTCTGCGACGCGCTTGAGTACCTTCACAGCCGTCAGATCGTCCACCGTGACCTGAAGCCCGGCAACATTATGATCACAAGAAACGGAAGGAATGTCAAACTGATAGATTTCGGATTTTCGGATGCCGATTGGTATTCCGTGCTGAAGAACCCTGCCGGCACCAGGGACTATGTGTCCCCCGAGCAGATGGCCGGAGAGTGTGTGGATTGCCGTACGGACATATACTCGCTGGGAAGGATCATGCAGAAAATGGGGGCATATCCCCGCATTGCCGCTGTCTGTGCAGCCGAGGACCGTGACAAACGCTATGGTTCGGTCGCGGAAGTCCGCGCCGCCATACTCACAAGGGAGCGGCGCGCACGTAGGATTGTGGCTGCTGTGCTTGTCTCCGCCCTCGTCTTTGCGTTGTCATTCAGTCTGGCGCTTCCGGACATCAAATCAGCGATGAACCGCCGCGCCGTCGATTCAGTCTTTGATGAGATTTCCGCTGAGATCAAGGAATCCGGCTACTGATCGCTTCCTTCGCCGATGACATCAACACGGTTCAGGCCTTCCTGTGTTCCGGCGATGTAGGAGAGGGTATATTCACCGTTCCTAAGGATTCTTGGAATGTACAGCGGGTAGCCGATCATAAACGACTCGGTCTGAAATTTGTCTCCTTCAAGCAGTTTCGAGTTTTCGGATTTGATGACCGTGTAGTCTCCGTTCCCGTCGTGCCGAAGCGTGACAAGCCGGTTCGGTGCCCATCCGATGAGCACCTCAGCCCCTTTTTTCAGATCGTGTGAGCAGATCTTCTTCACCGAGAAAAAGTTGGACACATAGTGTCCGTCATTTATGATGCTCTGCCGGAACGCGCTGAAGTCCCGTTTCCCGATGTATCTTGACAGCACGTTGAGGGTGGACATCCTCGGTGTAGGTTTCAAGGTCACATATCCCCACAGCCTTTTCAGGGTTGAGGCGGAGATCAGTTCGCCCGACTCGTGCTCAACCACAACTGACAGCGCCTCGAAATCGGCGGACGTCGAAAGCCTTCTTCCGTAGCGTTTCTCGACCTCCGCCAGCAAATAATTCAATTCCGGTATAATCTTGGCCATCTATGCATTTGTTTTGACTCGCAAAGTTATTCATTTAGTCCGTTTCGTTCAAGTTCATTCCGGTTCATTTTGGTTCATTGCGCCTGTGCCCTTAAAAACTGACGGATAGTCTTTCTAATGCCCGCCAAATCAGTTATATTTGCAGTCTATGTCAATCTCACGAGTGTTTTTGGTTTTAATGTCGCTCTGTGTCGGGATCGTCTCTTGTGTGAAAGACCCCGATTCATCGCTCCATTCCGCTCCTGAGATTCT
>DJOW01000076.1:0-46486 GCA_002437305.1 Bacteroidales bacterium UBA6428
TATCTGTCCTTGAGCGAGTGGGCGCAGTCCGGCCAAGACAGGAGATTGTCATTTGTGCCCAGCACATATATCCTTTCATGGTTCTTGTGCCATTTGTCGATGCTGATCTGTCTGTAGGTGTAGTCCCCGATCAGTATCACGAACATCAGCGAGAGCGCCAGCCCCACCACATTGATCACCGCATAGAGCGGATTGTTCTTAAGAAATCTAAAGAAATATTTCATTGTCATTCTCCTTTGTCAAACAAAACTTGGCTCTCATCGGCCTTTATGGGCCGTTGTGCCTGTCGAAACGACTGTATATGAAAGCACGGCCTACGCATTCTATTTTTGTGCCAGATATAATAATTAATTGAAAATCAAAAATTTCCTTATTTTATGAATATCCCGAAGTGTAAAAAAAATTAACAACGGCTGTAAAGAAACTTTACACTTCCCACCGGTATAGGTTTCGCCTCCACATGATAAAAGTCGCCCACTATAGGCTGCCGAACCGGAAGCGGTGCCGATTTTAGTCATAAAAAAAAGTAATCCGGAAACCATGCGCCCGTATGTTGTTTCTGAATAATCTGGTGGGAGTTCACAAGATGAACCAAAATGAACCAAAATTGAATCGAAAAAGAATTTGTTTAATATTTGTATTTTAATTTGATTAATTTATATTTGCGGTATAAACTGATTTAATACGGCGGATTGTTAAAACTACTCCCCTAAAATATAATGTAATGATAACATTTTGTTATCAGGTTTATTGGTTACTAAAATTTGTTATATGAAAAAATTTTTTCTTTTTGCGCTTGGTGTGCTCCTTATTGTTTCATGCGGTACAACGAAACGGGCCGCATCGACATCAACGGATTCAATTGATCAATACCGCTACGACATCGAATATGTCAAGAATGCCGGTGATGGAATGTCAATGGTAAAGGTTTGGAGTTATGACAGGTCTGCAAAGATCGCGGAGGAGAAGTGCAGGGCCAACGCTGTTCATGCTGTGATTTTCAAGGGTTACTCAGGTCAGGGGGCAGTTCAGCCTGCTTTGGTCAAGAGTGCGACCGGTTATTCTGACAACAAGGATTTTTTTGACAATTTCTTCAAGAGTGGAGACTACCTCAGGTACATTTCTGCTGTTGTCGACGGCTCAGTAGAGACGAGGAAAATCAAATCCGGAGAGTATAAGGTGGCTTCAACAATAGTGGTGAATGTCAAGATGTTGCGTAAACATCTGGAGCAAGCAGGTATTATAAGAAGCTTGACTTCTGGTTTCTGAGCTTTAGAAAAACGGCTTTATTCAATACAGCTAAGGTTATGAGAAGATTGTCTTTGATTATTGTTTTGCTTTTGTCCTTTGAACTTGCTTACGGTCAAGCTAAGAAACCATCGATTATGGTTGTCCCAAGTGATCTGTGGTGTAATCAGAATGGTTATATGTTTGAGGAGGACAATATGGGTGAGGTGATACCGGTGCCTGACTATAGGGGGGCACTTATGAATGATCCAGATTTGCTTCCGGTAATATCCAGGATCAATGGACTGATGGCGGATCGTGGCTTTCCGTTGAAGAATCTTGAGTCAGAGCTAAAAGCGATAAACACTAATGCGGCTGAGACCGCCGCTATAACCAGTAAGGACGGAGCGGCGGCCAAGACCAACATCCTGGAACAGTTGCGTCAACGGGCCAGGGCTGACATTATCATACAGCTGACATGGACAGTTAATCAGATGGGTCCCAAGCGTTCGATAACCTACACTCTTCAAGGCTTGGACTCGTACACAAACAAGGAAATCGCTACGTCAACGGGCACCGGAGACCCTTCTTTTACGGCGGAACTTCCTGTTTTGTTGGCGGAGGCTGTGAGCAGCCACATGGATGAGTTCTGTGACAGACTGCAAGGTCATTTTGATGACCTTATGGAAAACGGCAGGGAAATATCCTTGAACATCAGAGTCTTCGAGAATCCGGAGGATTTCGATCTTGAGTCAGAGTTCGATGGAAAGGAATTGCGCGAGGTTATTGAGGATTGGGTTTATGAAAACACAGTGCAGCACCGCTATAATCTTGCGGATGACAGCGAGGTATACATGAATTTTGATGAAGTCAGAATTCCTTTGTATGATGATAGAGGGCGTGCGATGGCAGCCGGTAATTTTGCACGGCAACTTGAAAAGTATCTTAAGGAGGCGCCTTTCAATATTCCAATAAAGAGGGATAATGCTGGATTGGGGCTTGCTACACTGTATTTATTTAAATAGGCAGCGTGAAATGAGGAAAGCATTTTCATTCGCAATTGTTTTTTTCGCCTTGTCTGTTCAGGCGCAGGAGCTTCCTAAGGTGCCAATGGCGGTGTCTATTTCTGAAGCGTCTTCGAATATTCCGGAAGCGTCAAGGGAATTTCTGACGTCACGACTTAATTCAGCGGTCGCGAAAAACGGAATGGGCGCCACCGATGATTTTACTCAATTCTATCTTTCTTGCTCTTATAAAGTTGTTGAAAAGCATACACTGCCTGGTCCTCCTGCCAAATATTTCAACACAGTTGAGATGAATTATTTTGTGGTTGATGCCTTTGCCCAGAAGATTTTCTCAACTGTTTCAATAGAAACGAAAGGCGTTGGAAACAGTGAAGAGCAGGCGAGCATGGCCGCGATCAGGAAAATATCCCCTTCCGACCCTGCATTGGCTTCTTTTATAGGAGAATCCAATAGGAAGATTGCCAATTACTATGATGAGCAATACAAGAACATAATCGTAAAGGCCAAGTCATTGGCTAAAGTCTATAAGTACGATGAGGCTCTTTTTCAATTGTCGCTTGTTCCAGAGGTCTGTTCCGGGTATGATGAAGTTGCGGAAGTCGCTGATGACGTCTATCAAAAGTATTTGGACGACAATGCAAGCAAGGCTTTGGTCAAAGCCCGGGCCATTTGGAACGCGGGACAGGATTCGCAAGCCGCAACCGAGGCCGGTGAATATCTGGCTGAGATCCTGCCGGACGCGGCATGCTATCCGGAGGCGGTGTCTCTGAGCAATGAGATCAAGGCTAAGTTAAAGAGCGATGTCGACTATTACCGTAAGCGTGAGGAAATACAAGCGGAACGTGACTACCGGGTAAAGATGGAAAGGGCTAAAGCTGGTAGAGGTGTGAGGCATATGGGTAAGTCTTTCGCCAAGGTCGGCTACCAGGAGGTGTCAAAGATCCAGGCTTGGAAGGAAGTCGGTATGGCATACGGCAATAATCAAAAATCGGAATATTATGATCGTAGACTCTTTTAATTAATCGAATTATGAATAGAATTTGTTTATTGGCACTATCGACAGTCTTTGCGATTTGCCCTGTATTCGCTCAAGAAGCGAACTCTGTTGAAGAAAACGGTGAACTGGTAAAATACCGCCGTTCGTCCCTGTACTCAGCCCTTATAAAGCATTCTTCATTTCCGTATGCACATGAGATTGATTCGGCATTTATGGTTATGCCGTTTCCGGATAAGTTTAACGACCATAATCTTGACATAAGGTCTTTGGAGTCATCTGCCGTAAGGATGAGGAAAAAAAGCAAGGCCAAAGCCGATGTCAATTTCCAGGACATTAATAATTTCCTCTCTGAGCAACATATTGCCAGAGCCTTGGTCGCCAAATGGTTTGACAGGAATGCGAGCACTGGTGGCTTTGACATGAACCTCATTCAGGAGAGGGGCTTCTACGATGCCTCCATGTTGGACATCTCAAATGCTAAGGAGTCGTCACGAGGCTTGTCTGCACTTGGAGATGCCGGTGAGGAACTGATCGGGAAGACTTTCTTGATTTTCAATGACATCACTTTTATTGATAGAGGGGAGGTCTCGTCCAATGTGGCTGGCGGCATTGCTATGGCCGGAAAACTGTTGGGCCAAATTAAGGGGGATTCATCATACGAGGCCGGCGGAGCCCTTGCGGCTGGCGCTGTCAATGAAATTGACGGGTTCGGAGTGAATGTCACAACATATTTGTATAGATTGGTTTGGAATGACGAGGTTGCCGGAACGTTCTATCAGGATTATTGGTTCAACAGTGATCAAAGCGATCCGGCTAAGAAAGCGGCTTTTGACAACAGTGATATTTTCACAGTGGAATATGTCGGAGAGACTTCAACTTCCGCCGCCAACATAGCCTCTAAGAGCTTTTCTAAACAATCCAAGGGAGAGCAGATGGTCAAGGTTTGCACCCGTGCGGTAGACAAGGCCATTGTCGAGCTTCAGCGCGAGTACGATGAATTCAAGGTTAATGTTCCTATCTTTAAGATTTCGGAGGACAAAAGCACGGTTGACGTCCAGATTGGGCTCAAGGAAGGGATAAATGAAAAGTCCCGATTTGAGGTTCTTCTGCCGGTAGAGGATGAAAATGAAAAGATTCAGTACGAGAAAGTGGGCATGATCCAGCCTGTTGAAGGCAAAATATGGGATAACCGCTACGGAGCCTTGGAGGAGGCGGAGGCGGCAGAAGAAGCAAAGAAAGAAGGAGAAGATCTTTCCAAGAATTCTGACGTGGCCAATCTGGAGGCCGCCAAGTTGACAGCCACAACATTCAAGATTCTCAGCGGAGCGAACAAGATCGTGCCTGGTTGCCTTGTTAGAGAAGTAAAAATCAAGTTGTAGAAGGATTCTTCCTTTCTGCTTAAAGAACACAACAGTAACATCCATGAACGAAAAGATAATGCAGATGGTCAAGTTGGCCATCGAAAACGGTACAATTTCCCAGAAGCACAGGGATCTCATCTTGAAAAAGGCCAGAGAGGTTGGAGAGGATCCCGATTTAGTGGAGTTATACCTGGACAATGAACTTGCAAAGCAATCTGCTCCTCATGTGGTTACTTCGCAAGAGGCGAAAGGCCTCAAGAAATGCCCACATTGTGGGGCCGTGATCGAGGATGTTTGTATGAAGTGTCCTGAATGCGGTTATGTGTTCTCAGGATTGTCGGCCAATGCATACCTGAAACAATTAGGAGACGAGTTAAAGAGTGCCAGCAGCCAGAAAAGGAAGAGGCAGATCATAGAGTCTGTAGCGGTCCCTAATAATAAAGAGGACTTGCTGGATTTCTTATTGATGTTGAAGCCTCTCATAACCGACAAGAAGGATCCTCTGTCCAAGGCATATTTTGTTAAATTTGCGGAATGTGTCAGCCGAGGCCAGCATTTTTTCAGGAATGACAAGGATTTCTCTGAATATATAGACTTGTATGACAAGCTATTGGCTCAGAGAAGAAAGGCGAAGGTGAAATGGTGCATCGCTTTTGTGGCGATAGCATGTCTCCTTGCTGGATTTCTTCTCGTTCCCCCTTTTATCGCGAAGAAACGTTATCTTGACAATGTCACAAAATTCAGGAATGCAATTGCGGAAAGAAATATTCCAGAAATGGAATCCTCGATTCGTGACATTCTCCATACCCCTGCCAGCTACGAGGCAAAGTATAATTTGTCTGACATTTCGGATATGCTGAAAGATGAATTGCATAAGGTTGCTGATGAGAATAAGGATTCCCGTCTGGCTGATTCCCTGATAATGCTTGTTTACCGTTTACCTAGAGAGGATCGATTCAAGAGTAAGGGCGAGAATTGGGATTGTGTCCGCGCTGTCGCAGGCATGAACTATGACAGAAATGAAAACGAAGAGTATTATCGGGTGATAAGCTTATTCGATAATGACTATCCGGACGATCAGACCGCGCTTCAGTATATCTTGATCAATGATGTCAAGGATGCGTTGTTAAGAGGTTCTAAGAAATACGCTTACCAGCTGGCTGATAGAGCGTATCAGTTTTTTGATGGTTACCCGGCGGAAATTCAAGACGCCGAGTACGATCTGTTGGTTGATATCATTGAAAAAACAGCCAGGTATCCGTTATTTGGCTATTTCCTCGGAGAAGGTCGCAAAATCGTCGGTTTTCAATCTCCGGTTTTGTCTGAAAGCGGTGTTGAGATAGGTGATGTCTTGATAGACAATGAAGAGGCTCTTAAGTCTGAAAGAATGGCCGCGGCAATGGAAGGAAGAAAATTCAAACATACCTTCCTGCGTGGCGGCGACACGGTAAGGGTTTCCCTGCCTTATTTATTATTTGACAATTGGAACTGATTATTTATGTGGTTGTTCAACAAATCGAAAGAAGGCGGATTAATGGATTCCATCCGTTGCGATGAGAGGGATTTCCTGATTTGGAAATGGCGTCCTGACTCATCCAGAGAGGCCGGACAGTCTAAAAAGGAGAATTCCATCCGCTACGGCAGCAGTCTGCGTGTCAGGCCGGGGCAGGCCGCCGTGTTCCTTTACCAGAACAAAGGAAGTTATGATGTGATAACAGGTCCTTATGACGATGTCGTAAGGACAGAGAACATGCCCGTCCTGGCGTCCATAATAGGGACGGCTTACAAGGGCGGGACTCCTTTCCCGGCGGAGGTGTACTTCATCAACCTCGCGAAAGGAATGGAGTTGCCGTTTGTCATACCTTATTTCAGGGTCATCCCTTCTGAGCCTGAGTACAAGGCGTATGACATTGAAGTCGCTATCAAGGGATCCATGACCTTTGAGGTTCCGGTACAGCAGGAATTTCTGAAATATTTTCTGGAGGCGTGGGGCACGAGTGACACTTCCATGGAGGATTTTGAGGCAAAGGTCAAGACCCTGCTGACCCAGGAGGTCAAGAGGGTTGTTTCCAACGCGCCGAAGGACACAGGAATATTCATTATGCATTTCAATGGCTTGATAGGGGAGTT
Organism: Bacteroidales bacterium UBA6428; assembly: GCA_002437305.1. Taxonomy (GTDB): domain Bacteria; phylum Bacteroidota; class Bacteroidia; order Bacteroidales; family UBA932; genus Cryptobacteroides. The sequence goes on from DJOW01000076.1 coordinate 6,741, forward strand.
GGGACGTTACATCTGTTCTCGTATACAGGATCCCATCGCACATCGTTTCGGTGTACTTGCCACAGGCGTCAACATCGATGACATCCGCTATGACGAGGACAGCGAAGGCTATCAGAGGTTGAAGAGACTGACTGAGGACCAGACTCACCTTTACAACCTTGAGAATGAGAAGACAACTTTGCTAAGTTTCGACATCCAACGTCAGACAATGAGTACTGATGCTGACATCAGGAACGTCACGGCCAGAAGAATGGCCCAGATGCAGATGGAACACATGAATGACATGGCCTACAGGATGCGGGAGGAGTCTCAGTTCGCCCAGCATCTCCAGTCCGAGCAGGCCGCCAAACAAGCTGGCCTTGCGAGCGAGTCTGCCTACATCAACGCCCATGCCGTCAACAAGCAGGCTGAGGTGTTGAAGACCGGAATGGAGGGAATGGGACAGATGGGCTCGATGAATCTAGGCTCATCTGACGGCCACATGAATCCGGCGGGCATGATGACCGGCATGATGATGGGTGCCGCGGTGGGAGGCCAGGCAACTAACATGATGAACCAGATGGGGCAGGTCATGAATTCCGCGATGTCTGGTGCCGGGCGTCCGATGCAGGGGCCTCCACCGGTGCCGAATCAAGTCTCTCCTGTTTTCTATTTTGTGGTCAACGGCCAGCAGCATGGCCCTTGTGATGATTCTGAGGTGTCCCGGTTGGTTTCTCAAGGGCAAATCAATGGAGACACCTTGGGATGGTGCGATGGTATGACGGATTGGGCCCCGGCCAGGACGATTTCCGCCCTGTCACGGTATTTTGCCCAAACTCCTCCTCCTGTTCCCGGTTGTCCGCCACCTCCAATTCCTACCAAATAATTTTATAGACATGAAACAATTGGATTTCAATACAATGAACAATCTGGCCGATTCGGATGTCTGGGAGAAGATGACCGAAAAGGCCCAGAAAAGCATCAAGTCAATGCAGGTCCCTGTACCTCAAGTGGGCATCCCGTCGCATGTGGTTCTTCCTGTTTTTCAAAAGCAGGAGGAGATTCAATATGCGATAGCTCTCAATGGTGAGCCAAAGGGTCCATTCACGTCAGAGCAGTTGAGAAAAATGCTGAAGAATGAAGAGGTCTCTCCGGAGACTTATGTCTGGACAAGCGGATGGCCTTCATGGAAAATGCTGAAGGATTGTCCTCAGATAATGGTTGTCGGTTAATTTAAAAAGGTATGGAAGATAGTTCAGCATTCATCGAAAAGATGCTTGAGTTGGGCATTGGAATGTCTATGATAAAGCAAGTGCCTGACATTATGTCTGGCTGCCTGCCTTCGCCGCCGTCTCAGAAGACCGCTCTCGGGCAGACTCCTCCGCCTGCGGCTCAGCGCATGACATATTTGGTTGTGGATGGCTCTCAGGCTGGGCCATTCAACAATGATGAATTGATGAGGTTGATTCAGAATGATTTGCTAAAGAGGGACACTCTGGTTTGGATGGAAGGTCTTCCCAACTGGATGCCCGCCTCCAGCGTTCCTGAAATCAACAAGTTGTTTGTGATAGCAAAAATCAAGTAGTACCATGAAAATCAACACAGTAAAGTTCTTGTTTGCAATAATCATAGCCATCCTGCTTGGTTTTGTGTGCGAGATTTCGGCACCTGTAGAAGAAGGAAGAAACTGGATCTCTTTGGCCGTGACTTCGATAACTGTAATGTCCGGTCTCATCCCTGCCATGGGGATCTCTTTCTCGAATGTAAGGCGGGGTGTGTCAATTAAGATCGTGTCTTGGTTGATGTCCATAGCTCTCATTCTTTTGAATGTGATATTCTCGTTCTTTGAGTATCGTATCGACATTTACATTGTCTGCGCGCTTCTGTTTTCAGTCACAGGATGTGCTTTTATCTATGCGTTGTACAGTGCCAGACCTGATGACAGGTGAATTGGCGGTGCGATGATGTTGATGTGCACCGAACTCTTCCCTCAGTTGTGTCGTGGAGGTTATGATGTTGATTTATAATTGAATAACACACCTTACTCCCCACTGTTTGGAAGGGGAGTGAGGTGTTGTTATTTACTGAATATCAAAGCGTTATCCTCCACGGGCGTTTGCGCGGTCAGCCAGCCCCCACAGGTATCGTTGGCCAGAGTTTTACATCATCTGGTCCCAAGGCCGGCCGTCTCGCCTTTGCTGACGGAGTAATGGTCACCTACAAGTCCGGGGACACCAGCCTGACGGGCCGTCTCGCCTTTGCTGACGGAGTAATGGACGCTGACCGGAAGTGTCATCCTTTTCCGAGCCGTTTCCGAATGCAGGCCTTTTCGCCTTGACGGACGGGGAGTCACCAGCAATGTTAGGCCAGCCGTCGCTCCACCGCACCTGATCCAGGAAGAGCAGCCTGCCGCCGGGACCTTCGGAGTCGTAGCCGTGGTACAGGATCCAGTCCTGACCGGAGTCATCGGTCACGATCTCGGAGTTGTGGCCTGTGCCCTTGAATCGGTCGTTGCCGTGGATGAAGACCTCGTGGCGGTTGTCCATCATCGATTCTCCTTTTTTGTTCAGATAAGGACCGAACAGGTTGTCCGAACGCCCTACGACAGTGGTGTAGTTGCTGTTGAGACCCTCGCAGCAGCTGCCGATCGAGGCGAAAAGATAGTACTTACCGTCTTTTTTGTGAATATAAGTGCCTTCGTAGGCTGTCCCGGCCACTTGGACAGGCTTTGCCCCGTCTTTCAGGGACAGGCCATCGGACGACAGCTCGGCATAGTATATTCCGTTAAAGCTGCCCCAAAACAAATATTTCCTGCCACCTTCCTCTATATAGAACGGGTCGATGCTGTTCCGGACTTTTATGCCGTTGCTCCTGAACATCATCCCTTGGTCTATGAACGGACCGCATGGACCGGACGCCACAGCGCATCCGATCCCGCACGTCCACTCACCGCCCCAGACGGACATTGAATAGTAGAGAACGTACTTGTCTCCGATCCTGTTGATGTCCGGAGCCCAGATCCCGCCATCTTCCTCGAAGGTCGGCCTTGTCGATTCGGAGAAGGCCGTGCCAACGAACTGCCAGTCCACCAGATTACGGGATTTGTAGATCGGCACATTCCGGACATCCTCTGTTGCATACAGGTAGAAGCAGTTGTCGTCAGCCTTGATGACGGTCGGGTCAGGAAGGCTTCTGCGGATGACCGGGTTGGAATATTCCGTGTCATTCCCGGTCGATGGCTGATCCGTGACCTTGATCTCGTCAGGATCAAGATACTTTTTTCCGCAGCACAGACAGGCTGTCCCTCCAAGGACGGTCAGCAGGGCGATAGCTATGAACCGATGCTTGCTCATCTTATTCACTATTCTTTGGAAACTGTTTTGATTGAAATGCCCTTTGAGGTGAAATAACATCAATCAAAACAGCTTCTTGGTTGGTGCTAAACTTTACTTTTTGCGCTCAAGAAAGCGTTCGGCGCGGCCCGGAGTGAGCAGTTCCCACAGCGAGGCCACGGTCCAGCCAGGGGCGAATATGTTGTTGTAGAAGCCCTTGCCGTTCCGACCGTAGTCCCAGTTGGTGTGCTGCACGACCTCCGGATAGTAGCCTGGCTTGGCGACTCCGCAGAGATGTCCCTCGAACGGCAGCAACTGCCTCATTGATGTGGAGATCACATCCGCGAACTCCCCGAAGCGTTTCTCTCCGTAATTGTCCGAGAGCCATCTGAGCACATCGGCGAAATCGAACACGAACACATCGATGTGGTTGTTCTCGACCGAGACGTTGCCCCAGCCTCTGGACTTGAATCCGAGGTCTCCGAGCATCTGTCCCTGTGCGAACGGAACATCCCACGTGTAGTACCAGGATATCGCGAAATACGAGGCCTTGCGGGCCAGATCCGCATAGTGGTCACGTTCCTCCCCGCTTGTGGCCAAGGCAAGGTAATAGACAGCCGTGGCAGCGTACAGGGACGCTTCCTTGTCCTCACAGTTGGCGTCAAGAGTCGATGAGAAATAGTCAGCCTTGCTGATCAGGTCTTTCTCAAGGTAATCCACTGTCCTCTTGGCGCTTTCCAGATACCTCTTGTCCTTGAAATACTTGTAGCCCATGACCAACGGCAGAGTAGCTGATGGCGTGCTGCCGGTCGAAGGGTCAACCACCGAGAGATCGTCCTTGAACTTGCGAGGGAAACTTCCGTCAGGATTCTGGATTCCGAGGAAAAGATCGAGCATATTCTTGATCTTCTCCTCCCAGTCCTTGTGCTGCCGACCTTGCCTTTTCTCGTAGTCAAGGTAGTAGAGAATGGCGTAGATTCCCTCTGACTGGCGGCGTATGGAATGAGTCTCCTTTGTCTTTCCGGACGGGCACTCGATGACTTCCTCGAAGAAGCCTGCCGGGGAGAAGCCGTGCGCAAGGTACGAGTCGAAGATGGACCGCGCCTGCACCGCAAGCTTTTCCTCGCCCGCCGCTTCGGAATATTCAAGGGCGTTGAAGGCGTTCAGCAGGGTTCTTCCCACAAAGCCGATCTCCGCCCTCTGAGGGCTTGCGCAAGTGGCCACCACCATCCTTGGACTCGCATAATAGTTCACCGGGGTGGAGGCGACATAAGAGTCAAGGAAATAGCGGCTCATCGTCTTCTTCATGAAATCCACTGAATATGTCCCCTCGACCTTCCGCGGGCGGTAGGTGTCGTAGCAGTACCTCCATGTCTTGCTGACACAGTCGGTGAAGTCCACCGCCTCTCTGACGGTGATCTCCCATTCCAGAATGACGCTCTCCCCGGCCTTGAGATGCTGGAAGGCCTGGACAGGCGGTGCAAGGGTAAGTTTCCTGATGTAGGTCTTAGGCTCCTCTCTGAAAGGGAATCCGTACCTCAGCACTGTCTTTCCGTCTTGATTCTGGAAACCGGTGTAGCCGATGGAAGTCTTGCCGGAGACGATGACTTCGCCTTCCTTGTGGGTTGTCAGTGCCTCGTAAGGGAAGTTGTCTTTCCTTATGACCGAGTAGCTTTTTCCCGCTGACGGGTTGTACACGGCTGTAAGCGGTGTGCTGAGCCGGTCTTCCCTCACGATCCAGCTGTCGGAAGTGTGGAAAGAAGGTGCGGTCTGTGGAGAGCGGAGATTCTGACGGTACCAGAACCCAGGCATGTAGAACATGTTGTCGGAATGCGCGAGTCCGGTCGCATAGGACTCTCCGTAAGAGAAATTGACATCTTCAAGGGCTGTGACAGCCACACGGATGGCTTCTCCCTCCTGGGTTTTCGCATGGCTTCTGAAGATCGCCACCGGCAGGTTTTCCTCAGATGTCAATGACTGCCTTCCGTCTCCTTCCAGGACGGCTGCCAGCTCATGGTGGACAGCCGGATCGCCCGGTGTCTTCAGTGTCAGGGAGTAGGAGAACGCGTTGCCGTCCAATGCCTCGGCCTGAGTGCCTGCCGCCGCGCAGCACAATTGCCCTGCCATCAGAATGGCGTACAGCGCTGAGATCATTTTTGTGTTCATTTGCAAAGTCTATTTTTAGTTTAATGTTTTTGTTCAGGAGTGATGTAGTCCTTGCTGATTCTCATCCGGTCAACCCCGCCAACATTCTCAAAGCTGACTTTCCCTATGTGCATGATTCTGGGATGTATGGAGGTCTTGCTCCAATGCGAGTGGTAGACAATCCGCAGCTGTCCCTCCTTGTCCTTGAAGATGGTTCCGTGTCCGACGCCCTGAAGATTGCCCGGGAATTGAAGGATAGGATTTTCTTCGTATTTTGTCCAAGGTCCCGTTATTTTTTCGGCCGTGGCGCAGCCTATGCCATAACTTGGACTCTCATAGCTGTTGGCGGAATATATCATGTAGTAAAGCCCTTTGTGTTTAATGACAAAGCCTCCCTCGTTGACGGTCGGATAGACTTTTTCCCAGCTTTGCGACATGTGGATGCAAGGAGTGACGGTCCCTCTTTTGATGGTGAGCAGGTCATCCTCAAGCTCGGCCACATTGATGTTCAGTCCACCGTTGAACCTGTCGAAAATGAGGTATGGCTTGCCGTCATCATCGATGAACAGCGAATTGTCGATGCATTTCTCATCAGTTATCATTGGAGCCTTGCTTTTTTGAGTAAAAGGGCCGAGCGGAGAGTCGGAGACAGCGGCGCAGATGTGTTCATCGGCAGAGTAGTACATGTAGTATTTTCCGTTGACCTTATAGACTTCCGGAGCCCAGAACCATCTGTCCGCCCAGACATCCTTGCTTTGCAGGGCGAGTCCTTTGTAGGTCCATTCCTTCAGATCGTTTGAGGTGAAGACCTCTATTCCGGCATCAGCATGAGTACCATAGGCGTAGTAGGTGTCCCCGTCAAGCATTATGAACGGGTCTGCAAGCTGGACCGGAGAAGTCGCATCCGGAACGATTATGTCATCCGGATCCGTATATTTGGATCCGCAGGCGAGTGCGTTGGCCAAGAGCGCCAAAGACAAAAGCAGGATTAGTTTTCTAATCATAAAATAACAATAAACAAATTGTTAAAATAGGGGAAAGCCGGAAAACCAGCTTTCCCCTGCCGCAAAAATAACAAAACCAATATATTAACCAAATAATATTTTGCTAAATATTCCTATAAAGCCAAAGCTTCTACTGCTAATAGCCTGGATTCTGAGGGAGTTTAGGAGTGCTGGTCGGGGTCTCCTTGCTGATGTCCACTTCTTTTGTAGGAAGAGGGAGCCTGTTGTGCTTGCCGATGACAAAGTTCGCGAAGTCAGCATCACGGTACTTCGCTATCATGTCAATCTTTGTCTGGTCTTCGAGCACACCCCATCTCTTGAGGTCGGCCCATCTCCAGCCCTCGAAGCAAAGCTCAAGCGTCCTTTCTATCTCAAGTCTGTTCATGAATCCTTCCTTGCTGGAGAGGCAATCAGGATAGTTTTTCTGAATATACTCGCTCTCCGACAGTTTCTTCATTCCGGCGCGCTCCCTTACCTTATCGACATAGCTTGCGGCCTCGGAAGCTGTTCCGCCTGTCATCACGATGCACTCGGCGTAGTTCAGCAGGATGTCGGCGTAGCGCATTATCCTGTAGTTGTTAGGAGCGAAGTAGTCCTCCCTGTCGCGGTAGTATGAAGTGCTGTACTTACGGATGTAGCAGTCGTCCTTTCCCTGTCCCCACTCGTCAAACCACTGGGAGGCGTCCGCCTGCTTGTAGTATTTTTTGCTCTGATCCGGGAAATCATCACCGAAACCTTTGTAAAGGATACTGTTGTAGAGCCTGAGGTCGTTGCGCCCGTCCGCACGCTTCTCCTTAAGGTACTCGTCAACGAGCCATCTGCGTGCCTTGCCGTCACCCCAGCCCACACCGGCGTTTCCACCCGGGGCGTAGAACTGTGTCCTCTGGAAGCCGAACGCCATGCTGGCATCGTTGCCGGTTCCGCCTTTATTAAGGTCGGAGAACTGGATCTCGAAAATACCTTCCTTGTTGTTTTCCTCTCTGTCTGTGAAGTTGTCCACCCAGTTGTCGATCAAACCGTAAAGTCCGGTGGATTCCTTGTCGATCAGCCACTTGAACTCGGCCTTTGCCTCGCTGTACTTTTTCTGCTGCATGTAAGCCTTGCCCAGAAGAGCCTTCGCCGCTCCCAGTGTCGGTCTGCCGACATCAGCGGCGTCCCACTTTTCCGGAAGGTATTGCTGCGCGGCCTTGAGGTCCTTTTCGATCTGCTCCCAGATCTGAGCCTCGGATGCCTCCTCCGGAACATAATCGGGTCCGACAGTCTCGGTCAGAAGGACACCTTTTTCCCAAAGAAGATTGACCTGGAAATACCACAGTGCCCGCATAAACTGCGCCTGGGCGAGTATCTTGTTTTTCTGGGTCTCGTCCATCTCGATCTCCGGCACTTTCCCAAGAACCTGGTTGCATCTGAATATTCCTCTGTAGAAGCATTCCCAATGCACGATGTTGCCCTCATAGAAGTTGTAGTTGTTGTAGCCGAAGCGTGTCCAGTCTCCAAGCTCGAGCCACGGAGAGGTGCTCCATCCCTCGTCTGAGGTGAGGTCATATCTGAAGGAAAGCCATCTCATCCACGTCCCTTCCTTGTAAAGGGAACTGTAGCATGCGTTTATGCCGGCCTCCGCCTGCTCGGCGGTCTTCCAGAAAGTTCCTGTTGTCGCCTCGTTCGGATTCTGGATGTCCAGCAGGTCGGAGCTGCAGCCTGACAGTGTCATGGCGGCTCCTATCATCAATCCATAAATGTATTTCATAACTTAAAAGTCTATTTTGTGATTAAAATGTGAATTCAACTCCGAACATCACCGAACGCGTGTTAGGATAGGCGAAACTGTCTGTTCCCATGTTCCAGATGTTGGTGTTGACAAAATCCGGATCCAGACCCTTATATTTTGTGAAGGTTAGAAGGTTGTTGCCGCTCGCATAGACGCGCAGGTTGTCCACTTTTGCTTTTTTCATCCAGTTTCCACGGAAGGTGTAGCCTACGGAGATGTTCTTCATCCTGAAGAAAGATCCGTTCTCCAGATAGCGGTCGGATCCCTGGGTGTTTCTCCAGTCACCGTAGATGATTCGAGGAGTGTCAGAGTTCGGGTTGACCTGATAAGGCTCCTCACCTTTCTTGAACCTCAGGTAGTTGGAGTTGTCGGCGAAGTAGCGTCCCTGCCATTGGGCGATGTTGTAGACCTTGTTGCCGAACTGTCCGTACCACATCATGCTGAAGTCGAATCCGCGCCATGCGGCATTGAGGATCAGGGACACCTGCGCCTTTGCCCAAGGGCTTCCGACGTACTGACGGTCATCCGCTGTGATCTGGCCGTCGCTGTTGGTGTCGATGTACCTTACGTCACCGAGCTGAGGGCGTTTTCCGTTGATTGTGATAGGTGTGGTCCTGCCGTCCTTTGTGGAGACATAGCTGTCAATCTCGGCCTGGGATCTGAAAAGACCATCGGTCTTGAGGAGGAAGAACTCTCCGAGCTCTCTGCCGGCCTCGCTTCTTGCTTCACCGGAATCAACGAAGTCCTTGCCGTAACCGAGCTCAAGAAGCTTGTTGTTGATGGTGGTCACGTTCAAAACAGCGCTGTAGGAGAAGTCCGAGATGTTGTCCTTCCATCCGAGCGTGAACTCGAAACCGCTGTTCCTCAGGCTTGCGGAGTTCACTCTCGGGTCGCCTCCGTCGTTACCGGTGGAGATTGCGATAGGCATGGTGAACAATACATCGGAAGTCTTTGAGTTGTAATATTCAGAGGTGAATGAAAGCCTGTTTCCGAGGAAGGCGGCGTCAAGTCCGAAGTTGACAGTCTCCTTTGTCTCCCATCTAAGGTCTTCGTTGGCGAGTTTCACCTGCGTGGCGCCGGTCTTTATCGTCCCGCCTATCACGGTCACGATGCTCTGGTTGATTGTGGCGAGGTAGTCCCAGTCTCCGATGGTGGAATTACCGAGCTTTCCCCAGTTTCCACGGATCTTAAGGTCATCGATCCAAGGAACATTGAAGAAGTTTTCCTTGGAGATTCTCCATGCTCCTGAGATTGACGGGAAGTTGCCCCAGCGGTTGTCCTTTGAAAGCCTTGAGGTTCCGTCCCTACGGATCGTTCCTGTCAGATAGTACTTCTCACCGAAGATGTAGTTCACGCGCCCGAGGTAAGAGATCATGGCGTTCTCGCTGAACGTGTTGGAGTTCTGCTGGTTCGAGGCTCCTGAGCTAAGGAAGGTGAGGTACTCGCCGTTGACCAGAGGGAAGTTCAGACGCGAGCCCCAAAGCCCTTCCCACTCGTGGTGCTGGTAGGTGAGACCGGCCACGGCATCAACGTGGTGGCGCCCGAAGTCCTTGTTGAAGTTCAAGGTATGTTCAATCAATTTGTTGTAGGTGTTGTCCCTTGCCTTCTGGCTTTCAGGATCGCGGTGCTCCTGGTTCTGGGTCCAGTTGCCTTCTCCGCGGAACCATGAGTTCTCGTAGAAATACAGGTCGATACCGGCGTTCAACTTGTAGGACAGGAAGTCAAAAGGCTTCACCTCCATCCAGACTGAGCCGTTCAGGCGGTTCTCACGTATGCGTCTTTTCTCCAGATTCTCACGGGCGATAGGGTTGACTCCGAATGTGTTGTACTTGGCATAGTCACCGTAGCCGTAGCCTCCAGGATTATTCTCGTCATAGACAGGGATGGTCGGCATCATCCTGAGGAAGTCATTGTATGTGTTGGTCTGGTTAGGGTCTGTCTCGGTGAGCGAGTAGGCGAAGTTCTCTCCGAATGAGAACCACCCTTTCTTGCCTGAGGTGTTGACGCGGAAAGTGTAGCGGTCGAAGGTGTTGCCGTAGGAGACACCGTCGTTGCGGTAATAACCACCTGACACATAGTAATTGCCGGCTTTCCCACCACCGGAGAGGGCCACATTGTAGTCCTGCACGAGGGCGGTCTTGAGGACTTCCTTCTGCCAGTCCGTGTCGTAGTTGGAGTGCTGCTGACGTGCCGTCACACCATTGACTCCGTCCTTGATGGCCTCATCGTAGGCGATGTCGTTGTACTTGATGTACTCCTTCGCGTTCATAAGGTCGTACTTCGGGCTCCACTCGACGGTCTCCTTAACGGACGCGGTCACCTTCATCGGACCCTGCGCGCCTTTCTTTGTTGTGACGATGATGACTCCGTTGGCCGCTCGAGAACCATAGATGGCCGCCGCAGAAGCGTCCTTGAGGATCTGGATCGACTCAACATCGGCAGGGTTGAAGGCCACTCCTGGGTCGGCGATCATTCCGTCTATGACCCAAAGAGGAGAGACACTGCTCAGCGACCCGATACCTCTGATCACAACCGAGGCGTCCTCTCCGGCTCTTCCGGAACTGCGTACCGTCACGCCTGTCGCGAGGCCTTGAAGCTGGCTTACGATTGTTCCGGCGGGACTCTTTCGCATCTCTTTTGTGTCAACGACCGAAACGGCTCCTGTGAGATCGGATTTCTTCACGGTCTGATAACCGATGACAACCACTTCCTCAAGAGCTTTTTTGTCATCATTCATCACTATCTTTAAAGGAGTCCCTTCGAACACTGCCTCTTGCGGAAGCATGCCGATGAAAGAAAAAACGAGGGTGCAACCTTTACGTCCAGTCAGAGCGAAATTTCCGTCCGCATCCGTGTTGGTCCCATTGGTTGTTCCCTTGACCATGACGTTCACTCCAGCCAGAGGAACGTCATTCGCGTCTGTCACTTTTCCTCTGACGGAGACGTCTTGCGCCCACAGGGAAATAGCTGACAAAAAGAGAATAGTTAGGATAAGAAATCTTTTTGACATAATTAATGTTGTTAATTGTGGTTCTTAGTAAAGCAAAGGTAGTTTCCGCCCCTGCCATTGTTGTAGAACAATCACGTCAATGCTGCAACAAATCTGTCAAAAAACCTTTTAAGGATGCCTATAGTGTGTCTATGTAGTCTTTAGGGAGCACTCCGAACTGTTTCTGGAAACATTTCGAGAAATACGACGGGGTGTTGAATCCGGTCAGATAGCAGACCTCGCTTACCCGGCATTCTCCCTCTCGCAGCAGGAGCGCGGCTTTCTTGAGTCTCTCGACACGGATGTAGTCAACAGGGGTCATGTCAAGGATTCCTTTCACTTTACGGTTGAGGCTTGAGCGGCTCATCCCAAGTCCGGCCGCAAGGTCATCGATGTTGAAATCCGGATTCTGTATGTTCTGCGTGACAAGGTTCCTCATCGAGCGAAGGAACAACTCGTCCGAACGGGTCATGGCGACACTGTCGGACTGGACCTGAGGCTGACGAGCGAACGCCGCCCGCAGCTTTTTCCTTCCGGAGACGAGGTTGCCGGCGCAGGCTTTCAGGTAGTCCATCGAGAACGGTTTCTCAATGTAGGCGTCCGCACCGATGTTCATACCCTGCACTTTCGAGTCCGAATCTGTCCTGGCGGTGAGGAGTATGACTGGAATATGACTGAACTCCACATCGGACTTCACCTTCCTGCACAATTCCATTCCGTTCATCCCTGGCATCATCACGTCTGAGATGATCAGGCTTATGTTGTTGTTTTTCAGCACAGTCAAAGCTTCATTGCCGTCACTGGCGGTAAACACATTGCAAGTGGATGAAAACTGTCTGGCAAGAAAGTTCATCATGTCCTGGCTGTCCTCGACCAGCAGGACGGAGTACCGCTCGTCCGAGTTGGCTGGTGCTTGAGTCTCTGGCCCGGCTCCATCGGTGGCTTCCAGCTTGTCGGCGACTTCGGACCTGACATGTTCATTGGACAGCGGCAGACGCAGGATGAAACTGTTGTCGTCAGCGGAATCATCCACGTCCAAGGCACCGCCTTGGAGAATGGCGAGCGATCTCGCGAGGGCAAGGCCAAGGCCTGTGCCTTTTGTCGCATTAGAGTCGTTTGGCCTGCACTGGACGAACGGGCGGAAAATCTCTTCCCTCATCTCTTCCGGAATCCTCGGCCCGTCGTTGGACACCGTGAACACCAGATTGCCGGAGTCGCTGAACAGTTTGACATGTATGTAGGTGCATGAAAACTTCACGGCGTTGTTCAGCAGGTTCGTGATGATTTTCGTGAATCCGTCCTTGTCGACATAAGCGGTGAGTGAGTCCGGGATGTCGGTGGTAAGGCTCACGTTCTTCCGCTCCGCCATGACCCTGAACCCACAGACGACGGATTTGAGGATGACAGCCGCATCAGTCTTGACAATGTCGAGCCTATAGCCTTTCGATTCGGCCTTCCTGAAGTCAAGCAGTTGATTGACAAGCTCAAGCAACCTTTTTGTGTTGCTCCCCACGACATTCATGTCCTCTGTGAGATTGTCTGGAATATTCTTTGACGAAAAGATGTCGTCGATGGTGCAGTTGATCAAGGTCAGAGGCGTTCTGATCTCGTGGGCTATGTCGGTGAAGAAGTTTATCTTCGCATCGTACAGTTCTTTTTCCTTCTTGCGCCCGAACCGTTCCATCTCGTCCATCTGCCTGCGCTTTGCCCGACGGTACAGCACGAAAAAAGCCGATGCGGCCAAAACGATGACCATAACCACATACATTATCTTGGCGAGTACAGTGAGATAGAAAGGGGGCTTGATCACTACTTCAAGCGATCTGGCCTCAGGGTTGGCCACACCGTCCCCGTTGCTTCCGCGAATCTTGATCCTGTAATGTCCGTGCGGCAGATTGGAGCATGTGATCATTGAGCTCTTATCGACCTCCGACCATTTTTCGTCCAGCCCTTCGACCTTGTATTCGATCTTGTTCATCTCCGGGGTCAGGTAGCTCAGCGCCGAAAGACGCAGGGAGAACGTGTTCTGGTTGTGCTTCAGGACAATACGGTCTGTGAAGGTGATGTTGTTCTTCAATGGTGATCCTTCGGAGCAAGGTTTCATCAGGTCGCCGAACAGATAGAAATCAGTGAATGTGACAGGCGGAACATATTCATTCTTCTTGAATGACGAAGGGTCGAAAGCGATGAATCCGTTGATGCTTCCGATGTAGATCTTCCCGCTTTTGGAGCGGAAGCCTGACTGGAAGTTGAACTGGTCGCTCAGAAGCCCGTTGGCGGTGGTGTAAAGCTGCTTTTCTCCGGTCTCGGGGCGGAAACGGATGAGTCCGTTCTCCGAAGTGATCCAAAGGTTCTTGTCCTTGTCTTCTATGACCTTGTAGTACACGCTGCCGGGGAAGCCGTCATCGGACGAGAATCTTGTGAAGGTCCCATCTTCCGGATGAAACCGGCAGAATCCTCCTCCGAGGGTGGTAATCCAAAGTCTGTGGCTGCTGTCTTCGAATATGCTCGTGATGTTGTCGGAACCGACACACCTTGTGTCTCCCGGATTTTCTGAAGTCTTGTAGCGGGTCCAGCGTCCTTGGCTGACCTCAAACCGGTAGAGTCCATCGGCATAGGTGGCGAACCACAAGTCTCCATCGCTTGTCTCAAGCACTTGATAGACAAAAGTTCCGTCCAATTCCGGAATCGCCCTGAAGGTGTCCGTCCTGTCATCGTACACCACAGCTCCCACGGTCATCGCGATGATCAGGTCTCCGGAGGAGGTCCTCAAGATCGAGAACGCGTTGTTTTCCGGGAACCCCTTTTGACCTTTCGCATAATGCACAACCTTTCCTGTCTTCAGATTGATCCTGCTGAGGCCTTCGGAGAATGTCCCGACCCAAAGCCAGTCCCCGTCCGCGAACAGGCCATGCACGTTCTTGTGTCTTGCCGGACCCTGCCAAGGCTTGACCTGACCGCTTTCAGGATTCATACTGAACAGACCCTTGTCCTCGGTTCCTATCCAGATTGTCCCGTTCTTGTCCTGACAGAATTCCCTCACCCTGCGTCCAAGGAAGGACATATCCCCGTGCGGGTAGTACTTCTCGAACAGGGTGTACGGATACGGCAGATAGTTTAGTCCTCCAAAGTAGGATCCTATCCACATGCCTTGCTCGCGATCCTTGAACAATGAATATATAGCATTGTCAGCCAATGAATATTTCTCGTCTTGATCAGGCGCTGTGATGTGCCGCTTGACGCTTCCGTCCCTTGTGTCGATGATGTGGAGACCGGATTCTCCGCCAACCCACAGCTCCTCATTGTCCCGGATGGCCATGGCGCGGACATAATCATTGAGAATCAGCCTGGTCTTTCTGTTCGTAAGATTGATCTCCAGAAGTCTTGACGTGGTTCCGACGTAAACCCTGTTGTGACCGCCACCGGTGATGGTGTTGACAGTCTCTCCTGAGAAAACCTCCTTCCCGTCCACGTCCTTGAACACTGATGGCCTTCCGGAAAAATCAGTGTCCACAAAGTATAGATTGTCCAGATAATGACCGAACCAAAGCCGGTCTCCCACTCTGGCGAATGATGAGATGCTGAGCGGGGAATGGAACATGAGTCTCAGCGTCTTGTCTTTCATCGAATAGACGAAGAATCCTTGTTTTTCAACTGAGATCCAGACCTCGCCTCTGTCACGGTTCCATTCCAGGCCGGACACCCGGCATGTGATTCTGACCCCTTCCTCGGTGACACTCGACAGGTCGGAGATCCGGTCTGTCACAGGATCATATTTGTAAACCCCTCTGTCTGTTCCTATCCAGATGTTTCCGTCCCCGTCCTCTGCAAGATTGGTGATGATGTTGCAGCGCAACTCGGAGTTGTCCTTGCTGTAGATGCGGAAGGAACGGCCATCGTACCGGTTGAGCCCATCCTTGGTCCCGAACCACATGTACCCGGTTCTGTCCTGAAGAATTTTCAGGACTGTGTTTTGCGAAAGCCCGTCCGAGACGTTGACTGTCCTGAAGCAGTAGCTCCGTGCGTCCGGACGGACTTCATCCGCGCCGGCATACGCCACAAATGAGGCGTTGCAGATCATCGCCAGAGACAGAAGCAGAAACCAAAGAGGGTTATTTTTGCACATTTGAAAATATAAAACGTTTAATAGGGTGTAAAGATAAGACTTATTGAGCGGAAATCCTATCCTGTCTCCCAGGTTTCTTTTGCGCGTGGAGGATAAGTTATTGATTGTTAATAGAATGAATATATCTGCTCCTATCTTTTGGGGATGGGAGCATGTTTACCTAATTGTTTGACAATAAAGCGTTTACGCTCCACTGCTCTAATGTCGGCGCAACCTTTCAGGCGTGTTGCTGATGAACTTGTGGGCAGGGTGCGCCGATGTGCGATCGACACTGTCTTTGATGAGGCGTACTGACGGTGCCGGGTGCGCTGACGTGTGCCGCCGATGCTCCGGTGTGGTTTTTTCCGGAACTCAATGTCGGGGGGATTGTACGGAAGTGTTCCTATGCCTCAGGAATTTCCGGAAATGAAAAAGTGTAAAGTTTCTTTACAGCCGGTGTTAAATTTTTTTACACTTTTTGGGGACAGTGTCTCCGTTAAGATGTTCATAAATAATAACTTGTGACTTTGGTCCGAAATTGGCTTGGCGAAATTGTCGGTTTTGGTGGAACTGTGGCGATCAGTTACCGCGGATTCACCGTAAAATGAGGTTGACTGTTATTTGACGACTGATTAAAGGAGTTTATATGTCAAGCACGTACCTGAAGTTCCTGTCGAGGAACAAGCTTTACACTTTCATCGAGGTTTTCGGACTGTCGGTGTCGTTGGGATTTGTCATTCTGCTGGCTTCGTATGCCAAGACCGAGTTCAGCGTGGGGGCGAAGCAGCCGCTTTCCAAACAGCTGTATGTCATCGGCGCGGGGGACTCTTTCGGGATGACGCTCGGAACTTCCGAGGAGTTTTTCCCTTCCATTCCGGAGATCAAGGCATGGACAAGGATTGTGGACATGGACAATTCGAATGTCATGGTCGGAGATGACTATTATAAGGCTGCCGAGGCATCGCTTGACACTAATTTCTTCAAATTCTTTGACTATCGCCTTGCCGGTTGTCCTAAGGAAATTGTTCTGGAGAATGAGGATGAGGCTATTCTGTCCGAGTCGTTTGCCAAGAAAGTGTTTGGAAATGAAGATCCGATAGGCAGGGTTTTGAGCATTGGAGATAACAAGCTGACGGTGATCGGTGTTGTCGAGGATTTCGGATCCACTGATGTGTTCAACCGCTACGATTTGTTCACAAGCATCAAACGTGCGCAGAAGCGGTTTCAGTTGATGGACAATTTTGGCAGCACGATTCCGATCGTCAGGCTTGACGAAGGAACTGATGTGGAAAAGGTGCGCGAGGAACTCTTGAATAAATACATGGGCTATTGGAATTTCTATAAGGCGGATAATTCCGACAACGCCTTTTTGTGGGGATCTAGTTTGACGAGGCTTGACAAGGTCTATTTTTCGGGTTTGGATGCTTGGAGCTGTTTAAGGACTGGCAACAAGAAACAGGTTGAGTTGCTGTTCATTGTGGCTCTGGTGCTGCTGGTCTCCGCCATATTCAATTACATCAACCTCACGGTCGCCCAGACGGGAAAGCGCGCCAAGGAGATGGCCACCAGAAGGTTGCTCGGCGAAAGCTCAAGGAATATAGTGACGAGGTACATCACCGAGTCATTCGCCTTTACGGTCGGGTGTTTTGCCGTTGGCTGTCTGTTGGCATATTCATTCAAACCGCTCTTTGACAGTATTTTGAGCTCTGAAATCGTGTTGACACCTGACTTGGCCACCGTGCTTTGGGCAGTTCTGGCATTGGTTGTCATTTCCGTGATCTCTGCATTGCTCCCTGCGCTGCTTGTCTCACGCTTCAAGCCTATTGATGTTGTGAAAGGGGAGTTCCGTTTCAAGAACAAGATGATTTTCGGCAAGGTGTTCATCGTGCTTCAGACCGTGTTCAGCACTATCCTTATCGCTATGGCGATCACGATGGCGGCAGAAGTCAGCTATCTGGTCAATCTGCCCGTCGGTTATGAGACAAAGGATGTCATACAGATCTCTTCTCAAGGTGTAGGTTACAATAGAGGGCCTCAGGAGGCTCTTCGCGCCAGATTGAAGGCTTTGCCTCAGGTGGTTGACGCGGGACTTGGGATTACATCTCCGATATCCTGCGGGGCGAATGGCATTCACGATGAGAACAACCAACTGATTGGATGGATGCGTATGGCCCAGTTGGACACGACTTCACTCAGGATTCTGGGAATCAAAGTCCTGGAGAGGTATAGCGAACTCTCTTCACCGAAAGTGCTTCTGACGGAGACATCCAAGAGAAGCACCGGAGTGACTGCAGAACATCCTTATGTAGGCGGAAGCTACACGAAAGGGGAATATGAAATCTGCGGCATCATCCCGGATTTCCGAGCCAATACAGCTTTGTTCGAACCGATGGAGAATGAGCGGAACTCCATAATGATAATAGACGAGAATTATGATTATGCCTTCATTCAACTTCTTAAGATAACAGGAGATCGTTCCGAGGCTATGGCCGCGGTCAGGAATGCATGCAGTGAGTTTGCCAAAGAGACCATAGGTGTTCCAATTGAGATGGACGCTTTCTATCTGGACGAGAAGATGGTCGATGATTTGAAAGGCACCAAGAACGCGATGCTTCTCATGATTTCATTCATGGTGATTGCCATCTTGATCTCCGCTCTCGGTCTTTTCGCGATGTCGCTCTATTTCACTGAGCAGCAGAGCCGTCAGATCGCTGTCCGCAAAGTTTTCGGCGCTGATGTCAGCTCTGCCGTCTGGACATTGTCCAAGTCGTTCATGATCATGAGTGCTGTGGCGGTGGTGCTTGCTGTTCCGTTTATCGTTTGGGGCATAGGCTACTATCTTCAGGGATTCTACACCAAGATCGCTTTCCCTTGGTGGGCCATTGTCCTCGCGGCTTTGATCTCGATGCTGATTTCATTCCTCTCCGTTGTCGGCCAGACTTATGCCGCCGCCACCGAGAATCCGGTCAAGACGCTTGGCCAGGATTAGGGGGTAAGAACTCAAATTTTTACATTTCTTATCAAAATTTACGTTTTTGTTGCGTATTATTGCGGGCAAAGACTTGGACTATGATAGGAAACGTCACTTTTTATGATGCCCTCACCGCGCTTGGGGATCTTGTGATGCCACGGGAGTGCATTGTCTGCGGGAAATCTCTCGCTCTTCGAGAGAGGCACCTTTGCATCGGATGCCTTGCCGACCTGCCGAGGACATATTTCTCGAATATGCCGCACAACCAACTTGCTGACAGGTTCAACGCTTTGATTCAGCGGGATCTGGATGCCGGCGGAGTCTTTGAGGAATATTCCTACGCGACCTCCCTGTTCTTTTACCGCTCACAGACCGGCTACAGGCTGATCACCCAAAGGCTGAAATATCATTCTGACTATGCCGCCGGGAGGTATTTCGCCTCGATGCTTGGCCGTGAGATGGCCTCGTCACCGATTTACTCAGATGTGGATGCCGTGATTCCGGTTCCTTTGCATTGGTCCCGGCTTTGGACCAGAGGGTATAACCAGGCTGAGATCATAGCTGAGGTCCTTGCTGGAAGCCTCGGGGCGGAGATGCGTACCGACATCCTTTATCGTGCCCGCAGAACCCGCACCCAGACAAAACTCTCGGTCGAGAATAAAACACGAAATGTGTCCGGGGCCTTTCAGGCAAGGCCGCTTAAGGCTATTCCTGAATATTCCCACATCCTTCTTGTGGATGATGTTTTCACGACCGGAGCGACCCTTCATTCTTGCCGGAAGGCGTTGAGGATGATTTTTCCGCCGCCTATCCGCATAAGCGTTGCCACCTTGGCCAGTGTCGGAATGTAGGAAATGCTACGATTTGGTTACAAATTATAAGGATAAACGTTTTAAGTAGCGGGACTGTCTAAATAAAGAGCAGTCCATACTCTGTATGCTATGCCTATTAAAATCAACTAAAATTTTCCTTATTGTTTATAGGGTTGGAAATAAAACGGTTAAGTCGAAGTTTTTATAATTTTTCGCAAAAAAATTAAAAAAATGTTTGCAAGTCTCAAAAAAAGCAGTACCTTTGCACTCGGGTTGAGCAAGGAGGTTCTCTCCCCGATCAACCTATTGGTTATTAGTTTTAGTGTTATTAATTATGTGGTTAGAGTGAGAGTCCACGCGCGACGCGTCGACGCTCATTTTTTTTGTTTACCCTGGCGTTGAGTCTTGGCTGAAAACCGCGCTGTTGAACTTATGCTTTGATTGTGGTCAAACCTATGGCCACAGGCCTTGTCATAATCCGGACCAATTAGTAATTTTGTCTGATGATCAATAAACGAATGAATATGCTGGAACTTGGAATAAAAGGCCGTCAGGAGGAAATCGTGACGGAGGAACTGACCGCAAGCCACATCGGCAGCGGGACGGTGAGGGTGTTCGCAACCCCGATGATGATCGCCCTTATGGAGCGGACCAGTCGTTTGAGCGTCAAGCCTTGCCTTGAGGAGGGGCAGGAGACGGTGGGAACCAAGGTTGATGTCTCACACGTTTCCTCCACTCCTGTGGGACTGAAAGTGTGGTGCGAAAGCGAGGTCGTGGAGATTGACCGAAGAAGGATTGTCTTCAAGGTTGCCGCCTATGACGAAAAAGGGCTCATAGGTGAGGGGACCCATGAGCGCTTTGTGATTGATGTCGCCAAATTTCAGGCGAAGACCGAGGAGAAACTCCACTAGCAGTTCATCGCGCCGCAGCAATGGATGACCTGGCCGGAGACGTAGCCTGAGAGGTCGCTGGCGAGGAAGAGGGCCACATTGGCCACATCTTCCGGGGTGCCTCCGCGACGAAGGGGGATCTGCTTAACCCAAGCGTCACGCACTCCCTCCGAGAGGGCGTTGGTCATGTCTGAGATGATGAAGCCCGGGGCGATGCAGTTGGCTCTGATGCCGCGTGGACCCATTTCTTTGGCGATGGACTTCGCAAGGCCGATAAGACCGGCCTTGGAGGCCGAGTAGTTGCACTGGCCGGCGTTGCCGGAAACTCCCACGACAGAAGACATGTTGATGATGCTTCCACCTCTCTGGCGGGCCATGATCGGGGTCAGGGCGTGGATGAAGTTGAACGCTGACTTGAGGTTCACGTTGATGACGGCGTCCCATTGGGCCTCGGTCATCCTGAGCATAAGTCCGTCCTTGGTGATGCCGGCGTTGTTCACAAGGATGTCGATCCTGCCGAAATCGGCGAGAATCTGATTCACGACATTGTGCGATTCCTCGAAGTTCGCGGCGTTGGAGGCGTAAGCCTTTACCTTGTGGCCGTAAGCCTCGATGTCCTTGACAGTCTGCTCTCCGACTTCATTGATCACAAGGTCGGTGAAAGCCACATCGGCTCCCTCGGAGGCGAATTTCATTGCGATTGCCTTTCCGATTCCTCTTGCGGCGCCCGTTACAAGGGCGACCTTTCCGTCTAAAAGTCCCATAATATTCAGTTGATTTTTCCACAAAATTAATCTATCTTGCCGCGATGCGCAAGTCTTTTGGTCGCTATTTGGTGAAAGAAAGGAAGATGTGGCGAAAGGTACGGATAAAATGGCTATCTTTGCGTGTTGACACAACGATGACGGACACCGGAATGGTCCGTGGTGTTTCTGCGTCGGGAAATAGTTTTAGAAATGAGTGAGATACGTGACCCTCGGCTCTGGGAAAGCGGAGAGCTGAAGATAGAATGGGTAAGGCATCACATGCCGCTGCTTGAAGGCCTGGAGAAGGAGTTTGGGGAGACAAAGCCGTTCAAGGGGCTGAAGGTGGCTCTTTCCGTGCATCTGGAGGCAAAGACCGCGCATCTTTGCGAGGTGTTGGCTGAAGGCGGAGCGGAGATGTACGTCACGGGGAGCAATCCGCTATCCACACAGGATGATGTGGCCGCGGCTCTTGTGCATGAAGGGCTCAACGTCTTCGCGGTTCACGGAGCGACCCCCAAGGAATATGAGAGCGGCATAAGGCGCGTCATTGAGTGCGGTCCCGACATCATCATCGATGATGGCGGAGATCTTGTGACAATGATCCACGAGAACTATCCGGAACTGATCCAAAATGTCATCGGTGGCTGCGAGGAGACCACGACCGGAATCCTTCGCCTTGAGACCATGAACCGTGAGAAGAGGCTGAAGTTTCCTATGATGCTCGTGAACAACGCCGCATGCAAGCATTTCTTCGACAACCGCTACGGTACCGGACAGTCCGTCTGGGACGGAATCAACAGGACCACAAATCTGATTGTGGCGGGTAAATATGTTGTCGTCGCCGGCTACGGGTGGTGCGGCAAGGGCGTTGCCATGAGAGCCAAGGGCCTTGGGGCGAAAGTGATTGTCACAGAAGTGGATCCTATCAAGGCGATGGAAGCAGTGATGGATGGATTCCAGGTCATGGGCATGGCTCAGGCGGCATCCGAAGGCGACATATTCGTCACTGTCACAGGTTGCGACGATGTCATCACCAAGGATCACTTCCTTGCAATGAAGGATGGTGCCATCTGCTGCAATGCGGGCCATTTTGACTGCGAGGTGAACATCGCGCAGCTTAGGGAACTTGCCGTGAGGGAGAAACCTGCGAGGCAGAACATTCAGGAATATG
Organism: Bacteroidales bacterium UBA6428; assembly: GCA_002437305.1. Taxonomy (GTDB): domain Bacteria; phylum Bacteroidota; class Bacteroidia; order Bacteroidales; family UBA932; genus Cryptobacteroides. The sequence continues at coordinate 28,653 of DJOW01000076.1, forward strand.
ATCTCCCTAACGGCCGTAAGGTCTATGTCATAGCTGAAGGCCGCCTTGTGAATCTCGCGGCAGGAGACGGACACCCTGCGGAGATCATGGACATGTCATTCGCTATCCAGGCTCTCAGCGCCAAATACCTTGCTGACAACAGGATGGTTCTTTCCAGGGAACCTGGAGAGATGCTTCACCGCGTTCCCGAGTCGATTGACCGGGAAGTCGCTTTCAGAAAGCTGAAGGACTGGGGGATCACCATCGATGTCTTGACTCCCGCGCAACGGATCTATCTTTACGGAGAATAGAGTGACTCTTAAATAATAACACTATGAGCCTGATTCCAATCTACACGTGGACCAAGGGCATCAGAAATTTTGACCACAGAAGAAAACAGTTCTCCCGGCAGCCTTGGGCTCAGGGTGTGCTGTTGCTTTGCTGTGTCGTTGTGGCTATGCTTTTGGCCAACCTGCCTTTTACAAAAGAGATTTACCACAATGTTTTAGAGACGGAAATCTCCTTGAGGTTCCATGTTCCCGGGCATGCGGGGTTCCTTTTTCCGGACGGGATGACAGTCGAGAGTTTCATCAACGACATCCTTATGACGGTCTTCTTCTTCACCGTTGGCCTTGAGATCCGCAGGGAGATGAAGAACGGAGAACTTTCCAGCGTCAAGAAGGCGATGATGCCGGTGATCGCCGCTTTCGGAGGTGTCGTGGCTCCGGCCTTGATCTTCACGGCCATCAACCATGGCACCGCGGCCGCTTCCGGATGGGGCATTCCGACTGCCACCGACATCGCTTTCGCCGTGGGAATCCTGTCAATTCTAGGAGATCGTGTGCCTGTGTCTCTGAAGGTGTTCCTGACCGCCCTTGCCATTGCCGATGACCTCATCGCCATCCTTGTGGTTGCCTTGTTCTATGGAGGTACGATCAACTTCGGGCTTTTGGGCATTGCTTTTTTGCTGATAGCGTTTGTTTTGCTGATGGGCAAGTTGGGGGAGAAGCGCGGGTGGTTCTATCTGGTTTCCGCCATCGTGATCTGGTCGCTGTTCTACTACGCCGGCATCCATTCCACGATGTCCGGAGTGGTGATGGCGTTCCTTGTGCCGATGACTCCACGGTTCAGCGAGGCGTATTTCCACAGAAAGCGGCTTCAGTACATCCGCAGACTTAATGAATATAATGGAATAGCCTCCACGTCCTCCGATTTCCCTAACGGTCCGCAAAGGCATTGCCTGAGGCGCCTCGCCGTCATCTCAAGGGATTCCATGGGGATGAGCTACCGGCTGGAGCATGCGCTTGGTCCTTGGGTCAACTTTCTGATCATGCCTATCTTCGCCCTGGCGAATGCTGGTGTTGAGATTCCGGATGTGTCCTACTTCAACGTGTTCCAGTTCGACCAGGCTCTGGGCAGCGTGAGCATGGGAATATTCCTTGGCCTTGTCCTAGGCAAGCCTCTTGGAATCTCCCTCGCCAGTTTCATCGCTGTCAAACTTCATGTGGGGGAGATGCCGGCGAAGGCTTCCTGGGTCATGCTGATCGCAGTGGCCTGTCTGGGAGGCATCGGATTCACGATGTCGATCTTTGTGGACACCCTGTCCTTCGGTGACCAGGCTCCAGAGATTACCTCCAGACTCCGTGACATGGGCAAGGTGGCCGTCCTGATGGGCTCCCTCTGTGCCGGAATCCTCGGCAGTGTCCTCATCAACATCGTCCACGGCATCGGTTCCCGCAGGGCCGCCAAGGCCTAAAGCCCTAACTCGTCCTTCATGGAGCGGAGAAGATCGAAGGCCTGGAGCGGGGTGATGTTGTTGAGGTCTACTCCGGAGAGTTTGTCGCGCAGGGATCCGAGCGTCGGGTCGTCCAGCTGGAAGAACGAGAGCTGAAGGCTGCCGTCGCTCTCAAGTGTCCCGGCCTTGGTCTGAACAGGTTTCTTGATCTCGCCTTTACCGGCGCTGACAAGGTGCTGGGAATCATTCATCTCCAAAGCCTTGAGAGTATTTTCCGCGCTCTGGATCACCTCCTTGGGCATCCCGGCCATCCTTGCGACGTGGATGCCGAAGCTGTGAGCCGTCCCGCCCTCCTTGAGTTTGCGGAGGAAAATCACCTGAGAGCCGACCTCTTTCACGGCGATGTGGAAGTCCCTGATCCTTGGATATATCTCTTCAAGGTCGTTAAGTTCGTGATAGTGAGTGGCAAAGAGCGTTTTTGCCCCATGGCCGTACTCATGAATGTATTCGACTATCGCGCGGGCGATCGACATTCCGTCGTAAGTTGAGGTTCCGCGGCCGATCTCGTCCAGGAGCACAAGAGAGCGTTCCGAAAGGTTGTGCAGGATCATCGAGGTCTCCAGCATCTCGACCATGAACGTGGACTCGCCGCGTGAGATGTTGTCGGAGGCTCCGACCCTTGTGAAGATCTTGTCGAAGTACCCGATCCGCGCGCTGTCCGCTGGGACGAACGAACCGATCTGCGCAAGCAGCACAATCAGGGCTGTCTGCCTGAGCAGGGCTGATTTACCGGCCATGTTCGGACCGGTCAGGATGATGATCTGCTGCTTCTTGTTGTCAAGGAATATGTCGTTGGGGACATATTCCTCGCCCGCCGGCATAAGTGTCTCGATGACAGGGTGGCGGCCGGCCTTGATGTCAAGGGTAAGATCCTTGGTCATCTCCGGACGGTTGTAGTGGTTGCCAAGGGCCAGCCGGGCGAACCCTGTAAGAACATCCAGGCGTGCGATGATCCGGCAGTTGGTCTGCATGGCGGGGATGTTCCTCTGGATCTCAGCCACCAGATCGCCGTAAATCTTTGTCTCAAGTGCGTAGATGCTGTCTTCGGCGCTAAGGATTTTCTCTTCGTAGTCCTTGAGTTCCTTGGTGATGTAACGCTCGGCGTTGACGAGGGTCTGCTTGCGGATCCATTCCGGAGGAACAAGGTCCTTCAAGGAGTTGCGGACTTCGATGAAGTACCCGAAAACGTTGTTGTAACCTATTTTGAGCGAGGATATTCCCGTCCTCTCGGCCTCTGACCGCTGAAGTTTCAGGAGGTAGTCCTTGCCACCAGATGAGATGCTCCGGAGCTCGTCCAGCCCGGCATCGACTCCGGAAGCGATGACTTCGCCCTTTCCGATAGCCGCCGCGGGGTCCGGGGACATTGTGCCCGATATCCTGGCAAGTAGTTTAGAACAGTCCCTCATCTTGCTGAAGAGCGAATCCAAAGCCTTGACTCCGTGCTCTTTGCATAGTCTGGCGACTGGTTCCATCCGTGACAGGCCACGTCCCAGTTGCATAACCTCGCGGGGAGCGATCCTGCCTGTGGCCGCCCTGGAGATGATCCTTTCGAGGTCTCCGATGTCGCCGACATATTCCTGAATCTTTCCAAGGTCGTCGCCGGCCTCAATGAAGTGCTGCACGACATCGTAGCGGCTGTTCAATTCCTTGATGTCCATTATCGGCATCGCAAGCCAGCTTCGAAGAAGCCTCGCGCCCATGGGGGATGAGCATTTGTCAATGACGCTGACCAAAGACACCCCCTCGCCGCCGACGGATGAATTGAATATCTCCAAGTTCCTCATCGTGAACTTGTCCATCCACACGAACCTGTCCTCGTCGATCCTGGAGATCGAGCAGATGTTCCTGAGGCCGGTGTGCTGGGTCTGCTCCAGATAGACCATCAGCGCTCCGGCGGAGCAGATTCCCAAAGGATACCTGTCAACGGCGAAGCCTTTCAGGGATTCGACATTGAACTGTTTTTTTAGTCTCTCCACAGCGGCGTCATAGACGAACGCCCACTCATCGATTGTCGTGATGTAGAGTTTGTCTCCGAATTTTTCCTTGACGCCCTTCTCGTAGCCTTTCTGGACCACAACCTCTTTGGGATTCAGCGATGCGATGAGAGTCCCGATGTAGTCCAATGAACCTTGCGCCACCTGGAAGGAGCCAGTGGAGACATCCAGAAAAGCGGCTCCGCACTGGTCCTTGTCAAAGGTCAGTCCTGCGAGAAAGTTGTTTTCTTTTTGATCCAGAAGCTGGTCGTTGAAGGCCACTCCCGGGGTGACAAGCTCAGTGACACCGCGCTTAACCAGCTTTTTCGTGAATTTAGGGTCTTCCAGCTGGTCGCAGACAGCCACCTTGCAGCCGGCCTTGACAAGCTTTGGAAGATAGGAGTCTATGGCGTGGTGCGGGAATCCGGCCATCTCGATGCAGCCCTTGTCTCCGTTGGATTTCTTTGTCAGTACGATGCCTAGAACCTTGCTGACCAGCACCGCGTCATCGGAGTAGGATTCGTAGAAATCCCCGACCCTGTAAAGCAGCACCGCTTCGGGATGCTGTGCCTTCACAGAGAAAAACTGCTTGATCAGCGGAGTGTCTTCTGGTACCTTATTTTTCGCCATCTCAATGTCTTATCTTCGCCTAAAATATAAACTCAGATGCCTCCTCAACCGAAGAGGCAAGATTACAAATTTACAAAAAACCTATGAATATACAGAAAGAGATTTCCGATTACCATCTACGACACTTTAAGGCATTTTTGTCGTTCAAGAACTCCAATTGGCTGCATTGAACAACGTTTAGGTGGGGAAATGTCGTTTGAAAAATATTAGAAGTCCAGCCGGAGGATGTCGCGGGTGAGGACGGTGTGCTTGGTCTTGGTCTCGGCGACGTGGAAGCCTTGGGCGAGGAAGTTGCGCTCGCCCGGGATGTTCTGCGGATCCACGGTGGCGACGATGTGCTTGGCTCCCGTGCTTTCGGCCAGTCCGATGGACCAGCCGATGAACGTGCGCTGGAAACCTCTGCCACGATATTCCTTGTCCACAGCCACGGCGTCGAAAGTGAACACCTCGGAAGGGTTGAGGTGAAGATCCGAGGCAAGGGTGCGAAAAGCCCTGTTTTGCACCCGGAATGGATTATTAATGGCCTTTTGGGTGCAAATATGGCTGTTCCGCACCCGTGATCCATAGCCCTTCCCCCTCAGCGTTGTGTCAACGGCAAGATGCTCGATGTAGATCTGCCGTTCAAACTCCCAATAAGAGATGAATCCGACGAAAGTGCCCCCGTCCCAATATTCGCAAAGATGGTACTGACTGCACCCGAAGACATATTCCTGCTGGCTCTCAGTCCTTTGCTCGAAGATCGGGAAGCTGCTCGCGTAAAGCCTTCGGAACTTCTCGAACCGCTCGTCCCCTGAACTTTTTATCTCGATTCCGTGCATGGCCTTGATGTCTAATACTGACAAATATAACAAAAAACGACTATCTTTGTAAACTTATGTAGCATGAGGTTATTAATTGTGTGCCGAAGTTCCTTCATACACGCAAATTAAGATGATTCAAAATCAGAAGCGATATGAAAAGAGTGCTGATAGTGACATATTACTGGCCGCCGTCCGGGGGGTCTGGAGTACAAAGGTGGGTAAAGTTTGTCAAGTACCTGCCGTCAGCCGGTTGGCAGCCGGTCGTCTATACTCCGGAGAATCCGGACCTGACAACGATAGACAAGACGCTTGAGTTGGAGATCCCTTCTGACATCGAAATCATAAAAAGCCACATCTTCGAACCTTACGGGGTTTACCGGAAGCTTACGGGGCAGGAAGGAACAGCGGAACTCAAGACAAATGCCGCGGCCGGCGCCGGCAAGGAGGAGGTTAATCCGATCAATGGCCAGAAGAAATCCTGGGCTCAACGGCTGTCTCTGTTCATCAGAGGCAACCTCTTCATTCCTGATCCGAGGGTGATGTGGGTCCGCCCGTCAGTCCGTTTTTTGAAAAGATACCTTGAGGAGCACCCTGTTGATGCGATCGTCACCACAGGCCCTCCACACTCTATGCATCTCATAGGGCTCCGTCTTTCTAAGGCTACGGGGATACCATGGGTGGCCGATTTTCGTGATCCATGGACCAAAATGTTCTATTTCAAGCATCTTGGCTTGACCTCATGGGCGGAAAGGAAACACCGTAGGCTTGAGCAGGCGGTTCTTGACGGAGCGACCAGGGTTATCGCGGTCTCACCACTGGTTCTGGATGAGTTCCAGGCCATGACGAAGACACCGGTAGAGCTGATCACCAATGGCTTTGATGAGGAGGATTTCAAGAAGGATTTCGATCAGGACGAGTACTTCAACATTACCCACACGGGCCTTTTCGCCTCTGATGGCAATCCGGAGACTCTCTGGAAAGTGCTTGCCCAGAAATGCGATGAGGATGAAGAGTTTAAAAAGTCGCTGAGAATAAGGCTGGTGGGTAAAACGGACAAGGAAATAACGGACTCTATTGAAAATTCCGGGCTTGGCGGTAATCTTAAGGACTTCGGCTATCAGAATCATGACACGGCTGTCCGGGAGCAGATGAACGCCACGATTCTGATCCTGCCGTTGAGAAAGGAACCTGAATACAGGGCGGTGCTTCCCGGGAAACTTTTTGAATATCTTGCCTCGCGACGTCCGATCCTTGGAATCGGCCAGACGGACGGAGCGATGGCCCAGATTCTCTCTGAGACCGGTTCCGGAGTGGTCTATGACTGGGATGACGAGAAAAGGATCAAGGCTTGGATTGATTTCTGCTGGGATGAGTTCAAGAATGACGATCTGCATGACAACACGTCGGACATTTCCCGTTTCACGCGCCGCAACCTGACGGTCAAATTGGCCGGGCTTCTTAACCAAATAACGGAAAAACGATAAACTCACTTGAATATTCATGGATTATGGGCAAGAAAATGATAAGGAAGGCTGCGGTGTACGCAGGAATCGCGCTGCTGTTTTTGGCTTTGGCCTATGGTTTCGTTCCTGAGGTGTTGACCGGAAAGGTGGTCAACCAGAGTGACATCACCGGCTACAGGAGCATGTCTCAGGAAGCGGTGACATGGAACAAGGCGCACCCTGACGATCCTACGTACTGGACTGACTCGATGTTCGGAGGGATGCCGACGACCTCGTTCATGCCTTCAAGCGCCGGTGACTGGACCCAGGGCCTGTATGATCTCTTCATGAAAGGCAAGAGGCCGGCCAATTGGCTCTTCATTTCCTTGCTGGGCGCTTTTTTGCTGATGCTCTCTCTGGGAATCGACAAGATTCTGGCAATAGGAGGCGCGGTCGCGGTGACCTATTGCTCATACAATTTCCAGATCATTCAGGTAGGGCACAACACCAAGATGCAGGCTATAGCGTTCCTGCCTTGGGCTTTGGCGGCTGTGATCTTCACCTACCGTTCGGCTCTTAATTCAAAATCCGGCTGGAAATCCTGGCTTCCAAAGACTTTGTCGGGCGCGGTCCTGTTCGGTTTCGCCTTGAGTTTCCAGATCAAGGCCAACCATCAGCAGATCACCTACTACCTTGCGATACTGATCGTGATCTACGCTCTGTATGTCTTCTTAAGGGCCTGCTTTGACAAGACCGCGGACAGGCGTGGCTACATCGGCCGTTTCTTCGCGGCCAGCGCGTTGCTTTTGGTGGTGGGGCTTGCCGGCATCGGCACCAACGCCATCAAACTCGCGCCTCTTTATGAATATACCAAATACACCATGCGTGGAGGTTCCGAACTGTCACATCCTGAAGGCGGAGAGATCAACAGCACCGGCCTCCAACTGGACTACGCCACAGCCTGGTCCTATGGTTGGGAAGAACTGCCGAACCTGATGATTCCGAACTTCAACGGAGGATCCTCAGCCGGTTCAATCAACCCGGACAAGTCCGAGGTCGTAAAACTGTTCAGACAGGCCGGGCAAGGCAATCCAAAGGAAATAGCCAAGTCCCTGCCTCTGTATTGGGGACCTCAGCCGTTTACTGCCGGGCCTATGTACATGGGTGCCATAACGATTTTCCTCTTTGTGCTCGGACTGTTCCTCTACAAAGGCAAGGAGAAATGGTGGCTTCTGGCCGCCACCCTTGTGGCAGTTTTCCTCAGCCTGGGAAATCACATGATGTGGTTCACGAAACTGTTTTTCGACTATGCTCCGATGTACAGCAAGTTCAGGACTGTCTCCATGGCTTTGGTTGTGCTTCAGCTTACCCTTCCGATGCTTGGTTTCATCACTTTGGACAGAATCCTGAAGCGGGAATATTCCAAAAAGGAATTTCTGCGTGCCGGCTGGATCGCACTTGCGCTGACCGCTGGATTCTGCCTTCTTTGCGCGCTTGTTCCAAGCATAGCCGGATCCTTCTCCGGCAGGGCAGATGCTCAGATGCAGAACATAATCGTGGATGCTTTGAAAGCAGACCGCAAGCATCTTCTTTCTACGGATGCTCTCTGGTCTATGATTTTGATTGTCATCACCTTCGGACTGATTCTTCGGGCCTACGGCATCCCTGGGAACGCTCAGAAATCCTACGAAAGCGATCCTCACACCGGTAATGCCCGAAGGATGGAAGCGATGGTGGGAATATGTCTCCTTGTGTTTGTGAATATGTTCACGGTCGGAAAGCGTTACCTCAACTCGGACAGTTTCACGACCCCGCGCCAGTTCAATAACCAGTTCGAGGCAAGGCCTGTGGACAAGGTGATCCTCAATGACCTGACTCCTTCCTACAGAGTCGTTGACCTAAGCGCGGACATATTCAATGATTCTTTCAACCCCTATTGGCACAAGTGCATCGGCGGCTACAGCCCGGCAAAGCTCCAGCGCTACCAGGATCTGATTGACCGGTATATCGTAAAAGAGCTTCAGTCGGTCTCGATCGCGGCGCAAACATCCCAAAGCATCGCCTCATTCCAGAAAGGGATCAAAAACATTCCTGTGCTTTCCGCCCTTAACACCAAGTTCTTCATCCTTGGCGCGGATTTGCCGCCGGTAGAGAACCTTGGAGCTTTCGGCCCGGCCTGGTTTGTGGACTCTTTTGTCCCGGCGGCGAATCCGGACGAGGAGATCGCGCTTCTTGACTCGGTCGACCTCAGGCGCACGGCTGTGGTCGGGGCTGATTTTCCTCAAGCCCGGGAAGCTGTGGCAAGGCAGGTTGCGGACACAGCAGCCTTTGGAAGGATATTCATGAAATCTTATGCTCCCAACGAGCTTCGTTACCATTATTCCGTCGCCACGGAGAGCACTGTGGTGTTCAGTGAGATCTATTACCCGGATGGATGGACCGCCACCGTTGACGGTAAGCCTTTGGATCTTTTCAGGGCGGACTGGGTACTCCGCGCGGCCGTCGTTCCGGCAGGTGAGCACGACATCGTCATGCGCTTCGAGCCAAAGGTCTACTCCGTGGGAGAGAAGGCCTCCAGAGCCTCATCTGTGACGTTGTATCTGCTTCTGGCCCTCTCTCTGGCCGGCTTCGCGGTGACCACCCGTCATTGATGATCCACCGCTTCGGCCAGGCGGGAGGCAAGGTTGATGAAGGCCTGCCCGTCAGGACGGGTTGAGAGGGCGGCGGGCTCACCTGAGTCACCGCCTTCCCGGATGCTCTGGACGATCGGAATCTGTCCCAGAAGCGGAATCCCGTACTTGTCGGCCATTTCCTTGCCGCCGTTCTTTCCGAATATGTAGTACTTGTTCTGAGGAAGTTCCTCAGGGGTGAACCACGCCATGTTCTCGACGAGCCCGAAGATCTTGCGGTCTATGTTCTTGTTGCGGAACATGTTCACGCCTTTCTCAACATCCGACAGGGCCACAGGCTGAGGTGTCGTGACAATCAGCGCGCCTTCCATCGGAATGTCGTTGACGAGGGAGATGTGTATGTCTCCTGTTCCAGGAGGCATGTCGATCAGAAGGAAGTCCAGAATGCCCCACCTGACTTGCAGTATCATTTGTTTCAATGCGTTGCATGCCATTGGTCCTCTCCAGATGAGGGCTTGGCCAGGCTCGGCGAAATAGCCGATGGACATCCATTTCACTCCGTATTTCTCAATCGGGTAGATCACTTCCTTACCTTCCGCTGTCTGTTCCGCCTCGGGCACTGCCCCTACCGTGCCGGTCATCAGCGGGACGGACGGTCCGTAGACATCCGCGTCGGCAAGTCCGACTTTGTGGCCGAGACGGGCCAGCGCCACGGCCAGATTGACCGCTACCGTAGATTTCCCGACCCCGCCTTTGCCGGAGGCTATGCCGATGATGTGGCGGACATTATTGATCTCATCAAGGCCTAGGTCAAGGCCTGCTTTCTTCTTGGGAGCCTCGTCCTTGACCACTGTCTTGACTTCAACCTCAGTACCTTGCGGAGCGTTGCGGATGATTGCCGCGCGGGTGCTTCCGACAAGATATTCAGTGAGTGGGTCACGCCTTTTAGGGAAGGCGATCGTTACAGTCACTTTGTTGCCGTCGATGGAGACGGAGTCGACCATCCCCAGTTCAACTATGCTTTTGCTGCCTTTGGCGGGGTGAACCACCTCGGAGAGCATGTTTAAGACTTCCTGTTCTGTCATTTTTGAATATATTCAATTAACCTCCGATCCCGGCATTTCGCAAAAACCTCTTGAGGCGCGGGAATGTATAAATTATTTCACTATGTTCATCTCCTTGGTCAGGTAGCCGGCGCCTCCGAACTTGTCCACAAGGAAGAGGACGTAGCGGATGTCCACGCAGATGCACCTCTGGAGATCCGGCTCGAACATCACATCGCTGGACATCGACTCCCAGTTGCCGTCGAAGGCCAGGCCGATGAGCTCGCCGTCGGCGTTGAGCACCGGGCTGCCGGAGTTGCCGCCGGTGATGTCGTTATTGGTGATGAAGCAACAAGGAAGATTGCCGTCAGCCATAGCGTAGCGGCCGTAGTCCCTGTCCACGTAGAGCTGCTTGAGCTTTTCCGGAACGATGAACTCGTAGTTGTCGGGATCCTCCTTTTCCATCACACCGTAGATCGTTGTGTAGTACCGGTAGTTGACGGCGTCTTTCGGTGAGTATGGCTTCACGGTCCCGTAGGTGAGTCTCATGGTGAAGTTGGCGTCCGGGTACATCGGCTTGCCTTTCTGCCATTCCATCAGCCCGGCTGTGTAGGCTTTGGACGCGGCCTTGATTTTTGACTTTGCGTCCTGGCTCTGCTCTCCGCGCAGTTTGGCGAACACATTCACGAGCGCTGTCGCGAACTTGTTGGCCGGATCATTGAGAGTGGCTTTCTTGCCATCTTTTTCAATGGCTTCCTTAGCCTTGTCATAAGACGTGAATATCGTCGTCCCGAACAGTCCGTCCACGTACTTGTCGATGTCCAGTGCGGCGAAATCCTCTCCGAAATCCGGATAGTTCTCAGGTCTGGCCTTTTCCCTGTACAATTTAAGCATGGCCGCTGTCACTTCCTTGTCAAGCGGCGCGTAGTAGTCTTCGAACACGGCTTTAAGAGCCTCGAAGCCAGCCGCTTCCGCAGTCAGGCTGTCCGCTCCTGACTTCAGGCTTCTGTTCCTGCCTCCCAAGTAGGCGCTTGAGAGATTGACCAATTCTGTTCTGAAGATGGTCTCGCTCAGAAGTTTGACATCAAAATCCGCCTGCTCGTTGGCCTTGACCGCGTCGGCGATGTCAGCGATGGCGGTCCCGTAAAGCTCGGAACGTTTCTTGTTCCTGTCGACCCATTTCTGGAAGCGCGCCTCCTTGTCGTGTTCCTTCCCGATGATGTTCAGGTCCTTGAAAGCTTTCTTTTCTCCGATCCACTTCTTCCAACCGTTGGCTGAGCTTGCATATTTGTTGGCATATTTCAGCCTGATGGAAGGATCCTTCTCCATCCACTTCCACATAATGTCCTGACGGAGTGTCCTTGCCTCGATCGCTATGTCGTTCAGAGCCAGCATGTGGTTCAGCTGCGCCTCGGTCTGGTACCTCTGTGTGCGGCCAGGGTAGCCCATGATCATCGTGTAGTCGCCCTCATTGATTCCTTTAAGGGAAATCTTCAGCGACTGCTTCGGCACGTAAGGGACATTGTCTTCTGAATATTCAGCCGGCTCGTTGTCTTTTCCCGCATAGACCCTGAACATCGAGAAGTCACCCGTGTGGCGAGGCCACATCCAGTTGTCCGTCTCGCCTCCGAACTTTCCGATCGATGCCGGCGGTGCGCCCACGAAACGGATGTCTTTGAATGTCTTGTAGACGATGACGTAGTGCACGTTGTTGTTGTAGAAGGAGGTGAGTTCCGCTTCGCAGTCCGGGTTCCGCTCCTCGGCGTCTTTCACAAGAGCCTCTTCTATGGCTTTTCTTTCCTCATCGCTCTGGGCGCCCTCGATGGCTTCCGTGACATCACTCATGTTGACAAGGAACGTGACCGAGAGTCCCGGAACAGGGATTTCCTCGCTGCTGTCCATCGCCCAGAATCCGTCCTCAAGATAGTTGTGATCATCGCTGGAGAGTCGCTGGATGCTGCTGTAGCCGCAATGATGGTTGGTCACAAGAAGGCCTTTGCCGGAAATCATCTCCCCGGTGCAGCCTCCGCCGAAGATGACGACCGCATCCTTGAGTGAAGAATGGTTCACACTGTAGATCTGGTCCGTGGTAAGCCTGCAACCGAGATCCTTCATCGCGTCCGCATTGAGTCTCTGGAGGAGCGGAAGCATCCACATCCCCTCGTCGGCCATCGCGCTGAACCCTATCATAAGGGCGGCAGTGATGGAAACAAAAAATTTCCTCATGGTATTACTATGTTTATAACTTATAAAATCAGCCATTTCTTGCTGAAATAACTAGCAAAATTAGCCATTTTCCCGTCTAAACTCAAATTTCTGATTATATTTGTCGTTTCCGGAGGTGTTGGAGAGGTTGACCCAACGGTCTCCGAGCCTGTCGAAGCACCGATCACTTCGACAGGCTCAGAGACCGAAGGAGATTGGATACAAGTATTGTACACCGGCAAGAGTTGATTTATGAATATGTCGAAAGAAATACATTTGCTACCTTATCTGGAGGTGGGCCGCATCGAGGCGGGCTGTGATGAGGCCGGAAGAGGACCGCTCGCCGGGCCAGTCTATGCCGCCGCTGTCATTCTGCCGCAGGATTTCCATCACCCGCTCCTGAATGATTCCAAGAGGATGAGCGAGAAATCAAGAGAAATGTTGAGGCCGATAATTGAACGGGAAGCCGTCGCGTGGGCTGTGGAGGCGGTGAGTCCTGCGGAAATTGATGAACTGAACATTCTTTGGGCTTCGGTCACCGGGATGCAACGCGCTGTAAGAAGGTTGTCGCCAAAACCTGACTTCTTGCTGGTCGACGGCAACCGTTTCCGACCTTTTGATGAATATGGCTTTGACTCCTACCGTACTGTTGTCCACGGCGACGCGACATATTCATCAATAGCGGCGGCATCGGTTCTGGCAAAGACCCGGAGAGACGAGATGATGCGTGAATTGGCCAAGGAGTACCCGGAATATGGCTGGGACAGGAATATGGGCTACCCGACGAAAGAGCACATCGGGGCGATCAGAAAGTTTGGACCGACACCTTGGCACCGCAAGTCGTTCCATCCCAAGGAACTGGAGCCGACGCTATTCTCCGGCCTTTAGCCCGAGTTCCTTCTCGTAGCGGAGGATGAGCCTGCGGTTCATGCTGATGATCTCGTCCTTGTCCTTGATCTTGTCATTGAGGCGCGCGATTTCGGCCTTCAGCATCGCTATCTCCTTGATGTAGCCATCCTCCAGCACCCGCAATTTTTTATCATAGTTTTCCTTCACGTCATTCAGTCCGGCCATCGCCGAGTTTATCGGCTCGAATCCGTTCACGAGCTCGGCGACCGAGGTTCCGGTCTTCTCGGCGAATTTTTCCACATGCTCGTTCAGTATCCTGGTTTTTCCTTTCTCAAGCTTTCTGTAGGCGTTCAGGGAGATTTCCAAACGACGCGCCATCTCGGTCTGTGAAAGCCCGAGTTCGTTCCTTTTCTTCTCAAGGTTGTTTTTTATCGTAGCGTCGTCCATTGATTCCGTGTTGGTGTTCCATAAAATGATGCCGACCGCAAAATTATCCAAAAGAAGAATCTTTGTTTTAAATCCGTAAGTTGTAAAACACAACCGTTGGTTATAAAAAACATATGGAAATGATAAAAAACAGAAATTTTTCAGTGCTTACCCCCGGATTTTGACCGCCTGGTGTTGTTTTATCGGATGTAAGTTTGGTTCTTTGCGGAAAACACGTTGTCTATGGAATGTATTGAAAAAGAGTATGCCGCCTTTGAGAAGGCGATGGATGAGGAGAGGGTTTACAGGAGACTCTCGGATTTTTCAGGGATATGTGCGTTGATCGGAGTCGACCCGATCATGTTGGACAAGGTTATCTACGGGGAGTTGGGGTACTCCGGACAAGGATTGGTGGATTTCTACAGAAGTTGCGAGGATATTCATTGATAAAGATTGTGGAATAGTGTTGTTATTGGGTCATTTTTTTATTAGATTTGCCTTTCGGCGTACCTCATGAGAGGCCTCTGGTGATAAAACGATTTTCGCCTAGTTGTCCGCAATGAAGGATTGTCGCCGACAACGATTTCATAATTAATAACTTATAGTAATGAAAGAATATTCTACCAAAGACATCCGCAATGTGGTTCTGATTGGCAGCGCCAAGTCAGGTAAGACCACATTGTCTGAAGCCATGCTCTTTGAGGGCAAGGTGATCGCCAGAAGAGGCACGGTCGAGGACAAGAACACTGTTTCCGACAATGAGGAAATCGAAAAGCTGAACCAGAGGTCGATCTTCGCCACTCCGCTTTACGCCGAGTTTATGAACACAAAGTTCAACGTGATCGACGCTCCGGGTTCTGACGACTTCATAGGAGGCGCAGTGTCCGCCTTCAAGGTCTGTGAGAACGGTATTCTTGTCATAAACGCGCAACAGGGCGTCGAGGTGGGCACTGACATCTTCGCACGCTATGCCAACCAGTACAAGCTTCCTCTGATTGTGGCTGTCAACCAGCTTGATTCAGAAAAGGCTGACTGGGAGAAGACCATCGCCGAGATGAAGGAGACCTTCGGCCACAAGCCGATCATAGTCCAGTTCCCGGTCAACCCCGGTCCGTCATTCGACGGCTTCATCGATGTCCTCAAGATGAAATACTATCATTTCAAGGACGATAACGGCACCCGCGAGGATCTTGAGATCCCTGCCAACCTTATGGATGAGGCCGAGACTCTCCGCCAGGAACTGATCGAGAAGGCCGCCGAGTTCGACGACACCCTTATGGAAAGATTTTTCGATCAGGGCTCCCTTACTGAGGACGAGATCCGCGAAGGCCTCGGCAAAGGAATCCGCGGGGGCGGAGTGCTTCCGGTTTTCTGTCTCTCAGGCAGGAAGGACATCGGAGTCAAGAGGCTGATGGAGTTCACGATCAAGACGGCCATCTCTCCGGCCGAGACAAAGTCCGCCACAAAGGATGGTGGCGAAATAGAGTGCAATGCGGGGAATCCGACATCCATATTCATCTATAAGACTGACGTCGAGCCGCACCTCGGCGAGGTTTCCTACTTTAAGGTGATGTCCGGCCATCTGACGGAGGGCATGGACCTTGAGAACCCGGAGACGGGCGACAAGGAAAGGATTTCCGCCATTTATGCCGTGGCCGGGGCCAAGAAGGAGAAGGTGCCTGGGCTCATGGCCGGGGACATCGGCTGTACTGTGAAACTGCGCGCCGGAAAGACGAATGTGACCCTTTCCCAGGTCGGATCGGGCATCGCCTACGAGCACATCGTGTTCCCTGCGTCCAAGTACCGCTGCGCCATCAAGGCCGAGTCCCAGAACGATGAGACAAAGCTTGGAGAGGCTCTCTCGAAAATCTCCGCCCAGGATCCGACCCTCGTGGTTGAGTATTCAAAGGAACTCAAGCAGACCATCCTCAGCGGTCAGGGAGAACAGCACATCAACGTCTGCAAATGGCGCATTGAGAATGAATTCGGAGTCAAGGTCGTGCTGTTCGCTCCGAAGATTCCTTACCGTGAGACCATCACGAAAGTCGCCACGGCCACCTACCGTCACAAGAAGCAGTCCGGTGGCGCCGGCCAGTTTGGAGAGGTATCGCTCCTTATCTGTCCTATCGTGGAGGGTGTTCCGTTCACCAACAAGTTCAAGATTGACGGCAAGGATGTGGTCCTCAACGTCAAGACCAAGGAGGAGTTCAACCTCGAATGGGGCGGAAAGCTCGAGTTCTACAACTGCGTTGTCGGAGGAGCCATCGATGCCCGCTTCATGCCGGCTATCCTTAAAGGAATCAACGACAAGATGACCGAGGGTCCACTCACCGGGTCTTACGCCCGCGACATCAGGGTGTTCGTCTATGACGGAAAGATGCATCCTGTTGACTCCAATGAAATCTCATTCATTCTCGCCGCGCGCAACGCCTTCAAGGAGGCCTTCCGCAACGCCGGCCCGAAGATCATGGAGCCTATCTACAATGTCGAGATTCTGACTCCGGCCGACTATATGGGAGCCTGCATGTCGGATCTTCAGAACAAGAGGGCGATCATCGAGGGCATGAGTTCCGACAAGGGTTTCTCTGTCCTCAAGGCGCGTGTCCCGCTCGCCGAGCTTTACCGTTACTCGACAACATTGAGCTCCATCACTTCGGGAGCGGCAACGTTCACAATGACTTTCGCTGACTACCAGCCAGTTCCAGGTGACGTTCAGACCAAGCTTCTTGCCGAGTACGCGGCTCAGGAAAAGGAAGAAGAGTAAAAAAAACGTGGACCTTTATGGTCGATAACAAGGACTATTCAGCCCTCCTCTCCGGTCTTGCTGTCAGGGGAGGGTTGTTTATTTTTAGAGGCTAAAAAGTTAGACGCTGTTTTGATTTTTTTTCTGAAGTTAAGAGAACGATTCAAAACAGAATCCTGGTTGCTTCATGGTTTTTGAGGATAGCTTACTTGAATATATTCATTTATGAAACAGACATTTTTCTCCCTGATGACGGCTTTGCTGCTGTTCTCGTCCTGCGAGGTTCATCATTTCATGACAGACGCTTCCTACCGCGCTCAGGTAGAGGCTGATTTGGACAAAAGACTGTCTGCTGAGCGTCTTAATGCCTGTTATGCTGTAGATAAAGGCCGGAAATGCCTGACAGGGTCCAACGGTTTTGTCAGCGACATTTATCTGACAACAGAAGAGATTGAGGCGCTGGAATTCCTTTACGCCTACATGCCCCTCGCTGATGTGACGGATTACAGCACAGACTATTACCTTCAAAATGTCCGTTCGTCATTCAAGACACGAAAGGAGATGGGGTGGAATGTTCCTGAGAGAATATTCAGGCATTTTGTGCTGCCTGTCAGAGCCAATAACGAGAGTCTTGACACCGCAAGGGTTGCCTTCTACCGTGAACTGAAGCCGCGTGTGGAGGGAATGAATATGAAGGACGCCATTCTGGAGGTCAATCATTGGTGCCATGAAAAGTTGACCTACAAGCCTTCCGACGCGAGGACTTTGTCTCCGTTGGCTTCTGCAAGAAGCGCCCAGGGACGCTGCGGGGAGGAGTCAACGTTCGCTGTGGCTGCTCTCAGAGCGGTAGGAATCCCGGCACGCCAGGTCTATACCCCTCGATGGGCGCACACTGATGACAACCACGCGTGGGTTGAGGCCTGGGCTGACGGTGAGTGGTACTTCCTTGGGGCCTGTGAGCCGGAACCGGTGCTGAATCTGGGCTGGTTCAACTCTCCGGCCAGCCGTGGCCTGCTGATGCACACAAGGGTCTTCGGAAACTATGACGGTCCGGAAGAGAAAGTGATGATAGGTCCTAACTTCACTGAGATCAATCTGATCGACAATTATGCTAAGACTGCGCGCGTGGACTTCACGGTTGTTGACGAGAACGGCTCCCCGGTTGACAGCGCATTGGTTGATTTCAAGATCTACAATTACGCTGAGTTCTACCCGGCTTTGTCAAAGTACACTGGTGCGCAGGGACGTACATTTTTGACAGCCGGCATGGGGGACATGCTGGCGTGGGCCTCGAAGAACGGCAAGTATGGCTATTCAAA
>DJOW01000076.1:46532-57232 GCA_002437305.1 Bacteroidales bacterium UBA6428
ACGGCAAGTATGGCTATTCAAAAGTCTCTTTCGGCAAGGACACGGAGGTCAAGATCACAATATCCGGCCGGCATTCCGTTGAGCCGCAATCTATGATGATTGTCCCTCCACCGGAGACAGCCAACATTCCTGAGGTCACTTCGGAGCAGAGGGCCGAGAATGACAGGCGTTTCGCCCGGGAGGACAGCATCCGGAAGGCGTACATGGCCACATTCATTCTTACAGATAGCTCAGAGAAGGGAAGACTCCTGGCGTATTCCGCAGGCAATCACGGTGTGATCTCCAAGTTCTTGGAGGATCACCCTGACGCGAGAGCGCTTGATATGCTCAAGTCGTTGAGCCATAAGGATATGATTGATGTGACGCGGACTATTCTTGACGACAGCTACAATGCTGCCGATGCGGTTCTCTGCCCAAGGGTTGAGAACGAGTTTCTTAGCCCGTACAAGTCCTTTTTCATAGGGCGTTTCGGAACGGAACTGTCCAAAGAGGATCTTTCGGTCCCGACAAATTTGATCAAGTGGGTGCAGGACAGCATCACTGTGCTCCGTGATCCCAAGGCTTGGAGCATCCCGATGTCTCCGATCGGAGTTTATAAGGTTCGGATGGCGGACGTCCGCTCCAGGAACATATTCTTTGTCGCTCTGGCAAGGACTCTCGGGATTGACGCCCGCAAGGATCCTGTGACCGGAAAGATCCAGTACAAGGCTGGCGGCCAATGGGTTGATGTCGATTTCGAGGCGTCCTCTCCGGTTGTCGCTCCAACCGGGACTCTGGTTCTGAATTATGAGCCGACGGCGATACTCGCCAATCCTGGTTACTATTCACACTTCACTGTCAGCAAGATAGAGAACGGCCGCACCAAACTGCTCTCGTTCGATGAGGGCCAGGTGGACATGGGTGGCGGTGTCAGCTGGGCTAAAGTGTTCAAGAATGGTGTGGCGCTTGATGCCGGAGACTATTTGCTTGTCAGCGGCAACCGCCTCTCTGACGGCAGCGTGCCTGTCACGATGCAACAGTTCTCCGTCAAGGAGGGTGAGACCACGGCGCTTGATCTTCGCATCACCATTCCGGATGACAAACTGTCGGTGACCGGTTCGTTCGATGCTGAGACAAAGTACAGGTTGAAGCCTGACTCAGAGCCTGTCTCTGTTCTTTCGACCACAGGCCGCGGATTCTATGTGATCGGTTTCCTCACTCCTCGTCAGGAACCTTCTGTCCACGCGATCAACGACCTCATCGCGGCGAAGGCGAAGCTGGAGGCCTGGAACCGTCCTATCCTGCTTCTGACCACCGCTGAAGGCCTGGGATGGCTAAAGGAATATTCCGCCTCGCTTCCGTCCAACGTTCATTTTGGCATCATCCCTGACGGACTTGACCTCAAAGGACGCCGGATGCCGTACTTCCTCCTGGCCGACACCTTCAACCGAGTCTTCTTCACCACCGAAGGCTACACCATCGGCCTAGGTGACCAGCTTGTCACCGCCATCGCGAAGCTGTAGGCATACGCGCATGCATGCATTACAGATTGGCGGCGCGTCGAATGCCCTTGGAGGTCAATTGTAGGCATCCGCACATGTGTGGCTAAACTGGAGGCGCGTAGAATGATGCCCGTGGAGGTTAACTGTTTGCAAATGAATATGTTAACGGGTTTTACTCCCGCCCGAAACAGGTGGGAGTAAGGTTGTTTAATCAACTGTGTGTCAGGTGTTTGTCCTCCACGGCAATTATGGTTGCCCCTATGCCCCTAAACTTGTCGAAGCATCGAGGCGTTGAGCATAGTTGGCTATTTAGGGTGATGGCGTTTTCGGTTGCGAGAATATTCCTGGTTCACTCTCCGTTGATTCATTTGATGCCCGCAAGCCGTGAGATGAGCCTAGATTTCAGGCGCGGCAGCCAGGGTGCCGGTTGACGGAAGCGCGGCGGCTGGAGTGAGATGAACCCTGATGATTTCAGGCGCGGCAGTCAGGATACTTCGTGCGCGGCATCTGCGTTTCAACGCACGAGATGTTTTATTTGGTGCTTTTGTGAGTGAGGCAGGGAGCTTTGCGCACGAAAATTCGTATCTTTGAACTTTTGTTTATAGCGTAAAGACAAGATAGGGGCGGTCGCAGGATTGCTGTTTTAGCAAGCGGAAAAAAGATACAAGAAGTTGTTGTCTTAACGCTTACAAAACAAAGGATGCTTAGGAAAGACGATAAGATGAGGGGAATCTTCAGGGGCATATTCATAGGTCTCGCGCTGCTTGCGGGGGGCGGGCTGCGGGGGATGGGCACGGTGTCCGATTCTGGGCGCGCTGCCAGGCCTGTGATCACGCCCGTGATTGTGCATGGCTCTACTTCGGAGTTCATCGATTCGCTGCGGACGGAACTGAGGCTCAGGAATATGCCGGAGCGGATCATTTTCCTGCCGTTGGCGCTTGCTGACCAGCGGTTTGACGATGTGAGGGAAGGAATATGGTCGCTCACGGCGCTGGACGCTGTCCGTGGGAAGGCACTTTGCCGGAAATCTGCATGCATTCCGTGGAAAGAGACCCGCGAGGTGGCGGATGGCCTGACGACAGCGGAAAAAGAGGGGGTGATGAAAGAAGGAAGGTTGGCAGAGATGGAACAGGGACGGGAAGTGGATAAGCCGAACGATCAGGCGGTGCGGAACGCTGGTGGCTCAGACACCACGGACGTGCGGTTCGACGAGTGGGTCTCCACGGAAATAGCTCTCAATCGGCTGCAGGAACTGTTTGATGAATATGGCGACTGGAATCTCGCGATAGTGGCCTTCGCAACAAGTCCGACGGCGCTTGCCGTGATGGATTCCACCGCTTTGGCCGATGCCCGGATCCTGAGGAGCTTGCGAAAAGCTGAGGAGGAATATTCAGAGAACATTCCGGCGGCGTTCGAGAGGATCGGGTCGCTGGCGGAGAAGAGAAAGGCGGAGAGTCTGGCTTTCCTGAGGGGGCAGGCGGCTGCAAGGAAGGCCAGGATGGACTCGCTTCGAAAGAGACAGGCGGCGAACACAGACAGAATTACTTACACAATCCGCCGGGGTGACACGCTGGGAGGAATCGCATCGAGGTACAGGGTCAAGGTCTCCGACCTAAAGAGGTGGAACAACCTTCGGAGCGATTTGATCCGCGAAGGACGTAAACTGGTGATTTATAGATAGTCATTATGAGGCAACCTAAAGTACTTTTGTTTTTGCTTTCCGTTTTCCTGATCCTTTCCGTGGTCTGGTTCGTCTTTCCTTCGAAAGGTGTTCGGATTGGTGACTTAAAATTGAGGTTTCCTTCCTATGAGGCCTACCTGGCGGATCTGCAAGACAGTACAGCGGAAGTGGATGTGGATTCCGTGCTTCTGGCCGTGCAGGCAAGCTACGAGATGATCGCAGGCTCAACGGACACTCTGCGATATTATTACGACTACATCACCTCGAATCCAAACCGCATCTGCCTGCCGGATGATGACTACACTTTCTTCGACTCTCTTTTCATGGATATGTCCGTTGCGGTTGGCTCGGGCCGGACGGTCAGGATTCTGCACTACGGTGATTCCCAGTTGGAAATGGACAGGATCTCAGCTGTGCTGAGACAGGATCTTCAGGAGCGCTTCGGCGGTTCGGGGCCGGGAATGGTGCCGATGATCCAGCGGATTCCGACAGTGTCGCTCTCGCAGAGCGCTTCCGGAAGTCTTACACGTTACGCTATGGTCGGGGACTCGCTGACAAAGAAGGCTGCTCATAAGCGTTACGGACCTTTGACGCAGTTCACGGACGTTTCCGGCAACGGAACGTTCACGTTCACCAGAACCAAGAACCGTTACTCTCAGGAGTTGGTAAAGTCAATCTCAAAGGTTTCCGTGCTTTTGGGACAGAACTCAGCAGGGTTTGAGATGACGCTTAAGTGTGACACGTTGCCTGTACAAAATACTGTTTTGGACTCGGCAAAGGCCGGCGTCTCGATGGTTTCCTGGACTCTGCCTTGCGATGTGGAGAGGGGGACGATCAGTTTTTCAGGCAAAGCGGAGATCTACGGGATAATGCTGGACGGAAAGGATGGGGGAGTGACGGTTGATAACGTCGCCTTGCGCGGATGCGCCGGGTTCATCTTCTCGTCAATCAACCCTCAGGTGATGAAGGAAAGTTTTGACAAGACGGACACACGTTTGATTATCATGCAGTTCGGCGGCAACGCAATGCCTGGCATCGCCTCAAGGAAAGCCATCTCGTCTTATGTGAGGAAGATAGTGATGCAGTTCGATTACTTCAAGAAGGTCGCTCCGCAGGCCCGGCTGATGTTCATCGGCCCGGCGGACATGTGCAAGAGCGTGGACGGGAACCTGATGACATGGCCGCTTCTGCCGCAGCTTAATGACTCCCTGAAAGTCAACTGCCTGAAGAACGGAGTGGCCTATTGGGACACTTTCAACGTTATGGGCGGTCCCGGATCGATGAAGAAATGGGTGAGCCACAATCCGCCTTTGGCCGGCCCCGATCATATTCATTTCACCCATAAGGGAGCGCTTGAGATCGGAAATGCCTTGGCGTGGTCGTTCCTCCTCTACCATGATTTCTACAAGTTAAGGCAGGAACTGTCTGATGAGGCTGTAGGAAGATACCTGCGCGACCTGCGTGACAGCCTCAATCCTCGTCCCGCCGTGCATGACACCTTGACGATGAGTGAATTATGAGACGAACACTGACATATTCTTTGCTCTTTTTGCTGCTCCCGGCGACCCTTTGGGGGCAGTCTCTGCGCAAGGCGGTTCCTGAATATGACTTCGCGGGTTTCGACAAGAACCGGATTGTGTTCCAGGGTGACAGTTCGGCCTTTGAAGTGCTTTTTGACAAGATGGATTCAGTGCTGTTTCTTGGAAAAGGCAATCTTCGGATCATGCACATCGGCGGGTCTCACGTCCAGGCCGGAACCATGACCAGGCAGTTGAGGAATGACCTGCTGTCCTTGAGACCGGACTTGGACGGTGGCAGGGGGCTGGTCTTTCCGTTCTCCGCCGCCCGCACGAACAATCCGAGCAGCTTCACGACAAGTTACGAGGGGTCCTGGAAGGTCACGAAGAATGTCCAGAGAGAGCCTGACCACAGGCTCGGGCTTACGGGAATGTCATTGAGCGCGTCCGATGACAAGGCTTCGGTGATGGTCACCACTGTGGCCAGGGATCCGAAACCGCATGATCCGACGTTCAGGTTCAACGAAGTGAAGGTCCTGGGATATTCATCAGCGGGCGTGAGAGTTCCTGTGGTTGTTCTTGCCAAAGGCGACACTCTTGCCGGTTGCAAGGTGCCAGAGGATTCCTGCTGGTCTTTCGCGTTGCCGGAATTGACTGACTCTGTGAAGGTCGCGACCAAGGGGCGGGGAGAGTTCACTCTTACCGGAATATTCCTGGACAACCCTTTCCCCGGCATATCCGTGACTGGAATCGGGGTGAACGGGGCATCGCTTGGTTCTTATGCCAAATGCACGGATCTGGTGAATGATTTGAGATTGGTCAATCCGGATCTTGTGATATTCGGCATCGGCATCAATGACGCGACCGCCGCTGATTTTTCAGTTGAGGATTTTGTCGCCCGCTATAAGGAGCTTGTCTCGCAGGTCCGGTCGGTCAACCCGGACTGTGCTCTTCTGTTCATCTCCAACAACGACAGTTTCAAGAGGATACGCCGGAAAGGCTATGTAGTAAACACCAACGGCCAACTGGCGGAGCAGGGTTTCAAGCGCCTTGGAAAGGATTGTGACGCAGGAGTTTGGGATTTGTTTGACATTATGGGAGGACTCGGCTCTATGAGAAAATGGGAGGCTGCCGGCCTTGCCAAGAGGGACAAGATCCACTTTACTGAGACTGGCTATGAGTTGGTGGGGAACCTCCTCTTCAACGCGTTGATGGATAAATATATGAATCACTTAAAGACAAGCAGATGATGGGACTCAGGGACGTTGCCGCTGACTTTTTCAGGAACCTGTTCTCCTTTGACCAGGCTCATCCGCTGTTGTTCACCCAGTTTTATTTCTGGGCGTTCTTCGCCATCGTGCTGGCCTTTCTGTGCGTGTTTCGGAACAAGGTGCTGCTGCGCAACGCCTTCCTGTTCTTCGTCAGCCTATTCTTCTACTACAAGACGAGCGGACTGTTCCTGATTCTGTTCGGCTTTGTGATTGTCTACAACTATCTTGCGGGATTTGTCCTGGGCGGAGTGAGGAAGTCTTTCCGGCGCAAGGCGATTGTGGTGCTGAGCGCGGTCGTGGACTTGTCTCTTCTGTGCTACTACAAGTACGCCTATTTCCTGACGGATGTCGTCAACAACCTGTTCGGAACGGAATTCATTGTGAAAGACTGGTTTGCGGCTGTGGGCAACCAGCTGGTTGGCTCGCAGGCGTTCAATGTGGACTCCATCTTCCTGCCGGTAGGCATCTCGTTCTTCATCTTCCAGGCCATCAGCTATGTGGTGGATGTCTCGCGCGGGACTGTGCCACCGATCAGGAACTTTCTGGATTTCGGCTTTTACCTGAGTTTCTTCCCTCAGCTGGTGGCCGGCCCGATCGTCCGCGCCAAGGAGTTTTTCCCTCAGCTCCACAAGCCGTTCTTCCTTGGCCGCCGGCAGTTCGGAATCGCGATTTTCTGGATTCTGAACGGACTTGCCAAGAAGCTGATCCTGAGCGACTATCTGGCTGTGAATTTCTGCGACAGGGTCTTCGAGAACCCGCTGCTTTACACTGGCTTTGAGAACCTTACGGCACTGTTCGGCTACTCCCTTCAGGTCTATGCCGACTTTTCCGGGTACACGGACATCGCCACCGGTGTCGCGATGCTGATGGGTTTCTATCTGCCGAAGAATTTCAATTCCCCGTACAAGGCCCGAAACGCCGGGGAGTTCTGGAAGCGGTGGCATATTTCCCTCTCCAAATGGCTCCAGGACTATCTTTACATCCCGCTCGGAGGCAACCGCAACGGCACTTTCGGCTCTTACGCCATCATCCTCGGAATCGCTTTTCTGGCCTCGGCTCTGGCCAAGAACTGGTGGGTGTTCGGAGTGGTGCTCGTCATCGCAACCGTCCTCGCGATCCTGATCACTTTCTGTCAGAAATACCGCAAGGAACTCATTTCGGACATCAACAGGATGGACACTATGCTCCTTGGCGGCCTGTGGCACGGAGCCAGTTGGAACTTCATGATCTGGGGCGGTCTGAACGGTCTCGGAATGCTGGTCTACAGGTTCTGGAAAAGCTGCAATGTCTATGTCAGGACGCTCGTGATAGGGCTCGTCTGCCTGGCCTTTTATATTCTTAAAACCTCCGTCCCGGCCTCTGTGTTCAACATGTTTTTCGTCTGGACGCTGATCATATTCATCGGTGCGGCGGTGCGGATGGTCTATCACCTTTGCCGTTTCAAGGCCGCCTTCTCGTGGCTAGAGACCGGCTGGGCGATCGCGATGACGTTCATATTCGTGACTTTCACACGCCTTTTCTTCCGAAGCGGCTCCAATCTGAACCCTGCGGACGCTAACGAGAAGGCGTGGAGCACGGCGAAGAATATGGTCGAGCGCATCGGCGGCGACTGGGATCTGTCCCTCATCCCGCAGATGGCCAGGCAGCACCTCGGTGTGATCCTCGTCTTCGTCGTCGGAATGGTCATCCACTGGCTCCCCGAGAACTTCAAACGCCGTTACCGCATCTGGTTCGCCTCGATGCCTCTCCCGCTGATGGTCCTCGCCTGCGTCCTCGCCGTATTCATCATCTGCCAGTTCATCACCGCCGACCTCCAGTCGTTCATCTACTTCCAGTTCTGACGGAGTTGTGGGCTTAATCGTCAAAAATACCCTTAATCTGCGGTCTTAATCGACAAAATTCCCTATATTCGGTGAAACAATGTAACCTTAATAGAAAATTATGCACAAGAACTCCGTCAGAGGTTGTTTGACTGATATTCTCACTGCGCTATTGATTCAAGGAATTGCTGTAAACATGTCGTGTTGGCCAACAGCCGGTACATGAAAGGAGTGATCAGTCATATGGACGTTCCAGACGCTAAAAAAACACCTTGCCTCCCGGCTGGAGTTCGATGAGGCGTGGATGGAAGAGAAACTCTCCGTGGTGGTTAAATTGTTTATCCACAATTAGATGATTATCTATCCTCCCTATTGAGACGGGTAGGAGGATGTCTCTGTTGTGTGTTGAATACCAATAGTTTGTCCGCACGGTCAAGTTGAGATTTTATTACTAACTTTACAGAGTGTTGTAAAATCAAGTTGCCCGAAGAATGTTCGGCAGTGGCTTGCCGCTGTCGTGTTAAATAATCAAATGAATATGTTGCAGGAGACAGAAAGAAAATTTTTGATCAAGGGGGATTATAAGCCGTTTGTCTATAAATCAGTACGGATTGTTCAAGGGTACCTTTGCAGTGCTCCGGAGAGGACGGTTCGTGTGCGTGTTAAAGGTGACAAGGCTTTCCTTACGGTCAAAGGGATAGGCAATGCGAGTGGTGCCAGTCGTTTTGAATGGGAGAAAGAGATTCCGGTTGAGGATGCGGAGGCTCTGCTTAAGATCTGTGAGCCCGGAGTTATTGACAAGATCCGTCACCTGATAAAGGCCGATGGAAGTCACGTCTATGAAGTGGATGAGTTTTACGGTGACAATGAAGGACTTACGATTGCGGAAATAGAACTGGCCTCAGAGGATGAGCCTTTTGAGAAGCCCTCTTGGCTTGGCAAGGAAGTTACCGGCGACCAACACTACTACAATTCCTATCTGGCCAAGCATCCCTATAAGACATGGTGATTGTCAGACTGTTTCTTGTGGAGTAAATGACTGTTTTAGAGGAATATGAATAGTTCCATAATCCAGATCGACACCAGAATCCATGACCACTGCCTCAACCTCGTCCTCCAGTACCAGTACGACAACACCGCCTGGTTCAAGCGCTTCCGCATCGACCTCTCCCGCGATGGCATCCGCTCCATCGAGGAGGTCCGGTGATAACCCGTGGCGGCTAAGTCTTTGTTTTACAACTAAATAGTTGCCTATCCTGTCGGCTGAAATAGACAGGAGGAGGCGCCTGTTGTTTATTGAATATCAAACGTTTGTCCGCCACGGTCACTTTTCCCTTTTTGTCTGCTTATTATTATATTTGGGAAACGTTTAATGATTCCGCGTATGAAAAAAACTTTTTACGACCATCCTTCTGGTTGTTACACCAGTCTTGACAACATTCGCCCAGCGATAAGACAGTGTGATCACGGAAATCCTTTCGGCATCGGTCATCACGGAAGGCAACATAACCTATAAGGTTGACCGTACGACGCACTTTTTCTCGCCCGCAGAGGTGAAGGCGGCAAGGGACGGGCGGGAACTTGTGGCAACGATCCCGAACCTGCTCATTGACAAGCAGAGCAACACATTGGCGACTTTGGCCGGCAAGAAAATCCTCATCTTGATCAACGGCATCAGATCGACGGACACGGACTTGCAGCTGATTCCTGCCTCGAAGATCAAGAAGGTTGACTTCTACGATGTGCCGCCTGTTCGGTACATGGACATGGCGGATGTGGTTCTGAATATCATCACCTCGCGTCTGGACACGGGCTGGAACGGAAGCGTCTATACGAGGGTCGGCCAGATGTACTCCCATGGTGACCTGGCCCTCAGCCGGGTGAGCGGGGACAACAAGTTGACAGTCAACCTCGGAAGCCACTTCAACCACAAACGCAAGGTGTGGGACGAGGAGACCGGAGAATTCACCTACCGTTTTGGGGGGTGATGAATATCAGTATGAATATTCCCAGAAACTGCGCGAGTGGGGGAACCAGTACTCCGGTGGAGTGGCATGGCTGAACGGGAAGCGCGGTGACCACATGTTTCAAGTCTCGGCTGACTTCTCGTTTTACAATAACAAGATGGAGAGGGACAGGGACATCGACTTCGCCCTCAATGGCTTGAAAGGTACTCGTTCGGGATTGGCGAACAATGATGTCACCACGCTTAAGCCGACTTTTGACATTTACTTCGAGAAGACTCTTTCTGATGTTAGCACGTTGATGGCAGACGTGACCGCGACATCATATTCAAATGACCAGAACGCTTTCACGTCTGAGACGGGGGCGTTCAAGGATGTGCTGGATCTGAGCACAAGGAAGAACTCCGTCATCGGGGAGTTGGTATATTCCTACGCCAAGGAGAACCGTACGTTCAACGCCGGGTACAGAGGGACATTCGGCTTCCTGCGGAGCGATCTTGCGGGAAGCGGTGTGACGAACGTGCGAACCGGACGGCAGAGGCTTTTCGGGGAATATTCTTCCCGTCATGGTTCTTTCTCGTACCGTTTGAGTCTCGGTGCGGAGAACAACATGAAAGCCGGTGACGATGGCTTCTCACGGTTCGCTTTCTCCCCGACAGTGCTTTTGTCTTATAGATTGAACAAGAGGAACATGCTGCGTCTGCGCCTTGACTCGTTCGGGAGAGGCTTTCAGCGACTGGTTCTTCCAGCGCGGCAAGGAAAACCACTCCGCCAAGAGCATTGAGAACTCGGACTTTGATTCTGGAGTGTTCCGGTTCTGAGCAGGTGTTTGGCTTCTTACGTGAGACGTTTACAACAAATTAGTACAATAGTCCGAACATCCATAGAGGAATGCGGTTGCCGTAGCCGGTCTCGATACCGTCAATGCCAAGGTAACTTGTGGGCATGTCTGCGATTTGTTCAAAA
>DJOW01000005.1 GCA_002437305.1 Bacteroidales bacterium UBA6428
CCGGAGGTCACCAAGAAAAAGGTTGTCACCAATGTGAGGGCGAAGATCGTCAACCCAAGCAACCGGGACGCCAACATCCTAGTGCGCGTTCAGTTACTGGAAGCGAACGGCGCTCTTGGCTACCAGGCTGACAGAGAGGTGCCGGTCAGAGCGTTTTCTGAATATGACTTCGACCACGAGTTCATCCTTTCCGGCATGCACCTCTGGGACGGCATGAAGGATCCTTACCTTTATACTGTCAGAGTCGAAATGTTCAAGGGGAAGAGAATGATGGACATCGCCGAGACCAAGGTGGGCTACCGTTCCATCGAGATGGATCCTGACAGGGGATTCATCCTCAACGGCCGCCCTTACCCTCTTCGCGGAGTCGCCATGCATCAGGACGCTGACGGCAAGGCTTCAGCCTTGACACAAGCCGACTACCGCCGTGACTACCGCATTGTCAAGGAACTCGGAGCCAATTTCCTGCGTTTGGCTCACTATCCTCACAATGACTTTGCCTTCCAGCTCTGCGACTCTTTGGGCATCATCGTGCAGACAGAGGTGCCTTGGGTGAATGTCTGCGGAACCAACGCAACACAGACATATTTCAATAATATTCATCATCAGAT
This sequence comes from Bacteroidales bacterium UBA6428, assembly GCA_002437305.1. Classification (GTDB taxonomy): domain Bacteria; phylum Bacteroidota; class Bacteroidia; order Bacteroidales; family UBA932; genus Cryptobacteroides. The sequence goes on from DJOW01000005.1 coordinate 612, forward strand.
GAAAGAGATGGTGAGCAATCTTTACAACCACCCTTCCATCGCGTTCTGGGGAATGTGGAACGAATTGGACACATGGGGGAACAACAATGACCTCCAGGGACCGCTTGATGCGGAGCGGGTTGCCAGGGAGACGGAAAGGCTCTACGACTACACCAAAGGATTGGATCCGGACCGCTTCGTAGGTTTCACCGACTGCTCAAGGTTGGCACGTGATGGATACAAGATGCTAAAAGGCGATTTTTGCTCCCAGAATATCTACTATGGCTGGTACTGGACCCCTAACGATTTCAGCGGCTTGTCCTCTTCGATGAAGAAACTCCACGAAATGAAACCTGACATGCCTTTCAATGTTTCTGAATATGGAGTCGGCATCAATCCTTACTGCCACGTGTGGAACCCATCCGATGCGATCCGCGACAAAGACGAGGACAGCAAGCATTATGAGGAATATGGCAACCGTTTCCACGAGTCCTACGTCCGCCAGATCAAGGCGATGCCGTGGCTGAACTTCACCTCTGTCTGGGTCTTGTTCGATTTTCCTGTGGCTGCCCGCCAGGAAGGCTACATGGATTCTGAGGACGGCGTGAGATTCGTCAGAAACAATGATCGCAAGTACATGAACGACAAAGGACTCGTCACCCGTGACCGCCAGACGAGAAAGGATGTGTTCTACCTGTACAAGTCTCTTTGGAACAAGGACGAGACCACTGTTCACATCACGTCAAGCCGTCTGAAATACTTCCCGGCCGGCGAGGAGCTCCGCATCAAGGTCTACAGCAACGCCAAGTACCTGACCCTCTACCAGAATGGCCGCAAAGTGACTCGGCTGATTTCTTCCGAAGAGTCCAGCGGAGTTGTCTGGACATTCCCTGCCGTCCGTCTCAAGACTGCCGAGGACACCTTCCGTGTCGTCTCCAACGACGGCGTCACCGACGAGATTGTCCTGAAGAAATCCAGATAGCTTTCTCCGGCCGCTTCAACGGGCTCAGCGACCGGAAGACCCATGTGCCGTTGAAGCGTCAAAGACAGCTATGCAAGTAATGATCCCGGCATCATCACGGAAGATGTATGATGCCGGGATTCGCATGTATGGGTAAACGTTATTTGGTGCAGCAACAGTGCGCGGCAAGGCGGTTTTCGCACACAAGCAGAAGCGTTATTGGCGCTATCTTTGAGTGCGTTCACGTGCATAAATCATGCGCGGACAAGACGGCAAGCGTCCATAAGACTGTAGGTATTGGCAAGTGAACTCAAGTCCGAGACAAGCCTCACCTTATGCCCTTCGACAGCATCCACGAATGTCTTTATTTCAGAGTAGTAGCCCTGGGTGTAAACCTGATTGTTGACAAGAGCCGGCACAAAGGCGTTTCTGGCGAAGAGCCGCACGCTGCTTTGAGGACGCGGGAACACTTTTTCCAACGGAATCCCGATCAAGGAGCCGGGAAACGGGATGAATGTCAACGACTCCATCTGTCGCATCTCGTAATCGCCTTTGGATGATCTGACTGTAAGGCTCTCCTGGGCAACGTCCCAGGATGATGATGTTGATAACTCTAAAACTCCGCTGACATCCTTGTGCTTAAGTATCAGCATCATAGTGACTCCACCGTTGGAAGTCCCGACCAAGTCGTACCCTATGACTTTAGCCTCTCCGAAAAGGTACGTCACATAGTCAAGCGGATGTATGAACAGATCCGTGAGCGGATCTCCTTCCGGATAGCCCCCGGTCAGGTATTTAAGGTTGTATGTGTCAGGATGGTCTCTATCCAGGGCTTTCTTCAAGACTTTAGTTAGAGGTGAATGTCTCTTTTGCATTCCAGCCATAGCCGTGACACCGCTTCTCTCCGCCAACCCGACAAGAATGCCAAGCTCCTCAGAAGTGCGGCACGGTGGCTTTTCGACAAAAAGCGCCTTGCCAGACATAAGGACTTTGGCCGCAATGTCAAAATGCGCCGACGGCGAGGCCGATACAATCACCCCTTTGACGGCTTCGTCCGAAAGAATGTCCTCCAAATCAGTCGTGGCGGTGACTCCGGAATACTTCCTTTCAATCAACGCCGCCTTTTCTTTTGATCGGCAGCAGACGTACTTAAGCGGCACACCCAAGTAATCCAAAACAGGGTACAGGTTGTCCACGCTGTGGCTTCCGACACCCACGAATGCATATTCATTAAGGAACGACTCGCTCAGCCGCCGGACACTTCTTACGTTCTTGTATTTTCCTATCAGTCTGTCAATATATTCCATCGCTCTTATGATTTGAAATGTCGTAGATGCGTTTGATGTATGATTTATAGGTCTCTTGATGGTTTCCCGTCCAATTGTATTTTCCGTAGAATAGCTCGATGACCCTTTTGGGCAAGAATCTCTCCAAGTTTCTCACAAGGATGATGTCATATTTCCTATGAAAATTTATCCAGCATCCGTTGCAACCTGCGGAGTACTTGCGCTGCAAGTCTCTTGAGTTTGTTGAATTGAAAATCTCATCCAACGATTCCGTGTGAATATTCCCAAGCGAGACCCCAAGATTCTGGCAAAGAGGGACTTCTCCGTCGGCGTGAATCACCAGACAACTGAATATGCTCTGGCAGCGCAACTTGAGCCTGCCATTCCGCCACTCGTCGTACAATGCCACAAAGTCGTAGTTTTCCTCTGTTTTATGAATATTTCCGGGAATATTCCGAATATACTCATCCGTCTTGGTAGTCAGCAGGTCGCTCGTAGTGTCGAAAAAATCCATTGTCCCATAAATTCCGATTCGGATGTCGATCCCGTTACGCTTCGCCACGTCTATCACGAATCTCATATCCTCGAAACTGTTCCAAGGCGATAGGCAGAACATCAACGAGATTGGCACCTCGTCCTTAAGCTCTCGCACCACTCTCATAACCTTGTCATAGCCGTCCCTGCCCCGCATCCGCTGATAAGTCTTACGATCCCCGTCAAGAGAAAGGTAAAGATGCGACGGCTGGTACAGGCTGACATATTCAATTACCCGTTCAGGGAACAGTCCGTTGCTCAGCAGCGTGTAATTCGGATGATTATGGGCGAACCATTCCATAATCTCCGTCGCCTGCGGGTGAAGAATGAACTCGCCTCCTTCGAGTCCGACGGTGGTTCGCGGTGTCACACACCTGCTGAGCATAATGCTCTTGATGTCTTCCAACGAAAGGTTCTTGTCCGGCTTCTTATAAATTGAGCAATGCCGGCAACGGGATTGGCATCTCGTCGTTGAATATATCATCAGTTGGCTTAGTCTTTTCCGCTTGGGAAATGCCAGATTGTGGAGGTACAGACATCCGTTGTGAAGATAGTCAATGATTGAGTACATAATGAAACCCTGCTCCTTAACAGGCTTATTGTTTGCCTGTAAATTTCGGAACAAGGTTTCTACTCTCCTACTTTAGTATCAACTTTCTTCCTCTATACATCATTAGTAATCAAATGTATAGAACTATTTTACCTACTTTCGCCGGATTCGCCGCTACCAGAGGAGACATCTTCTTTAAGATCATCCTCAGTCAGTTCAAACACCCACTTTTTCTGAGTCGTGCCATCCGATTGGAGTTCAACAGACTTAATCCAATTGCTCTCACCATAGAACCTTCCGGCTCTATGCGCGTCATCAAGCGCCCAATCCTTCAACAGCGTTCCGCCATCCGATGAATAGACGCTAATCGCATAGTTACCGGATGTACCATCCTGATGATATATGTCTGGATCTCCCACGAACAAATAATTGAACGGAACCTCTTCCCTTTCCCAATAAAAGTTATACAGCCAGTAAGAATCTCCCGGCTTGACCACTTCTGGCTCAGGATGAGCATAAGTCCAAAAACTCTTGACGACAATGGTTTCGTCCGTCATATTCTTCAGCAACCAATCCGCAGTAAATTCCGGGCCATCATCATCACAAGGGCAGGCGGTAAAACTACAGGCGACAAGAACAATCAAAATAAACTTCTTCATAATAAAAACAGTTTAAGTTTCTCAAATGTATAAACATTATGTGGAAAAAGCAACAGCTTTTTCCACATAATGTCCAAAGATTAATGCGATTTTATTTCCAGACTCGATCCACCTTCCACGAGAAACGATGGATAAATCTCGACATTTCCCACCAATTTCAACCCACCACCGTTAATGACACTTACGTTCCTGACCGTTATTTTATCCGCAGTGATAGTTGTCGCCGTTGTAATAGTCCGGTCTTCGAAAGTGACATCCGTCGGATCTTCTGTTTCTGACATTAAACCATACCTTGTAAAGCAAGCCTTTATCGAATCTACCTTGCTTGGAAACTTGTCACACATTTTCGAATACAAAGCATCGTATGTCCTTACATCCCTTGTCAAGCAGGAGAAAATGTCATTTTTATCCAAGTTCACATTCCTTAGATCCCAGAAAACCTCAGGCTTGAACCAATAGTTATTTGTATCAGGATATTTTTGTGGAATACTCTGTCCTAAACCTTCAGATCTTCTTGTCACTCCAATATAGTCCCCCCACATCTCTCCAATGCCACACAACTCCGCATTATTTCCGGTTCCGTCTCCATAAGCGCCATAGGTCATTATATAGCTGACGTATTTTGCCCAGTAACCACTTCCAACCTCGCTGAAATGGCTGGCGTGAGCGAGTTCGTGATTTACGTGTTCATATATGCCTTTGTAAGACTTTCCACTTGTTCCTATCGTGATGTCCGGCGATAGAAAGGCCACGAGTTCCTGTATGGATGTTGCCAAAAGTCCATATCCTAAATTAGCAAAGAAATTCACCCATCCGGAGTTTCCATTAAGTCCAATACCGTGTTCCAACCTGCGCAGCATAGGCGCAGAAGAGGATTTGGCATTGCTCCAGCACCATATCTTCAATTTTCTCGGAGGCTTTGTAATTCCTGTCTGCTCGCACATTGAATAGTAATCATAAGCCGCATTATTGATCACAGACCAGCGCCAGGCATCCTCATCTTTTTCAATATCTTTAGAATAACCACCCTTTTTATGACTGCCCAAATTACAATTCGCTCTTGCAAAAAACGCATAGTTTCCCCAAATGTCAAAACCTTTGATGTTATTATAGACTATCGCATAGTGCAGACGGTGACGGAATTTACTTTCAAGGACGTAATTTCCGTTGACATCGGTGTAGGTAGTAGAGTATTTCACAAATCTGTGACCTCGGATCTTAACCCCTTTGACAGGAACGAATGTGCTGTCTTGCTGTAAAACCCTGATTGTACCTTCCGGGTAGACACTACTCGCCCGCGTAGGCACGTCATCATCAAAGGCATAGCCGAGACTTTGATATGCCAGCTCTTCCACATCAAGCGGCAAATCACCCCTTGTCTGCACGATTCTCTCCCCTTCTTGTGGGATATAGCACTCATCAAGAATTTCATAACTTATGCCTGCGGGAAAAGCATAATCCGGCTTGACAGTTGTGTATAGCCAAGTATAATCACCGTCATTGTTTTCAGCCGTCTCGATTCCATCGTCCGAGATGTCAACGTCCAACGGATAGTCAAACAACTCAAGGTTGGACTCATACAGTAAATAATTCAGTTGCGTGCTGTCTTGCGGCAGGAATCTCACATACAAATCCGTGGGTTCAAGCACGACCGTTTCCAATGAGTTATTGTCATAGACGGCCTGCATAACGCTTAATGAATATGGATTTCCCACACCTTGACCGTCATCCGCTGAGGATCTGGTTCTCAAAGCGTTTGACTCTTCGTTTCCGTCCGGGTCAGAGGGAATCATCTCATTCTTGGCGCAAGAGGACAGTATTGTACAGACAATACATAAAATAGGGAAGATTTTTCTCATATTTTCTCCTCTGATATATTATACATTACTACTGATGCGATAAAAT
>DJOW01000042.1 GCA_002437305.1 Bacteroidales bacterium UBA6428
AATTTTATCGCATCAGTAGTATAAGGAGACTGGAGTTGGTTCAGCGCCTGAGCATAGTTTTGTCGTAAGGCACCAGAGAGGTCATAATCGTCCACGGAAGGCAACGGTGACTTTGTCTTGACAGCGTCGAATGTGTCGGACAACAGACGACAGTAGGCATCGACTTCTGATTCGGACAGAACGAGCGCCCATCCTTCCCTGCCAAGCCCTTCAACGATGGTCGATGAATCTCGGTGAGGGGAGCCGGAGTTTTAAAGTGATTTTTTAAATTGAACTCATATTTTGATAATTCGCAGGCATTTCATAAATTTGATGATTTAAATGATGATAATCATCGCTGATTATCAAGAACGGAAGAATTGATGCGACATCAGACATTGACACATCTTCTGGCAGTGATTTCCGTAATCTGTATGCTTGCCTCGTGCGGCATCGGTACGGACGGGAGCCGCCATAAGAAACTTGAAGGACAGGTTTCCATCTCAGGAGCCTTCGCTCTGTATCCGCTTGCGGTCCAATGGTCCAATGAGTTTCAGGTAAAGTATCCGGACGTCAAGATCGATGTGTCGGCCGGAGGTGCGGGCAAGGGCATGACAGACGTGTTGAACGGAATGGTTGACTATGCCATGCTCTCAAGAGAGCTGCATGACGAAGAACGGGAGGCAGGCGCCATAGCATTTGTGGTGGGCAAGGACGCTGTGATTCCGGACATCAACTCATCCAACCCATTCATAGACACACTTAAAAGGCGAGGCATCACCTCAGACGAGGCACGCAAGATCTGGGTAACAGGAGAAATCAAGACCTGGGGACAGCTTCTCGGGAACAATGACAATCATAAGATTAACGTCTATACTCGTTCCGATGCCTGTGGAGCCGCCCAGACTTTTGCCGCTTGGTTCAGCGCCAAGCAGGAGGACCTTGTCGGGACAGCCGTGTTCGGTGATCCGGGCATCGCCCAGGCTGTCCAGAAAGACAAATGGGGAATCGGATTCAATAATCTGGCCTATGCGTATGATCCTCAGACTCATCTTCAACAAGAAGGGTTGGCCATGCTTCCGATAGACTCCGACATGGACGGACACATAGATGACGAGGAGAACTGTTATGACTCCAAAGAAAAACTTGTCCATGCGATAGAATTCGGGTCGTTCTCCACGCCGCCTGCAAGAAATCTCTACTTCGTGGCTAAAGGAGCGCCGAAGGATTCCGCGTCAGTGGCATTCTTGAAGTACGTGCTGAAAGAAGGACAGAAGTTCAACGAACCTGCCGGCTATGTGAAAATATCCGGGAAGACCCACAGTGAGAACATGAAGCTGCTGCGTTCCTCAAGGCGCGCGGCCACTCTGAGGGACAACAACACCAACAATGCGGTCATGATTTTCTTAGCTGCGCTTCTGGGCATCATTGCCCTTCTCAGCGGGTCGGCATTTCTGAAATCATGGAACAAAAAGCGCATCTATAAGCAGAAACTCTCTTCCGCGATCATGTTTGCCTTCACAGTCTCATCGGTGCTTCTGCTTGTCTCAATGATCGCCGGGTTGCTGTGGAAGTCACTGCCTATACTTCAGGAAAATTCATTCTGTAGCCTTGTGACCTCCTCTGAATGGAAACCATCACAGAAAAAGTTCGGTTTTCTTCCTTTTATTTCGGGGACACTGTCCGTGACATTCATAGCGATCTGCATCGCGCTTCCGCTTTCACTTCTCACGGCGATATCACTGACAGAATATTCAAAGAAGATTGTCCGCAAATTCGTTTTCCCGGCGTTGGACATTCTTGCGGCGCTGCCATCGGTGATTTATGGCGTGTGGGGGATTCTTTTGCTGATTCCGGTGACGGGATATTCCCTGCTTACCGCGGCCCTCGTGCTTTGCGTGATGGTCCTTCCGATAATGGTAAGCCTGTTTGTGGAGATCTTCTCAACTGTCCCTCAAGACCTTAGGGACGCATCGATGTCTTTGGGCGCCACCCAATGGCAGACGACAAAGAAGGTAGTTCTGCGAAAGTCCATTCCAGGTATATTCGCCGCCGTGGTGCTCGCGTTGTCCAAGGCGATGGGCGAGACAATCGCGGTGATGATGGTGTGCGGAAGTGTTCCTGCCATTCCGAGATCATTGTTCAAGGGTTTCTACACGCTTCCCGCGCTGATAGGCAACAATTACGGCGAAATGGCATCGGTCCCGCTGTATGAGTCAGCCATAATGTTCGCGGCGCTGCTCCTGCTTGTGATAGTGATTATTTTCAATGTCCTTTCACGCATAATTCTTTATAATGTCCAGAAAAAGAGCCTGTCATGAAGAAAATCGAAAGTAAATTCATCGAAGAGAAAATCGTGAAAACGCTGATGTGGGGTTCAGTGCTGTTGGTGCTGGCGTTTGTGATTTCCATCATCTGCACGATTTTCGTAAAAGGTGTAGGCTCCATATCCTGGGAGATGGTGACGAGCGTGCCCGGCAAGAATTGGAACACCGCTGACGACGGCGGCTTTCTCAATGCGATCATCGGTTCTGTGGCAGTCGTTGCGCCGGCGACGCTGATCGCCCTCTGCGTCAGCATCCCGGTCGTGTTCTACATGAACCTTTACAAGAGGCGTTCGAACTGGCTGTCCTATGCGGCCCGGCTGGTGTACGATGTGCTTTACGGAATACCTTCGATAGTATATGGCGCGTTCGCGTTCATGATAATGGTCATGGTCGGCATGAGAGCGTCTGTTCTGGGCGGGATCATAGTGAGCACCTTGCTTATCATACCGATGTTCATAAGAAGCGGAGACGAGATCTCCCGTTCTGTGCCGGACGACATGATTGACGCGGCATATTCTCTTGGGGCAACGAAGTGGGAAACACTTAAAGTCGTTGTGAGACAAGTTCTTCCCGGCATGGCGACGGCCACGCTCCTTGCGGTTGGAAAGGCTATCGGCGATGCCGCGGCAGTGATGTTCACCGCAGGCTTCTCGGATTCTGTGGCGACATCGTTGTCCTCACCGACAGCCACATTGCCGTTGGCGATCTTCAACTGGATAACAATGCCGGATCCTTTTCCCGGAAGGGCCTACGCCGCTGCGCTTGTACTGACGATCATAGTCTTGATACTCAGTCTCGGAGGCCGCTGGATAACAAATCATTTCACCAAGAATAATCTGTAGTTATGGAATATAATGACAAGGACCAGATGGTGGTCAAGGATTTCAACCTTTCGATAGAAGGTCATCAAATTCTGAAAAACATCAATCTGACTTTTCCGAAGAACAAGATAACGTGCATCGTAGGGCCTTCAGGCTGCGGTAAAAGCACATTGCTGAAAAGCCTCAACAGGCTGATTGACAATGTTGATGATGTAAAAGTAAGCGGTCAGATACTCCTCGGTGACCAGAACATCATCGGTGCGAGGTACAGTGAACTTATTGAACTTCGGAGACGTGTGGGTCTTGTTCCGCAACGCCCATGTCCATTGCCCATGTCCATATTCGACAATGTCGCGTATGGCTGCCGGATCCATGGAATGCACACCAAAAAGAAGGAACTTGCAGAGGTTGTGGAAAGATATCTGACGGAAGTCGGACTTTGGGATGAGGTGAAAGACCGCCTGCAGAATTCGGCGATGCGCCTTTCCATCGGCCAGCAGCAGCGCCTGTGCCTTGCAAGAAGTCTTGCGGTGGAACCGGATTACATTCTTGCAGATGAGGCCACAAGCGCATTGGATCCTGTTTCCAGCAAGACGGTCGAGGACCTCTTCGTGAAACTCAAGGAGAAATATTCCATAATAATGGTGACACACACATTGAGGCAGGCTCTTCGCATTGCCGACTATGCCGTGTTCCTGTACCTTGGCGAGGTTATAGAGACCGGCGATGCCAAGCAGGTGTTCGGCGATCCTAAGGAGGAATTGACGAAGAAGTATCTGTCCGGTGTGTTCAGTTAGGTCTCTTCGGGGAAAAGTCGTATATTTGCAAATTATTTTCGCGGTTTATAAAATAGAAGAAAATGAGCGAACATCTTACGCATCTGAAAGAGCTTGAGGCGGAGTCAATCTACATTCTCAGGGAGGTCGCGGCGCAGTTTGAGCGTCCGTGCATCCTTTTCTCCGGCGGAAAGGACTCCATTGTACTTACATATTTGGCATACAAGGCCTTCTATCCGGCGAAGATTCCTTTCCCGCTGGTCCACATCGACACGGGACATAACTTCCCCGAGACCATCACATACCGCGACGAGCTTGTCAAGAAACTTGGAGCGGATCTTATAGTAGGCTATGTACAGGAGTCGATTGACGAGGGCAAGGCAAAGGAGGAGACCGGTTACAATGCGAGCCGCAACAAACTCCAGACAGTGACCCTTCTTGACACATTGGCCAAGTATAAATTCGATGCCGCGTGCGGTGGCGCGAGGCGTGATGAGGAGAAGGCGAGGGCAAAAGAGAGGATCTTCTCCCACCGTGATGAATTCGGGCAGTGGAATCCGAAGAATCAACGTCCGGAGCTTTGGAACATCTATAATGGCATGAAGAATGTCGGCGAGCATTTCCGCGTGTTCCCGATCAGCAACTGGACGGAGATGGACGTGTGGCAGTACATTTACCAGGAAGGCATTGAGCTTCCCAGTCTGTACTACACCCATACAAGAAAAGTATTCTTCCGTGATGGACAGTGGCTTGCCGCCGAACCGGCTGTGATCCCGCGCCGTCCTGAGGAGGAGGTTGTTGAAAAAGAGGTCAGATGCAGGACCATCGGCGACATCACCTGCACAGGATTGACATTGTCACACGCGCACAGCATCGAGAACATAATCGATGAGATCGCCTCTTCCCGTGTCACCGAGCGCGGTGGAAGGGCCGATGACAAACGCTCCGAGACATCCATGGAAGATCGTAAGAAGGCTGGATATTTTTAACAGGTGTCCGCTGTACCGGAATAAGGATCAAAACAAAAAAAAGGAAAAAAATGGAAACACAGAATACAAAAGGATACCTGGACATGCAGCTGCTCCGTTTTACCACGGCAGGCAGCGTGGACGATGGCAAAAGCACATTGATAGGCAGGCTCCTGTATGATTCCAAATCCATCTTCGAGGATCAGCTCGAGGCTGTCGAGGAGGCTTCACGGAGCAGGGGCAATGAGGAGGTGAACCTGGCGTTGCTTACTGACGGACTTCGCGCGGAACGCGAGCAGGGAATCACCATCGATGTGGCATACAGATACTTCGCCACACCTAAGAGAAAGTTCATCATAGCTGACACCCCGGGACATATTCAGTACACCAGGAATATGGTGACGGGAGCCTCCACCGCGGATCTGGCCGTGATACTTGTGGATGCAAGACACGGGATCATGGAACAGACTGTGAGGCATTCTTACATCGCATCGCTTCTTGCCATCAGGAAAGTGGTGGTCTGCGTGAACAAGATGGACCTTGTGGATTTCTCCGAGGAGGTGTTCGACAAGATCGTCGCGGATTACAAGGACATGGCGTCAACCCTGGAACTCGGCGATGTCACATTCATTCCTATCTCCGCCAAGCTTGGCGACAATGTGGTGAACAAATCCGAGAACATGCCTTGGTACAAAGGGAAGGCCCTCTTGGATTTTCTGGAGACTGTCCGACTTCCGGCGGAGGCGGAGGACAGGATGCGGCTTCCTGTCCAGTATGTCATCAGGCCCATCTCTTCAAAGTTCCCTGATTTCAGGGGATATGCAGGCCGGCTTGCCGAAGGTTCCCTGAAAGTCGGGGATGCCGTAAAGGTGTATCCTTCCGAGATGACCTCCAAAGTGACGGGAATCTATCTTGGCGAGAAGAGCCTGGCGTCAGCTGTGACACCGGAGTCTGTGGATGTCACGCTTGCGGACGACATCGACATCAGCCGTGGAGATGTGATCGTCTCTGAGAACGGTGTGCAGCCTATGGTGGAGCAGGAGGTGCTGCTGAATGTATGCTGGTTCCGTAACTCGCCTCTCCGGCAGGGTAAGAAATACATCATCCGCCATGCCACGATGCAGACTTTAGGGATCGTCAGGGGAATCGAGTACAAGATAGACATCAACACTCGGGAGAAAATATTCGACACGGATAAACTGGTGATGAACGACATCGCAAGGGTGCGCGTCAAGACCGCGGATCCGCTTGTGTTCGATTACTACAAGGACAACAGGACAATGGGCAGCCTCATCTTCATCGAAGAGGGCACCTATGACACCGTCGGCGCCGGAATGATCGTGCCTGATGAAATATAATATCGCCATGGAAGAAAAGTTCGCCTCAATGCCGTTGGAGGACCGTAAGGCCTTTGCCGCGGAGAAAAATGCAGAATTCATGGGACAGAACCCGGAAAAGGCCCTTGAGTACTTCCTGGGGGCTTTTCCCTCATCCACCGCGTTGTCTTCAAGCCTGAGCTACGAGGACCAGGCCATTACTGACATGATGGTCAAGATCCGCAAGGATGCAAGGATTTTCACTCTGGACACAGGAAGGCAGTTCCCCCAGACATACGATCTGATAGACCGCACCAACATGCAGTACGGGATAAGAATCGAGGTTTACTTTCCTGATTTCCGCAAGGTACAGGAAATGGTGAGGGAGCATGGCATCAACCTGTTCTATGACAGCGTGGAACTCAGGCATCTGTGCTGCGACATCCGCAAGGTCGAGCCTCTGAGACGCGCTCTTCAAGGAGTGCGGGTCTGGGTGAGCGGCCTTCGCCGCGACCAGTCAGTCACAAGGGCGGACATGCAGATGGTCGAATATGACACCGCGGACAACGTCATCAAGCTCAACCCTCTTATCCTGTGGACCGAGGAACAGGTGAAGTCCTATGTCAAGGAAAACGGAGTTCCTTACAACAAGCTGCACGAGCAGGGATTCCCGAGCATCGGTTGTCAGCCATGCACCAGGGCCGTCCAGCCCGGGGAGGACATCCGCGCCGGACGATGGTGGTGGGAAGACCCAAATCATCGAGAGTGTGGTCTTCATTCCAGGAAGTAAGGCTTCTTGATGTGATCGTAAAGTGCCCGCAAGTTGATTTTTTTCTGTAGATTTGCGGCACGAATAGTGGGATTATGGCTAAAGTTGTAAAATTCATCAAGGACTGGATGCTGCCGCTGGCAATCATCATCGGAATAGTCTCTTATTTGGTCTTATTTTTGGTCAAACCGTTACACACCAACGTTGAGCCTTGGTTTTCAGAGCTTTCCAAGAACGTCCAGCCGGTTTTTATGGCCATCATGCTGTTCCTCCAGTTCAACACGATCTCCCCGCATGACCTGAGGTTCCGCTGGTGGCATTTCCATGTTCTCGCATTCCAGATCCTGACGTTCGCCGCCCTGACCTGGCTTGTCACGGCTCTTCCCGACGGAGATGCCCGGATACTCGCCGAATGCGCCATGCTCTGCTTCATCTGCCCCACCGCCGCCGCGGCTGGAGTAATTACAAAAAAATTAGGAGGAAGTCTCTCGGACACAATCTCTTATGTAGTGCTCATCAACATCTCGGCGGCTATTGTCCTTCCTATCGCAATACCGATTGTAAATTCGGAGACAGGCGCCACATTCCTTGAGGGATTCGCGGCGATCTGCGCGAAAATATTCCCGCTTCTGGTCTTCCCTCTCCTTCTGGCATGGCTTATACGCTACACCATGAAGCGACTTCAGCGCTGGCTCATGCGCTTCACAGAGTGGGCATTCTACTTCTGGGGGCTCGCACTGATGTTTTCCATCTACCTGGCCACGGAATCGCTGGTCAACAGCGGGATCTCGGTCTGGACAGCGATTCTGATAGGTGTAGTCTCCTTGATCTGCACAATAGTGCAATTCTCCGTCGGAAGGCTGGCCGGAAAAAAGGCAAACAGAACCAATGACCCTGGCTCCGTCAAGGCAGATGAGACCACCGCCGGCCAGGCCCTCGGCCAAAAGAACTCAGGCTTCCTGATCTGGCTGGGCTACTCCTACCTGACCCCTGTGACATCCGTGGCAGGAGGACTTTACAGCATCTGGCAGAACATCATCAACTCCCTAGAGCTCTACGAGCAGAGCCATCGGCACAGGCAAGAATAAGCCCCATTACTTCAAAGCCTCAAGCCTGGCCCGGGCGGAGGCCTTCTCTGTCTCATCAGATGTGACGCGGATCAGCATCGGAAGGTATTTGCGCTCCAGCTTGGTGTTCTTGTCGTTACGGGCAAGAAGGACGCAGTTCTTGATGGCCGTGTAGTCGTCCGGACTCTTCTTCAAGACCTTGTTGTACATTTTGAGAGCGGACTTGCTGTCATGTTTGCAGACAAGATAGTACGAGCCGAGGTTCGTCATGTAGACAGTGTTGCCGGGATAGTACGCAAGCATCTTCTCAGACAATTCCTTGAAAGCATCGAAGCAATGCGGAGTGCCGATCTTGAAGAATGCGTAGCAATACTCTTGCATCACGGAAGGAAAAAAGTCTTCGCCGGTCTCCAGTCCTGGATACTCCCACTTGGGATGACTGTGGCCGTTGTAGTCTATGAGAGCCTTGAGGTCTGCAAGAGCCATGTCCGGACTGTCTTTCTCGTAACCTATCAAGGCCGAGATCTTGAACAAGCGAAGGTCCAGACGTTCCGGGTTCAGCTCGATAGCTTTCTCTATGGCCTGGGTCGCCTTTCCAAAAAGCTCGTCATCATAGTTCACGACCTGAAAGTAGTTGACATCCCTGCCGAGCGAATCCTTCAAGGTCAAAGCCGGAGGGTTGCCAAGATACTTGGCGGCGTCCTTGACTTCGATGGAAGATGACTGGCTCTTGGCCAGATAATACGAGAACTTGCCCAAAAGCATGTCCGTGTCGTCCGGGAAATCCTTTTCCCACTTCTGGAGCAGAGTCTCGATGCCGACACCTGTGGTTCCAAGTTTGGAAACCAACAGCTGGTAGCGGTCAAGATATTCCTTCTGCGTGGTCTTTTCCTGCGCCGAAAGCGGCAGCAAAGTGACGATGGCGATGACAGCCAAAAATATTTTCTTCATATTCAAGAATTTACACATTCATTTTAATTTTTCTTCCTTGTGGGTGCAGATTATTACAACGACTTCCAAGGTTCTTGACGAATCCGAGCGGATGACCCTCGAAACGCACCAAGACAAACCCTTTTGGAGCCCCGTCCAAGAATATGCCGTCACGGTGCAGGAACCTCAGTGCAGTCTCCTTGTCCAGATCCGCCACAGGGTACTTCCCTTCCGGAAGTTCAAGGCTCAAAGCCCAGTCCGCCGATGGGACCAGGTCTTTCCCCTTCAACTCGCCAATGGCCACTCCCGACTGGACAGGACGCAACGGCTCAAGAGCCTCGGCCTCGCGGGAAATTGACTCGGGAATATGTATGATCAGGTTCCCTTTCCGCTTTTCGGTCATCCCGGCGCACCGTTTTCCATAGAGTCTTAAATCTTCCACCCCGGTGTTTTTGACCAAAGCCGAGACAAACTGGCCCTCCCCCTTGACGAATCCCGGGACAAGCAATCCGCCGGTCCTCATCGCGACCACACCGGGAAGGGTCGCGTAGGGATATTCATAAATTGCGCCGCCCAGCTCGTCCGCCGCCCATTCCAGGACATCGTCATTCTCCGCCTCCTCGAACGTGCATGTCGAATAGACCAGCGCCCCGCCACGTCGGAGCGACGGCCAGACATCGGCCAGAATTCTCTTCTGCCTGGCCGAACAGAGATTGACCACCCCTTCCGACCAGTCCCGGACAGCTTTGGCATCCTTGCGGAACATCCCTTCGCCCGAGCAGGGCACATCGGCCACAATGACATCAAAAAAGCCCTCCAACGTTGCAAAAGCCTTTGGGTCAACGCTTGTGATGACAACGTTCGGATCCCCCCAAACAGCCATGTTGTCCGCAAGGACGGAAACCCTTGAGCGCATGACCTCGTTGGAGACAAGGATGAAATTGTCCCCGAACGTCTTCCGCAGCGAGGCTGCCATGTCCGTACTTTTCCCCCCCGGGGCCGCACACAGATCCAGGACCCTGAGCGGCCTTTTACATTCTCCAAAACGCGCAAGGACATCCCGGAACACGCACCCGACTGCCATTGCGGAAGAATCCTGCACATAATAGCACCCGCAATGGAACAAAGGATCCAGCGTGAATTTTGGCCTCTCGCCGATCATGAAGCCGAACGGACTCCACGGAACCCTTTGGACATCTCCGCCAAAATGTTCCAATGCGAATCTTTCAGGATCATCCACTTTGAAAGGATTAATCCTGACAGACACCGAAGCCGGCCCATGGAAAGCCTCCGCCGCGATTCCGGATCGATCCTGCCCTATCGCCCTGACCAGGATGTCCCGAAACCTGATGTCGTCCAAACCAAGCATCTACTGGTTTCCGCCGAACTTCTCCTTCATCTTCCGGAGCGTGTCCTCATCGATCCCCTCAGGCATCCTGCCCTCAGACATCGCCACGAGGCCGTCCACCAACTTGTTCATGGCCTCGCGGATCTTCCCGCCAAGCATCATCTTCATCATCAGATTCAACTCAGCATGGAATTCTATGTGAAAATCCGTTTTTGACGGATTGTTCGGCACGGCGTCAAAGTGCAACGTACCTCCGAACCGGAACGGAGCCCCGTTGTCGATGAACTCGATGCTTGAGTACGGAGTCCTGTTCTTCACCATCACTCCGATCTTGAATCCCTGCACTGTGGCAGAGATCGTGTCATAATCAGCCTCCACACCCGCCTTTTTGTCCTCCGGCAGAAACTGGAGGAAGTTACGCATGTCCACGAAGGCCATATACAGCTCGAACGGTTGCTTTGAGACCAACCCGTGTTTACTTGTGATTTCAGTCGCCATAATATGAAGTTATTTTTTCCATTCCGAAGGGTTCCGCCTCCACTGGCGCAGAACCTCGGCATCAGACTCTTTGACATACCCTGTCGCGGTCGCCTCTTCAATGAGGGCGTCATAGCAGGAGAGAGTCCTGAGCTTCACTCCTTCCTCCTTGAAACGCTCCGCCGCAAGGTCAAACCCATAGGTAAAGATCGCCACCATGCCCAGCACCTCCGCCCCCGCCTCACGCAGGACCCTGACGGCGGCCAGACTGCTCATCCCCGTTGATATCAAATCCTCGACAACCACGACCTTGGCGCCTTCGGGAAGAACACCCTCGATCTGGGAACCGGTCCCGTGGTCCTTTGGCTTTGGACGGACATAGACAAAAGGCTTATTCATTCTGTCCGCGGCCAGGACACCGTGGGCGATGGCTCCTGTGGCCACACCCGCAACGATTTCCGCATCGGGACATTCATCGGCCGCGGCCTGGGCGAGCCACATCGCCACGTTTGAGCGGAGCCCCGGATCTGAAAGGATCCTGCGGTTGTCACAGTAGATGGGCGAGCGCCAGCCGGAAGCCCACTCAAACGGATCATCAGGCCGAAGCAGCACCGCCTTGATGCGAAGCAGCCCGGAAGCAAGTTTTCTGTCCATGATTTCCATATTCATTGAAAATGATTGTTAACTTTGCATGTATTTTACAAATATAGTGGTTTTACTCTGAATCGTACCTACGGGATGCATAAGATTTACCTTGAAAAAAGATGCCTTGCCATCTGCTCACCGAACGAGCAGGCGCTGTCTGACCCGAACTCGATCGAGCTTCATCTCGGAAAAGATCCTGACTTCACGTCGATCGTGAACATATTCGAGACCTCAGACACACTTGCGAGAATCTACATCCCTACCTGCGATCCAGAAGGCATGTACAAGGAATTTCTCGCCAGATTCAAGGTGGTCGACGCCGCCGGCGGGCTTGTGTCCAACAGGAGGGAGGATGTGCTCCTGATAAACAGAAACGGGCTCTGGGATCTTCCCAAAGGGCACCAAGAGGCCGGGGAAGACATCAAGGCGACGGCTCTTCGCGAGGTCCAGGAGGAGACCGGAGTCGGGGACTTGGAGCTTCGCGGACTTATCTGCGTGACCGACCATTGCTACCGCCGCGACGGAATATGGCATCTCAAGCACACCTGGTGGTATGACATGCTGTACACAGACCCAGTCGACCTTACCCCGCAACGGGACGAGGACATCACAAAAGCGGTTTGGGTGGCCCGGTCGGGACTTTCGCCATACCTTAAGAACACCTATCCGTCCATCGTGGAGGTGTTCAGGGAGGCCAAGCTGTAGGATGTTCCCTGACTGTGAAACTTTCCAGCAGCCGGTCCCGTATAATAAAAGATAGACAGTAATGATTGTTATCGAATATGAAACTTTCGCAATTCCAATTCCTTCTTCCGAAGGAACGTGTGGCTCAGGAACCGACAAAGTGGCGTGACGAATGCCGCCTGATGGTTGTCCACAAGGACACGGGCGAGATCGAGCACAGGATCTTCAAAGACATCATCGACTATTTCGGCAAAGGCGACACATTTGTGTTCAACGACACGAAGGTGTTCCCCGCCCGTCTCTACGGAAAAAAGGAGAAGACCGGCGCGGACATCATGGTGTTCCTCCTCAGGGAACTCAACCGCGAGCAGCACCTTTGGGATGTGATTGTGGACCCCGCCAGGAAAATCAGGATTGGCAACAAGCTCTATTTCGGCGAGGATCAAAGCCTTGTGGCGGAAGTAATAGACAACACAACCTCAAGGGGACGGACCTTGAGATTCCTCTACGACGGCCCCTACGAGGAATTCAAGAAATCACTCTTCAGCCTTGGCGAGATTCCGGTCCCTAAATGGGTGAAGTCAAAGATCACCCTCGAGGACAACGAGAACTACCAGACCATCTTCGCGAAGAACGAAGGCGCCGTGGCCGTCCCGGCCGCAGGTACACATTTCAGCCGGGAATTATTCAACAGAATGATTCTCAAGGACATCGACAAAGCATTCATCACAGAGCACATGGGCATAGGCCAGTTTAGAAGGGTGGACGTGGAGGATCTGTCCAAGCACAGGATGGACTCCGAGAGATTGATCATCACCCCGGAGGCCTGCGAGATCATCAACAGGGCAAAGAACGGCGGGCACAAGGTTCTTGCCGTAGGCACGACCGTACTCAGAGGCCTTGAGACCTACGTGACCACAACGCATGAGGTGATGCCTTACGATGGATGGACAAACAAGTTCATCTTTCCGCCATACGAGTTCTCGGTTCCGGACGCGGTTGTCTCAAACTTCCACCTTCCCGAGTCCACCATGCTGATGGCAGTGGCGGCGTTCGGAGGATTCGACCACGTCATGAACGCCTACAAAGTCGCGCTTGACGAGGGTTACCGTTTCGGGCCGTACGGAGACGCGATGCTCGTCGTGTGACACTATCCCTTTCGGGTCAAAGGCCAGCAGTGCTGCAGCAGGTCAACGGTGATGAAGCCGTCGCATTCCAAGGTGGCGGACAACCGGCTGGCCCGGCTGTAGGTCCACCTGAGCTTCTCGCACAATTCGTCAAGGGAGATGCCACGATGCCCTTTCACGGTCAACGCCAGTCTCATCATGTCCTCATACTCATTGTCAGGGATCTGTCCTTTGTAGCAAGCCTCAACCTCTCCTTTAAAATCATAATCGGGGCGCGGACCGGCCTTGCCAAGGCCAAGCCTGGACACCAATTCTCCCGGATCGCCCAGCTGCTCGGCAAGATTTTCTCGTATCAGCAGGTTGCATCCTTGCGACGCCGGATCGTCCATTCTCCCAGGCAGCGCGTAGACATCCCTGCCGTAGGATGCCGCCAGGCGAGCCGTCATCATCCCTCCTCCCCTGATTTTCGACTCGACAAGTATCGTGGCGCGAGACATACCGGCGATGATCCTGTTTCTTCGCAGGAAATTGATTCTGACAGCCTCTGTTCCGGGAGGATAGTCGGTGACCAAGGCGCATCCACGGGTCGATGCGATCGCTTCTCCCACATCCCTGTTCCGCGACGGATAAATGCCATCGATTCCCGTTGCCATCACAGCCACGGTAGGGATCCGCTCTTCTAACGCGGCCCGGTGCGCGGTGACATCCACGCCCAACGCCAATCCACTTACCACCAAAGGCTTGACATTCGCACGTGCCATGGCACTGACTATCCGCCGGCACCAGTCTTTCCCATAGTGGGTCATACCGCGGGTTCCAACCACGGCGACTTGCGGGAGATCCCTGAACACCTCCTCAGGCGGGGATATTCCCTTAAAATAAAGACCCAAGGGCGGGTCCTCGCATTCCAGCAGCAAAGCCGGATAGCTTGCCTCATCGATGCCGATAAACCTGGCTCCTTCCCTATCAAGCCTTTCCAACTCCATCGCGGCCGACTCAAACGCCGTGTAGCGGATTCCCTGAGAGTACCGGCTCCTGCCGCACGAACCAAGGATCTCAGCGGCCACGTCCGGATCTCGGAAAACCGCAACCGAACCGCCCATCGTCTCGACCAATTTCCTTCCTACCTTCGGTTCAAAGCCGAAAATCCTGTTCAGGGCGCAAAGCGCGGCCCTTTCTTCAAATGACATTTCCATACACAAAGAATTACGCCCTCCTCTCAAAGGGAAAGCACCGCGAAAGATGGAGCCTTTTTGGAATCTTCCGGGGGTAAGAGGCCAAACCATTTTCGTTTCTTTTGAATATTTCTGTTTTTTATCACCCCGCCACATGAAGTTTTACTCTTTTCACCCAGATTTCACTATCTTTGGCGCCATGTTTCTCATAGACACACATTGCCACATCAGCGACGAAGCCTTCTCAGGGGAAGAGGACGCCTACATATCCCGGGCGAAGGAAGCCGGAGTCGAGGTGATGATCCAGCCAGACATAGACAGCACGGAGAGAGCTGCCATGTTCGCGCTCGTGGAACGCCACCCCGATTCCCTGCTGCCCATGATAGGCCTCTACCCTGGATCTGTCGGAGCGGACTGGCGCTCCGAGGCGGAAAAGATGACCCGGTTTCTGGACAAATGGGAAAAAGGCGGCGGCAAGCCTGTCGTGGCCGTAGGAGAGATCGGACTGGACTACCACGAGGGCAGGAAATCCGCGCAGGAGCAGAAGGACGCTCTCGAATGGCAGCTTGACTTCGCGGCGGAAAAGGGGCTGCCCGTCAACATCCACCTGCGCGACGCGATGGGAGACTTCCTCGACATTCTGCGGAGCCACAAGGGATTGAGGGGCAACATGCATGCCTACAGCGGCAGCTTCGAATCCTTCGTGGAGCTGCAGAGACTCGGTGATTGGTACATTGGTGTCGGAGGCGTGGTCACCTTCAAGAACGCAGGTCTCGCCGACGTCGTCAGACAAGTTCCCTTGGAGAGGATCCTGCTCGAGACAGACGCCCCGTACCTCACTCCCGCTCCTTTCAGGGGAAAGAGAAATGAAAGCTCGTACCTCCCCATAATAGCATCGAAGATCGCGGAGCTGAAGAACGTGACAACAGAGGAGGTGGCGGGCACCACCTCCAACAACGCAAAAAAACTTTTCGGATTATGATAAGATCTTCCATTCTGATGATTTACACGGGAGGCACGATCGGAATGAAGCAGGATCCTCAGGATCTGACACTCAAGCCGTTCGACTTCCACCAGATTCTGGAGGAAGTGCCGGAGATCAAGAAGTTCGCCCTTAGGATAGACTCCTACACTTTCGACCCCTTGATCGACTCCTCGGACGTCGAGCCGTCTTTCTGGCAGTCACTCGCATCGCTGATCCAGGAAAGGTACAACGAATATGACGGCTTTGTCGTCCTTCACGGGACAGACACGATGGCCTATTCCGCATCCGCCTTGAGCTTCATGCTTGAGAATCTTGCAAAGCCCGTCGTCTTCACAGGCAGTCAACTTCCGATAGGAGTTCCCAGGACCGACGGCAAGGAGAACCTCATCTCGGCTGTCGAGATAGCGTCCGCCAAGGATTCAGAGGGACATCCACGGGTGCCGGAGGTAAGCATATTCTTCAACTCGACGCTGCTGAGGGGCAACCGCAGCGTAAAGGTCAGCTCGGAGGACTTCAGCGCTTTCCGCTCTCCCAACTGCCCGCCCCTGGCCGAAGCGGGAATCAGCATCAAGTACAACGACAGCGTCATCCGAAAGCCGGTGGGTTGGCACGAACCTTTGAGAATCAGCACCGGGCTGGACACACGCGTCTCGATCCTCAAGGTCCATCCGGGAATCACCCCGCAGGTCATGACCTATTTCCTCTGCGCCCCCGACATAAGGGCCGCCATCATAGAGACCTATGGCTCCGGCAATGCCCCTTCACGCCAATGGTTCCTTGAGGTTGTCAAGAAGGCGTCAAGGACGGGAAAGGTTCTGATGAACGTAACACAATGTCTGTCAGGAACTGTAAACATGGACATCTATGCCACAGGCAAGGCGCTTGAGAAAGCGGGCGTTGTCTCCGGAGCGGACATCACAACGGAAAGCGCGCTTGCGAAACTGTTCTACCTGATGGGGAAAACCACAGACAACGAGCTGGTGAAATCCTGCCTCGGAGACAACCTCCAAGGAGAAATTTCCTTATAATTATTGTCAATTGGAAATAATTTAGTAAATTGCAACGGTTTTGTAGAAGGTTTTTGCCTTCCCGGAATCACAAGAAAAGATAACTATTTAATACATTATCAATTAAATTAAACACACAAAAACAGTTATGAAAAAGTTTTTCATGTTTTTGGCAGTAGCAGGTGTTCTCACCTTCACTGCGAACATCGCATCCGCTCAGGATCAGCCAGCCGCTGACAAGGCCGCGACAGAACAAGCTGCCGCCCCTGCACAGCCAATGTCCGCCGAGGATCTCCTCAAGGGTACCGGAGAGGACGTTCCTATGCACCAGCAGATCAAGACCTACTTCATCCAGGGAGGTCCGGGCTTCATGTCAATGATCCTCCTCTGTCTCATCATCGGTCTTGCCCTTGCCATCGAGAGAATCCTCTATCTCTCATTCTCAAAGACAAACACCAAAAAGCTTATCAAGAACGTTGAGACCGCTCTCGCCCAGGGCGGCGTTGAGAAGGCCAAGGACGTTTGCCGCAACACCAAAGGTCCTGTCGCCAGCATTTTCTACGATGGTCTCAATCACTATGATGAAGGAATCGATGTTGTCGAGAAGAGAATCACTTCCGCCGGAGGCGTTCAGATGAGCCTTATGGAGAACAACCTCTCTTGGATCGCCCTGTTCATCGCCCTTGCCCCTTCACTCGGATTCTTGGGAACAGTTATCGGTATGGTACAGGCCTTCGACGCCATCGAGGCTGCCGGTGACATCTCCCCTAACATCGTCGCCGGAGGTATGAAGGTCGCCCTTATCACTACAGTAGGTGGTCTTATCGTCGCCATGATTCTCCAGGTGTTCTACAACTATATTCTTTCCAGAATCGACGCCCTCTCCATCGACATGGAGAACGCATCCATCGATCTCGTTGACGTTCTTGCAAAGAACCAGAAGAAATAATTTGTAGAGACAATTTTTTAGAATCTGATTATAATGAATAAGATATTCAAAATAACCGGATGGGTATTGGGTCTTCTGGGTATAGTCTTTGGTGTTCTGGCCTTCGCCAACGGAGGTTCCGCCATTGACCTTCTCCTCAGGTACACCTACGTGCTGTTCATCGCAGCCGTGGCTATCTGGATCGGACTTTCAATATTCATTACCGGCAGGAACAACCCCAAGGACCTGCTCAAGGCCGCCGGTGTAGTGGTCGGAATAGCGGTTTTGGTTGTCCTGGCCTATGTGCTCTCATCGGGCGCTCCGGCACTCAATGTCAAGACGCAGCCAAGCACACAGTGGCTGAAACTGACCGACACAATGCTTCTTCTGACCTACGTCCTCGGTGGCGCGGCCATTGTCGCCATCATCGTGGGGGCCGTCAGAGACGCGATCAACAACAAATAACATCTAGCTATGGCAAGAAAAACACCGGGACTGAACACTCAATCGACAGCCGATATCGCGTTCCTTCTGCTCTGCTACTTCCTGATGACGTCCACAATGGACCAGCAGTCAGGTCTGCAGCGCCGTCTCCCTCCTATGCCTGACAAGAATCAGAAGACGGAAGACACGAAGATCAACAAGCGAAACATCATGATCGTGAAGATCAACTCTTCCGACAGACTGTATGCCGGTGACCAGATTATGGATGTTAGCCAGCTCAAAGACAAGATCAAGGAATTCATCACCAATCCCAACAACGACCCGAACCTTCCGGAAAGGGAGAACAAGAACATCGAGGGTTTCGGTGAATATCCTGTCTCAAAAGGAGTCATTTCCCTTCAGAATGACCGTGGTACCAGCTACAGGGCCTACATCGCAGTTCAGAACGAACTCGTGAAAGCCATCAATGAGGTCCGCGATGACTTCAGCAAACAGAACTTCGGCAAGGCATACGCATTCATTGACGAAGAACAGCAGAAGATCGTCAGGGAAGCGATTCCACAGAACATTTCCGAGGCCGAGCCTAAGGACATCACCAAAAAGTAAAACAGGAGGACAAGACAATGCCTAATTTCAAAAGAAGCGGTAAAAAAGAGATGCCGGAGTTGGGAACCAGCTCAGACATAGTGTTCATGTTCCTGTTCTTCTTCATGGTGACCTCACAGCTCCGTTCCACGGAAGTGAAGGTCAGGGTAAGACTCCCTGAAGCGACGGAGGTCGCGAAGCTTGAGAGAAAGGATTTGGCCTCATACATCTACATCGGGTCCCCGACCGCTCAGTATCAGAGCCAGTACGGAACCGAGGCACGTATTCAGCTGAACGACTCTTTCAAGACCACAAATGACATCCGCGACTTCATCGCCGCCGAGCGCGACGCGATGAGCGAGGCTGACCGCCAGTTGATGCAGGTCTCAATCAAGGCAGACGAAGACGCAAGAATGGGTATAGTGACGGACGTGAAGCAGGAGCTCAGGCGCTGCTCCGCCCTGAAGATCATGTATGCTGCCAGAAAGGCAGAGAAAAAGTAAACATTCTTGAAATGCATGAGAGAGAGGGAGTGACGGAGGTCAGTCCCTTTCTTTTTTTTGTTTTTTATACTACCTTTGTGAGATAGAATCAAATGTCTTGAAAAAATGATACAGAGGATCAAAGTGAAAGACCTGCTGAAGGCGGCTCCCGGCCAGGAAGTACTCGCAAAAGGCTGGGTAAGGACTAAAAGAGGTAACAAGCAGATCAAGTTCATCGCCCTCAACGATGGCTCGACAGTAAATAGCATTCAGGTTGTGGCCGACATGGCGAATTTCGAGGAGTCTCTGATCTCCAGGATCACAACAGGCGCAAGCATAAGCGTTACCGGCAATCTGATCGAATCAGTCGGAAGCGGCCAGGCGGTTGAGATACAGGCCAAGGAGATTGAAGTTCTCGGAGAATGTGATCCTCTGAGGTACCCGCTCCAAAAGAAGAACACTTCTCTTGAATATCTCCGCACAGTGGCCCACATGCGCCTGAGGACAAACACATTCGGAGCTGTGCTGAGAATCCGCCACGCGATGGCCTTCGCCATTCATAAATTCTTCAACGACAAAGGATTCGTCTACCTTAACACCCCTCTTATCACAGAATCGGACGCCGAGGGCGCAGGAGACATGTTCCAGGTGACCACCCTCAACCTTGAGAACGTTCCGAAAAAGGAAAACGGGAAGGTGGATTTCAGCAAGGACTTCTTCGGCAAAAAGACCAGCCTCACCGTAAGCGGACAGCTCGAAGGTGAGCTTGGAGCTACCGCGGTCGGCGAGATCTACACATTCGGGCCGACCTTCAGAGCCGAGAACTCCAACACTCCAAGACACCTGGCAGAGTTCTGGATGATCGAACCGGAGATGGCGTTCTACGACATCAACGACAACATGGTTCTCGCGGAAGAGTTCGTCAAGCACCTCGTGCAGTACGCGCTTGACAACTGTGCCGATGATCTTAGGTTCCTCAACGACAAGTACGACGAAGGCCTGATAGAAAGACTGAAGAGCGTTCTGGGGACAGCTTTCGAAAGAGTAACCTACACAGAGGCTGTCCGCATCCTTGAGGAGGCGGTCAAAAACGGAATCCGGTTCGAATACCCTGTCCACTGGGGAACCGATTTCCAGAGCGAGCATGAGCGCTACCTCGTCGAGAAGCATTTTGGCAAGCCGGTGATCCTCACGGACTTTCCAAAGGACATCAAGGCATTCTACATGAAGCAG
This sequence comes from Bacteroidales bacterium UBA6428, assembly GCA_002437305.1. Lineage (GTDB taxonomy): Bacteria > Bacteroidota > Bacteroidia > Bacteroidales > UBA932 > Cryptobacteroides. Next base: position 20,074 of record DJOW01000042.1, read on the forward strand.
AACGATGACGGAAGGACAGTGCGCGGAATGGACGTGCTGTTCCCGAAAATCGGAGAAATCATAGGTGGTTCGGAGAGAGAGGCCTCCTTGGAAAAATTGGAGAAGAGAATCGATGATCTTAAGATGAGCCGTAAGAATCTTGAGTGGTACATCGACACACGCCGCTATGGGACCGTACCTCACAGCGGATTCGGACTTGGATTCGAGCGGCTGCTGCTTTTCGTAACAGGCATGGCGAACATCCGGGACGTGATCCCGTTCCCAAGGACCCCAAAAAACGCGGAATTCTAATAATTGCGAATATGCTAGTGATCGGAATAGCCGGTGGTTCTGGCTCAGGGAAGACAACAGTCGTCAACGCGATTACCGAGAAACTGAAGGAAAGGGTGGTGGTGATTCCACAGGATTCCTATTACAAGGATTCCAGCCACCTGCCAATGGAAGAGAGGCAGCAGATCAACTTCGACCACCCGGACGCCATAGACTTCAAGCTTTTGTGCAGGCAGCTGAAGGATCTGAAAAACGGAAAAGCGATAGAGCAGCCGGTATATTCCTACATCACATGCTCAAGGTCAAAAACCGAGACTGTGACCGTCGAACCGGCGGAGGTCATAATCATTGAGGGGATTCTGGTGTTCACCTGCAAGGAGTTACGCGACCAGATGGACATCAAGATCTTCGTTGACGCTGATGACGATGACCGGCTGATGAGGGTCATGGCAAGGGACATCCTTGAGAGAGGGAAGACGGTTGAGACAGTCATCGAGCGCTACACGAAGACCGTGAAACCAATGTACCTGCAGTTCATCGAGCCAAGCAAGCGCTACGCCGACATAATCATCCCGCAGGGAGGGCACAACAAAGTGGCGATCGACATCATCACGGCGACGATAGAGAAATCACTTAGAGAACAGGCCTCCGGCAAATAACCGGCAAACAAAAAGAAACAGGCAAAGATATTCATTGAAGCAATGAAGAGCGATGACAAAGCAGGACTTTACATCACCGTCATATTCCATTTGACGGTGATCATCGTGTTGCTTGTCTGCCAGATTTCGTCTGCACTTAAAAGGGAGAACACTTTTGTGCTAGATTTCTCCAAACAAGAGAAAGTCGAGAAAGAGCAGGCCGAGCGCGACCTGAAGGAAAAGGTAAGCGAAAGGCTTGACCGTATGCTGGCCGAAGCCTCAGGAGTCCCGATCAAAAATGTCGCGGTGGACAGGGGCGCTCTCAAGGATGACCGCAACACCGATGCGGAGGAACTCTACAAGGAAGCCGAGAAATTGGCCAAGGAATTGAAAGACGGTCCAAGGCTTGATGAGCCGGACGAGGATTACGCCTCGGTCAGCAAGCCAAGCCAACCAAAGGAGACACCCAAAGCGTCCTCCTACAAAGGTCCGTCGGTTGTTTCTTATGAACTTGATGGAAGGAAGGCAAGCAGGCTGTCAATTCCGGCCTACAGATGCCTTGGGGCGGGTCATGTCACTGTGATCATCACTGTCGATCCCTCCGGAAGGGTACTTAACGCCAAGGTGCATGATGAAGCTTCATCAGATGACAAATGCTTGAGGGACTTTGCGGTGCGCGCCGCAAGACTTTCGCGGTTCTCGGCCTCTGGCACAGCTCCGGCAAGACAGGCAGGAAACATAGTATACCTCTTCGTAGCGCAATAGAATTATTTGAGCCCATGAATAAGAAGGCCTTGACCATACTGATCGCAGCCGCGGCCATCCTGATCGCAGGGATAGCCATAGCGGTTGTGAGGTTGTACCACAGGCCGGATGACAATCATGGAGAGCTTGAAGAGTCGCATTTTGCGGAACGTCACAGACTTATTAAAGCTGTTCCCTCGGACGCGGCGGTAGTCATCTGCGTCAAAAATTTCGGACGTGCATGCGAGATCATAGGAGATTCTCTGACGATCTTTGGAGAACTGACATCTGAGAAGTTCGACAAAATCGCCTCCGGCCAATTCCAAAGCCTAAGGAAAGCGCCTGCGATCATGTCAGTGCATTGCAGCAAAGACATGCAGCCTCTTCTTGTCATAGAGGCCGCGAAAGCGATCGCAGACACGACTGCTGACTTGAAAAGACTGATCTCCGCCGCCGGATCTTCCAGACTACACGCGAAAATCTACGGGAAGCTGGTTTTGATCTCATCATCAGAAACCGTTATAAACTCATCAGTCAGGCATCTGGAGGAAGGGCACAACATCATGGAAGCCCAAGGGTTCAACGAGATCACCTCAACAATGCAGCAAGCGGGAGATGACCTTCTGTTCTTCTCCAACGCCTACACAGACAACGTCCTCGGGACACTTTTGGCGAAGAAGGACCGCAAGTCTTTCAGATTCATAAAAGAACTCGCGGAATGGACGGCATTCAGCATAGAGGATCAGTCAGAGTCCGGAATCATGATGCATGGCGGGATGCTCTTTGACAACGACCCGTCATACTATCTGAATGTTCTCGGGCACGCCGGGTCCTCAGGGGTGGAGATAACGGACGCCGTGCCGGGGAATGTGGCCTTGGTCCTGGACATCTCCATCGGGAACATCACTTCCTACATAAAGGCCTACCGGAATTATCTGGACACCCGGAATGGTCTGAGCAAGTATGAAAGCTCGCTCTCCGGGCAAAAAAAAGAAACAGGCATTAACGCCGAGGAATGGGCACTGAACCTTAACATCAGAGAGGTGGCTGTCGCATCCATGCGGTTCGGGGAAAATTTCCGTTCTTTGATTCTGATCAGGCCCGCGGACAAGCACAAGGCCGGGCAATTGAAGTCGATGTCCTGCCCGGAATTCGCCGAGACCCTGTTCGGAAAAGCCTTCAAGGCGGAGGATGAAAGCACGTGCGCACTAGTCGGGGGATGGATTGTCATCGGAGCGCGGGAGTGTGTGGAGAAATATTCAGAGAAAGGCTTTCTCGAAGAGCCGCTCACCCTAAGATTCAAATCCGAAGGTCTTGACAGGGTTCCACAAAAACACTGCGGGGCATGGGCCTACCATTCTCTCGGAGAAGATCCGGAATCGCTGGATACATACTTTGCCCCAACGCTGGCGAACAGAATCAGAACCATCCTCAAGGGTGCGGCGTATGTACCTGTCACTTTGTCCATCAGCCAAGATGGAGGGCGCCTGGCCCTGGATGTGGCTGTTGACAGGATTGAGGTCAGCAAAGGAACAGCAGTCCCCGCATCATCAAGAGACACGACAGTCACGGTGCCCCAAGGACCGTTCAATGTCCGGAACTGCGCCACCGGTAAGACCAACACTCTTTACCAGAACAGCCATCTGTCGATCTGCCTGAGGGACGAGAACGGAAAAGATGTCTGGGGAGTGCCTTTTAAGTCGAAGATCTGCGGCTACGTACAAGAAATCGATTACTACAATAACGGCAAGATCCAGTTCCTTTTCGCAGCCGGCTCACAGATGTATTTGATTGACAGGTTAGGACGGTTCGTCTCCGGATTTCCTTCCGAGACAGGCAAGAAAATTGCGGCCGGCCCCGCCGTGTACGATTTCACGGGAGCCAAAGGCTACACCGCGATGGTGCTGCACACAGACAACACCGTAGGTTATTATAACCTGCACGGGAAGCAGGTTCCTTCGTGGAAAGGGATAACGGCGGATGAGACTATAAAAAGCCTTCCGGAACTTCTGGAAGGGAACGGTAAAAAATATTGGGTGGTCAGGACATCGGCTCAGACAATGATCTTTCCGTTCCAAGGCGGGGAAGCCTTGGTCAAGGGGGAAGGCGGCAGAATGATCCGGCCTGACAGCAAGATTGAGATAACGGACAAAGGGTTCTGCGGGGTTTGCCACGACGGCAGGGAAAGGACCTTCAAACCAGGAAAATAAAAATAGGACAACATGGACGAATTTAAATTCGAATCAGTGAACAAGCTTCTGGAGGAAAGCTTCAGACAGAATTGGGACAGGCTTGCCCTCTCGAACTATCAGGGAGTCAGCCTTTGCTACAGGGATGTGGCAAGACGCATTGAGAAACTGCACATAGCTTTCGAGAAATGCTTCCTGCACAAGGGTGACAAGGTTGCCATCTGCGCGCGCAACCAGGTGAACTGGGCCGTCAGTTTTCTGGCCACAATGACCTACGGGGCCGTGCCGGTACCGATCCTGCATGAGTTCAAACCCGGGAACATTCATTACCTCGTCAACCATTCCGAGGCCAAGGTGCTCTTCGTGGACGATGTGATCTGGGAAGGCCTCAGCGCCGATGAGATGCCTGGACTGTTCGCCGTGGTGCGGATCAACACGTTCCAGCTCCTCTATTCAAAGGTCCCACGCATCACCGAGGCCAGAGAGCACATGAATGAATATTTCGGCAAACGCCACCCGAACAGTTTCGAGCCTGAGGATCTCAACTATTACAAGGATGCCGCCAACGAGCTGGCCATGATAAACTACACCTCCGGGACATCCGGATTCTCCAAGGGTGTCATGATTCCTTACAGGGCTCTTTGCTCCAACATCCAGTTCGCCAAGCATGTGCTTCCTGAACTGGGGAACACAACCAATGTCGTGGCGATGCTGCCTTCAGCCCACATGTACGGAATGATGTTCGAGTTCCTCTTTGAGATGGCAATCGGAGCGCACGTCCACTTCCTTACCAGGGTTCCGAGTCCGAAGATCATCATGCAGGCATTGGCCGAAGTCAAACCGAACATAATCATAGCCGTGCCTCTCATCATCGAGAAAGTCTACAAGTCCAAGATCCAGAAGATTGTGGAGAAAGGTGGAATCAGGACCCTGCTCAAGGTGCCTGTCATCGACAAGATGATCCAGAAAAAGATCTGCGGAGAACTCGTGAACGCCTTCGGCGGCAACTTCATAGAGGTCATCATGGGCGGGGCAGCCTTCAACAAGGAGATAGAGAAATTCTTCTGGGACATAGACTTCCCCTACACGGTCGGCTACGGCATGACCGAGTGCGCGCCTATCATCACCTACGCCCACTATAATGACAAAAGACTTTACTCCTGCGGGAAAGCCGCCCTTAACATGGCGATCCGCATAGACTCTCCCGATCCGGAGAACATCGAGGGGGAGATCCAGACTTTCGGGCCGAATCTTGCTCTCGGCTACTACAAGAACGACGAGGCGACCAAGAGTCTGTTCACCGAGGACGGCTGGCTCAGAACCGGAGACATGGGTGTCATCGACAAGGATGGCTACCTCTACATCAGAGGCCGCTCCAAATGCATGGTTCTCGGCCCGAACGGCCAGAACATCTACCCTGAGGAACTTGAGTCGGTGATCAACGCCTGCGCCTACGTTGTTGACTCTCTCGTGATCGAGGACAATGGAGGTCTGACCGCCTTGGTTTACCCGGACTACCATCAGGGAGAGCTTGACGGAATGAACCGCGAGGATCTGGAAAAGACGCTGACAGCGCAACTTCCCGAAATCAACAAAGAGATTCCTAATTACGCCAAGATCAAGAAGATAGAGTTTATGCCGGAAGATTTTGAGAGAACTCCGAAACGAAGCATAAAGAGGTACCTCTACCAAAGAAAGTAAGAAACGATGGAGAAATTCGACCAGCGATACCTTGAGATGGCCGAGGTCTGGGCCAAAAATTCCTACTGCAAGAGAAGACAGGTCGGAGCGATCCTGGTCAAGGACCGCATGATCATCTCCGACGGCTACAACGGAACACCTTCCGGATTCGAGAACATCTGCGAAGACGAGAACGGAGTCACCAAGCCGTATGTCCTGCACGCCGAAGCCAACGCCATAACAAAAGTCGCGAAATCCGGAAACAGCAGCCTTGGAGCGACCCTCTACGTGACAGCGTCCCCATGCATAGAGTGCTCCAAACTGATTATCCAGGCCGGGATCAAACGGGTTGTCTACAAAGATGAGTACCGCCTCACTGATGGAGTTGACCTGCTGCGCAAAGCGGGTGTCGAAGTTGAAAAAATAGACTAGAATGAAAAGAATCTCATCAATCTGGACAGCCTTGGCAGGAATTGTCATCGGAGTGCTTATCGCTGTGACTTACAATGCGCTGCAGCAGAAAAGAGATCTGATCAGAGTGCAATACGGAGACTGGCGCAAACTGAATCTGATCCTCGAGCAGATCGACAGGAACTACGTGGACACGATCAACGTCGGCAAAGTCACTGACGCGGCCATCACGGCGGCGTTGGCTGAGTTGGACCCCCATTCCGTCTACATGCCTCCGGTCGAGCTCACGAAAGCCGAGACAGATCTGGCCGGCAACTTTGACGGCATAGGAATCCAGTTCAACGTTCCTAATGACACTGCGATAGTCCTGGAGGTTATCTCGGGCGGTCCCTCAGAGAAAGCCGGACTTCAGCAAGGCGACCGGATTCTGAAGGTTGGAGACCAGAACATCGCCGGCGTGAAGTTTCCGCAGGACAGCATGGTCAGAAGGATGAAAGGCCCTGCCGGCACAAAGGTCACGGTAACAGTCGGAAGAGGCAAGGAAAACATTCCGTTCGAGATCACAAGGGGCAAAATCCCTGTGCACTGTGTGGACGCGGCCTTCATGGTGAACGCGACAACCGGCTACGTCAAGCTCTCCAAATTCTCCAGGACGACATTCAATGAATTCTCACAAGCCAGCATATCCTTGCTCGGAGAAGGCATGAAACGGATGATCCTTGACCTGAGGGACAACACGGGCGGCTACTTCGACCAGGCGCTGCTGCTCAGCGACATGTTCCTTAAGAAAGGAGACGAGATTGTCTACATGCAGGGACTTCACCGCAAGAAGGACGACTACAAGGCCGACGGCAAGGGCCTGCTCCAGGACATTGAGATCACCGTGCTGATCAATGAGAACACAGCGTCGTCAAGCGAGATTTTCGCAGGCGCGATCCAGGACAACGACCGGGGCGTGATCATGGGCAGAAGATCTTTCGGGAAAGGGCTTGTCCAGGAGCCGATCTATTTCAATGATGGATCTGGAGTGCGCCTGACAGTCGCACGGTTCTACACACCCTCAGGCCGATGCATTCAGAAACCGTATTCGGCTGACTACCAGTACGACATCTACAAACGTTACGCAGATGGGGAAATGTACGACGCAGACAGCATCAAGGTCGACTCGACCGCGGCGTTCAAGACCGTGGGAGGAAGGACTGTCTACGGAGGCGGAGGCATAATTCCGGATGTGTTCGTGCCTCTGGACACAACAAGGGCGACTAAGTTCTTCATCGCTTGCAACAAGAAAGCCACCCAGATGCGCTTCGCTTCCGCGATGTTCGACAAGTACAAAGGAACCCTCTCCGCAATAAGCGACTACGAGGCTCTCAACAGGGCCCTCGACAAGATGGACATCCCCTCCTCATTCCGTGAATATGCCTCCGCCAAAGATGGCATAACATGCACACAAAAAGAATGGGATGAGACATCCGGCTATCTCATCCCGCAACTTCGCGCGCTCGTAGGCCGTTATTCCAAACTTGGAGAAAACGCTTTCTACAAGATGTACCTCGACGTCGACACAACGTTGAAAAAGGCTATTGAATCGGACTCACATATTCCTTTACATCCTGCGGACTGACAGGATCACCCCCCAGGATCATAAGACGCTCCACAACATTGCGGAGTTCCCTGATGTTGCCGGTCCAAGATTTCTCCTGAAGCAACCCGACCGCTTCGGGAGAAAATTTTTTGACAGGCATCCCGGATTCCGTACTGATCTGATTGACAAAGTACTCTATAAGCAGCGGAATGTCTGACTTTCGTTCGTCCAGCGAAGGGACCTTGATGACGATCACGCTGAGACGGTGGTAAAGATCCTCCCTGAAATTACCTTTGGCGATCTCATCCTGAAGATTCTTGTTTGTGGCCGCTATGACCCTCACGTCCACAGTTATGTCCTTGTCGCTGCCGACTCTAGACAGTTTCCTTTCCTGAAGGACACGCAGGACTTTCGCCTGGGCCGCAAGACTCATGTCTCCGATCTCGTCCAGAAACAGAGTTCCTCCGTCAGCCTGCTCAAACTTTCCCTTGTGCTGCTTGACGGCAGAGGTGAACGCTCCTTTCTCATGGCCGAACAATTCACTCTCTATCAGTTCAGAAGGTATCGCGGCGCAGTTCACCTCGATGTAAGGCATCGCGCTCCGTGCACTCTGCTCATGAAGGCTTCTGGCGACAAGTTCCTTCCCCGAGCCGTTTGGCCCAATGATCAGCACACGGGCATCCGTAGGCGCGACTTTAGAGATGATGTCCCTGACATGCCGGATAGGTTCAGACTCTCCTATCATTCTCTGGCCGTAGACCTTTTTCTTAAGATTCTTGTTCTCTGAAATGATGGTCGCCTTCTCAGAGGCATTCTTGATCGTAATGAGGATCCTGTTGAGGTCCAACGGCTTCTGGATGAAATCAAAAGCGCCTTTCTTGATGCACTCCACCGCTGTCTCGATGTCTCCGTGCCCGGAAATCATCACTATCGCGGAGTCTATCCCCTCCGCAATCATCTTCTCCAGGACCTCGGTACCGTCCATTCCAGGCATCTTAATGTCACAGAAAATCACATTGTACCGTTCCTTGTCCACCATGGCGAGGGCGGTCGTCCCGTCCTCGGCCACATCCACATCATAACCCTCGTCCCCGAGGATTTCCTTGAGGGAGTTCCTGATGGCTCTCTCGTCATCAACAATCAGTATCTTCATAGAAACACATCTTAATCCTTATTCATCACGTGAACTTTCCTCTTCGAAAGAACTTCCTGTTCCAGAAGAGTTCCCGGTCACAATCCATGGATTGTACAAGACAATACGCAATACAAATATCGGACTAATTTCTTTCTTAGGGAAATGAAAAGGAATTTTACATAAAATTTGATAATTTTGCCGTATGAAACTACCTGACATCATCATAGCCATCGACGGCTACTCATCAACGGGCAAAAGCACACTTGCCAAACTGATAGCTGAACATTTCGGACTCCTCTACCTGGATTCCGGGGCGCTCTACCGCGGAGTGACCTTGATGGCCCTGGAACAAGGGCTCATAGACAAGAACGGAGGCATCAATGAGGAAGGCCTGAAAGCATCCCTTTCCGGCTTGGATCTCGGCTTCGGGCCTGGAGGCACTTTCATAGGAGACAGGCGCATCGAAAAGGAGATCCGCACGCTTGAGGTGTCCGGCCACGTCAGCCCGGTCTCCGCTATTCCGTTTGTCAGGGAATATGTTGACGAGCGCCTGCACGCTTTCGGACGCAGGAAAAGAGTGGTCATGGACGGAAGGGACATCGGCACAACGGTGTTCCCGGACGCGGAGGTCAAGATTTTCATGACCGCGAGTGATGAGGTCAGGGCGCAAAGACGGTTTGACGAAATGAAAGCCAAAGGGCAGAGCCCGAGAATGGAGGATGTGCTTGACAACCTCCGGGAAAGGGACTACATTGACTCACACAGGGAAGTCTCCCCTCTGACCAAGGCATCCGACGCATTCGTGCTGGACAACTCGGACATGAACCTTCACGAGGAACTGGTCTGGTTCCAAGGCCTTGCGCAAGGCAAGTTCGGAATTCTTGAGTAGTGCCATGAACCTTCAGGTTGAGATAGAAAGGCACTCCGGCTTCTGCGGCGGAGTAATCAGGGCGATCGGCAGGGCGGAGAAATTCCTGGAGGAGCACCCGGGGCGCAGGCTGTACTCCTTGGGTGACATCGTACACAATGAGGCGGAGCTGAACCGGCTCTGTAAGAAAGGACTCGTCACGATCGGCAAGGAGAGTCTTATGAATATCCCCGCGTCCGGGACTGTTCTTATAAGGGCGCACGGCGAACCGCCACAGACATATTCATTGGCAGCCAGACTTGGTCTGACAGTCATTGACTGCACTTGTCCGGTTGTGCTGAAGCTTCAGAAGAGCATCCGGGAGGCCTATGAAAGGGTCAAGCCAGTCGGAGGGCAGATCATAATATTCGGGAAAATCGGCCACGCTGAGGTCCTTGGCCTTCTGGGCCAGGTCGGTGGCGATGCCGTCGTGATCGAGAACATGCCTATGCTGCTTTCCGCGCTTGAAGACGGAAGCATACAAGCTGACAAGCCACTGGAGATCTTCTCCCAGACAACCAAGAGCCCGGAGGAATATTCAGAGATCCGCCGCGTGCTTTCGGAGTCGTTTCGGCAGGCTCGGCGGCCGATGGACAATGCGCGTGAAGGCCTGGCTTGCGCGACATCCTCCCAGTCAAGGCTGACAGTGCACAACACAATCTGCTCACAAGTAGCCTCGCGGCACAAGGAATTGGCGGAATTCTCTCTTCGGCAGGACACGATCATCTTTGTGTCAGGGCTCTCCAGTTCCAATGGCAAGGTGCTTTTCGACCTTTGCAAGTCCTGTAATCCCCGCACCTACCACATCTCGGATCCCTCGGGATTAGTCAAGGGTTGGTTCAGGGACGGCGACAGAGTAGGTGTCTGCGGCGCGACATCCACCCCGCGATGGCTGCTGGAACAGGTCGCGGAAGCGATCTCAGGTCTTTAATGCACACGGAAAATCCATCGACGGCAATTCCGCTTCGGAAAGAATTTTTTGCAGGAATATCCACAAATAGTTAAATTTGCGGTCGAAATGATTGCGCTTCAACCTCTTGAACCGAAGATCAAAACAGGCGCTCAAGATTTGGCAATCATGCTTAAGGAGTTTAAAATTCATTACATAGTTATTTATGGCAACAACAGCAGATTTCAAAAACGGCCTTTATATCAGCTACAACGGCAAGCCATGCCAGGTAGTCTATTTCCAGCACGTCAAGCCAGGAAAGGGCCCGGCATTCGTGAAGACGAAACTTCGCAACCTTGAGAACGGAAGAATCCTTGAGAACACCTTCACGGCGGGGATGAAGATCGATGTCATCAACGTCGAGAGACGTCCTTACCAGTTCCTCTACTCAGACGAGGACGGATTCAACTTCATGCACGAGGAAACCTACGAGCAGATCCACCTGCCTCACGATGTCGTTGAGAACGCCGACCTGATGAAGGAGGGACAGCACGTCGAGATGATGTTCGTGACAGAGCCCGAGGAGAAGTGCCTCACCTGCGAGCTTCCTACCTACGTTACCCTTGAGGTGACTTACACAGAACCGGCAGTCAAAGGCAACACCGCCTCCACCAGCGCTTTGAAAGAGTGCACCCTTGAGACCGGCGCCAAGATCATGGTTCCGCTCTTCATCAACCAGGGCGACAAGATCACCGTCAACACCACCGACCGTTCCTACGGCCAGAGGGTATAAGACAACAACAGCTATATCTCACTGAAATCCAGCCTTGCATCATTCAGCGCAAGACTCCACGTTTCAGAGGATTGTTTCCAAACCCACCGGATGGCTTGCGTTTAAGCTGTCCGGTGTTTCTTTCATTTATGAGCCTGAGCCGTGTCCGGGCCACGTCCAAAATATATGTTTGGGAGCATATATACCCTTATTCGTACAGCAAGGCTTAAGATCATTTTAGAAAAGAGATTCTGGCGCATGAAGCCACAACCAATCGATAGTGTAGGCAGCGGGGCAGGAATCACACCTTATTTTATTACACTGTTCTCTGAGCTGAATCGCGACTCATCCTTTTGCGCGGACCACGAGCATGATAAGGTGACTTGCAGAGGGGTGAGAGGCATGGTGATGTGGCTGACCCCCTCTTTCGGGAATAGGGTCGAGCACGGTGAACGGCCTCTGAAGGTGGCCAGAGGCATCTTGTTGTGCGCGTGGTTTGTAAAATAAGAGACTTTGGCCGCAAGGAGCAGGTGCTTCGGATGGTCTTCCTACTGGCTTGGTGGCCGAACGAGAGAAACGGACACCTTGATGAATTCCTTAATCTGGCTGTAAGCGGGAGCATCGGTGGGTGTAGGGAGTAGGACAGGGGGAGCAAGACAAGGATTGACGTTGGCTGATTGTGGCTGCTGAACCTGCAAAAGCAAAAGAAGTCGCAGAAATGAAACACACATGATCTTATTCTGCAGACAACATTTTTCACAAAAAAAAGGAATCTGCCTTGTCCATGAAAACGAGCCCATAGGCATGCCAAAGGGCTGAAACACGACTTAGTCGTGGAATAATTGCTTCAACGGATAATGATTGCGACCTTTGCACGAGAAACGAGATCGCGGCGTTCACTCATGACGCGGATTAAAAAGGTACTGAACTATGGCTGACTTCTACGATTACTATGTGTCGAATGGCTCCGAAGAAATGGACGGGCAAGAAAAAACCTCTCATTGGGACTTCAAGACAAGATACTATCCGGTGTCGAATAGCACCCAAGGAAATAACTTGCAGAGAAACGGCAAAATTGGAAACTACCATGCATTGAATGCTTCCGAAGAAATGGAAAGGCAGAAAAAGGCCTTTCAGGGGAACGGCAAGGCAATAGACTACCATGCTTTGAACCATCCCGAAGAAATAGGTAGGCAGGAAAAAACATCGCAGGGGGACTGCATGACAAAAGACAGGGATAAACTTCTAAAGGTTCACGGCAATAATCCGGAGGACGGGACAGGTGTTCGCCTTCAACGGGATGGAAAGGAGACAGCCGAATGGAGATGCAATGTGGGAGACAGAGGCGGAAATCGACATGGAATGTTCTCGTGAATATCTCCGGGCCGCGAAGGAGAGCGAATTGAGGGACGAAGGCAAGGGGTTGTTTATGAATATGTTCGGGAAGGCCTCAGCGTCAAGGGCCAACCTTGAGGAAAGGCTTGCGGTCGCCCGGAAACTATGGGGCGACAAAAAGACTTTTTCGCTTTCATCCCTAAGCCGTGTCACCCTCGTGTCCCAAGGAGTGCTTGAGACCATTTTCGGAAAGAGGTCGTGAGACAACGGGCAGCGGGAGAAGCAGCGCGCCTCAGTTGGCTCAGGGACCGACAGGAGCAACAGTAGGGAACCTCGCTGGCTCAGGGACCGGATGGTGAGCTTGGCGAACCATCCGAGCGGGTGTGTAAGATGAACAACATGGGATTATGATTTGGAAGTTTGACAGAAAAGGGGTAGTTTTGTGTTACGAAAAAAGTCGTAACGAAAAAAGTCGTAATATGGAGAATCCTTTCAAGTTCGGGACCATCGTGGAGGCCGAATATTTCACAGACAGAGTGGATGAAGTGGCTTACATCGAGCAGTTTATAAAGAGTGCCAACCATCTGATCTTGATTAGTCCCAGAAGATTTGGGAAGAGCAGTGTCGTTGCTAAGGCTGTGAAAGAAAGCGGACGAAAATGCATCATGTTGAATCTACAGACCGTGACATCCGTGTCCGATTTGTCCGCAAAACTTCTCAGGGAATTTTTCAAGGTTCATCCTATGGAGCGGCTACGGCGTCTGCTCGCTCATTTCCGGATAGTTCCAACTATCTCTACAAATCCAGTGACAGGGGCGATGGATGTGTCGTTCCAGGCAGGTGCTCCTGATGTGGTCTTGCTAGAGGATGTCTTAATGCTGTTTGAGCAGGCACACAATGATAGGGACAGACTCATTGTTGTGCTGGATGAATTTCAAGAAATTAAAGAAATAGCGGCAAATCTGGATAGGCAGCTCCGTTCCATTATGCAGGAGCAGAAACACATCAATTACATCCTGCTGGGGAGTCAAGAGAGCATGATGACCGAGATATTTGAGAACAAAAAATCACCGTTCTATCATTTCGGAGAGTTGATGAGACTTGGGAAACTGCCAAGACAGGACTTTCATCGCTACCTTTCGGAGAGACTCTCCGAGGTTTTTCCGGAATCTTGTGAAGTGTTGGCTGACAGTATTCTGGACTTCACGGAGTGCCATCCTTATTACTCGCAACAATTGGCAGCGAACGTGTGGCAGATTGGTGTTTTACAGCCGCAGTCGGAAGATGTCCTTAAGACCGCGGTCGAGCATATCGTTGTGTCACATTCTCTCGACTATGAGCGAATCTGGATGGGGTTCAAGCGAACTAACCGTTGGATCCTTCAGCGCTTGGCCAGCGGTAAATCCCTAGTGGATGGCGAGCATCGGACGAGCACTGTGTACAGCGCTTTGAAGCGTCTTCAAAAAGACGGTTATGCTATCTATTCTGACCACTATGAGTTGGAGGATCCGTTCTTCAAGCAGTGGATCTTGAAGCAAGGTTGAGTCTGGCGCTTCGGTGGGGCCGGGCACTTCTACGGGCTCAGCGACCGATGGGGTCAGGGATTGGGTGGGGTGAAGCGGGGACGGGTGGTGGGGGAGCTTAAAATAACATTCCCCTAACTAGTGCGTCTTGTCGCCGCAGGTCACAGACTTGAACGTATAGCCGAGAAATTGCCTCCCGTTGTGTCCAGAACTTCCCTTATAAGGCTGGCCGGCAGCGTCAATCTCCTCTGGACTCATCAACGAGACGACAGTCGCATCCAGGACGTAACTCTTGCCACCCTCGGAAGCCTTTCCAAAAGTATAGCTGACCAAAACAGCATTGCCATACTTCACGGACACCGTAGCGTTCTCGGCAAAACTGCCATAAAGGTAGGCATTGCCATTGGCATCAGAATGTAGGGTGTATGTAGTCGAAACCTGTGACGTAGAGCCAGCCGGGGTAAAGTATTGAACCGAGACAGCGACATCCACGTCCGGAATGGTAGCGATGCGCAGACGTGAATACTTGCGTGTCGCCTCGGAAAAAGAGACTTTTATTGTCTCGCCACCGGGAATCGTTCCTTAACCCTCAATGCACTCATCCACCCCTGCAACCTCCCCCTCTTTCAATGCCAACTTGCCATCAGAACCCCATTCGTAACCAGGGGCATAATATACATGAGGCACGTATGCAGGGTCACCTTCTTTGTAAACCAGCTTACCTTTTGTAAGTCCCCAACCGTTCCCATTGTACGTAACAGTGGCATACTGAGCACCATAACTGTTATTGCCAAGCTCCACCAGCAGCTCATCCCCCGCGGCCCACTCCGTCTTACCGGAGTCCTCAGTGCCCACAA
>DJOW01000021.1 GCA_002437305.1 Bacteroidales bacterium UBA6428
CCGGTGCTGAGAGATCTTGGCGGCCTACGTGCTTCGCACGCCCTATCCGGGTAAATGGTCGCCAAGATCTCTCAGCACCGGTACAACCATAACGGATATGGCGGGACAAGCGAAGTTTAGAATAGAGCGTTGTCTTTTCGCCAGAGGCGGGACATGTCCTCTAAGGTCTTGCCTTTGGTCTCGGGAACCAGGCGCCAGACGAAGATGGCTGCGATGACGCAGATGGTGCCGTAGAGACCATAGGTGAACCAGTGGCCGAAATCATCACCAGCGGTGAGGTGCATGTTGAACATAGGCACGAAAGTCGAGCTGACGATGAAGTTGAAGATCCACTGGAAGGCCACAGCGATGGCGACGGCGGCGCCACGGATTGTGTTCGGGAATATCTCGGCGATGAGTACCCAACAGATCGGGCCCCAGCTGAACATAAAGGAAGCACTGTAGACCATGATGCTGATCATCGTGATGAAACTCAAGGCTTCGTTGCCGAAAGTCAAGGCGACACCGAAAGCACCGATGGCCATTCCGATCGAACCCCAGATGAGCAGCGGACGACGGCCCCACTTCTCGACGGTGAACACAGCGAGAAGGGTGAACGCGATGTTCACGACTCCCATGATCACGGTCTGCACCATAGGGTTGTTCATTCCCATGTCCTGGAATATTCTTGGAGCATAGTAAAGAACCGCGTTGATGCCGACAGCCTGCTGGAAGACGCTGAGCATGATGCCGATGAATATGCACATGAAGCCATAGGAGAAGAGTTTCTCCTTCTTTTCGGTGAGCGTTCCCTGAATGTCAGCGAGGATCTCCTTCGCAGCGCTGAGACCGTTGATTCTCGACAGGACAGAAAGAGCCTTTTCCTGCTTCCCGGTCATCACAAGATAACGCGGAGTCTCCGGAACAAAACAGATCAGCACCGTGAACAAAGCTGCGGGGACACACTCGGAACCGAACATGTAGCGCCATCCGGTCTCGATTGTCCACCGGGCATCCAAAGCATTGGCGATAGCTCCTGCCGCATCATAGATAGGATTGGCGTGACTGCCGAGAATCAGCAGATTGACGAAATAGACCACCAACTGACCGAAGATGATCGCGAACTGATTCCAGCTCACGAGCATTCCCCTGATGCCACTCGGAGCCACCTCTCCGATGTACATCGGGCAGATGGCCGAGGCTATTCCCACTCCTATTCCACCGAGAATCCTGTAGGCGTTGAAGACCCAAAGCAAGGTAAGGGACGGCTTGCCTACAGGCAAGATTCCGTACATTTCCGGGCACATGCTGCCCCACGCGGAGACGAAGAAGCATATTCCCGCAATGATGAGGGAACGCTTGCGCCCTAAACGGGTGGCGAAAAGGCCAGACAATGCACTTCCGATGACGCAGCCGATCAATGCGCTGGAAGAAGTGAGCCCGTGAAAGAAATTCGTGTAGGTGAAGTCCGAGGCACCCCTGAAGAACGCCTCCAGACCTTTCTCCGCACCGGAGATGACCGCTGTGTCGTAACCGAACAGCAGTCCTCCCAGCACGGCGACCAACACAATTGAAAACAGATAGGCACGGCTGCCTTTTTCAGGACAGTCCATCGCTTACTTACTGTAGATGTTGACCAAAGTCTCGTAGAGTTCCTGCTGACCGCTTGTCTGCTTAGGCTCTCCGTGCTCCTTGGCATAGGTAACGAGCTCCTCAAGGGACATGTTCCCTTCCTCGAAGCGCTTGCCCTCTCCTGAATCGAAAGAAGCATAGCGTTCCTTGACCATTTCAGGAATAGGAGATTCCTCAACGATGGCAGCAGCGTTCTGAAGAGCGCGGGCCATAGAATCCATTCCGCAGATGTGAGCCATGAATATGTCCTCAGGGTCAGTGGAATTTCTTCTCAGTTTGGCATCAAAGTTCGAACCGCCGTTGCCAAGGCCGCCGTTGCGGATGATCTGGAGCATAGCCTGGGTGAGTTCGAACACGTCAACCGGGAACTGGTCGGTGTCCCAACCGTTCTGCGCATCGCCTCTGTTAGCATCGATGGAGCCAAGCATTCCGTTGTCAACTGCCACCGCGAGTTCATGCTCGAAAGTGTGGCCGGCAAGGGTGGCGTGGTTCACCTCGATGTTGACCTTGAAGTCCTTGTCAAGTCCGTGGGCGCGGAGGAAGCCGATAACGGTCTCGGTGTCCACATCGTACTGATGCTTGGTAGGCTCCATTGGCTTAGGCTCGATGAGGAACGTGCCCTTGAAACCGCGGGCGCGGGCATAGTCACGGGCAGCCTTGAGCATCTGTGCGAGATGGTCTTTCTCTCTCTGCATCTGGGTGTTGAGAAGGCTCATGTAGCCCTCGCGGCCACCCCAGAAGACGTAGTTCGTACCTCCGAGCTTGATAGTCGCATCAATAGCGTTCTTGATCTGCACAGCGGCACGGGCGACAACATCGAAGTCAGGATTGGTGGCGGCACCGTTCATGTACCTTCTGTGACCGAACACGTTGGCAGTCCCCCAAAGAAGTTTTATGCCGGTACCCTTCATCTTCTCAAGGGCATAGTCAGTGATGGCCTTCATGCGGGCTTCATATTCCTCAATGGTCGGAGCCTCGTCAACAAGGTCAACATCGTGGAAGCAGAAGTACTCGATGCCCAGTTTGTCCATGATCTCGAAGCCTGCGTCCATCTTGTCCTTAGCCCTCTGAAGAGGATCGGAAGCCTTGTCCCACTCGTAGTCTCTGGTCTGGCCACCGAACTGGTCGCTGCTCGCCTGACCGAGTGTGTGCCACCAAGCCATCGCGAATTTGAGCCAATCCTTCATCTTTTTTCCGAGGACTACTCTCTCAGGGTCATAATAATGGAACGCCATCGGGTTTTTGCTTTCCACGCCCTCGAACGGAATCTTACCGATCTGAGGAAAATACTCTTTTGCCATAATATTATAATTATTAATAAGTTATTACTTTATCTAGCTCTTCCTTCCAACGCCCGTAAGCCTCCTGATAGGCTTCCTGATCCGCAGGTTCCACCACGGCCAGACGCTCTAGGGTAGAAAAGGCTTCATCGTTGTTTTTGAATATTCCCACGCCCATTCCAGCACCTTTGGCCGCTCCAACGGAGCCATCAGTGTCGTGGAGCTCGATCGTCGCTCCTGTCACCCCGGCAAGGGCAGCCCTGAACACCGGGCTAAGGAACATGTTCGCGTTTCCTGCATGAATCACGTTGACTTTCATACCCATCTCGGACATGATGTCCATTCCGTACCTGAATGAGAAAGCCACGCCTTCCTGGGCGGCTCTGACGACATGTCTCCAGTTGTGGACATTAAAATTGAGTCCGGACAAGCGGCAGCCGATCTCCTTATTGCCGAACATTCTTTCCGCTCCGTTTCCGAAAGGAGAAATCACCACGCCTCCGCTTCCGATTGGAATCCCGGCAGCGATGTCGTTCATCTCAGCGTAAGAAAGGTCCTGAGGAATCGCATTCCTGCGGATCCATGAGTTAAGGATTCCGGTCCCGTTGACACAAAGAAGGATTCCAAGCCGAGGAGTCTTGGCCGTGTGGTTCACATGGGCGAAGGTGTTCACCCTTGACTGTGGGTCATAGCCATATTCCCCGTTCACTCCATAGACAACGCCCGATGTGCCAGCGGTCGCAGCCACATCTCCAGGGTTGAACACGTTCAGAGACAGTGCGTTGTTCGGTTGGTCTCCCGCTCTGTACGATACCGGGATCCCGGCCTTAAGACCTAATTCCGCAGCTGCTGATGCAGTCAGCCTTCCCTGCTCCGAAAAAGTTGGGACGATCTTCGGAAGAATATCCTCCTTAAACCCGAACCAATCCATCAGAAAAAAGGCCGGACAATTCTCCTTAAAGTCCCAAAGCGTACCTTCGGACAATCCGCTGACAGTAGTGCAAGACTCTCCCGTGAGTTTCATCGCGATGTAATCTCCAGGGAGCATTATCTTGTCAATTCTTTCGAATATTTCCGGTTCATTTTCCTTCACCCAAGCCAATTTGGAGGCCGTGAAGTTACCGGGGGAGTTCAGAAGATGGCTCAGGCACTTCTCCGGACCTATTCCCTTAAAAGCGGCCTCGCCATAGGGCACTGCCCTTGAGTCACACCAGATTATGGCGTCTCTAAGAGGATCTCCGTCCTTGCCCACGCACACCAAACCGTGCATCTGGTAGGATATTCCTATGGCACGGATGTCAGCGTTTCCGACTTTGGAGATTATTTCAGCTGTGGCGAGCTTTAGGCTTTCCCACCACATCCAGGGATCCTGTTCGGCCCAACCTATTCTTTTAGATGTGATCGGAGCCTCGCTCTTCGGGTAAAAAGCGCTCGCCACACATTTTCCTGTGGCCACATCCACAAGACTGGCCTTGACGGACGAACTTCCTACATCATAGCCAAGCAGGCAATCGGTGAATCCATTCATATTCTTGTCTTTTTAAATATCTTTGAATCAAAGCGATAGAATCTCGCAGCCCTGTGAGCCACTCCTTTTTCCTTCTCCACAAGCGGCACAACATAGGGCATCACAGCCAATTTCTTGTAGAAATTCCGGGCGTCTATTTCATTACCGGTGACAAACTGATAGACTTTCCTGAGCTGTGGGATCGTGAACTTTCTCGGCAGAAGCTTGAAAATGCACTGGGGTTCACCCACTGCGTACATCCCCATGTATTTCACAGCATCCCGTATGATAATGTTATGGTCAAACGCAAGCGCCGGCACTTCGTCAAGCGGCACCCAGCATGCCTCATACCCATCCAAGACCTCAAGAGCCCTGTCGATTCTGACAAGCGCGACATAAGCAACTGTGACAATCCTCTCAACCACCTGATTTTCGGTCATCTTTATCCAATGCAGATCCTTTGGATCCTTCGTTCTGTCCTTAGAGCCAAAAGCCTTGAATTGCAGTAGAGGGATATTCTTTAGCCCCGTCAGTTCCCCTAGCACCCTCGAAGCAGCCTCGTCAAGGTCCTCATCCATGTAAATGATGTTGCCAGGAAGTTTCATGTCGTGGAATTCCTGTCCGTTCTCTTCTCCACATCGCTTGATCAAGAGCACATTCAATCTCTCACCATCAAAACCGAAAACCACACAATCCACCGAGATGTGATTGATCGCCCTAGGCTTTGCGCCAGCGTTTACTGTAGGCATTATGTTATTGTCCATGTCATCAACTATGTTCAGCAAATATAAACAACATCTGACAAAATCGCAAAAACATTTAATAATTATCTACCAACATTAGACATATCAATATTTTACAAATCATAATATTTATGATTTCATTTTCGTTGTTATCATAACATGTATGATTATGAACGGGCAACGGACTCCCGTGCGCGGAAGAGGCGGTCTCACGCACATAAAGGCATTCGAAAGACAGTCCGTGCGCAGGACGGGATGACCCGCTCACGGGACGGCATCTGAAGGCAGGGCCGTGCGCAGGACGGGATGACCCGCTAACGGGACAGGATTAGGGACAGGAGGCTGGTCGGCAGTGAAACGGTTACCGTTCAAGCAGCTTGCGGAATGTTTCCATGCCTTTCGTGGCGACCTCGCGGATGTGGATGATGCGTGGATCATTGACCGCCACATCCTCAGGGTCAATGATGTAGATCGGAGCGCCGTTCGGCGCGTAGCGGTACAGGCCGGCGGCGGGGTAGACGTTCAGGGACGTGCCGACGATCAGCATGATGTCCGCGGCGGAGACGATGTCAATGGCCTTCTCGATGTTCGGGACGGCCTCGCCGAAAAAGACTATGTGCGGGCGGAGCTGACTGCCGTTCGGAGCCTTGTCGCCCAAATGGACCTCACCGTAACCGATGTCGATGACCTCCTTCTCTGAATATGTCTGATCGTATATTCCATTCTCCGGACGCACCTTCGTCGCCTCGCCGTGGAGGTGCAGGACCCTCGTGCTCCCGGCCCTTTCGTGCAGATTGTCAACGTTCTGGGTGATGACCGTCACTGAATATTCCTTCTCGAGGGCAGCGATGGCGTAGTGGGCTGCGTTCGGCTTGACCTCGCTTAGCCTCTTGCGCAGACCGTTGTAGAAGTCCAGAACCAGTTCCCGGTTGCGGTACCAACCCTGGATCGATGCGACCTCCTCGGGATCATATTCACCCCAAAGGCCATTGTTGCCCCTGAATGTGCTGAGGCCACTCTCGGCGCTCACTCCGGCGCCTGTCAGAACGGCGATTTTCTTTCTATCTGTGTTCATGGTCATTCCTCCGTCTCATCTTTCCGGCAGTCACCTAAAACCGCGGCGAGATGACATATTCATGAATTATTGTTCTTTCTTAAAATAGTAGTTTCTAAGCCAGTACTCGAACAGCGGGTCGAGGATAACCGGCTTGCCGTCCTCTCCCACAAAGGTCAGGATCTCCTTCTTCATCAAGGCGTCCTTGAGCCGGCGCACATTGGCAGAAGAGTTCAGGGAATATTTCCTGATCACCTCAGCCGTGCTGAATTTGGTATAACCATCAATTATCGCCCTCATCAGACTCACCTGAAACGAGGTGAGATCGTTCATCATCGAGATGAAGCGGCCACGGTTTACCGCAATCACGGTCGCAAGAGCCTCCAACAGTACAGGTTCCATGATGTAACCTTTGGACAAGGAATCGCAGACCGAAGTGAAATGATTGATGTAAAAAAGGTTGCACTTAAACAGGCGGCACGCTCCGCTGATCAGGTCCCTGTCGATGACCTTGCCGCTCGCGAGGAAGCCCTTGATGATGTGCTCAACAATCTCCCTCTCATCCACCTTGCTGAGTTTCAGCCGCGTCACTCTCCGGTAGAAGAAATGACGCTTTATGAATATGTCCTCCATCGCATTGACCTGGGAGCCGATGAATATGTAGGAAAAGATCCGCAGCCCCTCGGCCTTGACCTCGTCCATCACCTCCTCCATCAGCTTGAATATCCGCTCCCCATCATCGGCAAGATCAACATTCTGGAACTCATCCACGATCAAGAACGACCTCTCCCCTTTTTCAGCCGCAAGGGAGTACGGAAGTCTCAGTACCGCCTTCAGGTCCCTGTCATCCAGATCCCAATTCGTGGAGAGGATCATGTCCATGTCCGAGAACGCCTTTCGATCAAAAACCCAATGGGTGCCTTCCAGATGAGTCTTGACTATACTTTCATACTCATCGGGCGTCGAGGCCACAAGCCTTATGACAGCGGCTCCCAGCCTCTTCACGAAAGACTCCCCGCTCCTGATGTCCAAGGCTGTCATCTCACCGACAGCAAAAGCCTCACCCCTGACTTTCAACTTTGTGAGCACTTGATGGACAAGCGATTTCTTGCCGGCTCCGGACGGCTCCCAAATCGCAACATTCTCATTCTGCGCCAAAAGGTTGGCCATTATCGAGCAATCCTCCTTGCGTCCTATGAAATGCTGACCTGTAACGTATCTGTTGTACAAAAACGGGCTGTCCATTGAAATAACATTTTTGTTCTTACAAAATTAATATTTTTTTCCTATCTTTGCACCCGCTTTAGAGAGCGCTTGGAAATTTTCGGTGAAAATCACCGCGACATTCCCAGGTATTTTAGAAAAAAGGAGGTGGTAACAGCATTATGATCATAGTTCCTATCAAGGAAGGCGAGAACATCGAAAGGGCTCTTAAGAAATTCAAGAGAAAATTCGAGAAGACCGGTGCCATCCGCGAGCTCCGCGCCCGCAAGAACTTCGAGAAGCCTTCCGTGAAGAGAAGAGCCGCGAAGATGAAGGCCATCTATGTGCAGCATCTCCAGTTGCTTGACGAGCAGTAATAAGCTCACATCAAATTACGGGATCACTATCGGATCGTCTTCATGGCGGTCCGATTTTTTTTGCGTGTGACATCGGCGGAAGACCTGATCAAAATGATTTTCTCTTTTAAACTTATGTGTCAGGCGCAAAAACGAGGATTTTTATGTAAGTTTGTAAACTATGATAAAAGAAAACTTCAGACGCGGATCCTGGCGCTGGCTCAAGCCGGTGCTTTGGACTGTTTTGGGGATATGGATCCTCCTAATCGTTGCGCTGCAGGTGGTTCTGAATTCCAGCGTGTTGACACGTGTCGCGGACAGATTTGCTGATGAATATGTCAACGGGGATGTCACGTTCTCCGGCATAAAGGCCTCAATGTTCAAGAGTTTTCCTAACCTCAACGTCACAGTTGATGACTTCTCCATCACCTATCCTCACGACAGGTTCGCGGCGTTCGATTCGCTGGATGTTCCGGGAAGCCATCTGCTAAAGTCAGGCCGTGGAGAATCCGCAGACACATTGGCACATTTCAGAAAATTATCAGTGTCAATCAATTACCTCGCCGCGGCGGTCGGCAGAATCCGGATCCGCCACGCGATGCTGGATCATCCGAGGATATTCGCACACCAATATGATTCGACATCCGCGAACTGGAATATGTTCGGTGACGGTTCCGCGAAAGAAGACAGCGACTCTTCTGATTCGTCCTCTCCCCTGCCCCCTCTCTCTATCGGCAAGGTCAGTCTTTACGGACGGCCGTTCGTGGTCTACACCAATCCGTCAGACACTATATTCGGCTGCATATTCTTTAAAAGTCTTTCCGCGAAAGGACATTATGACGCGAGGAAAGGTAAAATCGAAAATGTAAACCTGTCTCTGGATTCGCTGTTTGTGGCGGGGCGGCTTCCGGCGGACACGGTCGCACTGGGGATTGAGCATCTGGGGATAAGGGAGAAAATGGGGCATTTTGATGTCAACCTCGAATCCAGGCTGTTCCTTGGGTTGAAGTCTTCGGGGAGGATGTCACTCCCTGTGGAGATTGAAGGAAGAATATTCCCCGAATTGGACAAGAAGACCGTGTCGGTTGAGCGCCTGCGGGCCTCGATTGCCACCTTGGGGCTTAACGCCAGCGGGAAAGCCGATTATTCGGGTGAGAATATTCACATAAAGGCGGCGGCCGGCATCGAAAAGGCCCCAGTCAATGAGTTGGTTGAATATTTTGGAGACAATTTCCCTATTTTAAAGAAGTTGCACACAGATGCGCTATTGACCGCCAACGCCTCGTGTAATGGTTTTTACGATATGAGCAGCGGTGCCCTTCCGCCTCTTTCCGTGCAGGTCCAGGTGCCGGATTCGCGGATCGGATGGGAAGGAATCGACGGGGAAGGGCGTTTCGATCTGGACATAAAAGCAAAAAGTATCGATGGAAAACTCACCGCTGAGGTCCCGGACTTCTGTTTCAGTGCGGGAGGAATGAAGGTAACGCTTAGCGGCACGGCGGAGGATCTGCTTGGCGGCGACCCATTGTTCGACATCAGTTCCGACCTTCATTTCGTGCTGGACTCGCTGGCCAGTTATATTCCTGACAGTCTGGGCGTAGCAGTCCACGGAGATCTTGAGGGCATCATAGAAGGTGGATTCCGTTTGTCACAGCTTGATTTGTTCAACTTTTCCGGAATCGGACTGGAGGGGCTTCTGGAAAGCAATGGGATCCGTATCAGCGTACCCAAGGACACTCTGATCGCCTACCTCGGGCACACTGACATCAGCCTCGGAACGTTCAACCTCGATGAGGATGGCCAAGGAGAAGACAAACACCGGCACAGCGGGCTGTCGGTGGCGGTTGACAGCGTGTTCGCCGAATATGGCGCCTCGACATTCATCCGCGGCACAGGCCTTAATCTCTCAGCCCACAACTCCGAGGAGCCTATGGCCGGGGATGCGGACCGGCATCCAGTCCACGGTCATCTTGACATCTCGTCAATCGGAATGATGGACATTGACTCGTGTTTCATAGGAGCGATCGGATCCGCCAACACATTCAAATTGAGTCAGAATCTGATAGGCAGGAATGTCGTTCCGTTCCTCAATCTGACCAGCAGTAATAAAAGGATAACGCTCCGTGAGGGTGTCAACCGGTTCTCCGTGCGGGACGCCAACCTGTCAGTGGCGGCGCATCCGAACTCTGTGGAGAAACAACTTCGCAGAAGACATCTGCTGGACTCCCTGCAAAGGGTTTACCCAGGAGTGAAACGCGACTCCTTGTTCAGGAAAGCATTTCGGAAGTTCACCGCCGGAGCCACTTTGCCGGACTACCTTTCCGAGAAGGATTTCGAGAAGAATGACATCAAAATCCAACTCGGTGAATCAATCGCAGGCTACATCAGGAACTGGGACGTCTCCGGAGACATCAACATCGCGGAAGGACTTGTCATCTCTCCGTATTACCCCCTTGACAACAGAATCACCGGATTCAGTGGCAGGTTCTCCAACAACGCCATTGACCTGAAGGAACTTTCACTTAAGTCCGGATCATCAGACATTTCCGCCAAAGGCCGGCTCTCGGGACTGAGACGGATTCTCACATCCGGCAAAGGCAGGCTCGACCTGGATCTGGGAATATCCTCGGACATGATAGACGTGAACGAGATCCTCATCGCCATCAACGCGGGGAAGGAGTTCACCCCTCCGGACCGCAGCACCGCGCTCTCCGGAATCGATGACGATGATTATCTCGCAACGGTCAAGAAGTCGGTGGAAACTGACACCACAGCATCGGCGTCACTGATCGTGCTTCCAGCCAATCTTAACGCCAAAGTGACTCTGGAAGCCAACAAGATCAGATATTCAAACCTTGAGACCACATGGGTGTCCTCCGACCTGGTGATGAAGGAACGATGCCTTCAGGCGACGAACACTCTGGCCACAACGAATATGGGGGATGTCTATCTCGAAGGATTCTACTCAACACGCACCAAAAAAGATCTCCAGGCCGGATTTGACCTTACCCTCGCCGGAATAACCGCCGAGAAGGTGATCCAGCTGTTCCCTGCCGTGGACAGCATCGTGCCTATGCTCAAGTCTTTCAAAGGGTTCCTCGACTGCGAGATAGCCGCGACCAGTGCGATCGACACGTCAATGAACATCATTCTCCCATCCTTGAGCGGCATCGTCAAGATTGACGGGCGGGATCTTTCCCTGTCGGATAGCGATGGCCTTAACAAATTGCGCAGGACTTTGATGTTCAAGGACAAGGATTCCACCCACATCGAGTCTTTGTCCATCAGGGGCATAATCAAGGACAACCAACTGGAGATATTCCCCTTCATCTTAGACTTCGACCGGTACTCGCTCGCCGCAAGCGGTCTTCAAGGTTTTGACCAGCGTTTCAAGTACCACCTCTCTGCCCTCAAGTCTCCGATCCCGTTCAAATTCGGCATAAACCTCAACGGCTCGTTCGACAACTGGAAATGGAAACTCGGCAAGACAAAGTACAAGAACCGCAATATCCCTCTGTTCGATGATCAGGTCAACAGCCTGACAGTCAATCTCACCAACATCATCCACAACATATTCGAGAAAGGTGTGGAGCAGGCCGTCAGGCAGACCGAACTGTCCCAAGAGGCAATAGAGAAGAAGAAAAAGGAACTTGACTATTCATCTTCCTTGAGTGAGGATCTTTCTGACGAGGAGAAGAAAACCATCCAGGCTCTTGAGAATGTCTCCAACGCCAACGGTGCAGGACAATGACCCCCATCAGCCGCATATTATCAGCGGTGGCTGATCCACCACATTTCAAACGAAACGACAGAATAAAAATAATATTTGAATATTAACATATTTCGACTATCTTTGCATTCCTTTCGGACTCGGAGCAAAGGCAGCTTCCAATCGCCCGACCTCCCCGCGGAATCCCTTCATCATCTAGATTCCCTTGCCGGAAGGCTTTGCGGGTGTGTTGAAATTGGTAGACAAGCCAGACTTAGGATCTGGTGCGCAAGCGTATGGGTTCGAGTCCCTTCACCCGCACAAGGGGACAGTCTCGTTTGAGGCTGTCCTTTTTTTATTCCCATAACCCGCTGAGAATCCGTCCAATAAATCGAAAACAGAGTTCCGGTTTTCGGTTCGATAACTGCGGTTTTTCTTGTCCCAAATTATTCCGTTCGGATAGACAAGATATTCGATTTTCCGCTTGGTCTCATAGTTCCCGTCTCTCCACAAACTTCTTAAATCAGAAGCCTTTGCGATTATCAAAGGGATGACTTTCTCAAAGTTCGATAAATTATTCCCGACACTTTCCAAGTTAAGCAGGATTTCATTCCTGCGCTCATTGAAATCTTTCATTATCTCGGAATAGTCCTCATTAGACACCTCACCTATGGCGTGTCGTGTCTTGACTGTCTTAATGTTCTTTTCAAGTTGAGACAACTGTTTCTTGTACAGGCTCCGGCTTTCCTCTTGCCCTTTGGAAACACACTCGAATGATTCCTTCAACAAGTCTGAAAAGTTCATCAGCATATTCTTTGATAGGTCATACCCAGGCAACAAGTCTTCATATTTGTTGTGCATCTCCGTTGCAGACACATTTGTCTTACACCCTATCTTATTGCACTTATAGTAGTAATAAACCCTATCATTCTTGCGCCTTGAATAAGCCGTGAATGGCGTTTCATCTTCTCCACAAAGCACGTATTTGACCAACGGGCATTCTTCGCTATGCTTTTTGTGGGTATATTTCCCAGTCTTGCCCGACAATATCTCTTGAACCCTTAAAAAGTTGGGATATGACACCGCCGGTTCTATCTGTCCATCCACCATTTCATAGTTTATCAGTTTATGCGTAATCTTCCCGGCATAGAATGGATTGACCAAAATCTTATGTAATTCCTGCTTTGATATTTCCAATCCCATCATAGACAATTTGGATAAAATTTCAGCATTAGACATCCCTCCCAGTTTCCATTTGAACGCCTTTTTAAGGAGTTTTCCCTCATCATTCAGGTAACACCAAGTATTACGGCTTTTTCCCTCTTTACGATAACCTAACGGGGCTTTCTCACACCAAGCCCCACTCCTAAGACATCCTTGGCGACCACCGACAAACTTATCTGTGCGATTCTGATTGTCCCACTGTGCCATCGAAAGCATTTGTTGAGCCATCATCATTCCCTCTTTTGTCCTTGTGCCCGTGCCATATTTCACGGCAATCACAATGATGCCTAAAGTACGCATATCCTCCAGCATCTTTGTAGCCTGCCAAACGATCCTTGAAAAGCGGTCGAATTCCGAAATCAAGACCGTAGCGACCTCTGTATGCTTCTTCACATAGGCAGTCATCTCAGTCACCAATTTTCCCGGTGTCTTGGCACTTTCGTGCTGCCCTCCAAAATATTTTGTCACCGCCAAATTATGCGTCTTTGCATATTCCTCACACAATTCCTTTTGAGTGTCAAGACTGCCTCCATTATCCTCCTGATACTTGCTTGATACCCTTGTCCAAATTATGCAGTGGTTACCTTTTCTTATGTTACTGTAATCTATCATCGTTTCCTTGATTATTCATTATTTCAATTGTGGCTATCTCAAATAAGTCTTTTACATAGTTTATAACCATCATTCTATCGTTGAGGCTTTCAACTCCCATCTTATCCAAGAAAGCCTCGTAATCCTTTTTCATCACAGAGCGGATTTTTCTCTCTTATTAGGCTCTTCGGCACTCGGAATCACCACGACCACGAGTTCTTGTACGCCAAGGACGCTTTTATCCTTTATGTCACATAATCCTTTATATCATATCCTACGGAAAATTATTATGCCTTTCGGCTTATTTTTTCATTCCAGATCAGCAGTGTGAACCAATATAAAAATACAAAAAAGGTATCAAATCACAAACATACTTCTAAGCCTCCGCAATGTATTCACGCTTGTTCCCGTCAATGAATATATGTTCCGTAGGCTGATGCCTTTCCTCAACAATGAAATTTCCTTTTGATACTGTGCCTTATATTCGTCAAGGCTTTTCCTATATTCACTAGGTCTACCCATCTTTATTCCCTCTCTACGACACTTGGCAATATATTGGTCACGGCCAGATGCCATCCGCTCTTTTATGGTCAAACGTTCCATCGAAGCGACCTCCAACAGAATGGTACAAATCAAACTCGTTACCGGGTTAACCTTGCCATCTGCCGTAAGGGTTTCCAAGTTATAATTTTTGACATAGAGACTGACTTTGTTATCGTTGAGGATTTGGATGACTTTCAAGGCTTCAAGAGTGTTCCTGCCAAGACGGCTGATTTCAAGGCAAACGACCCTTTTGACCTCGTTGGCTCTCACATATTCCACAAGAGACATAATCTCTTCTCTGTCCTCGATGCTGACCGCTCCCGACACCTTGTTGGAGAACTCCCTCACGACCTCCCAACCCATCTTGTCGCAGTAGTCTCTAAGTTCCACCAACTGCCTTTCGTACTCTTGCTTGTCAGTGCTGACACGAGCCAAAATCACAACTTTATCCATATCTTCAATCACAATATATCAAAACAGTTATAGCCTTTGTTATATTCCCCATTTGTCCATCTCCCCCTCAAAAGGCTTTCAATGACACAAATATAGTGCTGATATTTAATATCTGCAAGGATTTGCAAAATTTTCTTATTGCCATTATTGAATATACGCAACATTTTACCGACCTTTGTGATATGGATAAACAAGAAAGGAACGTTGTCCACCTTGAACTGAACGGACAACATTATTACTACGGTAACATCAAAGCCCTGACCGACAATTGGGATAGGGACACCTTAGGCGTTTCCTACAACTATCTGAAAAACTACGGTCTCTCTGAAAACCACCCTTACAACGGCAAAAAGTGTATCATTCGTAAAGGGACTCTTATCACGTCACCGCACAAAAAATAACTTTTCGTATCATTTTACGGACTAAATCATTATCTTTGTAACATCAAGTCAATATTATAGGCTTGATGGACATATCAGCGAAAGTGTTTTCGTGTTACCTTGACAGGAAATTAGCAGTTTCAAAAAGGCAAGGGGTGACTGGGACATTTCGCACTTGCTAAGGTATATTGTCCTCATAGCGTTTCGCTACTGATGCTCCATATCTCAGCGAGTGTGGAGTATCAGTCATTTATTTTGCCTACGGTTCTGCTAAACCTCCTGTCAGATAGATGAAATGGCTTCACACTTTTGTTTTATACCACAACATTGCCACCGGAGCCTGGCTGTTACAAACACTTTTATGAAAAAAGTATTAATTTTAATTCTGTTACTGCCACTATTAGCAGGATGTGGGAATAACAAACAAAAAGAACACTCATATGACGATTGGGTTGTCTTTGATTATCTAAACGACTTTTACGAGCCTACAGGGGACAAATATGTTATCCGAACCATTGATGGGCATTTTAGCAATTCATACTCTGCCAACAACTTTTGCAAAGTATGCGTGATTATATATAAAACTGGGGGTGGTTTAGAGGGTAGAATAACACTGGATGAGTTCAATACTGGCAAACCCGATATGACCATTTACAATTATGGTAATCCAGCTCAGCCGGGGTCAAAAATTATAGACCTAATTAATCGAAAAAAATACACATATCATTATCCTGACGGATTCCACGATATGGATGAAAAATCCCAAGGGTATAAATGGGTTGATATTTTTAGGAACAATGAAAGCGTCTATAAGGTCGTAATAAATGGCGAGTCACATAATGAATATGAATTTTCAATAATCACTTATGGACTAAACTCTGCACTCAAAGAGGCTGGTATAATAAAGTGACCACTAAATTTTGATTACTATGACACCCAATGAAAAAGCAATTTTAAAAACTCTAGCTGTAGGCGGAGATATGTCCGTATACCGGGAATGCACCAAATCATTATTATCTTTAAAAAATGCCGGTTACATTAAATGCTATTTTGACGAGCAAAACAAACTAATCACAGCAAGGATAACACCTCTTGGAAGGAAGATTCTATCACGATAATACAAAAAGATAAGGTGATACGTTTTCTATACGTGTCACCTTTCTTTTTAGACCTTAAATTGATACAGATATGGATTTGATACATCAAGACAATTTGGAAAGCAAATCAGACAAACTAAAAACCAGATCAGCGCAATAATGTTCTTCCATCATAGCCTTGTATGGCTTCATAACACCCGTTATGAATGTTCCTCGTTTGTATAGGCTACGGACTTTCGCCTCAACCTGCGCAAGGTCAAAATTGCAGTCACGAAGAACAAGTGTTCGGACATATTCTTTCCAATCAGAGCATTTAACCGGAGGTTCAACGGACAGAACGTCTTGAAGAAAATCCTTTAGTGGTGTGGAATCAGAAGATAAGACTGACCTCAACGAGTTATCGGTTACGCCCAGTGCTGAACGTATCGCCTCCATATTCCTTAGATTCATTTCAAAACGGCATTTGCCATCAAACGCTCCCAAAAGGTCATATTGTTCCGCAAACCTCATATTACTGGACATCAGCATTTCATTGCTTTTGTCGTAAATCACCATTCGTCTCTTACACTTGGTCGAAGTCACATTCTTCTCTATAATAAGATTGCCATTCTTCAACAAGGAACAAGTGAACTGCGTGTAGTTTTTAAGATGCCCCCCTAATATATTTGGTCATAGCATTGATATCTGAAACCTCAACATCATTCGTGACATCACAAGAGAGCACCATAGCGGATTCCAAACAAGACATATCGAACTCACAAAATTCAAGTTGGGCAATATGCTCAAAGCATTCCATTATGGTGACTGAGGATATTAATTGAGGATAGTCCTTTCCCAATACTTTGCCCGAAAATTCTATTATCGCCTCATTTTTGAGATAATCCAATTTAATACCCAGTTGAAATGGCGAACTTTGATGATACCTTAGTTCACATAATTTTCCATTTTCGACTATATGCTGAAATATTTCCTCATCTTTAACTACTACACTACCCACATCAACCCTTAATTTTAGTCTATCAAACTTTACCACTTACCATTTTTCCAATATTCCGCTTTATTTTTCCATTCTTCTTCCTCTTGACAATAACTATATGCCCATTGTATCACCAGAAACCGGACGATGTGGAACACTTTGCCAATACCTTTTCATAGCCTGGCTGATATGTTGCTTATGGCTATCGGTTTTAGGTTTATTTGAAGATGACTGGCTGATTTTACGTCTTGTCTCATCACTAAGTTCTCTGAACTCTCTTTTGCGCTTTATCATAATTTCATTCAGGCATTATAGTGCCTGCTCCAAATAATAAATAGGCAAGCATAGTAGAAATGTAAAGAATAGTAGAACGGTATTTTGCAGGTCACATAGCAAAAATCATCACAAGCAACTGATGCAGCCTACTGGACTTAACCACTTGGCTAGACAACAAGGAGGATTACAGAACAATAAAAAACCGAGGGGTGAAGCAGAGAGCCTTACGGCTCAGAGTGGCAGCCAGATACAGGCATTACCCTAATAACGTCTGTAATGGCTACGAACTCTCTCAACCTTGCCGAAACGCACTCGCCTGTAGGCTCGCACTTTGACAAGTCTGATAATCTTCACCTCAATGGCGACTATCACA
>DJOW01000050.1 GCA_002437305.1 Bacteroidales bacterium UBA6428
GGGTTGTATGGCTTGTAAGGAGCCGGGCCGAGCCACATGTCGTAGTCCAGTTCAGCCGGAACAGGCTGAGGCACAAGGTTTTCCTTACCCGTCCAATAGAATTTCCAAGTGAATCCCGTGGCTCCGGAGATCCTCACAGTCAAAGGCCAGCCCAGAAGTCCGCTCTGAACGAGTTTCTTGAGTGGCTCCACCGTGGTTCCAAGGCCGTAGAACGTGTCTTTGAACCGGAACCATGTGTCCAGACGGAAGATTCTGCCGTACTTGTTCACGGCCTCCACGACCTTCTGTCCTTCTCCGATTGTCCTTGTCATAGGCTTCTCGCAGAAAATGTCCTTGCCGGCACGGCAAGCCTCCACGGCCATGATTCCGTGCCAATGAGACGGAGTGGCGATGTGCACTATGTCCACATTAGGATCGTGCACGAGATCCCTCCAGTCAGTGTAGGCCTGAAGCTTGGTTCCGAACTTCTCCACGCCCTTCTTCATGGCGTTGTCAAGATGGTTCCTGTCCACATCACAGACGGAGACCAGACGGCAGCGCTCATCGCTTGCGAAATGAAGGCCACTCATGCCTATTCCGCCTGTCCCGATGATTCCGCGTGTCAGCTGATCACTGGGAGCGACATGTTTCTTATTCCCTCCCATGGCCCCGAACACGTTGCGTGGCAGGATGGTAAAGAGCGCCAGCCCCGCCGCCGACTTCTTCAAAAAACTTCTTCTGGATTCACCCATAGTGCTATTGTGATTAAATTATTTCCTACACGCAAATTTACTTCATTTTTCCCTGCTCGCCACTGAAACCCGTTCTAATTTAAGAAAAAAGGACAGAAAATCACTCTGACACAACAAAAAAAAGAGTGGCGGGGATTGCTCTTCCCTGCCACCCGATCTATTCTGATGTCTGAATATTCCTACTCAGCCTGACGGTCGTTGTTGCCACCACGACGGCCGCGGCCACCACGGTTGCCGCGACGGTCTCCGCGGTCACCGCCCCTGCGATCGCCACGGTCTCCGCGCGCAGGACGAGAACCACCCTGAGCGTTGGCAGCGGCTGCTGTGTTAGGAGTGAGATCCTGCTTGCCGTAACGCTCGCCGTTGCAGATCCACACCTTGATTCCGAGCGCGCCTACCTTTGTGCTTGCGACAGCAAGAGCGTAGTCGATGTCAGCACGGAAAGTGTGCAGAGGTGTACGGCCTTCCTTGAACATCTCGCTTCTGGCCATTTCCGCGCCGCCTACACGGCCGCTGATCTGGATCTTGATGCCCTCGGCGCCTACTCTCATGGTTGAAGCGACAGCCATCTTGATAGCCCTTCTGTAGGAAACACGTCCCTCGATCTGACGGGCGATGCTGTCAGCTACGATGTGAGCGTCAACCTCAGGTCTCTTGACCTCGAAGATGTTGATCTGGACATCCTTTCCTGTCACCTTCTTGAGTTCCTCCTTAAGCTTGTCTACCTCAGCGCCACCTTTTCCGATGATGAATCCTGGCCTTGCGGCGTGAATTGTCACAGTGATGAACTTAAGGGTTCTTTCGATGACAATCTTGGAGAGGCTAGCCTTGGAAAGACGCTCAGTCAGATACTTACGGATTTTGTAGTCCTCAGCGATCTTCTCAGCATAGTTACCACCACACCAGTTAGAGTCCCAACCACGGGTGATACCGATTCTGTTAGAAATAGGATTTGTTTTCTGTCCCATATTACTTATTCTCCTCTACTGTTGTTGGTTTCTTGACATCAAGAATGATGGTGACGTGGTTGGAACGCTTGCGGATTCTTCCGGCACGGCCCTGAGGGCAAGGACGGATTCTCTTAAGCATACGGCCCTCGCCTACCATGATGGTCTTGACATAAACATTGCCATTGTCCAGCTCCCTGCTCTGATCCGGGTTTTTTGCTTCCCAGTTCGCAATGGCGCTGCGGAGAAGTTTCTCAAGACGGATGGACGGCTGCCTCTTCGAGAAATGAAGAAGATCAATCGCATGGTTTACCTCCACACCTCTCACAGTGTCTGCGACAAGACGCATCTTGCGAGGGGATGTAGGGACATCATTCAACTTAGCTATCGCTGTATTCTTTTTGGCTTCCTTGAACTTCTCAGCCATTAGTCTTTTACGAGCTCCCATAATGAATTCTCCTTTGATAATTACTACTTATTGTTGCCCGAATGGCCTTTGAAAGTTCTGGTCGGCGCGAATTCGCCGAGTTTGTGGCCAACCATGTTCTCAGTGATGTAAACAGGAATGAACTTGTTTCCATTATGAACTGCGACAGTATGGCCTACAAAGTCAGGGGAGATCATGCTGGCACGGGACCAGGTCTTGACGACCTCCTTCTTCTTGCTACCATCATTCATAGCAAGAATTCTCTTTTCCAGGGCTTCCTGGATGTATGGACCTTTTCTTAATGAACGACTCATAATCTTAAAGTTTAATTCCGTTTAATTACTTCTTCTTTCTTCTCTCGATGATGAACCTGTTGGAAGTAGCCTTAGGATTACGTGTCTTGTAACCCTTTGCAGGAAGTCCCTTACGTGAACGTGGGTGACCTCCGGAGGCACGACCTTCACCACCACCCATCGGGTGATCGACAGGGTTCATCACGACTCCACGGTTGTGAGGCCTGCGACCGAACCAACGGCTGCGTCCGGCCTTTCCGTAAGACTCAAGATTATGATCTGCATTCGAAACGGTTCCAACGGTGGCACGGCATGTCACGAGCACCATTCTGGTCTCACCCGAAGGCAGGCGGAGAATGGCATAGTTGCCCTCACGGGCGGCAAGCTGCGCGAATGTACCGGCGGAACGCGCCATCGCGGCACCCTGACCAGGACGAAGCTCAATGTTGTGGACGAGCGTACCTACAGGGATCTCCGCGAGAGGGAGACAGTTGCCAAGCTCAGGTGAGACACCTGATCCGGACTCTATGATCTGTCCTACCTTGATTCCGGCAGGAGCGATGATGTACTTCTTGACACCATCCTCGTACTCGACGAGGGCGATGCGGGCGCTACGGTTTGGATCATACTCGATGGTCTTGACAGTAGCCTTGATGTTGTCCTTGGTGCGCAGGAAATCGATGATGCGGTACATTCTCTTATGTCCGCCGCCACGATAGCGAACGGTCATCTGACCTGTGTTGTTCCTACCACCTGTACTCTTAAGAGGTTCCAACAAAGCCTTGCACGGCTTCTTGGCAGTGATTTCATCAAATGCACTGATAGCCTTGTTCCTGGTACCAGGAGTAACCGGCTTGAATTTTCTGATTGCCATTGCCTTATACCTCTTTAAATGTTACTGTAGAAATCGATCTTGTCTTCACCGGCAAGTGTAACGTATGCCTTCTTGTAGTGATTGGCGCGGCCACGCAGCATTCCTGACTTGCTGTAACGGGACTTTCTCTTTCCGTGATAGTTCACGGTGTTGACGTCCTTTACAGTCACATTGTAGAACTGCTCCACCGCAGCCTTTATCTGAAGCTTGTTCGCTTCCCTGTCCACGATAAAGCCGTAACGGTTGTACTTCTCAGTCTCAGCCGTGAGCTTCTCGGTTACTATTGGCTTGATTAAAATTCCCATCTCTTTGCGCTTTTAACGGTTGTTCCTGGCAGCGAGGACATCCTGCACACCGTCAACAAGCACCATTGAATCAGCGTTCATGATGGTGTAGGTGTTGATTTCGTCAACAGAGATGACCTTTACCTCAGGGAGGTTACGTGATGAAAGGAAAATGTTTTTTGAATTCTCCGGAAGAACGACGAGAACCTTTCTCTGGCCAGCCTTGAGAGCGTCAAGGATGCGCATAAGTTCTTTAGTCTTAGGAGCTTCCATAGTGAATGGCTCAACGAGGACGATAGCGTTCTCCTGCGCCTTGTAGGTAAGAGCCGAGCAGCGTGCGAGAGACTTCAGCTTTTTGTTGAGCTTGAATCTGTACAGACGTGGCTTAGGTCCGAACACACGGCCGCCGCCAACGAAGATGTTGGACTTCAAGCTGCCATGACGCGCGCCGCCGCCGCCTTTCTGGCGACCCAACTTCTTGGTGGAATGAGCGTTCTCGCTGCGGTCCTTTGTTTTGGAGGTACCCTGACGCTGATTGGCAAGGTACTGAACGACATCAAGATAGATTGCATGGTCGTTCGGCTCCACACCGAACACCTTCTCGTCAAGAACAACCTTCTTTCCGGATTCCGATCCGTCAATTTTCAATACTGGTAATTCCATAACTAAAACTCTAATGCAAGATAAGAACCCTTGGCTCCCGGAACGGAACCCTTAATGACGAGAAGATTGTTCTCAGGAATAACCTTGACAATCTCGAGGTTGAAGACCTTGACCCTTTCGTTGCCCATGTGGCCGCCCATGCGCATTCCGGGGAACACGCGGGAAGGCCATGATGAGGCTCCGAGAGAACCAGGCTTACGCAGTCTGTTGTGCTGACCGTGGGTCGCCCCGCCTACTCCGGCGAAATGATGACGGTGAACAACACCCTGGAAGCCACGACCTTTAGAAGTACCGACAACATCAACGTACTTGACATCATCGGTCACGATGTCGGTTACGGTGACGGTGTCTCCGAGCTTGAGCTCACCCTTGAAGTCAGCCTCGAACTCAACGAGCTTGCGCTTAGGGGTGGTTCCTGCCTTTTTGAAATGGCCCATAAGAGGCGCGCTGGCGTGTATCTCCTTCATTTCGTCATAGGCAAGCTGTACAGCGGCATAGCCGTCTTTTTCTACTGTACGCAATTGCGTGACAACACACGGACCAGCCTCGATGACGGTGCATGGAATGTTCTTTCCATCAGCACCGAAAACGGAAGTCATTCCGATTTTCTTTCCAATTAATCCAGGCATTGGTTGATTAATTAATTGTAAATAAACATTTTACACTATTCCGCAACATTTTGCGGACTGCAAAGGTAGTGTTTTTTTTTCAACTAACAAAGTTTTCAACAAGCCTACTACCTAATAATCAGAGAAATCACCGTCAAGCCTTGGGGAATAAATCAAGGATTAATTATCTTTGTACCACGAAATGGAACTGTAATGCTTCTGAACATATTCGGATTCCTCAACATATCGTTTGCGGACATCCTTGACATACTGATGGTGGCCATATTCATTTTCCTTGCGTTCAGATGGATAAGAGGCTCGGCGGCGATGAACATATTCGTCGCCGTCTTCCTCCTTTTCGTGCTCAGGGTGATCGTGGCCGCCTTCAACATGAAACTGATGAACGCCCTGCTGGGGACCTTCATCGATGTGGGCGTGATCGCCCTCATCGTGATATTCCAACCCGAGGTGCGGCACTTCCTGATGAAGCTGGGCTCCCGGTACGGCGTGGCGGGTAAAAGCAGGGACTTCTTCAACAAACTGATGGGAATCCAGGAGCAGAAGATGGGCGGAGGCACAGTGAACGAGATCGCGGAGGCTTGCAGGGCCATGTCCGCGGACAAGACCGGCGCTTTGATCGTGTTCCCGCGAAAAGACTCGCTGGACTTCATTGTCGAAACCGGGGATCTAGTGGATGCAAAGGTCACAAGACGGTTGATAATGAACATATTCTTCAAGAACTCCCCCCTTCACGACGGAGCGATGATCATCAGCGGAGACAGGATAGTCGCGGCACGCTGCACCCTGCCAATCACCGGACGTACAGACATCCCGGCGCATTACGGCATGAGGCATAAGGCCGCGATAGGAATCTCCGAGGAGACCGACGCCGATGTGGTTGTGGTCTCGGAGGAAACCGGGGGGATCTCGTTCGTTCGCGGCGGCATCATCAAAAGCATAGGCAACATCAATGAGCTTAAGCTCCTTCTCAGCGCCGGGGAGGGTAGTTCAGAGGAAAAGTCCGCCAAGGAACAAAACAATTCATGAATATGCAGGATCAGACACAAGGAACTGGGATAGACGCCAGGCTGGAGAGCAAATTGGGGTTCGACAGGGTCCGGACCTTTGTGGCCGACAGATGTTCCACTGAATATGCCGTCAAAAGAGTGACGGAAGAAACGTTCAGCAACAATCCGAAAGTCATCGGGGAAAGGCTGGCCCTCACGGATGAGATGAGACTGATCGTGATGTTCGAGGAGAACTTCCCCACCAACGGCTACATTGACTGTCTCGACTTTCTCTCCCCGCTGGAGAACACCGGCTACACGATAGACCTACTTTCGCTAGGCAAGCTGCGGACCTTGACGGAGACAGTCCGGAAATTGACCGATTTTTTCATGTCCGTAAAGGACGGCGTCTACCCTTATCTGAAAAAGATGAGCGCTCCGGTGACCAGCTTTCCGGAAGTGCAGAGAAGAATCGACCTGATTCTGGACAAATTCGGGGATGTGAAAGACACCGCGTCCGACAAACTGCTGGAGATAAGGCGTGCTATAAAGGCAAAAGAAGGAGCGATCTCCAAAAGAGCCAACGCCATCCTCAAGCAGGCCCAGGCCGATGGCCTAGTGGACGAAGACGCCGGACTTTCCGTCCGGGACGGAAAGTTGTTGATCCCTGTCAACAGCTCAAGCAAGAGAAAGATCCAAGGATTTGTCTACGACACCTCGGCCACAGGCAAGACATCATTCATAGAACCAGCCGAGATCATCGAGCTGGAGAACGAGATCATCACGCTTCACGCGGACGAGGCCCAGGAGATTCAACGCATCCTCGCCGCATTCAGCGATTTTGTGAGGCCTTACGTTCCCGACCTCATCAATTCCGCGGAATATGTCGGCGAGATCGACTTCCTTGTGGCCAAGGCGCAGGTGGCCCTTGATTTCAAGGCAGGGATGCCGATCATCTCCGACAACGGGGAGATGAACCTCAGGAAAGCCCGTCATCCGCTTCTGGAGAAGGCTCTGGCCAAAGATAAAAAAGAAATAGTTCCGGTCTCAATCCGTTTGACCCCGGCCAAGCATATTCTTTTGATCTCCGGCCCTAACGCCGGAGGCAAGTCCGTGTGCCTGAAGACAACAGGGCTTCTTCAGTACATGTTCCAATGGGGAATGTTGATCCCCACCTCCGAGACCTCGGAGCTACCTGTCTTCGACCGCATCATGGTCAGCATAGGCGATGACCAGAACATTGAGAACGACCTCAGCACCTACAGCTCGTTCCTTGACGACATGAAGACGATGCTTGCCAAGGCGGATGACAAGACCCTGATCCTGATCGATGAATTTGGTTCAGGAACCGAACCGGCCGCGGGAGGAGCCATTGCCGAGGCGATCCTCAGCGAGATGGACCGGAGGGGGGTCTATGGGGTCATCACGACCCACTACACCAACCTCAAGCTCTACGCTTCCGGATCCGACACGGGAGTCATCAACGGTGCGATGCAGTTTGACGCGGCCAAGATCCAGCCGTTGTTCAAGCTGGACATCGGAATGCCGGGGAACTCATTCGCCTTCGAGCTGGCCCGAAAAATGGGACTTCCGGAGAGCATCGTGAAGGACGCGGAGAACAGAGCCGGAGAGGAATTCGTAGGCATGGAGAGGAATCTGCGCAAAATTGTGCGCAACCGCCGGGCTCTGGACGAGAGACTCCAGAAGATAAAGAACACAGACAAGACTCTTGAGAACATCACAGAGCGCTATCAGAAAGAGCTTGAGGGCATCAAACAGACAAAGAGAGAGATTCTGGAACAAGCCAAGAAAGAAGCGCAGGAAATCGTCCAGGGTGCCAACAAGACAGTAGAAAACACCATCAGGACAATCAAAGAGTCGCAGGCGGACAAAGAGCGGACCTCGGATGCCAGGCGAGAGCTGCAGAGCTTCATGTCAAGCCTCCAGATGAAAAAAGAGAGCGAACAGAAGAATCACGATGACTACATCGAGAAGAAGCTCAAGCAACTGGAAGAAAGAAAAACGCGCAGGAACGCCCGAAAAGGCAAGGCACAGGATGACAGCCAGCCGCGCTCCTCGGAACAATTCCGTACAGGAGTGCTTAAGGTCGGTGAGAAGGTCCGTGTCAAGGACAATGGACTGGCGGGGGAAGTCATCAGGGTGTCCAACAAGGCTGTCACCGTCGCCATCGGCAACATCACGAGCAAGATGCCGCTTGACCGTGTCGAACGGATCTCGTCCAATGACTACAAGGCAGCGGTGCGTGAGAACATCAAACCCCGCGCCGCCCGGGACGATTCTGGACTCAGGGAGCGCAGACTGGCTTTTTCTCCAGAATTGGATGTCCGCGGAGAAAGGGTCACCGACGCCCTGGACATAGTCACTCACTACATTGACGATGCCATCATGCTGAACATAGGATCCGTGCGGATCATCCACGGCAAAGGCACCGGAGCGCTTAGGGACGAGCTGCAGAAATATTTAAGGACAATTCCCGGAGTCACTTCCGTCCACGATGAGCAGGTACAGTTCGGTGGATCCGGAGTGACTGTCGTGACGCTGGGATAAGTTCCACTTCTTAATAATGACTATGAAAACTTTTGGGAAAAAGACACCCCCACGCATGGCGTTGGGATGCAGAGGCGAGGATGTGGCCTGTGAGTTTCTTGCCGGCAGGGGTCACACCATCGTGGAGAGGAACCACAGGGCAGGACATCTGGAGATAGACATCATCTCTCTCGATGGAAATGGTGTGCATTTTGTTGAAGTCAAGAGCCGGGTCGCTCCTGTCGCGGTCTCCCCGGAGGAGAACGTGACGGTGAGCAAGCAAAGGAAAGTGGCGGAAGCTGCGCTCAGGTACCTGAACACATCAAAGGACAAGAGACTTTCCGGAGATTTGGAGGTCAACTTTGACGTTGTGGCAGTGACATTTGACGGAGGTAAAGAGATTGTGGAATGGTTTCCGAACGCGTTTTACCCGATTTATGTTTGAAAAGCATACAGCTAAGCACTAAGATACAATGAACAACACTGACCGTTACTGCGTCATAATGGCCGGAGGCACAGCGAACCGCTTCTGGCCCGTGAGCAGAGAATCAAAACCAAAACAGTTTCTGGACATAGCCGGAACCGGGACCTCGTTCATCAGGACGACCTACGACCGGTTTTCCAAGATCGTGCCTCCGGAGAACATCCTGGTGGTCACCTTGGCCAGGTTCTCCTATCTGGTACGCGCCCAGATCCCCGAACTTCCCGAGGGAAACATTCTGCTGGAACCTTATGCCCGCAACACGGCGCCTTGCATAGCCTTCGCGACCTACAGCATTCTCAAACGGAATCCTGGCGCGACCTTCATCGCAACCCCTGCGGACCACATCATCAAGGACGAGGGTAATTTTAAATCCTCAATGCAGAAGGTAATGGAATATGCCGAAAGCGAACCGGTGCTGATGACCATCGGAATCCACCCGACGGAACCGGACACAAGCTATGGCTACATCCAAGCCACAGGAGACCGGGAACACCTCGGCTCAGGGGCGCCACTAAAGGTAAAGACCTTCACGGAAAAGCCGGACAGAACCCTCGCCGAAGTGTTCTGCAAGACAGGCGAGTTCTACTGGAACTCGGGAATATTCGCGTGGAAGGCTTCTGTAATCAAAGAGGAGATGGAGAAATATATTCCTGATGTCACATCATTGTTCGCCGGTTGGGAAGATGCTCTGGGAAGCGAAAACGAGCAGGTCTTCATAGAAAAAGCCTATTCAGACTGTCCGAAAATTTCGATTGACTACGGTGTCATGGAGAAGACCGACCGCGCCTGGCTCTACTGCGGAGACTTCGGTTGGTCCGACATCGACAGCTGGAACTCACTTTTCAGGAACATAGGGTGCAAGACAAAGGACGGCGACATCGTGTTCACCGACAAGATTCTCGGGGAAGACAACAAGAACTGCATGCTGGTCGGAGGTGACAAGAAAAAGCTCTATGCCATCAAAGGCCTGAAGGACTATCTGGTGGTTGACACCGGTGATGTTCTCCTGATCTGCCCTAAAGACGACAAGCAGTTCAAGGACTTCATCTCAGGCCTCGGAATGCCGGAATATGAAGATTTCCGTTAAGGCAACCGTGGCGAGCAACTCATTGACAATCAATAACAAAAGCAATGACCTTGCGCTGGATTCGGCGCAAGGTCATTGCTTATATTACTGAAGGACAAACCGTTAGCCGCCACCGGCTTCAGGGTTGTCTCTTTCGTTGGACTATTCCTACTTCTTCAAAGTCTTGAAGAGCGGCGGAAGCGACAGCAGCGAGAATAGACCACATCTATTCCTACTTCTTCAAAGTCTTGAAGAGGGTGGAAAGTGTAGATGCCGCGGAAGCCACCTCCTTGGCGTTGGAGACTGCGGTGGAGGCGTTCTTGGAAGAGGCCAGCCTTGAAAGTGCCTCGCTGGCCACTGACTTGGCGGCTTTGCCTGCGGCAGTCTTGGCAGCGGTCTTCGCGGAGGCCCGCAATGAGGAGAGGTCCATTCCGGCAAGCTTGGTCAAGCTGCCGATCACTGTGCCGGAGTTGCTGTTGTTGACAAGCTTGCCGGAACCCGAGATCAGACCAGCAATGAAGTTGGTGGTGTTGACGGAAGACTTCAGCTCTTTGATGTTGTCGGCCAAAGCAACCATATTCAAAATGTTGGTCGGATTGGTCATGTCCAGGCTACCGTCGCTCTTGTACTGGGTGTAAAGTGCCAGAAGAGCCTTGCCGGCTGCGGCTCCGTTGTTCTTTGTGAGTGACGTGGATGTCGTCTGGGCGGCAGGAACGGCTGCGGATGAGACATTTGCGCGGCAAGGAGCCGCAAGGATCATCGCCAAAGCGGCGACAGCGAAGATTTTTAACGCTTTCATATTGTTGATGATTTTTGTCCGTTTCATTTTCTTTTGCAAAAATACTGCAAAAGTTCGTAAAACCGAAGCCGTGGCACTGCCACGGTCATCTTATTCTGCGAAGGCGTAGGAGAAGCCCTTGATCCGGTCCCATGCGCCGCGGGTGAAGTCCGGAACCTCGACCGGGGCGTTGCCGTTCTCCATCGAGATCCTTCCGAGTTCGGTGAGGCAGCACCATTCGGCCATGTCATAGACATCGATGTCGAGAGGAAGACCGTTCCTCAGGCAGTAGACCAGACGGTAGTCCATGATGAAGTCCATTCCACCGTGACCGCCGACTTCCTTCGCGAGAGCCTCAAGCTCAGGAGTCAGGATCGGATTGCGGTTCTCCTCCATCAGAGCTTTCAGCCTGTCTCCTGAATAGACAACCTCGCGGCCAAGGTTCTGGAAATCCGTGGAAGCGCCCTCAGCGGCATTGTCACGCAGGCAAATCTGCTGAGTCGGGTACTTCCCGGCGTAGCCGTCGCTGCCGACAATCTGGTACATACGGCTGTAAGGACGCGGGGTCATCACATCGTGCTCCACAAGGATGGTCTTGCCTTTCTCCGTGGAGATCATCGTCATCGTGACATCACCGTTTTGGAAATCATCACATTTCTCCCCGGTCTTGGCCTCAACGTGCTTAGGACCGTTGACGGCCTTGGTCTCCATGGCGACGAGAGTCTTGAAACGGTCTCCACGATGAATGTTCATCACCTGGCAGACTGGACCGAGGCCGTGGGTCGGATAGACATCCCCCTTGACATCCTTGTTGAAATCAAGTCTCCAGT
Source organism: Bacteroidales bacterium UBA6428 (assembly GCA_002437305.1). Taxonomy (GTDB): domain Bacteria; phylum Bacteroidota; class Bacteroidia; order Bacteroidales; family UBA932; genus Cryptobacteroides. The sequence goes on from DJOW01000050.1 coordinate 11,540, forward strand.
TGTTCCAGTAGGCATTCCAGAACGGATCCAGATTGTGGTGGTAGGATCCCTCCCCGTGCAGAATCTCACCGAACAGACCCTTCTGAGCCATCGTCAAGACTGTCATCTCATAGAAGTCATAGCAGCAGTTCTCAAGCATCATGCAATGCTTGCGGGTCTTCTCGGACATGTTCACAAGAGCCCAGATGTCTTCAAGAGACGCAGCCGCAGGAACCTCGACAGCCACGTTCTTGCCGTGCTCCATGGCATAGAGGGCAATCGGAACGTGGTGCTTCCAGTCTGTACAGATGTAGACAAGATCAACATCGTCCCGTTCACAGAGCTCCTTGTAGGACCCGGTGCTTCCGGAATAACCCGCGGCCTGAGGGAATCCTCTGTCTTCCAATGTCTTCTGAGCTTTCTCCACACGGTCAGCCTCAACATCGCAGAGAGCTGTGATCTTGACTCCAGGGATGTAGGTATAGCGCTCCACGGCACTGGAGCCACGCATTCCGATGCCGACAAAGCCGACCCGGACAGTGTCCATCGCAGGAACAGTCAGCCCAAGAACGTTTTCCTGGCCGGCAGGACGTTCCGGAGTCTCAACCTTGATTATGCCTTCATCTTTGGAAGTGGCACAAGATACCGCCAGAACAAGCGATAGAATGGCAAACAAATTTCTGATTCTCATTATTACTGTTAATATGTTTCTGACACAAAGATATTACAATTAGCCGATAATTACCTAAAAATCATAGCGCATCGACTTCTCGGCACTCATAGCTTCAACAGGAGCAATCGCGAAACGGAAGGAATAGTCCCTGTCATTCCAAAGGCACCTGTCAGATTCCGGCCTTGAGCCCCAACTGTCATAGCCGCCAATCCCGCTCTGGGCATGATCAACGCAAACCTCAACGAAGTCTCTCTGCGCGTAGTCATTGATGTGTGTTTGACGGCGGAGACGGTTCTTCGCCTTGGCTGGATCGTTCTTGGACAACGGATCTTTGTTCTCCCACTGATAGTCATGCCGGACAGCCTCCTCGGAATCAAGATCCTCAACAGAGCAGCGGAGGGCGTTGAACTCGAAACGTTCCGAGCGGATGGCCATGCCACCTATGGCAAGATATTCACAATCAGTGTGGTGGCCACATTCCTGCGGACGGACGTAGGGGACATATTCCTTCGCGGCGGATGATGAATATTTCCCCACGAGGGTTCCGCTGAATCTGTCGCTGTAGTTCTCCTCCGGCCCTCTTCCGTAATAAGTGAACAAATCCGCGGAGGCAGGCAGTCTCATTCTGAATCCGATGCGCGGCACATCAACCGGTTTGTCAGACTTGACGCCCTTAAAATCAGCGGAAACCGAAAGAACGCCCCCTTCAAGAAGGGCGTAGCGGACTGTGAATATATTTCCGCTCGCCAAGGTATATTCAGCGACTATCGACTCACCTTCAAAATCCGCCTTGACGTTGAACTCACGGCTGGAAGTCTTGAACGCCTGACAGCGTGACGGCATCCCGTTGCCGTAGTCATTGTCGGTCGGGGCTCGCCAGAACAGTGGCCTGAGCCCGAAATCATCGTTGAACATATTCTTTCCTTTGAATGAATATGACCGTAGACACCCAAGTGCTTTGTCAAAGACCACAACAGCCTCGCGGCTTTCCAGAGCAAGCGCGCTTTCAGCCTCGGCGGCCTTGATGCCCTTTGCCGTTGATGGCGGGTCAAGTCTCTTGGCATCAGACAGTTTGATTTGGTCATAAGCAATCACGTACCCTTTAGGAAGCAACCCCTCAGGCTCACTGGTAAGAACCATAAAGGTGATCAGACAATCCTTGCCGGAAGGCAGTTTCGGGAGTTTCACACCGATGGTTTCCTCAGTCTGAGGAGCGGCTGACAGTCTCCCTGTTCCAGAGGCAAGAAGATTCCCGTCAGCAGTTACTGTCCATTTAAGAATATGTTTGTCCAAATTCTTAAAATAGAATCTGTTCCGCAACTTGAACAATCCCGAAACAGTACCCTCGGCCTTAACTTTAACATCCTGATAGACGTGCTTGATCTCTGCCATCGCAGGATGAGGGGTCCGGTCCGGAGCGATGATTCCGTTGCAGCAGAAATTTCCGTCGCTCGGTGGGTTCTCGCCAAAGTCTCCTCCGTAGGCCCAGTACACTTTTCCTTCGCTGTCGGTCTCGTAAAGTCCCTGGTCAATCCAGTCCCAGATGAAACCGCCCTGGAGGTTGGGATATTCATAGATGTACTTCCACTGGCGGTCGAGCGATCCGTTTGAATTGCCCATCGCGTGGGAATATTCAGAAGGCACAACCGGCTTCGGGTAGTCGCTCTCCCCCATCTTGCGGAACCACTCGGCTCCTGGGTATTGCGGCACGAGCATGTCCGTGTTCCATTCATATTCAGCGCGTTCGTAGCAGACCGGCCTGTTCTGTCCGCCCTTCTCCAAGGCTTTCAGTTCCCTGTAGGTGTCGTAGAAGTTGCATCCGTTTCCGGCCTCGTTGCCAAGCGAGAGAATCGTCACGCAAGGATAGTTGCGGGTCCGGTAGTACATGTTCAGAATCCTGTCACGGTGCTGCGGAAGCCAGTCCGGATTGTTGCCAAGAGTTCTGGGGAGTTTGTAGCCCATTCCGTGGGACTCGATGTTGGCCTCGTCATAGACGTAGAATCCGTACTTGTCGCACAGTTCGTAGAAAAGGCGTGGAAGAGGATAATGGCTGGTCCTGATGGCGTTGATGTTGTGCTCCTTCATCAGCCGCAGGTCGGTCAGAATGTCTTCCTTGGTGATGTAATGCCCGGTGAGCTGGTTGTGCTCGTGGATGTTGACTCCCTTGAACTTGACCGGCCGCCCATTCACAAGGAACCGGTTGCCGACAATCTCCAGACGACGGAAACCGACATCGGCCTTGGCGTATTTTCCCTCGGCGCAGAGCAGCAGGGTGTAGAGTTCCGGAGTCTCAGCGGACCATTTCCTAACATCTCTTATAGTTGATTGCCATTGTTTTACGCCTTGAACAGTCTCGGTCGCACCCTTTGCAGTCACATTGCCCTGAGCATCCAGAAGGATCCAGCTGACATTGATCGGCTTCGAGGAGTTTACGCTCAGCCTGAAATCTCCCGTGCAAAGGTCATCGTCTAGTGTAGAAACCACATTCCAGTCAAAATCGTCCGGAATCGTGGCCGGCTCCCTTGCCAGATAGACATCCCGCTCGATTCCGCTGATGCGCCAGAAATCCTGGCACTCAAGGTAACTGCCTGTGCTCCATCTGGTGACGACAAGGCGCAGGTCAGTCTCCTTGCCGCTTTCCACATAAGGGGTGATGTCATAGCGGACCAAATCCTTCGAGTCCTCGCTGTAGCCGACAAATTTGTCATTGACAAACACATACGCGCCACCTTTCACTCCGCAGAGATTCAGGTAGCACTTCTCCCCCGCTCCAAACACAGGAGTAATTGTTCTTGAATATACTCCCGTAGGAATCCGGTCAGGAAGCCTCGGAGGCTGAGGATTCTTCGGACAAAATTCGTACGGATGGTTAACATAGATGGCCGTACCGAATCCTTGAACCTCCCAGTTCCCGGGGACTTTGATGGTCGATGGAGCCTTGCCTGGATCCGCCAGCATGTCCTGCACGGAATCGTAATAGCGGAAGTTCCACACACCGTTGAGAGAGGTGTAGTTCGTACTCGCCTCAATCTCCTCCGCCAAAGCGTCCTTTACCGTGTCAAAGAACACGGTCTCATGCCTCTGCGTCACAGCTTTCCCCTCCGTAACCACCTTTTGATCAAGGTGTTCGGTGAAGACTGTCGTAAGTACCCCCGCATAGGCAGCGGAGCAGGTCAACAAAAAGGCCAGCGGTGTCAGAAAATGTGATCTCATGCTCATAATATCAAGCTATTCTATCTGTAATTTTGATTGGTACAAAGCCACTCTGTGGCCGGAACAACCTCAATTGTCTTGCCGTATCGACTCTTCCAACTTACCTGTTTATGTCAGAGGCCATTTCAGAATGGTCAGAGGCAAAAAGGTTTACGTGAAGGCACACTACCGTAAACGGTAGGCCCACGGCCTTGTCTGCATACCCGTCCGTATCCGAGCCGCCCACCACACAGGCGGCTTCGTCATTCCCCTCCATTCTGAAATGACACAGAGACATTATATTCCGATTTCGTTTATGATCCTGTCAATCTCATCCGCTATAGCCCGGATGGTCCGGTGAAGCTCCGTCCGCTCCACTTCTTTCTTATTGTCAGCCATTATTCTCTTGCTTTTACGATAGCAAAGGTATGGAAAAAAGATCGGGATGGCAAACTATCAGGCTTTTACAACATCAAGAGAGAGTCCTGCCCAAGAGTTACCGCACAAGAATAAATTTTATTATTTTGCGGCAAGTGTCATTTTTACCTAGTTGTCGCAAAGGTATAAACAAGAAAACCGCAACGAAACCCCATTAGACAGTTCCGGGTGACGGCTAAAGGAGATCGGCAAAAAAGGAATGATAAGTTCTCGTTGGCAGCTTCAGGTGGATGTCTGGCTGATAAAGTAAGTTATTATTTGCGAAAGAATGCTTATCTTTACAATTTCAATACTAATTGACAGGAATATGACACTGAAACAGTTCTTCTCAGCGGCAGTGATGTTCATTTGCTTGCCTTTGGTGGCCTTCGGGATGCAGAAAACTTGGTCGCTTTCCTCTCCGGACGGGAGGATTGTGGCCGAGGTCTTGGTGGGGGATGGGCTTAGATATTCAATAAGCCGGGACGGGACCGCGCTTCTGGCACCTTCGAGGCTTTCCATGACTTTCGATGACGGAACGATGTTCGGGGGAGCCACGGACAAGATCCGCAGGGTAAAAAGAGGGTCGCACGATGTCAAGGGCATCCCGGCGATGAATTACAAGAAGGCCACAGTGGACGACGTCTACAATTTTCTGACGCTGGAGTTCAAGGGTTACAACGTGGAGTTCAGGGCGTTTGACAACGGGGTTGCCTACAGGTTCGTCTCAACGGCCAAATCAGGAGAATTTACAGTGACCGACGAGCTTACCGAGTTTAATTTCGCCCAGGACTGGACAGCATGGGTGCCTTACGTCAAAGATGCGGAAGGGAAGACATTCAAGCAGCAGTTCGTCAACCCGTTCGAGAACACGTACGAGCATATTCATCTGTCACAGATGGACCCCGCGAAGCTTGCCTTCCTTCCGATGACGGTGGATGCCGCCGGCGGGGTGAAGATCGTGATCACCGAGTCCGATCTGCTTGGCTATCCGGGGATGTTCCTTAATGGCCATGGCGGCAAAAGCCTTAAGAGCGTCCGCGCTCCTTACCCGATCGGGCTGCGGCCTAACGGAGTGTATGTCTACCAGGACATGGACTACGCCGACTACATCGCCAAGGTCGAAGCCGGTCAGAAGTTCCCGTGGAAGGTCATCGGGATCGCTCCGGACGCCAAGTCATTGATGGACATGGATTTGGTGTGGCAGCTTGCCACACCTGCGGACGAGAATATGGACTGGAGTTGGGTAAAGCCAGGCAAGGTCGCCTGGGAATGGTGGAACGACTGGAACGTCTACGGTGTTGACTTCCGGGCGGGGATCAACACGGAAACCTACAAGTACTACATCGACTTTGCCGCCGCGCATGGCATCGAGTACATCATTATGGACAAGGGTTGGGCGCAGGAAGCGAAAGCCAATCTGTTCCTGGTCAACCCGGACATCAATCTGGAGGAACTTGTCTCCTACGCCGACGGCAAGAATGTCGGCATCATTCTCTGGGCAAGCTACAACAGCATCGTGAAGAACCCTGGGAAAGCGATGAGCCACTACGCGCGGATGGGATTCAAAGGCTTTAAGATCGACTACATCAACAGGGACGACCAGCAGGCCGTGATGTTCTGCGAAAGGATGGCGAAAATCGCTGCTGAGAATCATTTGCTTATTGATTTTCACGGGATTTACAAGCCTGCGGGCATCCAGAGAACCTACCCGAATATGCTGAATTTCGAGGGTGTGGCCGGACTGGAACAGCTGAAATGGAGCCCGGAGAGCTACGATGAGGTCACCTACGATGTGACGGCTCCGTTTGTCAGGATGGTTGCCGGGCCGATGGACTACACCCAGGGTGCGATGCGAAACGCCACCCGCAAAAACTACCATCCGGTAAAATCGGAGGCGATGAGCCAGGGCACACGCTGCCGCCAGCTTGCTGAATATGCCGTCTTCGAGGCCCCGCTCACCATGCTCTGCGACTCCCCGTCCAACTACATGGCCGAACCGGAGTGCACGGAATTCATCGCGGAGTTCCCGACCGTCTGGGACGAGACTGTTCCGCTCTGCGGAGAGATCGGTGAATATCTCGCCGTCGCCCGCCGCAGCGGAGACGTCTGGTACGTCGGGGCGTTGACGAATTGGGACGCGCGCGAGCTCACACTCGACTTAAGCTTCATCAAAGACGGTAAAATGACCATCTTCCAAGACGGAATAAACGCGGATCGGGCCGCGAGAGACTACAAGAAAACTTCCGCTCAAGTCCCGGCTGATGGGATAGTGAAAGTCAAGATGGCCTCAGGAGGAGGCTGGGCGGCAAGGATTACCCGGTAGCAAAGTTTTTGGCTTATGAAAAGGTTATTATTGCTCATGGTTGCCTTACTGCCCTTGATCGGGGCAACGGCGGAAGCCAAGGTAGAGAAGGCGTGCATAATGTCCTTCAACATCAGGATCCAGTTCCCGGCGGACACCGGCCAGTACAACTGGGAAAGCCGAAAGTCAGGATGCGTGAGAGCCATCAAGAAACACCACCCCGACATACTCGGCTTGCAGGAAGCGTCCACGGCGCAGAAGGCATTCATAATGAAAGAATTGCCGCAATATATAATGATAGACGGAAGCACAAAGCCTGGGACTCTGGATGAAAGTCTGGAATTCGGCTTGAACCCTATCTTCTTCCGGGCCGACAAGTTTGAGCTTCTGGACTACGGCACATTCTGGCTCAATGAAGACCAGACACCCGGCAAGAAAGGTTGGGACGCTGAATATGTCAGGAATGCCAATTGGGTTAAACTCCGTCTCAAGAAATCCGGACAGATAATCTTTTTGTTCAACACTCACCTTGACAACACCGGGGCAATAGCCCGTCAAGAGAGCGCCGTTGTCATCGTTGAGAAAATCAAGGAAATCGCCGGAGACAACGCCGTAGTGTTTTTGACAGGAGACTTCAACTCAAACAGCGATGACAAAGGAATCAAGAGCCTGACGTCATTCTTCCTGGAGGCGGCCAAGACCGTGAAAAAAGCTGATGCCACTCCATCCTTTAATAATTTTGGCCGCAAGGGAAGAAAACCGGATTTGATTGACCACATCTTCTACCGTAACGCCCGAGCCAATGATTTCAAGGTTGCTGACGGGACAAAATACGGAATCAGGTACATTTCGGATCACTATCCGGTTGTCTCTTGGTTTTCCGTGACTGTTCCGAAAGACTAGGATCACACAAAATTAAATAAGGAAACTATCATGGCGATCAGATTAAAACCCAAAAAGACGGAATCCAATCTATTCTGCTGCAGCAAATGGTGGGGCAACCCGGATCTGCCGCCCCAGGCGGAATACCCGATGATGAAGATCACGGAAAAGGACGGAAGCGAATCTGAATATCCCCTCACATTCATCTGCCAGATCGACTGCGAGGACATCGCGCCATTCGACAAGGAGGGACTTCTACCGCACGAGGGCATGCTCTATTTCTTCGCCGCCATCGATGATTTCATCGGCTTCGAGTCTCCCGAGCATTTTCCGCTTGGGCGCTGGCCCAAGAAATCTGTCAAGGTCAAGTACGCCAGGCAGATCAACATGGAGACATTCAACTCCTGCATTCTCGTAGATGATGACGACCAGGAGTTGGCCGAGCCCGCGATGGCCATCGACTTCAGCGGATGCGAAGACAATTCCGATGGCTTCAAGATTCTCGGCAGGCCGTACTTCGGGGAGATCCGCGATGAGTTCCAGGACGCCTTGAACCTTCTTCAACTCGATGAGGATGACGGCCTTGAAATGCGTTTCCACGACTCCGGAACGTTCAACATCCTGATGAGCAAGGCCGATCTCGGCTTCCGGAACTGGAGCCACGCCTTCGGTTTCCTGCATTCGCTGTAGGCTGTAATCCGAGGACCACAAAAAAACTTCGCGCGGAACAAGCGCCAAGACTGCGACCGGATAAAGCCAGCCCCTAACCTAGGAGCCCGGAAATGAATATTACCGTTATGGCGACAGGAGCGACATACTTGATCAGAAAATAGACCGCCGGGAACAATTTACAGTTCACCTTGATCGTACCTCCGTTCGTGAGTTCGTCACGGACGGTTTTCTTGTCCATCTTCCACCCCACAAAGACAGAGAAAAGCAGCGCTCCAAGCGTCATCAGATAGTTGGAGCACATCTTGTCGCAGAAGTTGAAGATGTTGTTGCCAAGGATCTTGACATCAGAGAGAGGTCCGAACGAGAGGGAGCACAGCACACCTAAAGCGAAAGTGGCGAAGAACAGCACAATCGTAGCCTTGGACCTTGAGACGCCCTTCTCCTCCACAAGATATGCCACGCCTACCTCCAGAATGGAGACGGATGAAGTCAGAGCCGCCACCAGAATCGTAAGAAAGAAAAGGATCGCGACCGCGCAGCTTATGAGCTGTCCGCCACCGCCCATCTTTGCGAATATGTAAGGAAGGGTCTCGAACACAAGACCCGGACCTGCGGACGGAGTGATCCCTGCGGCGAAAACAGCCGGCATGACAGCGAATCCGGCAAGGACGGCGAACATCAAATCCGACACAGCGGTACCGGCACCGGAAGCCATAAGATTCTCTTTCTCATTGACATACGATGAATATGTCAGCATAGTCCCGACGCCAAGCGACAACGAGAAGAAACTCTGTCCCAAAGCCGCTGAAAATGCACCCGGCGTAAGCTTGGAAAAGTCCGGTCTGACAAGGTACATCACCCCGTCTCCCGCACCGGGCAGCGTCACTGAGTAGATCGTGATCGCGACAATCAGCACGAACAAAATAGGAATCGACACATTGCTGAACTTCTCAATTCCTTTCTTGACACCCAAAAACACAATCAACGCGGTAAGAGCCAGGAATATGAACAAGCAGACTATCGGTCCCCAGACTGAGGAGGCGAACTCACCGAACATCCCGGTGACGGCCTCGGCCTTGTCCGGCGTGAAACTTAAAGTGGCTGATTTGAAAAGATAATCTATGGCCCAACCGCCCACAACGCTATAGTAGGAGACTATGATCAAGGGGGTTATGACCGTCAACAGTCCAAGCCACTTCCATTTGGAGTGTGGAGCCAACTCGTTCATCGCCCCGAATGTGCTAAGGTGTGTCTTACGTCCGATCACCGATTCCGAGAACAGGATCGGCAGGGACAGCAAAAAAGAACAAACGATGTAGATGAGTATGAATGCAGCTCCACCATATTCACCGACCATGTAGGGAAATCTCCAGATGTTGCCTAGTCCTATGGCGGATCCGGCCAAGGCCATTATGACGGCAGCGCGGCTGCCGAAGTTCTCTCTGTCTGTATTATTCATAAAGTTCGTTTCGCTTACTTCCGGCTTTTGGGGATGCCGTAATATTCTTTTATGTTTTGTCAGTGCCCAGACAAGCCAAACAATATATCGAATGGCCGCCGAGGCTTTCAAATCGACCTAAAAACGCCTTTTGTAAACTTTGAATTCGAAAGCATAGCCTGTTTCAGGATCCGTTGCCGCCGGAGTTTCCGACTCCGCCACCCAAATCGCCGGATCAATCACAGGGAAGAACGTGTCCGCATCCTCAATCACTGTGTGAACGTGGGTTATGTAAAGTTTATCCGCTGTCGGAAGCGCTTTCCTGTAAGTCTCGCCTCCACCAATGACAAAGACCCGCTCCACAGCCTTCATTTGGCCATGCCCATCAACAGCATCCTCGCTTCTGACAGCCTCATTCGCCAAGGAATATGCCTCCTCAAGGCTTCCGGCCATCCTGACGCCCTCGGGGATCGCATCCAAAGACCGGGTTGAAATCACAATATTAAGCCTTTTTGGAAGCGGCCTGCCTATCGAAAGAAACGTCCTGTAACCCATCACCACCGGATTACCGGTGGTTGTCCGCCTGAAGTACTTCATGTCCTCGGCGACATGCCAGAGAAGATCGTTGTCCTTCCCTATAGCCCCATTGTCCGCGACAGCGGCAATAATGCATTTTTCCATAAACCAAAATAGTTTTCAAGATGTAAAGTTACAGTTTTTAACAATATCTTCCAAACAGCAGATGAATAAGTTGAACCGACATATTAAAATCGGGAAAGGTAACTTGGATTCAGTTTGTTACTTGCACAAAAAAAGTCATCCCGCCCGGGGCCATCGGGCCATCTGCCTCACTCCCCGGTTTTTATTAATAATAAGTTGAATGCGGAAGATTGAGACTGAGCTGGGAGTCAGCATCGGAGCGGGCTTTCTCGTAGGCTATGGTGGTGTCAAGATCGGGATTGACAATCACATCAAGATTCCAGATCAAGAGACGATCACCTGTCACGATCTCCCCGCGGCAATCCGGGATGCCGACAATAGCCGGGACTCCGACACCTTTCGCCAGCACACAGACCTGGCCATCAACGTCTTCCTCGCAGACAACGAGTCCGACAATATTCCTGAAATCAATCAAGGTCGAGTCTGACAGCGACAGCCGCTCGGCAACCAGAATGCTGCCGGGCGGAATATCCTCGAACGGGTTCCTCTGTCCGCAGTCCCTGACCACGAACGCACGGCCCTTCGCAAAGCCCCGGACACCCGTTCCACGCACTGTCATATTCCTGATTCATAATTCGCAGGCAGACAACGGTCCATGTCGGTTGCCCACCTGCGAAGAGTTTCTACTTCAATTCTTTAGTCAGATCCCAAGCGGCTCCAGGAGCAAAGACAGACTCCACAAGCGGATCGTAGAACATCCCCCTCTTCGCAAGGTCGAGCACATTGAAGCGGAAACGCATCAGCTGAACCTTCGGGAACATATTCTTGAGCATCAAGCGGGTCACGCCGATCATCGAAGGATCGTACGGCGCTCCGGCCCTCTTCATCAGATCCTGCATCCTGGCGAATGGATATACCTGCCCCTGAAGTTTCTTCCTGAACTCCGGCCAGTCTTCCTTAATCTTCATAAGTTGCTCACGCACAGTGGCCGCATCATCATATTTCTTGGTGATCTCAGTGTACCCAAGCTTCGGTGCAGGGAAATCCTTGAATATCTCTAGAGCCCTCTCCTGCTCCTGCTCAAGCGTAGGCCAAGCCTTCACGCAAGCGTCCACATCGATCTTCGTAAGGTCCATCTTGAACAACCCATCGAACACGGCGCACATCGTCAGCGTGCCTATCGCCACCTGGAAACCATGAGATTGGAGCCTTCCGTGGAAACGATGGTGGGTCATGTCAAGAATATGGCTAAAAAGGTGGTCGCAGCATGAAGCCGGGCGGCTGGACTTAGCGGCCTGCATTGCTATCCCACTGAGAGTCAATCCTTCAAACAGGTCAGCAACAGCCTGTTTGTCTCCCTTGGCCACTCCCTCCGGATCGGCCAGAAGGTCATCAAGATGGTCTTGAAGCACATGCCACGCATCCGGTTTTATGGGCTCTGTGCCCATCAGGTCGGCAATCATCCACTCGGCTCCGGCGGGAACCTTGGCGGCCAGGTCAGCGTAGCCTGCCGCGGTCATCACCTTCGGGGCGGAGGCGATCACATCAATGTCGGCGATGATCACCAGAGGCGCCGGACAGGAGAATGTCTGCTTGGAGTTATGGTAGGAAATAGAGGCTCCGAACGAAGAGAAACCGTCAACTGAAGCCGCTGTAGGCAATGCGATGTAAGACTGGCCGTAATGATGGGAGGCCAGTTTGCAAAGGTCGTTGATGACGCCGGAGCCGACGGAAACGGCAACATATTTAGCCTCGGAAGACGGTCTGAAAGCCTTCTCCGCATCCGGCTCGACATATTCAAGATCATTCTCGATGGCCTTTGCGGCAGCGAAGTCTCCGGCAATGATGTGGTCCACCATGTCGACATACCGCCAATCGGCGTGGAACTCGTTCTTTTCTATGATGTATTTCTTGGTCGGGATACCTGCGGCGACAAACTCACCGTAAACCTTCTCTCCCAAAGCTTTCCATGTGTTAATGTCTGCGACAACCACCGCCGCCTTGCGCCCCGGAAACCACTTTTTGAACTCGTTCGGAGCCTGAGAGCTGACCCCGCAGCCCAAATCAAACACCTTGGTGTCAGTCGCGACAGTCAAAGCCTTCGCTATTCTTTCTTTTGAATCCATATAAATGTTCTTAAAATAATTCGCGGCATCCTTGCCAATCTGCAACGACAGGATGTTCAAGCCTGTCAACCGGCAAAGAATAATCTATTTGTCGGCCTAAAGTTACGAAAAAACTTTCGTAACTTAGCGACTATGAAAATGCGCATCTCAACCCTATTGGCCATGCTGGCCATCCCGATGATGATGGCAGCGCAGGAGAAAAGCCTCCACCAGCTCCAGCAGGAGTTTGTAGACCTGAGGCTCGGATTGTTCGTTCATTTTGGCTTACCTACCTATCAGACAGCGGATTGGACCGATCCAGACCTAAGTCCCGAAGTGTTCAACCCGGTCAAGCTGGACACCGGCCAATGGGTCAGGGCAGCCCAAAGCGCGGGAATGAAATTCGTCTGCGTCTCGGTCAAGCACCACAGCGGATTCTGTCTGTGGGACACAAAGACCACCGACTACAGCGTGATGAGCTCGCCTCTGCACAGGGATGTTCTGCGTGAACTTGTCAACTCCGTCCACAAGGCCGGAATGCAGATAATGTTCCACTTCTCGATCCTGGACACCCACCACCGCATCCGCCCTACCCTGCCGTTCACCCCGGAAAAGATCAACCTGCTCAAAAGCCAGGTCCGCGAACTTCTCACTGAATATGGCCCCGTCAACACCATAATGTTCGACGGATGGGATGCCCCGTGGGGCAGGATTTCATATTCAGATGTCTCATTCCCGGAGTTTTATCATCTCATAAAGAGCATCCATCCGAACTGTCTGGTGATGGACCTGAACGGTGCCAAGTACCCGACCGAGGCTTTGTTCTATTCGGACATACGCTGCTACGAGCAGAATGCCGGGGACAAGATCTCTCCTGAGACCAACCAGCTTCCTGCGATGGCATGCTACCCTCTCCAGAAGACCTGGTTCTGGAAGACCGAATTCCCGAACTCACCATTGAAAGACGTTGACAAGATCGTGACAGACAACATCATACCTTACAACAACGCCTTCTGCACCTACATCCTGAACTCCGCCCCGAACCGAGACGGTCTGATGGACCAGAACTGCATCGACGCCCTGAAACGCATCGGCAGGATCTGGAAGAACACCGGCCACATCGTGGACGTGGCCCAGACTATGGAGCCGATCACCGACATCAACATCGCCATCGGCAAACCGTGCGACTCATCATGGTCAGATGACATGGACATCATGGACTTCGCCAACGACGACAACTTCCGCACCTGCTGGGTCTCCAGCCCCGAAGTCAAAGAGCCGTTCTGGAAAGTCGAGCTCGACCCCGGCAGCCTTATCAACATGGTCGTGATGACCGAACCAAAGGCCGGCGTGATGCAGGAATATGTCATTGAATATCTCCACAAAGGTTCCTGGCATCCGGTCTTCAGCGGCGCCACACCGACCCAAAGCCGCGTGAAGATCCACCGTTTCGACAAGACCTACGCCGACGCCGTCCGCGTCCGTTTCACCAAATGGACCGGCCTCCTCTCCATCGCCGAGTTCGGAGTCTACACCCCGTACGAGAAGTAAGCCCTGCCGCCATGGCAAACAAATAAACATTCCGGGTGCAATAATTAGCAATTTGCACCCGGAATGTTGTTTTTCAGTGGCTTCGGGTGCGAAACCACAGTCTGTGCACCCGATTTCGTTTAGAATCTGTACCCAATGCCTAAAGTCCAGGCATAGTTGCTTCGGGAAGCGATAGAGTATGAAATCTGTGACCAGTCCTCACCAACGTAGAACGAATACCTCTTGTAGTCAACACCGACTCCCACCCTGAAGAAATGACCGCATCCGGATTGGCGAAGGCCTTCAGGCATATCCTTCAAGGAAGGAGAATAGTCCGACATCAAACCTCCCTTCAAGTCTATGAAAGGGCTTACGGACTTGTTCAGAAAGCTGTATCTCAACTGGATGAATGTAGGGACAAGAACCGACTTCACTTTCGAAGGTGTGTTGAACCGTTGGTCTTTTATCCCGATTCCAACTCCAGCGAACAGCCCTGGAAGGATGTTGTATCCCGATGACACATTCACATATTCTCCGGCAAAACCCTCATTGAAGAGAACTCCGGCCTCAACGTTACCGGCAAAGCCTCGTGAAAAACTTGGATTCCGGACCTCCTGCCCGAACGCTGTGACAGAGACAATCATCGCCATCACAGCAACAAATAAATGTTTCATAAGGTAAAATATTTAATGTTCAACCCGTATAATCAACTACCATGCTACGTTGTTATAACAACTATACAATATTCACAGACTTACCATCAGAGTCACTAAACGGGTGGGTTCGACTGGCTCACCAACCTTGGTTTTCAGGAAGTCACTCTCTCTTTCAGGAAGCGCTTCAGAAATAATGTCAAAAAATATGGGAAGGTGTAATACTTTCCGTTCCATCCGATGTTTTTGTAGCCGAGCTTGATGCCGTAATGGACATCAGGGTATGACTTCCAGTCAATCAGGTTGTTTAGAGAGGCTGTCGATCCATCATTTGCCTTGACTTCAACTGGAATGAGAGAATCCTTGTCTCTGACAAAGAAATCAATTTCGAGCGAGGGGTTGTCACGCTTATAGAAATATAACTGCTCATAGCCGGATTTTATCAGCATCTCACCGATTATATTCTCGTAAATCGCACCTTTGTAAGTACCGAAGTTCTTGTTCGCCCTCAGATCCTCTTGTGCTTCCTCATCAAGGGAGGCGATAAGCAGACCCGTATCGTGATAATATATCTTGTAATTTGACGGATCATAATTTCCTTTCAGAGGAAGCTCCACATTCCCAAGACAATAAGCGATGTTTACCACACCGGCCTCACTAAGCCATTCGACACTTCCCACATATTCACGGCTTCTGGCATTTTTGGCAACTTTCGTAATTTGGAATTTCTTGTTTTCCTTTGCCAAAAACGTGGTTATGTGATTATATACCGCAAGAATCTTTGCCTTGTCCGTCTCTTTCGCATATTTGGTTATATCCTCCTCATAGTCCTTCAACAATTGTCTCTGAATCGCTAGTGTTCCGCCAAAGTGCCCATTCTCAATATATGTTCTGACCACTTCCGGCATACCTCCGACAATCATATAATCCCGAAAAACACCAGTGATGGTGTCAAGCTCCAGCTTTGTAAAAGGAGTCAGTGTACGCATATGTGTATAGAGGTCCTCAATCTGCTCTGGAGAATATCCTTTGGCCCAGAGAAACTCCTCAAAATCCATTGAATACATATCATAGTCATCCTTGTAGCCCACGGCATTGGATTCAATTTCCTCATAGTAGATTCCCATCAGCGAGCCTGAGCAGATCACGTCATAACGACGATCCTGACAGAATGATTTCAAGGAAGTCGCACAATCCGGACATTTCTGGAGCTCATCGAAGAAAATCAATGTTTTGTGAGGTATGAACTTCCAGGATGGTTCGAGCAGGGATATATTCTTGACTATCGTGTCAACCTCATACCCATCATC
>DJOW01000009.1 GCA_002437305.1 Bacteroidales bacterium UBA6428
GTGATTATCAGTCAATATCCTCTATCGGAGCCGTGGCGCCGCCGGAACCCTCCTGCATCAGATAGCGCTTCATGAACTCGTTGAGGTCACCGTCCAGCACGCCTTGCGTGTCAGCGGTTGAATATCCCGTCCGCAGGTCCTTGACCATCTTGTACGGATGAAGGACATAGGAGCGGATCTGAGAACCCCACTCGATCTTCTTCTTCGTGCCCTCGATCTCGGCCTGCTTCTCCTGACGCTTCTTCAGTTCAAGGTCGTAAAGCCTTGAGCGAAGGATTCGCAGCGCGTTCTGCCTGTTGTCCTGCTGGAAACGGGACTCGGTGTTCTCAACGACTATTCCTGAAGGAATATGCCGCACGCGAACGCCGGTCTCAACCTTGTTGACGTTCTGGCCTCCGTGGCCGCCCGAGCGGAAAGTGTCCCATTCCAGATCTGAAGGGTTTATCTCGATGTTGATCGTGTCGTCAACAAGCGGGTACACGAAGACAGACGAGAATGTGGTCTGCCGTTTGCCCTGGGCGTTGAACGGGGAAAGGCGCACGAGCCTGTGCACTCCGTTCTCGGCCTTGAGATAGCCGTAGGCGTAGTCACCCTCAACCTGGATGGTGGCCGACTTTATTCCGGCCTCATCGCCTTCAAGAAGGTCAGTGACAGTCACTTTGTAGCCGTTCCTCTCGCCCCAGCGCATGTACATCCTCATCAGCATCGCGCTCCAGTCGTTCGCCTCGGTGCCGCCAGCTCCGGAATTGATCGTCAGCACGGCTCCGAGGTTGTCCCCCTCCGCACCCAACATATTCCTAAGCTCCAATGCCTCAATTTCCTCAACCGCCTTTGAATATGCCTCGTCAAGTTCCCTCGTCTCCTCGGTAGTGACTGTCTCGTCCGTGCTTCCGCCTAGACTCTCCTTTGCGAAATCGTACAAGACATCAAGGTCCTCCACCTCGGTGGAGGCCTTATCAAAGCCTGTCACCCAAGACTTTACACTGTTAAGATTCTTCATGAAGACCTCGGCGGCCTTCGGGTCGTTCCAAAAGCCCGGTGACTCAGTCTTCCTCTGCAATGCGGCTACCTGCCCACGTTTCGCAGGGATGTCAAAGACACCTCCCCAACGTCTCCAACCGCTGATGCAGAGCCTCGATCTGATCTTTTAGTATCATCTGCTCTCCATTTTAAATTTGTTCCTTGCAAACCCCATATTTGCAGAGTGGTTCACTGCACCAAGGAATGCAGTGCAAAGGTAATGATTTTCTCTGATTCATGCCAAGGACGATGGAACATTCATCTGACCGTAAACACGTTAACAGCCACTCATTGATCCCGAGTCGGTGGCGCATAATTTTCTATCAATCAGCAACATAAGGTTTCATCTTCAGGCAAATCAAACCAAAGGAAGCAGGCCTAGCAATTGATTATCAGCCATATACTCGCCACCTCACCTATACAAAACCGTATGCTACTCCGCATATACATCAAGCACGAATCGCATTCTTCTGAAATAAAAAAGACGAGAAGCATACGCTCCCCGCCTTCAGTGTTTTCACAACGGAATAATCCTTATTGTGAATTGCTTCAGATGCGACAAATTTAGTGAAAAGATGCGAATATCAAAATATTTCTTTCTAAATTAGCGGATAAAGACCATAGAGTCTTGAATCAACCACGTATCATAATACAACACACTCGTATGAAAACCATTCTTGGATTAGATCTCGGAACTACCAGCATAGGCTGGGCATTGGTTAAGGAAGCTGAGCCATTCTCTGACGAGAAATCAGAGATTGTCAGACTCGGTGTCCGTGTCGTCCCCCTCACAGTGGATGAAAGGACGAGTTTTGAGAAGGGCAAAAGTATCACTACGAATGCCGAAAGGACTCTAAAGAGAGGAATGCGTCGAAATCTCCAAAGGTATAAACTAAGAAGACAGGCCTTGATTGAGGAACTGAAGGATGCGGGATGGATTGGCGACGACTTCATATTTTCAGAGACTGGCCCAGGGTCAACTTTCCGCACATTGCGGCTTAGGGCAAAGTCCGCATCGGAGGAGGTTACTCTTGGCGACCTGGCGAGAATCTTACTACAGATAAATAAGAAGAGGGGTTACAAGAGCTCCAGAAAAGCGGTTTCGAGCGAAGACGGGCAGGCTATTGACGGAATGGCGGTCGCCAAGGAGATGTACGACAAAGGATTGACTCCCGGGGAATATGTCTATCAGCGTATGCTTGAAGGCAAGTACGCTATTCCTGAGTTCTATAAGTCTGACTTGCAGGATGAGTTCGACAGGATATGGACACTCCAGAAATCCTTTCATCCTGAATTAACCGACGAACTTTACATGAGGCTGTCTGACAGAAACAAGAGCCAGACCTGGGCGATCTGTCGTGACGAGCTGGGCATCCAAGGACTGAAAAGCAAATTCACAGGAAAGGAAAGACTGATAGAAGCCTACCGCTATAGGCATTTGGCTGCCACACAGGAAGTGGATCTGGAAGTCCTGACCTGCACCCTACAGGAAATCAACGGACAGAAAGCCTCTCTCAGTGGTCTTCTAAGCAAGATTAGCGACAGAAGCAAAGATCTCTATTTCAATAATCTGACCGTTGGCCAGATGCTGCTGAAGAGAATAGAGGAGAACCCAAACAATAGCTTGAAGAATATTGTGTTCTACAGGCAGGACTATCTTGATGAGTTTGAAAGAATCTGGACCGAACAGTCGAAATATCACATCGAACTTACCCCCGAACTGAAAAAGAGACTCCGGGACATAATCATCTTCTATCAGCGTCCGCTGAAAAGCCAGAAAGGGCTTATATGCCTATGCGAGCTCGAGACCAGAAAGGTAGAGGTCACCGTTGATGGAGTAAAGAAGGAAAAGAACATCGGGCCACGAGTATGTCCGCGTTCCTCTCCTTTGTTCCAGGAATTCAAGGTCTGGCAGACAATCAACAATATCTTGGTCAACGGAGCCGCCCTTGATGACGAAGAGAAGTCCGTCATCGCAAAAGAGTTGATGTTCAAGGACAAACTCAAAGACAGCGATCTTCTCAAACATCTGTTCAAGACCACAAAGGGACTGAGCGTCAATTTCAAGGAAGTTGACGGCAACCGCACAATGGCGGCCTTGATGAAAGCATGCTTCAGGATTGCCGGGAACTTGGGATATGACGACACGGATCTCGCGAAACTCTCTTCGGAAGACCAAATGGACAGGGTCGAGGAAATCTTCAAAAAGCAGGGATTCAAGACAGGATTCCTTCATTTCGATTCCTCGCTTGCCTCTCCGGAATTTGAGAATCAAGACTCCTACAGGCTATGGCACCTGCTATATTCCTATGAAGGTGATAAGTCCGCAAGCGGGAATGAATCGCTTGTGAAATGCATAATGGACCTGTGCTCTATGGATGAGGAATCGGCAAAGATACTTGCCACCTGCACCTTCCTTCCCGACTATGGCAGCCTGAGCGCGAAGGCGATGAGGAAGATCCTGCCGTATATGAAAGATGGTCTTGAATATAGCGCCGCCTGCACGATGGCCGGTTACCGTCACTCAAAGCGCTCGCTGACCAAAGAAGAGCTTGACTCCAAGGAATATTCAGACCGCCTCTCCCTTCTGCCGAAGAACAGTCTCCGCAACCCTGTGGTCGAGAAAATACTCAACCAGATGATCAATGTTGTGAATTCCGTCATAGATGTCTATGGCAAGCCTGACGAAATCCGCATCGAAATGGCCAGAGAACTGAAAAAGAGCGCGAAAGAAAGAGAGGAGGCACAAAGGGACATAGCATCCGCGACCGCAGAAAGCCAGAGAATAATCGAGATACTAAAAGGCGAGCCATTCTTCCTCCCGTTTCCGACACGTAACGACATCATACGTTATCGTCTATACCAAGAACTGGCGCAGAACGGGTTCAAAACCCTTTATAGCAACACTTATATTCCTAAAGACAAGTTGTTCTCCAAAGAATTTGACATTGAGCATATAATCCCGCAAGCCCTCATATTCAATGACTCCTTTAGCAATAAGACACTTGAATCAAGGCAGTGCAATCTTGAGAAAGGAAAGGCAACGGCAATGGACTATGTCAAATCGAAATATGATGAAACCGGAATCCAGGCTTACCGTGACAGAGTCAAAGGTCTGATTGACAAGGGGATCTCCAAGACAAAGGCCAATTGGCTGCTGATGGAGGGCAAGGATATTCCGGAAGATTTCATCAACAGAGAACTTCGTGACAGTCAGTATATCGCCAAGAAAGCAAGGGAGATCCTTGAGTCACTTGTCAAATTCGTTGTCCCGACAACAGGCTCTGTGACAGCGAGGCTCCGTGAAGACTGGCAGCTTGTGAATGTGATGCAGGAGCTGAACTGGGAGAAGTATGCCAGGTTGGGCCTTACCGGTGTCAGGGAGGACAAGGACGGACGCAGAATACCGTTCATCCAAGACTGGACAAAACGAAATGACCATCGCCATCACGCGATGGATGCGTTGACAATCGCTTTCACCCGCCGGCAGTTCATCCAGTACCTCAATCACTTGAACTCCAAAATTGATGCTGTCTCTGGGGACAAGAAGGATCTGGATCTCAGGGATTACGACCTTGATGACATCAAGTTCGGCAATATGAGTGCCGGAGACAGGTACGGCATCGTCAAAGCTTTGCAGGACAGGTTCCTTTACAAGGACGGCAACGATAAATACCGCTTTGTCCCACCGATCCCTTTGGACAAGTTCCGTACAAAAGCGAAAGAGCAATTGAGCGACATTCTCATCTCCTTCAAGGCAAAGAACAAGGTCTGCACAAGAAACGTCAACGTGACAAAGAACAAGGGAGGGGTAAACAAGAAGGTTCAACTTACGCCTCGGGGGCCGTTGCACAATGAAACCATCTATGGGAACAGCCTGGAATATGTGACCAAGGACGAAAAGATAGGTGGTTCATTCAATTCCGAAAAGATCTTGACTGTCTGCAAGAAACAGTTCAGGGACGCCCTTGCGCGAAGGCTGGAGGAGTTTGGCGGAGATCCCAAGAAGGCTTTCACCGGCAAAAATTCTCCGGAAAAGAATCCGATATGGGTTGATGAACATCATTCGGAGCAGATCCCGGCCAAAGTGAGGACAGTGACTATGGGGCAACAGTTTACTATCCGAAAACCCGTTGACGCTTCTCTGAAGATAGAGAAAGTCATTGACAAAAAGATTCGTGAGATTCTACAGGCTCGCATGGACGAATTCGGCGGCAAGGCGGAAAAAGCTTTCGCGAATCTTGACGAGAATCCTATTTGGCTAAATAAAGAGAAGGGAATCGCTATCAAAAGAGTAACTGTGTCAGGTCCCGCGAATCCGGTTCCCGTCAGAATCAAGAGGAACAAAGATGGCAAGCCTATCATTGACGATGCCGGTAAAACAATAGGGGCTGATTTTGTGACTACTGGCAACAATCATCACATTGCCATATTCAGGGACTCTTCCGGAAAGCTTCAGGAGCATCCGGTATCTTTTCTTGAGGCGACTATCGCCAAGTCTAACGGGTTAGACGTGATTGACCGGAACTACAAGAAAGATGATGGTTGGGAATTCTTGTTCACTCTGAAACAGAATGAATATTTTGTCTTCCCGAATCCAGAGACGGGATTCAATCCTATGGATTATGATTTGACGGATCCGGGAAATTATGCGGAGATCAGTCCGAATTTGTATAGGGTGCAGAAGATATCTCGCGGTAATTATATGTTCCGACATCATCTTGAGACAACGGTTGAAGAAAATGCCATGGTAAAAGGGATTACATGGATAAACATACGAAGTGTTTCTAATTTGGCCAACGTCGTCAAGGTCCGCATAGACAATCTCGGTAGAATCCTAGCCGTCGGGGAATATGATTAAGCGCACACTCTATTTCGGAAATCCAGCCTACCTGTCGCTGAAATCTGGCCAGCTTGTGATCAACAAACCAGCCTCCGGCGAGGAAAAGAAGGAGGCAGTCAAGACTGTTCCGATTGAGGATATCGCATCGGTAGTACTTGACAACAAGCAGATTACAATCACACAGGCACTATTGGGAAGTCTTCTTGAAGAGAATTGTGCGGTCATAACCTGCGACTCCTCGCATCTTCCGACAGGACTTATGCTTCCTCTTGACGGCCACACGCTCCAGAACGAACGTTTCCGTTCGCAGATTGCCGCTTCGCTTCCTCTGAAGAAGCAGATTTGGCAGCAGACTATCCAATCCAAAATCGCCAACCAAGCCGCGGTTCTTGAATATGCCACCGGCGAAAAGCATCAGAATATGCTTAAATGGGCGACCGGCGTGCGTAGTGGAGATCCCGAGAATCTGGAGGCACGGGCGGCTGCATATTACTGGAAGACACTTTTCTCTGACATTATCAGAGGTTTCATACGAGGAAGGGACGAAGATGCCCCGAATAATCTCCTGAACTACGGCTATGCCATTGTCCGCGCCAATGTTGCCAGAGCTTTGGTTTGCAGCGGTCTGTTGCCGACCTTGGGTGTTCACCACAGAAACAAGTACAATGCTTATTGTCTGGCTGATGACATTATGGAGCCATATCGCCCGTATGTTGATTTGCTTGTCTACCAGATAGTGAAAGAGGATGGTCCGTTGAACCTAGACACATCTATGAAGGCAAGGCTTTTGTCCATTCCGATGACTGATGTCAGAATCAACGGGGTTACAAGCCCTCTGATGATAGCGGCAACCACCACTTCCGCATCATTGGCTAAATGCTTCTGTGGAGAATCCAAGCAAGTCTTGTATCCGATTTTGTAATGAACCGCTCAGAACGGATAAGCCAGTATCGTGTTATGTGGGTTATGGTGTTTTTTGATCTGCCTACCGACACAAAGAAGGATGTCAAGGCAGCAACGGAGTTCCGTAAGCAGTTGATGAGCGATGGCTTCGTAATGTTCCAGTATTCCATCTATCTTCGTCACTGCGCAAGCGCGGAGAATGCGGACGTTCACATAAAAAGGGCTAAGTCTTTCCTTCCGCCCAAAGGGAAAGTCGGAATTCTAAGGATAACTGACAAGCAGTTCGCAGCAATGGAACTTTTCAACTCACAGAAGTATGAAAATCTTCCGAAAGAGGGCATCCAGTTGGAATTGTTCTGAAAAACCCATTACCCTTCAACAAAAAATCCGGCGTTTGCCGGATTTTTCGACTCTTGACCACCTCTTGTAAGTTGTTATACCTCATCGTTCTACACAAAATCTATTGTGTTCAAAGAACGAAGATACAAAATCTGAAAGCAATTCACAACCACCTGTATCTTTTTCTTCTACTTCGGTTCATTGTGTTCAAAGAACGAAGATACAAAATCTGAAAGCAATTCACAACTACAAAAAACCAGGAGAATGGCTCGAGCTGATTGTGTTCAAAGAACGAAGATACAAAATCTGAAAGCAATTCACAACTGCTGCTGTGCCTCTTTTGCTCGCTGCTCATTGTGTTCAAAGAACGAAG
>DJOW01000053.1 GCA_002437305.1 Bacteroidales bacterium UBA6428
CCCTCATTCCTTCCCCTCATTCTTTCCCCTCATTCCTTTCCCTCATTCCTTTCCCTCATTCCTTCCCCTTCTCCCATCGTTTTTCTCCTGTCCCATTTCATTTATCTTCTTGCCGAGTGCCCCGGTGTCAATAATGGCCAATAATGCTCCTGTTGTGGAAAGCGTAGCCAGTGACGAGATCAAAAACCGATGAATATGCCTCCGTCATCTATCCCTTTCTTCTTGCTGAGCGCGACGGCACCAATAATGACCCAAAATGCTTCCGTTATGGTAAAGAATGACTGTGACTGGAGCGAAATAGAATGAATATGTCACCGTTATATTCATTTATTTGGTGTGTGGCAGTCATAGAAGCAGTCATTATACATGAGTCCACTTGAAAAACTACCATTCGCCACTTTTTAACCCCTTTGAAGGTAGCTGTGTGGCACATATTTTTTTTCAAAAAAGACTTTTTCAAGTGGACTCATACATATGAAGTGCTCCATTTAGAACTCTTGACGTATGGGGGCTTCATCCAAGCAACTCTTTGAGAGCCTCAAGGTCAATCCTGAGTTTGCGTGCGATGCGCTTCATATCTATTCTGTAGTCTTTCTTCAATATTATGGCCAACCGGCATCTGTCATCCACACTTAGATCGTTGAATGTGTTCGTGTTGAAATGTTTTTTGAGATTAGTGTAGATGATCTCGTCCAATTCTCCATCCGACAACGTGACCATCTCCCCGATTCCTTCCGCGATCTTGATGTAAGCGTCAATGTGACGGATAAGATCAGAACTGAATCTCCACGAATCGTGAAGTGTCTGTTCCGCTTTTTTAGAATTCACATATGATTCGGGAAGAATGAAACCCATTGACTTGTTCAGAAGGTAATTCTTTGGAAGAAGGACCTTTGTCTTGAGAGTCCTCATTATTTCCCGACCTGACATATTCCCAAGTTCTGTCTTTTCGTAGAGTTTGTTGATCTCGCTGAAAATCAGATTTGTGGAACCCCACAAATAACCTCCCGCGGTGATATCCGGCCTGGCCTTGAGCGGATTTCTGGCAATATAGACGATTGTGTCCGCCAACTGCCTTTTGTCCTCAACCTTGACAAGTTTGAATCCATATCCGTTCGGCAGTGGAGGATAGCCGTCGGCCCTAAGCTTTTCGTTTATCCTTCTGTTTATGTATTTGAAGAAGTTAACGATATCCTCTCCAGAACCATACAGAAGTATGTGGCAATGATTGACCATCAGTACGAATGCGATGATGGACAAGTTGTGGACATACTGCCCGATGGCAATGCTGTTCATTCCGCAGGCATATTCCTCATCATTGTTGAACAACTGGCCTTTCTCAAGGGAGTCGAATGTCAGATGGTAGTACCAGCGCGGCCACGTTCTGTACTCTTTGTAAGTCTCTTTCTTGTTTTTCATTTCGTTTACGATTAAGTAGTCAAATCAGCAAGTCGCGAATCTTTGGCGCTTGCAAAGTGTCGCAATATAGTCTAATTTCTCCACTATCATATTCAAAAACATAAAAACCTTCACAAAGAAACAGAAGTTTCTGTTTTTTATCCTCTTGATTGTCGAAATATTTTCTTTTTGATACTTGATATTCAGTGATATAGGTGATTATCACGTCTTTATTGAACGGATTTATGCACTACGGGTTTGTCTCGAGATCAATGTTAGTAAGCTTCTACGGACGTTCTCTCTTGATGAATATGGCATCAGAGCGGGAAGACTTGGTGTCCGATGTCTTTTTTCAAATAGACACTGGGCATTTTCCAAACACTTTGCTTGACAGTCGCATTTTTTGTAGTAGAAATGCTCTCGTGGTAGTGAAAAATGACAGTGACTGGTGCGAATACTGATGGATCTATCGTCATTATTCTATATCATTACGGTATTGATAATACTTTCTTTATGTGGAAACTTGACGATGACTGGAACGTCTTGGCTGAGAAATTCTCTCGTGGTGCTGAACTTGAACGATGAGTGGAGCAAAAACCGAGAATAGTGTTTCTGTCAAAGTTTCTCTACAGAGTAATCAAAAATTGTCCATTGACAAGTCCATAAATGCCACATTTCGTTCCCGTTACGGTCCGGGTTAACGATTACGGGAGCATTATAGTCATTAAACGCTCCCGTTACGGTATAAGTTGTTG
The DNA here is from genome assembly GCA_002437305.1 of Bacteroidales bacterium UBA6428. Lineage (GTDB taxonomy): Bacteria > Bacteroidota > Bacteroidia > Bacteroidales > UBA932 > Cryptobacteroides. The sequence goes on from DJOW01000053.1 coordinate 2,154, forward strand.
GTGACGGGAACATAATATGTCAATAATGCTACTGTCGGGGTAACATTTTGCAGTGTGAATGACGGTTATGAGAAAGAGTGCTTCAATGATGTGCAGTCTGGTGGCAACGCACAGCAATGAAGACATAAAGAATAGAAAACCATGTTGGAGTTGGCTGGCTTTGCGCTTATTGTGCTGATTAAGGAAATTAAGGCGAAATAAGTGTTTCGGAGGCAATCAATAACTTGTCTGTCAATAATTTATCTTCTAAAGTGTTTCCCGATGACTGGCATGGAGGAGAGTGGAAGGTCGCGCTTGATGACCACGGCGCAGAAGGCGAGGATAAGGACGGTGTTGACGGCGATGGCTGGCCAAGTGCTGAGATGTGAGTTGGCGCAGGTCATTCCTAAGAATAGGATCAGCGCAAGGCCAACGTACAGCGCTATGTCCTTGAGCGGGTATCTGATCGGATATTTTTTCTGACCGATGATGTAGGACAGGACCATGGCCACCCCGTAGCCTGCGAATCCGGCCCAGGCGCAGGCCATGTAGCTGAACTTAGGAATGAACAGAATATTCACTGCGAACAGCACGAGGCATCCGATCCCCGAGAACAACGCTCCCCAAAGTGTCTGGTCTGTAAGCTTGTACCAGAATGAGAGGTTGAAATAGATCCCCATCATGATCTCGGCCGCCATCACGATCGGCACGACCTTGAGACCTTCCCAATAGCTGCCGCCGATAATGAACTTCAGGATATTCATATACCCTATGACGCAGAGGAACGCGAGGAGGGTGAATATTATGAAGTACTTCATCGCCTTGGCGTACATCTCCTTGCTGTTCCCCTGCGCAGCGCTGCCGAACACGAACGGCTCGTAGGCGTAGCGGAAGGCCTGGGTGATCATCGCCATGATCATCGCGATCTTGACGCTGGCTCCGTAGATGCCAAGCGGCACGGACGAGCCTTCCCCGTAGATGAACGGGAATATGATCTGTGATCCGCTCTGGTTGAGGATTCCGGCGATTCCAAGCACAAGGATCGGCCAACTGTAGCCCAGCATCCTTTTCAGAAGCCCTCCGTCGAATCCGAACCTGAATCCGCGCAGCTCCTTCCAGAAGAAAAGGGTGATGACCGCCGTGCAGAACAGGTTGATGTAGAACACGTAACCCACGTCAAGCCCGCCGTCGTAGATTCCGAACGGATTCGCTCCCGACTTCGGCAGAATCACAAAGTAAGCGAGATTCAGGAATATGTTCAGTCCGATGAAGAGCAGTTTCAAGGCGGCGAATTTCAGCGGACGCTTCTTGTACCTGAGGTAAGAGAACGGAATGCATTGGAAAGCGTCGATCGCCACCGTGGCGGCCATCGCCCAGACATAGGACGGATGGTAAGCGTAGCCAAGGGCTGAGGAAATCGGACTTATGAAAAGCAAAACAATTCCAACGAACAGCGCTGAAGTCGTCAGCACCGATGTCAGGATAGTTGAATATACCTTGTCCGGATTCTCTCCCTCTTTGTTGGCGAACCGGAAGAAAGTTGTCTCCATCCCGTAGGTCAGGATCACAAGCAGCAGGGCCGTGTAGGCGTACAGGTTCGTCACCACACCGTAGTCGCCGCTTGACGAGGCGATGACATGTGTGTAAAGCGGGATGAGAAGGTAGTTGAGGAACCTTCCTATGATGCTGCTCAGGCCGTAGATCGCCGTGTCCTTGGCCAATGACTTCAGATTCGCCATTGTCTGTTATATTTATTTTCAATGAATATTCCCGATGTGATTATGTTATTCCGTACTTCTTGAGATTCTTCAAGTCAGGCTTCCTGACGGACTCCGCCCAAAGCCACCGACCGTCTTCCCTTATGTACAAAGTCGTTTCCTCTCGCCGCAAGTCCTCCGGTGTTGACCGTGAACCCCTTGAATCTCACCGTGTCAACCCGATGGTAAGGGTTAGGCGTGTCAGTCATCAGCTTCCCGACCATAGTCAGATCGGACGCCTCTGTGAAATTGTACTTCACCTGATTTTTCTGTGCCGACACTGTCACCGCTGCGAGTGACAACATCAGGATTGCGATTGCCTTTTTCATATTATTCCAATAATCTTTGAGTCCACTTGAAAAACCACCATTCGCCACTTTTCAACCCCTTTGAAGGTAGCTGTGCGGCACATATTTTTTTCAAAAAAAGACTTTTTCAAGTGGACTCATCTTTGGTTTACATGACTATTTTCGCCCTGGAGACATCTTGTCACTCAGGCCTTGGATATTATCAAGAACAAAATTAGAACTTTTTTTCTGTTTTGGAAATCATTAAGAAAGCATGCAATTTCAAGGATGATCCCAAAAAAACACTTTGGGGTCATCCTTAACTCTTTTTTTATCTGTTGTGTTGGACTGGATCAGAACCTGTTGCGCTCGGAGGAGCCGGCTGAGCGTCCTTTGTAGTGCGTGGAGGTGGAGTTGAAGCGGTAGCGGAGGGTGAGTTTGAGGGCACGGGAGTCGCTGTAGTTCCACTTGTCCAGGACCATCCGGGAGCCGAATGTGAGCATGGAGTTGTTGGCGGTCTTGAATATGTCGGTGAGCTGTAGCTGGATGTCCCAGCCGCGGATGTTCTTGCTGGCTCCGATGTTGATCTGCCGGCTCGGCTTCAAGGTGACTACATCCATGTCTCCAGCCGTGTGGTGGGTCACATCAGCGTTCAGAAGGAATCCTTTTCCGAGATTGAAAGAGTTGTATAGGCTGGAGAACAAGAGCGGACTGTTCATCCGGAGGACGCTGCCGTTATGTTCGATGTCAAAATCCTGTCTCATAAAGCTGAAAAGGAGCCTCGGAGACCATATTCCGAACTTAGGTGATAAAGAGAGGATGGCGCTGTACTCTGAAATATGATCATAGTTGACATCGGTCATAAGATTGATGGGCGACCCTTCCTCGTAAGGGACAATCAGACCTGCGATGGCGTCCTTTACATACTGATAGCTTGCGGAGAAATAGATCCACTTGAATATCCCCGCGAAGGTGATGTCGTGGTTGACCTCAGGCTGGAGATAAGGATTGCCCTGCTCGTAGGTGAAGCGGTCATCGTACTGCACGGCGCTGTTCAACTGGCTGTAGGATGGTCTTTTGGTCTTTGATGAATATGTCAGGGAGAAGTTCGCCTTGGCTATCGGGAAGGTGAAGTCCACGGTAGGGAACAGGTTGGAGTACTTGCGGCTCTGTCCTGGAACTAAGGTTCCATATTCATAGTAATTCTGCGCTGAATGCTCGTACCTGACACCTGCGTCCAAGGATGCCTTGCCGAAAGGTATTGACAGCGAGAGGAATCCGGCAGCAAGGTTCTGAAGTATCCGGTTGTCCGTCTGTGCCAGTCCTGATTTGGTCGATGTGTAGGCATCGTTCCGGGAAGTCCGTACATATTCATAACCACCTTCAATTTTTGCCTTTCCGATGCTGTGGCCGACAACGAGCTTTGAAGCAAACATCATGTTGTAGACGTCGCTTTCATTCCCAACGTTCTCTTCGACCGCACCGCGCTCGTGGATGTCCTGCGTCCTTTTGCTGCGGCTGTCGTAGAAGTCGTTGTTGAAGTCGATGGAAAAACCTCCTGCTTTGCCTTGGAAGTAGGCGTTCACGCCATCCGCATAGTTGCTTTTCACATTCCAAAGTATGTCATAGTCAATGGCTTCCTGGAATATTCCATCTTTGAGAACCTCTTGGTAGGTCGGCCATTGCGAGTGACTGAAAGGGAGATCGCTCCGCTGGTATCTCAGTCCGAGGGAATTGCCGTTCCTGAACATATAGTTAAAGCCAAGGGTGGAGTAGTATTGCCTGCTTTTGTTTGAGATACTTAGATCGGAGTTCTGGTTCCAGACGGAGGATGGAGTGGTGGTCGTCACGCGGTTCGTCTGCTCTTGGTGGGTGTGAGAGAAATCAGCCTCCAGCGAACCGAAAATGTCAAACCCTCCTTTACGCCAGTTAAGGTCGGCACCTTCCAGAAATGCGGAATAATACCCTTGCCTGTAGGTCGAGCGCACGTTGCCGCTCAATCCGTCCCCGGCTTTCCGTACGGTCTTGATTATCAGTACGGACTTTACTTCTGCATCGTAACGTGGCCCGGGATTGGTGTTCAATTCCACGGAAGCGATGTCCTCGGAGCGCAGCCTTTCAAGTTCGGAGTTGTCCTGGATCTCTCTGCCGTTGATGTAGATAAGAGGTGTTCCCTTGCCGAACACGGAGAACTTGCCGTCCTCATCCTTTCGGATTCCCGGAATCCTCTCGATGACATCATTCGCGGTTCCGAGTTTGCTCATCACCGAGCCGCTGACCGTGGTGATGAGGGATCCTCCCCTGACAGTGTGGGAGGGAAGCGTTTCTGTCACCTTGGCGCCTTCAAGAAACTCGGTGTCCTCTTTCAAAATGATGGAAATTTCCTCCGATGCGATGGAGATTGAATATTTTGAATATCCAAGCAGCGATACCTCAAGAATATTCCCGTGTCTGGCTTTCGGCAGGGCGAAACGTCCATCCTCACCGGAGACCGTGCCTTCTATGATGGAAGAATCCGCTGCGGCCTTGGCCACGACATTGGCGAAGGCTATGGGTTTGCCGGTGACATCAGAAATCCTGCCGGTGATTTGGGCGTTTACAATTGTTGCCGCGAGAGTGGCGGTGATCAGTAAAAATAACCTTTTCATCTTTGTCCTTTTTTTTGTGACCGCCATCCTCGGCGCTCACTTGTTTCGGAGCAAAGGTAAAGAAGTTCAAGACAGGTTGTCCGTTTCCGGTGTGCCACGTTTGTTACAACTGGCTGGCTATGTTACACGGACGTTACGGATGAAACGTAATCCGCTGGGGATTACTTGAATATGAACGAGAATATTTCCGGAGAAAGTTTGCCTTTCAGCCGGCTTTTTCTTGTCCTGGCAGCTCCTTCGGAGGCAGCCGTGCATCTTGAGATCGTCTGGTTTTTCAGTCCGAGCAACGTCAGAAGGCACAGGATTATGTCATCGACCGTCAGTCCGGTGCCGTTGGATTTCAGGTCAACGATGACATCGGTGAAATATTCCATAAGAGCGGAAGACAGCCTGCCCCGGCTTTCAGACGGGAGATATTCAGAACTTTCCTGTCCGTCCAGAACTTGAAGCCGCTTCATCCATTCGGTGCCGCGGAAGCCCTGCATACAGAGGTTCACGCGCTCCGTCCATACTTCGGTGATGTCTGCCGGCTCATCGGTCTGGTTCTCGCTGAGAATCTGGTTGACGCGGCTTCTGTCAAGTTGTTTCCTAAGGCTGATGTATTTCTTTTTGGCGTTCCGGTCATAAAGGAAAAACATTGCGATGCCGATGAACAGCACTGCGATAAGGATGAGCACGATCCTTTGCCGGCTGATTCTCTCCTCCAGAAGATGCTGTTGAAGCATTGTCCTGCTGTGCTCCAGTTCGGAGTTCAGCAGCCTCTGCATCTCCACAACATTGTTGATGGAGTCATTGGCGGTCACATTCTCACCCGCGATGGCGTGTCGTCCCTGGCTGTGGTCCAGGCACATTTTCAGTGCATAGAGGTTGTTGCCCGTGTTGATGGAGAACGTAGCTCCTGAGTGTTGGTGATAGACCTCCATCGCCTTGTTCAGGTAGAATGATGCGGAGTCCGTCCTGTCAGCGTTGAGGTAAAGGTAACCAAGTGAGAGATACTTTGCTATGTTGCAGCTTGGAGGAAGGCTTTGGAGCAGTTTGCGGCTTAAGGCCAAGTCGGCTCCTGCCAAGTTCGCGTAATTTGTTATGAAAGTCGGATAATCAGCAGGTTTGTTTTCCGCATCCATCACTGTCTCAATGGATTTTGTGGAATAATACAGCGCTGAGTCCTGCCGTCCGATAAAAGCCATGCAAACTCCGATGTTTTGGAACGCAAGGCTCCTCATCTTGTCGCTCAGCGCCATCGTGGCGGCCTTGCGGGCATATTCAATGGCCTTGGGGTAGTCCTTGGCAGCGATAGGTTCATCGTAATAGCCTGACAATCTTATGTACAGGTAAGCCAATTCATCGCTTTTCACCTCCGGCAAGAGACCGATCGCTTCCGTCAGGTAATATGCGGCTGAATCCCTCTGACCTCTCCATCGTGCCCTGAAAGCGGCTGCCTGGTAGGTCTCAGCCAAGGCGGATGTGTCACAGATTCTACGGTAATACCTTATGCTTTCATCCAGCAGACTGTCCGTGGCGAAAGATCTGCCCAGCCTCAAATTCGCCAGCGCCAAAGCCTTCCCGCATCGCGCCTTCTGCATCTGGCTCAGCCCTTTACGCATCGCGACGTTTTCCAGTATCGCCAACGCTGAATCTGGACTATCGCTGACCAATCTCTCAGCCTTGTCCAGTGCCGAGTCAATCCTTCCGCCACAGGACATAAGGATGCAGGCGCTTAGAAGTGTGATGATGGCTTTCAATTGTCTCATATCTTATGATCTTCACCATCGCAAAGTTAATCAATAAAAGGTGAAAAGGAAAGCCGTGGCACTTAACTATGTGGCAGTGAGAGGTATAATGACTCTTCCTGGTCGCCAAAGTCGTATAGAGGATATGGTTGAAATCTTTGATGATCAGACTGTTGCCTGCCACGCAAAATAAACTTTACTTGTTGCCATAAATTTGCTACTTTTGCACTGCATACCTTGGGGTCGTGAATATTCCCGCGGATCTAAGGTTCGCAATGTTGAATGATTGTTTTGATCTGTTTGCAAAGCTTTTTTTGAACGAAAGAATATACGTCCGCAAGCGGTCAGGGCAGTCTCTGAATATTATGAGTCTATATTCATTCTATAGGATCTCGAAGCCTTCGGAGGGAAAGGTCGCCCCGGAGAGGGTTGAAGAGGAGTACAAGCGTCTGCGGAACCGCACGTTCTGGGGTGTGACGGGGGCTTACGCTCTCTACTACGTCTGCCGGATGGCTATGAGCGTTGTGAAGCAGCCGTTGATCGACGGGGAGATATTCACAGCCGCGCAGCTTGGAATCATCGGTTCAGCGTTTTATTTCGTCTATGCTTTCGGCAAGTTCGCCAACGGATTCATCGCGGACTATTGCAACGTGCGCCGCTTTATGGCCACAGGTCTTCTGATCTCAACAGTGGTCAATCTTCTGATGGGAGTTCTTGGGTTGCTCCAAGGTTGGACCGGCACCTCCACTATGCTGCTGTTCATTGTGTTCGCCGTCATCTGGGGAGTCAACGGTTTCTGTCAGTCGATGGGCGCTCCTCCGGGGGTCATAAGTCTATCCCGATGGTTTCCGCTTGGACGCAGAGGAACATATTACAGCATTTTCAGCGCCACGCCTTATTTGGGTAAATCGTTGTCGGTGTTTGCTTTAGGATTGATTGTCGGCTGGGCGGGATGGGAATATGGCTTCATCTTCTCCGCTGTGGCCGGAGTGCTCGGCTCGGTGATGGTCCTGCTGATGGTCTCCGACACACCGGAGAGCCGCGGCCTTCCTTCGGTGCAGACATTGACCGGAGAGAAACCTCAGAAGACCGACTCCATGCCGGTCAAGGAACTCCAGAAAATGGTGGTCCGTCATCCGGGAATATGGATAATCGCCCTTTCGAGCGCCTTCGTGTACATCACCCAGCACGCAGTCAGCGAGTGGGGGGTGCTTTTCCTCCAGAAAGGCAAAGGCTTTTCCCTTGCCGGGGCGACACAGATCATCGCCTTCTCGGAGGCTTTCGGAATAGCCGGTACTGTGCTTGCCGGCTGGCTCTCCGACCGGGTTTTCAAAGGGAACCGTTTCGTCCCCGTGCTGATTTCCGGAGTGCTTTGCCTGCTGTCGCTCGGAGCTTTCCTTTTCACCGGAGGAGGATATTCATTGAACATAGTCTGCGTGTCGCTCTTCAGCCTTGCGATCGGGGTGGTCTATTGCACGGTGGCTGGCCTGATGGCTCTTGACATCGTGCCGCGCAAGGCCACGGGGGCGGCCCTCGGGATGGTCGGCCTTGCCAGCTATGTCGCCGCCGGAATCCAGAACATCGTCAGCGGAGTCATGATAGGGGAGAACGACTTCAATTTCGGGCCCGCCTCTGTTTTCTGGATGACGGCCTGTCTTCTCAGCTTCCTGATTCCGGTCCTTTCGTGGAAATGTCTCCGCCGCCGGTAAAATCAGATCTTCACCACGTGCCAGTGCGGCCCGAACCTCTCGAACGAGGCGCGGTCCAGCATCTCCCGGTCGTCCGGGTGGGCGATGCCGATGAGAAGCTTGGCTCGCTCCTGAAGCGACCTGCCGTACAGGTCCACGGCACCATATTCAGTGACAATCCAATGGGCGTCGGCGCGCGGAGTGACAACCCCCGCCCCAGGGTTCAGCGTCGGGACGATCTTCGCCTTGCCCTTATTGGTTCTGGATGCGAACGCTGTCATCGACACTCCGCCCTCTGACATCGAGGCCCCCCTCACGAAATCCAGCTGGCCGCCGGTCCCGGAGAATATCCTCGTCCCGATCGAGTCGGCGCAGATCTGGCCGGTCAGATCGACCTCCGTGGCTGAGTTGATCGCCATCATGCAAGGGTTCCGGCTGATGACCCAGGGGTCGTTGACGTACTTGATGTCCTTCATCAGCACGTCGGGATTGTGGTCGATGAATGAATATACCTCCTGCGATCCCAGCAGGAACGACGCCACGATCCTGCCCTTGTCGATCTTCTTGTTCGCTCCGTTCACGACCCCTTTCTTTATAAGTCTCAGAACCCCGTCGGCGAACATCTCTGTGTGCACGCCAAGATTCTTGTGGTCAACTAATTGCGCGGCCAGGGCGTTCGGCAGCGCGCCGATTCCCATCTGGATGCAGGCTCCGTCCGGAACGAGTTCCGCGCAGTTCTTTCCGATCAGCACCTCGGTCGGAGTCGGCTCGGCGAAATCCTTGGTAACCAACGGAGTGTCGTCCTTCACAAGGTAATCGAAAGTGCTTAGCGGAACGAGGTCACCATAGGCAAAAGGCACATGAGGGTTCACCACCGCGATCTTCACCCTTGCTGTCTCTATGGCTGCGAGCGAGCAGTCCACGGAAGTCCCCAGCGACACCATCCCGTTCCCGTCCGGAAGCGACACCTGGACCAAGGCTGCCCCCAGCTTGATCGCCCCGCTGCGGTAAAGTTTCTGAGACTCACCAAGATGCACCGGGACATAATCAGCATACCCTGAGTTTACGTTCTGGCGCACGTTCGGCCCGACAAAGAAACCCTGCTCAAAGAAGATACCTGAATACTTAGGATCTGAATATGGAGCCGGTCCCTCTGTGTGGAAGTGGTGGAAATGCAGGTCCTCGACCTCTCTGGCGTCCGCCCTTCTCACAAGCGCGTCGATCAGGATGTGCGGCACGCTCGCCACGCTGCTTAAATGAATATGGTCGCCCGACTTTATGGCTTTCACCGCCTCGTCGGCGGAAACGTAATGAATCCCTTTCATTGTTATGAATTATCGTTAAGGTCTGATGTGTAGTTAAGATCTGATGTTTTGCAAAGTCTGTGACAGCTTGTTGTTGCCGCTGACCGGTGTTTGCCGCGGCAAAGATAGTGCTTTCGGGACTTTATTCAAATTTTCTGTTTTTGAGGGCAGGGCGTCCAACCGCTTCCGGAGGCTGTCCGTTCCGGGAGCGGAGAGCGGCGTTCTGCCCCCGGG
>DJOW01000017.1:0-16739 GCA_002437305.1 Bacteroidales bacterium UBA6428
GGGACAACCGGGAGGATATCCGCGTATGCTCCTCGGACGTCATACTGCGGACGCTGCGGGGCCTCTCAGAGGACAGCGTCTTCTATGAGAGCGGTCAGGGGAAGTCCTATGCCTTCAACGTGAACGAGAGGATGAACATTCTGCTGCTGAAGTGCCTTGCCGCCACAGGCCAGCTCAACCCCGGGGACTGCGTCGACCTTGACTTTGACCACCAGCTCATAGCCGCCGACAAGAAGGACGCGAAATATTCCTACAAGAAGGCTGACGGCTACTTCCCGGGGGTGGCCTCCATAGGCGGCCTCATCGCTGAGGTCGAGAACCGTGACGGCAACGCCAACGTCAGGTTCCACCAGGCTGACACGCTCGAACGGCTGTTCAACCGTCTGGAGAAACATGCGCGTGTCGTGGTCCGGAACTTCCGCGCTGACTGCGGTTCCTTCTCTGAGGAGATCATCGTTGTCGTGTCATCCCATTGCGAACACTTCTATATCCGCGCAAGCAACTGCCAGTCAAGACATGCCGAGTTCATGGAGCACGAGGACTGGACGGAGGCCGAAATAGGTGGCCAGAAGTGCGGTGTCACCTCCCTCAGGTTCGACACCATGCTGCCAGACATGAACCTAAGGCTTGTGGTACAGCGCACACCTGTCACCGATGAAGATCCGGACGCGGAGCCGGAAGGCATCTTCGGAGCCGAATACATATACCGCTGCATTGTCACGAACGACTGGGACAGCTCCGAACGCGACATCATCTCTTACTACAATCAGCGGGGCGCAAGCGAGCGCAACTTCGACTGCCAGAACAACGACTTCGGTTTGGCACACATGCCTTTCTCTTTCCTGAAGGAGAACACCGTGTTCCTCATCGCCACTGCCATCCTCAAGAACTTCTACCTGCACCTTCTCGATGTCATCGGTGGAAGGGTCAAAGGGCTTGACAGGACAGCGAGGCTCAAGCGCTTCCTGCGCATGTTCGTCATCGTGCCGGCAAAGTGGACAAGATCCGGACGCCGGAACGTGCTCAGCCTCTATACCAAACGACGAGTCTATCTCGAACTTGGCTGCTGAGGCGCCCGAACACGAAAACAGTCAATAAAAATGCCGTCCGGAACCTCACGGGCGTGGCCGCTGCATTGAATGCCACTTAAAAAGCCGCCTTTTGGTTTGTATTGCTGCCACTTTCTGTGCGCGGATAGACTTGCGGAAGAGCCGCAACCGGGTTCGATGTGAGCGAGGACAGCGTCAAAAGGAGGGCTCAAATGAAAAAGTGTCGCTTTCTGCGGAATTAAGGATAATTCCATTCAGGCGTTAGAGTGCCTGCTCCAAATAATAAATAGGTAAGCACAGTAGAAATGTAAAGGATAGTAGAACGATATTTTTGCAGGTCATAGGGTAAAATCATCACAAGCAACTGAATGTAGCCTACAAGACTTAACCGATTGGCTAGATAATAAGGAGGATTACAGAACAAAAAAACCGAGGGGTGAAGCAGAGAGCCTTACGGCTCAGAGTGACCGCCTAGTACAGACATTACCCTAATAACGTCTGTAGTGGCTACGCACTCTTTCAATCTTGCCTAAACGCACTCGCCTGTAGGCTCGCACTTTGACAAGTCTGATAATCTCCACCTCAATGGCGACTATCACAAGATGTTGGCTTGTTCTCATTCTACATACTTATTGTTAGGAAATTGAGAGAACAACCGCCCTTGTTGTAGTACCCCCTCGGTATGGGACAATAATAAAAAAGCAAGCATCCCTTTTAGGGAAAAGATGCTTGCTTTTACTTTGTCTTCCTAACTCGTATGAGAACAATGCAAATATAACCATTCTTTTCAGATTATCAAGCACTATCGCTCACTTTTTACATCAATATTCGCCATCCTCCAGCCACTCCACAAAATCCGACACCCTCCTGAAATCCTCGGCAAAGGTTCGATAATTTTCCACGATTCCGCACAAGGGGACAGTCTCGTTTGAGGCTGTCCTTTTTTATTCCCATAACCCGCTGAGAATCCGTACAATAAATCAATAAAAAAAAACCGAGGGGCGAAGCAGAGAGCCTTACGGCTCAGAGTGGCAGCCAGGTACAGACATTGCCCTAATAACGCCTGTAATGGCTGCGGACTCTCTCAACCTTGCCGAAACGTACTCGCCTGTAGGCTCGCACTTTGACAAGTCTGATAACCTCCACATCAATGGTGACTATCACAAGATGTTGGCTTGTTCTCATATTATAAGCAAATTTATCGGGAAAATGAGAGAACAACCGTCCTTGTTGTAGTACCCCCTCGGTATGGGACAATAATAAAAAAAGCAAGCATCCCTTTTAGGGAAAAGATGCTTGCTTTTACTCGTTATCTCCCGAATGCTTATAACAATGCAAAGATAAAGAATATTTTCATTTTGACAATGATTTTCTTCAATGCACTCTATAAATCCTCATCCTCCAGCCACTCCACAAACTCCGACACCCTCCTGAAATCCCCCACAAAAGTTCGATAATCTTCCACGATTCCGCACAAGGGGACAGTCTTGTTTGAGGCTGTCCTTTTTTTATTCCCATAACCCACTGAGAATCCGTCCAATTAATCAATAAAAAAACCGAGGGACGAAGCAGAGAGCCTTACGGCTCAGAGTGGCAGCCAGGTACAGACATTGCCCTAATAACGCCTGTAATGGCCGCGGACTCTCTCAACCTTGCCGAAACGCACTCGCCTGTAGGCTCGCACTTTGACAAGTCTGATAACCTCCACATCAATGGCGACTATCACAAAGTGGTTCTTTGCTCCCATAATTCTAAGGATTAACTATAATGTCATAAGTGAGTGAAAGAACAAGAGACCCTTTCGTAGTACCCCCTCGGTAAAACAGCAAAAAAGCAAGTGTTCCCTTTAGGGAAAGAACACTTGCTTTTAACTCACTTAATTCCTTAGAATTGTTGCAAATTTAGTCATAATTTTCAAATAATCAAGAAAATCCGACTCCTACTTACTGAATTTTACGGAATCAGCGTTATTCGACATCATCCAACCATTCCACAAACTCCTATACTCTCTTGAAATCCTCGGCAAAGGCTCGATAATCTTCCACGATTCAGCAAAATCGCACTGCAACCTCTCGAGTCTTGGCCTGTCCTGGACTGTCTGGCATTAGTCAAAGACCGATGACGCACCCCGATGCCGCTCAAAAAGTAGGAATGAAACTTAAGGTGTGGTTCATAAACAGTTAATAATAAACTTCTTGGCCATTAATCTTTAGAGGATTCGCACTAAAGGCAACGTGTTAACAAGATGATAATGAAGGCGTTTCACGTCACTCCTTGATAAAGAGCAGGTGGCAAATAACATCTTGGGTGTAAAATCGGGCAGCACGCTTCGCGCACCCTGTCCGGGTAAAGGGCCATCATTGCCCCTCGGCTCCGGTTGCCAACAAAAACGAAGTGGGTGTTGTCACGTTGAGAAAACCGAATGGCAAAGACACGGACTTATGGACTTGTTCCTTTTTCATACATATATGGATCCTCTTGAAAATAGTTTTATTTTAAAGAATATGTGCCACCCCTCCGTCACGTTATGGCAAGGGGCAGGTCTTGAAAATAGTTTTTTTTTAAAGAATATGTGCCACACAGATACTTCTGACAGGGATGAAAAATGGTGAACGGCACTTTTTCAAGAGGTCCCATATATTATTTCTTCCGCTTCTGACGCCGGCCGCGTCTTACGGGAGAAGATGTTGCCTCCGTGCCATCAAATGCCTATGTAGGGAAAAGTATTTTGATGCGGTTGCCCTGCAAAAAACCGATTAGAAGTCACTTTTGTCTGGAAATATTATAACTTTGCACTGCATTTCTTGGTGCAGTGAACCACTCTGCAAATCCAAGGTTTGCGGAATGGAGACGCCGCGGCGGACGGATGCATTCCGGCTGAACAGAAATATTCATTGATTATGGAAGAGTACAACAGGAAACTGTACCCGTTCAAGTTTGTGGACGAGGGAGAGGATGTGCCTTGGGGGCACGTGAATTATCAGATAGCCGACCTTGGATTCAAGGATTCAATGGTGGACAACGGTTGGTTCGGAGGCAATACTCTGAGCGAATTGATGAGCACCTATCTTGAAAGAGTGGTCGGAGACGAGGTGTTCGAGTTCTATGGGCTGCAATTCCCCGTGATGGTCAAGGTCATGGATGTCACAGGATGGCAGCCGCTGCAGATGAACGCCCCGGACGACATCGCGGCAGAAAGGTACGACTCGCTAGGCAAGACCGCCCTCTGGTATATTCAGGACACCGACCCGGGTTCAGAACTTGCACTTGGATTCAATAAAGACATCGATCCGGAGGAATTCTACGCCAGATGCCAGAACGGAACCGTCAAGGAAGTCCTTAACATTATCAGGCCACGGAAAAACGAGGCGCTCCTCATCAGGCCAGGGACGGTCTTTGCCGCCGGTCCCGGACTTAAGATCGTAGAAATTGCAGAGAGTTCCGAACTCACATTCAACCTTCACAACTGGGGGATTGAGCTTCCGGACCAGGAAAGTCTGTCGCTTGAGGAAGCCTTCGACTTGATTGACTTCCATAAATATGTTCCTGAGACTTCAATTGGAGACAAACTCGCCGCACTTCCGGAGTTTATCGCCACAAAAATCGACCTGAAAGATGGATTGCACATATTCTCGGAACAGCCTGGAAGCTTCGCTATCTACTACTGCGTTTCCGGAGAAGCGTCCATCCAAGTCTCCGCAAAGGACGACAAGAGCGGGAAGGATGCCGAGGCTTATTCATTGAAATCAGGACATTCCATTCTTGTTCCATCTGAGACAAATGACTTTTTCCTCATTCCTGCGGCCAGAAAAACCGTCCTGCTGGAAGTTCTTGTCGGGAAGCGCCTTGTCAAGGATTCCTACACAGATCAGGAAGTCGAGCCGAACTCATTGATCGAGGCCGAGGCTCAGGATCCACACATCAGGAACTGGAACAGCTAGACCGCATCAATCTGGAACAATCATGTCTGAAACGGAAAGAATAGACAAAGTCCTCTGGGCGATCAGAGTGTTCAAGACGCGTACCGAGGCCACTGATGCCTGCAAGGGAGGGAAGGTCAAGATAGGAGGCGTCAACGCCAAGCCATCCCGCATGCTGAAGGCCGGCGAGGTAGTGGAAATCCGCAAAGGGGCAGTGCAATATTCCTACAGGATCAAGCGCTTGACCGACCATAGACTTGGGGCTAAACTGGTCCCCGAATATGCCGAGAATCTGACACCGCAGTCAGAGTTGGAAAAGCTTAAGGCTCCGGTCGAGACTTTTTTCCTGCGCAGGGACCGGGGTGCCGGACGGCCAACAAAAAAGGAACGCCGCACTATGGAGGAGGCTTGGGACGAGATCGACTGCAACGGAGCCATCGAGGAGATTCCCGATGACATTGCAGAGCGTTTCGGACTTACAGACGAGGATTTTTAAAACCATTCTAACATTTTTATGAATTACAGAAAACTTACTGAAGATGAGATCGCGGTGCTGGAATCGCAGGCATGCACGGCCACAGATTGGTCAAAAATTGATGTCTCAGAGGAGTTCTCGACCGAGTATGTACGTTCAGTACGCTTTTCGGGAGACATCACCCTAGGCGCATTCCGTAAGGAATTCATGCTTCCTGGCGGGATGTCGAAACATTCCGGACTCTACCATGCCACGCTGCACAATGTAAAGTTGGGGGACAACTGCTGCATAGAGAATGTCAAGAACTACATAGCCAACTACGAAATAGGGCATGACACATTCATAGAGAATGTGGACATCATACTGGCTGACGGGATTTCCTCGTTCGGAAACGGTGTTGAAGCGTCAGTGCTTAACGAGACCGGAGGACGCGAGGTTGTCATTTTTGACAGACTTACGGCACAGACCGCCTACATCATGGCGCTTTACCGGCATCGCCCGGAACTGATCGGCGAACTAAAAAAGCTCATAGGCAAATATGTCGATGGTGTCTCATCGGCCACCGGACACATAGGCTCCTTTGTCACGATTGTCGATGCCGGTTATCTTAAAAACGTCAAGGTTGGCGATTACTGCAAGATAGAAGGCGCGGCAAGGCTCAAGAACGGAAGCCTTAACTCTAATGAAGTGGCTCCTATTCACATAGGTGTCGGAGTGATCGGGGATGACTTCATAGTCAGCAGTGGATCCTCGATCGAGGACGGCGTGACTTTCTCGCGCTGTTTTGTCGGGCAGGCCTGTCATCTGGGCCACAACTATTCGGCCTCTGATTCGCTGTTTTTCAGCAACTGCCAAGGAGAGAACGGAGAGGCCTGCGCGATCTTCGCCGGACCGTTCACCGTCACTCACCACAAGTCCACACTGCTTATCGCCGGGATGTTCTCCTTCATGAATGCCGGCTCAGGCTCAAACCAGAGCAACCACATGTACAAGCTTGGCCCTATCCATCAGGGAATCATGGAGCGCGGCGCGAAGACCACCTCCGACTCCTACATTCTCTGGCCAGCCAAGGTAGGTGCTTTCTCCCTAGTCATGGGACGTCATGTCAGCCATCAGGACACATCAAACTTACCGTTTTCTTATCTTATTGAAAATCAAGGAACTTCCTACATAATGCCAGGAGCGAACCTGAAATCCGTCGGCACCATCCGTGATGCGAGGAAGTGGCCCCAGAGGGACAAGCGCATGGATCCCGACAAGCTTGACATGATCAATTACAACCTGCTTAGTCCTTACACTGTCAACAAGATGCTCAATGCGGTTCACATCCTTCAGGAACTTCAGCGCACGGCCGGTGAGAACTCCTCTGTCTACTCCTACCAAAGTGGTGTCATAAAGCACAGCTCGCTGCTTAAAGGTCTTAAGTATTACGGTCTGGCTATCGATAAGTTCCTTGGAAACTCATTTGTGACGAGGTTGATGAACTCATCGTTCAGAAATCTTGACGAGCTGCGCGATGCTCTCAGGCCGGAGTCATCGACCGGCCTTGTACATTGGGTAGACTTGTCAGGGCTGATCGCACCTCGTTCCGCTGTGGAGAAACTTATGGACAGAATCCAGAGCGATGAGATGGAGACTGTGGATGAGATCACCGCCGGTTTTTCCGAGATTCACAGGAAATACTATGATTATGAGTGGACTTGGGCCTACCGGATCATCCGGGAGCACTACGGGATTGATCTGTCCACAGCATCAGCTGAGGAAATGATCGGGCTGATCGAACGCTGGAAGATGTCCGTTGTGTCTCTCGATGACATGGTCTATGAGGATGCCCGCAAGGAATTTGGGCTTTCGGCGATGACAAGTTTTGGAGTCGACGGAGGTGAGCAGCGCAGGCTTCAGGACTTCGAGCAGGTGCGTGGCTCGAGCTTCGAGTCAAACTCGTTCGTCAAGTCGATCCGAGAGCACATCCAGGCCAAGTCGAAGCTTGGCGAGGCCGCCGCTGACAAGATCCGGAATTGTGCTACGGCATCGCGGTGAACACTGTTGACGACCGTACACTTGTCGCGCATTTCATTTGCCGCTGCTGAATAGATTTCGTACCTTTGCCATCCGTTATGAAATACGGATTCGACAACGGGAAGTATCTTCGGATACAATCAGAACACATCAAGGAACGCATAGCCCAGTTCGGGGACAAGCTCTATCTGGAGCTTGGCGGCAAATTATTTGACGACTATCACGCGAGCAGGGTGCTGCCCGGATTCCAGCCGGACAGCAAACTGAGGATGCTCCAGCAGCTTAGTGACTGCGCCGAGATCATCATCGTCATCAGTGCCAACGACATAGAAAAAAGCAAGATGCGCGCGGACTACGGCATCACCTACGACATGGATGTCCTGCGCCTCCGCACGGAGTTTCAGAACAGGGGATTCCTTGTCAGCGGTGTTGTGATCACACACTTCAACGGCCAGTCCAGCGCCAAGGCGTACAAGGCCAGGCTCAAGAAGATGGGCATCAAGGCCTGCTACCACTACACAATCGAGGGGTACCCGAACAACGTGGCCCTGATAGACTCCGAGGACGGATACGGAAGGAACGATTATGTGCAGACCTCCCGTCCGCTCGTCATAGTGACGGCGCCGGGGCCGGGCAGCGGGAAGATGGCCGTGTGCCTCAGCCAGCTCTACCACGAGCACAAGAAAGGAATCGCGGCCGGCTACGCCAAGTTCGAGACGTTCCCTGTCTGGAACCTTCCTCTTAAGCATCCGGTCAACATAGCCTACGAGGCCGCCACAGCAGACCTTAATGATGTGAATATGATCGATCCGTTCCACCTGGAGGCCTACGGCAAGACGGCCATCAACTACAATAGGGACATTGAGATATTCCCGGTGCTGAACGCCCTCTTCGAAGGCATCTACGGAGAAAACCCCTACAAGTCCCCGACAGACATGGGTGTGAATATGGTAGGGTACTGCATCTGTGATGACGACATCTGCCGCAAGGCCGCCAACGATGAGATCATAAGGCGGTACTACTCCGCCCTTGACCGTATGGCTGACGGGGAGGACAACGAGAGCGAGGTAGGAAAGATCTCGCTATTGATGAAACAGGCCAGAATCACAACCGAATACCGCCGTGTCACAGTCGCTGCCAAACAACACGAGGCCGCGGTCGGGAACCCGTCAGCGGCCATCGAGCTCTCTGACGGGCCGATCCTGACCGCCGAGACCTCTGATCTTCTGGGTCCCAGCGCCGCGATCCTCCTCAAGGCCGCCAAGCATCTGGCCGGCATCGACCACAGCGCGAAGCTTATTCCCGGAAGGCTTATCGAACCGATTCAGAAGACCAAGGTCACCTACCTTCACGGCAAGAACCCGCGTCTGCATACGGACGAGGTACTGATCGCCCTCTCGGTCCTGAGCCCCGATGACGAGAACTGCCGCAAGGCCCTTGACACGCTTCCGCTTCTCAAGGGCTGCCAGGTCCACTCCACCGTACTGCTGAGCGACATCGACAAGAAAGTCTTCAAGAAGCTCGGCGTGGACCTCACCTGCGAACCGGTTCACGAGCGGCACTGATTGTCTACAAAGGAAAATGTTGCCATGATTTTGTTCAGACAACATTGTTCTTTTCAATGATAATGCCTATCTTTAGGCTTTGAAAGCCAGAGGACCGATCTGACTATAGGACCAACGTTTTTATTATCATATTCAGAAATGAACTATTGCCCACACTGCGGAGCGCCGGTACAGCCAGACTCCACTTTTTGTCCGAACTGCGGTAAACCGCTTCAGCCACAGCCTGAAGACAGCCAGGCTTACTGCGACTGCCAAACCACCAAGGAGAAGGAGGACCGGTGGCTGATCGCCCTGATACTTTGCATCGTGCTTGGAGGCTTCGGTGTCCATAGATTCTACACCGGAAACACCACAACCGGAATCATAATGCTCCTGACCCTCGGGGGCTGCGGAATCTGGACACTGATCGACATTATCATGATTGCCTGCAACACTTACGTTGACGGCAACGGGCAGCATCTAAAGTAGTGCACATTGCATATCAATGATTCTTGGAGTAATAGGGCCTTGGCAGGTCATAATCATTCTTATAATCATCGCCTTTATCGCCATGGGTGGCCGGTTGTCCGGAAGACAGAGACAGGTGCATCATCACGAAACCAAATACATCATTATGAAATATTGTCCTAAATGCGGAACACCTGTTCCAAACGAAGCGTCTTTCTGCCCGAAGTGCGGAGCCAACATCCCTGAGGCGGGCACGTCTGCTCCTATGTCACAGAATTATCAGCAGCCGTCAGCGCCACCGTGCCCTCCGACCTACCTGGCACTGTCCATTATCGTGACCGTGTTCTGCTGCCTTCCTTTCGGAATCGTCGGAATCGTCAAATCCTGCAATGTCTCCAAGGAATATGCCGTCGGGAACTACGCGAGTGCGCAGCAAGCCAGCAAGCAGGCCAAGACGTGGAGCATTGTCGGAATATGCTGCGGCCTGTTCTGGGTGATCATCTACATCATCCTGATGGCCTGCGGAGTTATGGCCGGCCTCGCGGACGTTTAGAAGTTGTTTTGACACTTAGGGTGGCCCCCTGACGCGGGTGTCTCTTGGATTCTGTTGCCGTTTATTGATCCTTTTTTCAATAAACAGCGATATTAGTGTTTTATCACCTTTCATTAGGTAGATGAACAAAGATTCTTGTAAGAAACCAATCCTTTACACTCTGCTTACGGCAGCGTGTGTGGGGTTGGTGTTTGTATATTCACGTTTCAGTCCCGAAAGCACAGTCTGGTTTCCCAAGTGCATATTCCTGCAACTGACAGGACTGAAGTGTCCGGGCTGCGGCAGCCAGCGGGTCATCCATAACCTGCTGAACCTCAACTTTCACAAAGCGTTCCAGGCCAATGCCTTCCTCGTACTTTCCCTCCCCTACATCATCGCCCTTCTGGTCTCCATTCCACTCAGATCCCGTTTCCCACGATTCTACAACACCCTCAACAGTGTCCCCGTCATCATCTCAATCGGCATCCTCGTCATAGCCTGGTGGATCATCCGCAACATCTTCGGCTGGTGACAGCCCCATTTCTGACCACGCTCCTTCGTCTAACGCTTCGACAAGCGCATCCCACGGGCATCGTCCTTCCCCAGGTGTGAGACATTCCTCACACCCAGAAATACATCTCTCTGATAAGCAGCCACTTGACACTCCAGGCATGAGTGTAATATCACACTTAAAAGTCCAATACCTTATTGCAACGCGTTCCACGGGCATCGCTTTCCCCCAGGTGTGAGACATTCCTCACACCCGGAAATACATCTCTCTGATAAGCAGCCACTTGACACTCCAGGCATGAGTGTAATATCACACTTAAAAGTCCAATACCTTATTGCAACGCGTTCCACGGGCATCGCTTTCCCCCAGGTGTGAGACATTCCTCACACCTGGAAATACATCTCTCTGATAAGCAGCCACTTGACACTCCAGGAGTGCGGCGCTTTTCACACCTAAGTCAGAATGATGGCCACAGAACGAGATCTGACGAGGGGTCAGCCTCCCAGGCGTGATAAAACATTCACAGCTGGAACGACAAATCGTTATCCGCCAATCAAATGGATTTCCAGGTATGACGTAACACCGTCGAATGGCGACACACGGGACTTAGAAGTCAGGCACATCGCATGAATGTATTTGTTTGTCAGAAGTTCATGACAACATTGTGGTCAACCAGATAATCACCTTACTTAAACAGATTCGCAGACGAAAACATGCTGTTTAATCTCATAAGATGCTGATGCTGTCATGTATTATTCGTAACTTTGCCATAACAAATAATTCTTAAAGAAGAAATGCGACCATGCACCTTAGGCTTGCGATTAACATATAGATGCATCTTAAAATCGCCTTATTATGGCGGCAAGCTGAAAGTTCATAAGTCCGAAAAGGAAACAGAATTATGGCAAAGAGAATCATACTGATCATTTGCGTGACGGTCAGCATTCTGGCAATCACCGGATGCGGCAATTACGAGCCTTGGGACGAGTTCGACTCCGGCAATGTTCCAGAGAGCGTCAAGTCCGATTTCTACAGGAGATATTCGGATGATGTCATTGTCAAAGATGCACTCACATACCACTACAAAAACTACAACAACACTTCACGCATAGAATTCATTGATGTCGATGGACTTCCGTGCGTGGCCATCTATATAGAAGAAGAATGGACACACACTTGGAAAGAGTACAGCAAGGACAACTTTCTCTTTCTAAGCCAGCTGCCTAAAAAAGTGGCCAGAGGCTACATCCGCGCCGGTATTGATGACGAGGATTACACGGGTGACAATTCGTATGTGATTGAGGTGAGCCGAAGGGGATTTGACCAAAAATATTACGAGTTCCATTGTGCGGCCCCGTACGTCAACGGGAATCTTCAATATATTGCTCAGAACTGCCACGTGCTGATCGGAGAGGACGGAGAAGTCATTGACGTTCTGCATACTAAGCCGAACCCTTCGACTTGGTTTCACGACATGGATAAGGCTGTGACTTCAGTCACGGAAAAGTACCCAGGAGCGATTGTTATCGGCGCTGTCAACGTAGGAGGCCGGAATGTTATTTACATAAAGGACGAAGGAATACTCAAGCGCGTGCTGCTCAACGATGACCGCTGGAACGAGACCGTCACCAAGCTTGGCAAATGGTTCAAACTGCCTGACAACGTGATGGATGAATATACCAAATACAAATCCGGGCATCCTGATTTCGAATATTCCGAAGTGTACAAGATTGAAAGGAAAGACGGTGTCTACTATGGATTGGAAATGATGGTGCTGAAGGGGAACCAAATCAGCTTGACCGTCTACATCAAGGCTTGACTACTTATGAATATATTTCCGGACATTCAGAAAAAAAACCTAAATTCGTGAGTCGCAGGTGTTGGTGGAAAAAAAGATGCCGGCTAACAATGACAACGCGTTTATAAAAATCACATAATGGAATCGGCCCATATGAAAAGAATATTTTGGATTGTCTTGGCGGCGGCGCTGCCGGGATTGATGAACGAGACCTGCGCGGGCTCATTCTCTGAAGGAAGGCTTTTGGACAAGACCTTGAGGATCGACTACACCTTCACTGGATCGGACAAGGATTGCGACATCGCTGTGGCTGAGTTGCTAAGCCTTGACGGGTGGCATGGCAGAAGGACAAACCTCAAAGAGGTTCCGCTGCGGGGCAACGGGCAGCTCACGATGACGGACAAGGCCACGGGAGACACACTCTACAGGATGTCGTTCTGTACGCTGTTCCAAGAGTGGCAGGCGACAGAGGAGGCTACAAGAGTCCGCAGGAGTTTCGAGAACGTGTTCCTTGTGCCGATGCCGTCCGCTCCGGCGGAGATCACCGTACAACTTTATGATTTCCACGAGAATGTAGCCGCAAAGCTCACGCATCCTGTTGACCCTAAAGACATTCTGATCAGGCCGGCGGACGGGAAGCCACAAACGAGAATGTTGCTGGACAGCGGTGACTCCAAGGAGAAGATCGACATCGCGATCCTCGCAGAAGGCTACACCGAGGGAGAGATGGACATATTCTTCAAGGATGCCGAAAGCGCCGTTGAGAACCTTCTGAGGCATGAGCCTTTCAAATCAATGAGCGACAGGTTCAACATTGTGGCTGTGGCCTCGCCGTCGCAGGACAGCGGAGTGAGTGTGCCGCGCGAGGGTCTCTGGAAAAAGACGGCGGTGGACTCCCACTTCGACACGTTCTACTCCGACCGTTACCTCACGACCCTGCATCTGTTCAAGATGCACGACGCTTTGGCCGGGATCCCTTATGAGCACATCATAATCCTAGCCAACACAGACACTTACGGTGGCGGCGGCATCTACAATTCCTACACTCTCACGACAGCGCACCACAAACTTTTCGGCCCTGTGGTGGTCCACGAGTTCGGCCACAGCTTCGGCGGTCTGACCGATGAATATGCCTACGACGACCAGTTCGTTGAATATTACTACCCCGACATCGAGCCTTGGGAGCAGAACATCACCACGAAGGCCAACTTCGAGAGCAAATGGAAGGATCTGTACGACCAGGGCGTCGTAGGGCTCGTTGAAGGCGGAGGCTACCAGACCAAAGGCGTCTGGCGTCCCTGCGAAGACTGCCGTATGAGGACAAACACCGCCGAGGCCTTCTGCCCTGTCTGTCAAAGAGCCATTGAACGGATCATCCGCTTTTACACGGAAGAATCACCTTGCGCCCGGTAAGGAGATCACGGAGAATGGCGTGATGTTCTGAAATCCTTGACAGATCCCTGGGCGCCAGATTCCAGTCGTGGAAGATACCGGGAGACGGAGACGTTGTGAGATCCGCCGATGTGGAGACTAACGTCCTGTCAAAGAACCAATTGACAGAGTGTCCTACCCACCAAAACAGCGGGTAGGACACTCTTCTGAATGATTATGTTATAACAAGTTAGCCTTCACGCTCTTTGAATATGCCTGTTACCGTCAACGTGCATGTTTGATCGGCCTGGCATATTCAAGGCTCTATCCACACCGGGGAAGTCCCCGGCTCACCCAGCGGCAATTCAGCTTACGGGCAGGCGCACCTGGAATATTCAAGAGCCTCAACCGGGAGGGCATCCTGATTCACTAGAACTTGAAGGTCACGCCGACGCCTCCGACGATGCTGGTGCGGTAGAAGTCGTCCTGGCCGGGAATCTGGAGGTTCTTTATGTCTAGCTTCTCGGCGAGACCAGGAACAGCGGGAGCCAACTGGCCGAGGACCGGGGCGAGCTTCGCGGCGATCAACGCGCCGTTTCCGCCGTAGTCGGCCTGCTCCTTGGTGAAGTGCAGGAAGAAAGTCTTGTATATTCCTAAATCAATGGCGATTTTCGGGGTCGCGTTGATTCTGGCGCCCAGACCTCCGGAGATTGAGCTGGTGGTGTAGCTCAGGTCGGAGATGTATTTCGCGTCGTTGCCGAAACCGAATGTGCTGCTGTTGGCGCCGATGCTCAGGGTCACGACCTTACTCAAATCGTACTCAAGACCGCCGAGGATCTCGAAAGAGTTGTGATTGAGGTAATTCTGTTTATCGTTCAGGCCAGTCTCATTGTTGTACTGCTTCGACTGCTTGTCGAAATAGTAGTTGGCTCCGAGGGCTACGCGGAAGTTCGGCTTCACGGAATATTCAGCGCCTAGGTTGATGTTGCCCGGGATGTCAGCGGCCACCTCCTTGCTGTCATCGAACTGGGATATTCCCGTGGTGTTGGCTTTCGTGCTGTTCTTCAGGCGCACTCTCGTGTTGAACTCATAGCGCGCAGAGAAATTGAACCTGCCGTTCTTATAATCCACAGAAAGGACAGGGGTCCAGGCTATGTCCTTCTGATGCGCGTCAAGTTCCTTGTCACTGACAAGACCGCCGACCATCCCGACAGCGGTCTCGGTCGGAATCAAGCCTCCGGAGATCGCTGACACAGCCGCACCCAGCACATTGGCGGCGGGAAGCATCTGCCCCCCGTACCGCAATTGGATGTTCCTCAGGCTTCCTGCGTAATAATTGGAGATGTAGTTCAGGCGGGCTCCGACAGAAACGCTCCAATGCGGGTCTATCCTGCAGCCGATGTTCAGCTGGCCGGCGAAGTTGTACTGTTCTCCGGTAAGGTTGATGTCTGCGTCATAGCCGGTAACCATCCGGGTTCCAGCCAGATTATTGATCAAAGCCGGAATCATCGCCACCGGCGCCTCG
This sequence comes from Bacteroidales bacterium UBA6428, assembly GCA_002437305.1. Lineage (GTDB taxonomy): Bacteria > Bacteroidota > Bacteroidia > Bacteroidales > UBA932 > Cryptobacteroides. The sequence continues at coordinate 15,213 of DJOW01000017.1, forward strand.
AAAGAGCCGAGGCCTTGGTCATACTTTGCCTTGCCGCCTCCGGACACAACCCCGAAATGGAAGGACGCGAACAGATTGTCGTGCTTGAAAGCGAGGCTCAGGTGCGGAAGGGCCGGAACGAAAGACTTGCCTGTGTACTTCTTGTAGCCCCTTTCCTCATTGTCAACCCCGTATTTCAGAGGCTCGTAGGTAGATGTCGTATAACGTCTCTGCAAGGCCGACTGGACATCCAACGCCAGATGCCAACCATTGTCCATGAATCCGATGCCGGCAGGGTTGAAATACGCTCCCTGAACTCCTATGACGGCATTCTGGGCGGGGTTCCTGAGAAAAGCCACGTACTGATTTGAGTTCGTGACATAACCGCCAGCCATGGCGGAGGCCGAAGCGGCACATATGGCCGCGACCAAAACAACAACTCTTTTCATTTAGTCGAATTTTATTGTAATTTTAGGAACAAATGTAGGATTAATCCCAATTTCTACAAATATATTCGACCTTATGATAACAATTAAATTGATTTATCTACTTATTCGCAATCAATACGTCTGTTACTGATCATCCGGTTCAACGGGATCGCTGCCGGGCATGTCAAACCATTCGCAAAGCTTATTACGCGCCATCAACCTCACCTCCGGGGTCAGATGCCCTTTTACGTAGCTGTAGGCGGCCATAAGAGCGGCAAGGTCGTCGGAAAAGCCGAGAACAGGAATGGCGTCGGGAATAAGATCGACAGGAATTATGAAGTAGCCCAGGGCGCCGATGACCATCGCCTTTTCCTTAGGGCTTACCTTCGGATCAGTCAATTCATAGTAAAGGATCAAGGCCAAGTATATGACCTTCACCCCCGCCTTCCCTGCCACTTTTTTCAACTTGTTCCAAAATCCACGCTCGGAATAGTCTCCCTGATAGCACTCAATATTGTCCGGCCTGTTCATTTGATTATCTTTGATCATGTAAAGTTATAAAAGAATGAATGAATAGTGCCAGGAAGTTAGGGTAAAAACGGATTTTTTTGACTAAATTGCGTTGATTTGAGCCGCAAGTCGGAGCGAATTATTACGCATAACTTATCTAAAAACTTTAAGATCATGTCACTGAACAAAGTAATGCTGATCGGTAACGTTGGAAAAGACCCGGAAGTACGTTATCTTGATGGAAACAACAACCCTAATGCAGGAGGCACGAAGGTGGCGACATTCACCCTCGCGACTACCGAACGCTATCGTGACCGGAATGGAGAACTTCGAGAGAACACGGAATGGCACAACATCGTGGCCTGGAGAAATTCGGCTGATGTGGCGGAGAAATACATCCGCAAAGGCACACAGGTTTACGTTGAAGGCAAACTGAGGACCAGGTCGTGGACTGACCAGACAGGCAACAAGAGATACACCACGGAAGTCACGGTGGACAATCTGCAGCTTCTGGGCAGGAAACCGGACAACCAAGGAGCGCAGAATGGCGGACAGGCTCAAGGGCAGGCATACCCGCAGCCTCAACACCAGCAGGGCGGTTATCAGCAGC
>DJOW01000017.1:16851-87034 GCA_002437305.1 Bacteroidales bacterium UBA6428
ATCAGCAGGGCGGTTATCAGCAACAACAGCAACCGAATCAGCAGGGCGGTTATCAGCAGCAGCCCGTTCAGCAGACACAGCAGACACAGGTGAATCCAATTGAGATTGCCGCGGCGGACATGCCGCAGGACGACCTCCCGTTCTGACATTTAAGAATACAAAAACGAATACTATAAGACATGAGTTCAAAGCTTGACGTAGTCCTTGGTCTCCAGTGGGGAGATGAAGGAAAAGGAAAGATTGTGGATGTGCTTGCGGGACGCTATCCCGCGGTGGCAAGGTTTCAAGGGGGGCCGAACGCCGGCCATTCCCTGCATTTCGACGGCAAGAGCTTCGTGGTCCGCAGCATACCTTCGGGAATATTCCGTGAAGGATCCACGAACATCATCGGAAGCGGCGTGGTTCTGGATCCGATCACTCTCAGAGAAGAGTGCGGCAACGTGGAGAAGATGAACATCAACCCGAAAGAGAAACTGTTCATCTCCAAGAAGGCAAACTTGATCCTTCCGACCCACAGGCTTCTTGACGCCGCCTACGAGGCCGCAGCGGGTAAGGGAAAGATCGGTTCCACCCTCAAGGGCATCGGGCCGGCCTACACCGACAAGATCAGCAGGCATGGCCTCAGGGTCGGCGACATCCTCGCCCCTGATTTCAAAGAGAGGTTCGAGAAACTCAAGGCCAGACATATTCAGTTGCTCTCAGACCTGCACTTCGAGTGCGACCCGGCCAAGGACGAGGCCGAGTGGATGAGCGCCATCGAGTTCCTCAAGGGATTCAACCTCATAGACTGCGAGTACTTCGTGAACAAATGGCTGGAAGACAAGCCGATGCTTGCGGAAGGCGCGCAGGGCTCGATGCTGGACATCGACTACGGTTCATATCCATTCGTCACATCATCGTCAACTACGGTAGGAGGAGTCTGCACCGGACTTGGAGTCGCCCCGTCAAAGATCGGACACGTCTACGGAATATTCAAGGCCTACTGCACGCGTGTGGGCAGCGGCCCGTTCCCGACAGAATTGTTCGACGAGACCGGTGAGAGGCTCCGCCAGGTCGGGCACGAGTTCGGAGCCGTCACAGGCCGTCCCCGCCGCTGCGGCTGGCTGGACCTCGTGGCGCTGAAGTACACCGTGATGATCGACGGAGTGACCGACCTCATCATGATGAAATCCGACTGCCTGGATGATTTCGAGACAATCAAGGTCTGCACTTCCTACAAGGTGGACGGCAAGGAGACCGACCAGGTTCCGTTCGACATCGCCGCCAAGATCGAGCCGGTTTACACCGAGTTCCCCGGCTGGAAGAAAGACCTCACCGGAGTCCGCAAGGAAAGCGGGCTTCCGCAGGAATTCAAGAACTACATCAAATTCATGGAAGATTATCTCGGAGTGCCGATCAGCATAATCTCCCTCGGTCCTGACCGCGAGGCCACCATCGAGCGGTAAGGCAACGGTGAAGTAACCCATCACGGCGCGCTTCGTCATATTCAGAGGCCAGTCCTTCCGGAGAGGTGAGGAAAGCCTTGAGCTTCAGTTCCTCGGCTTCGGAAAGGGTTCCCTCGAAAAACCTGTCGATATATTCATTGATCCTATTCATCTTCATCTCTGAATTTGTCCCTTAAAATTTTTCTTGCCCCTGAGATGTGCATCCGGACCGCGGCCTGGTGCATTCCAGGGTCTTTTGCTATCCGTTTGCCTCCCGCTCGCTTTCCTGTGTTCGTCGATCTCAAGGTTTCTGCCTGTCCTTGACAGCAGCACTATCGCCTCTTTCACGCTTCCGATCTTGTACTTTCTTCCCCAAAGCCTGCAGAAGGCGTCTTGCAGCAGAACGTCTTCTGATTTCCACCGGCCCTTGAGGGCCAGGAACGCTTCTGTGAGAAAGTCATCGATCATCGTTTGAACTTTTCACTGATATAAACGGAAAGACCGGAAAAATGTAACATTGTCGCGGTGGTTTTTCGTCTGTTCACTCCATCCCGTTTGTTCGGTCAGCATGATCACTTCGATGCTTCGACAATCTCAGCAACCACAAGATTAGTGGCCAGGGGGATATCTTTCCTTTTCGCAAGGAAAATTCAGGCATATATTTTCCTTGCGAAAAGGGAAGTCTTATTTTTGCAAAAAAATAATGAATATGGAACTGTAACTATCCACCAAGATGGCTTGACAATATCAGTGGTTCCGGCATGAAGATTATAAGATAGCCAAAACAGCTGTACGTTGGCTGCGGGACAAAGTAAGCTGATAAACATCTTCAATCAGCCCAGCAAAGCAGAGTTAGTACAGTCCCCCGTTGATGGAGATGACCTGGCCGGTGATGTAGGCGGAGTCCGGAGATGCGAGGAAACCGACAAGGGCGGCGACCTCCTCAGGCTTTCCGAAACGGCGGGCCGGGATCTGGGCCTTGAGAGATGCCTCGTCAAGGCCTTCGATCATGTCGGTCTCCACAAAGCCCGGAGCGACGGCGTTGACGGTGATTTTTCTAGGAGCAAGTTCCTGGGCCAGAGCCTTTGTGGCGGCGATCAAGCCACCCTTTGCGGCCGAATAGTTCGTCTGGCCGGGCAGTCCTTTGAGACCGGAAAGAGAGGCCATGTTGATGATTCGTCCATTTCTGTGCGAGACCATCGGCTGAAGGAACGGACGGGTGACGTTGTAGAAACTGTTCAGATCCGTGGCCATCACCCTGAACCAATCGTCATGTTCCATCCAGAGCATCAGGTTATCCCTTCTCACTCCCGCGTTGTTCACCAGCACCTCCACATAATCATCCGGATGACTTTCCTGCCAACCTTCTATCGCCTTGACTGCCGCCTCAGTGTCAGACACATCGAACTTAAGAAGCTCCCCGCTGCCACCGGCCTCCTCAATCAGACGGAGAGTCTCGCGCGCTGCATCATCGTTAGAGACATAGTTAATCACTACACAGAATCCCATCCGGGCAAGTCTCACACATACCGCCCGCCCGATTCCGCGGCTTCCCCCGGTCACAAAAGCGTATTTCGACATAAGATGTTCAAAATTAATTTCAGTGCAAACATACGCAATAATTTTTCATCATCATAAAATGATAATCATTAAATGACGATGAGGTTGTTGTTTTTTAACGGTCATTCAGTTGGATGGGAAGCGACAGGATCAGCGAAAGACGGTAAAATCCCTGCCGAGGATCTCGCGGCAGGTGAAGATGGAGGTCATTGAGACACCGAGGAGGCCGTGGAGGTTGAGGCTTTGGCCGGTGAAAAGGAGGTTATCCAAAGGGGTGCGAGGCGAAAGGACAGTGCGCAGAGGGGTTTCCCAATTATGGCGGATGCCGAAGACGGAGCCTTGCGGAGTGAATGTGTAGCGGGAATATGTCAAAGGGGTGCTGGTGCAGGCCCTCTCAATGCTGTCGTCCAACCACGGCAATCGTTGTTTTACCAAGCCAAGGCACTCTTGGAGTTTCTCACGCTTTGCCTGTTCATAGGACTCTCCCTTAATCATAGAAAAAGGCATAGGACTCATCAGATCCAGATGCGTCACTCCACCATGCGGCTTAGGATAAAAAAAGACCATAACCGATTCGGTGGCTGACGGAGCCGAATGCCAAAGATCAATGCCCTCGCGATGAATGAATATGTTCCCGTCGGGACACACCGGCACTTCGGGTTTCAGGCAGAGGTTCGCAGTAAACACTCCGAACGTGTTGTCCAAAGACGAAATCCTTTCTTTGTAAACCTTTCGGAGGCCGTCAGAGATAAGCTCAAGTGTCACAGCAGGATGTGCGTCTGAGATCACCCAATCAGCCCTCAGTGTCTCAGTTCCGTTCACCTGAACTTCGGAAACCTTGCCACTCTCGGCTATAATCGAAGTCACCCTGGCATTGGTGCGAACCGTTCCTCCCATTGAAGTAATTGAATCCACCATCCGATGGGCAATTTGATCCCCACCACCTTCCAACTTCCAAGCACTTTGAATGAACGAATTATTGATCTGAGCGAACACGTACAACGGCAGCGACTCCCGAAGTTCCATCCTCATGAATGCACCGCTGAGAACCTGACGAAGAAGAGGATCTGATATCGTGGAGTGAAGATATTCATAGGCGCCGCGGCCCAGAAGTTCATTCATCTCGACGCTGTCGCCCTCAAAGATTTTGAATATGTCGTCCCCGACCTTTCGGAGGAAGCGGGCATATTCCCGAAGATTGTCTCTTTCAGCGGGGAAACGCTCGCAGAGCCGCTCCACAAAACGATCGTGGCCAGAGGCCAGAGGGAAACTTTGATTTCCGATGACAATCTCATCAACACAATCGGGATTTATCTGTCTCCACGGCAGATCCATCAATCCGAAATATTCAAAGAAAGGTCGCAGGGACTGGCCTTCGCCGAGACCTCCTACATAGTGGAGCCCCGTGTCGAACACACGTCCGCCGCGCCTGAAGGACTGGAGGCAGCCACCTGGTTTGGCGGCCTGTTCCAGAATCGTCACCCGGAAACCTTTCCTGGCCAGGATGCAGCCACATTCCAGGCCACCTAAACCGCTTCCTATGATGATGACGCTTCTGTCCATTTAAGCCACCTTTCCGGAAATCAATGAAGATTCTTGATTATCAATGTGGAGTTAGTGCCCCCGAAGCCGAACGAATTGGATAGGAACACATCGAAATGTCTGGACATCCTCTCGGCCGGAATCAGAAGCCTCGCGGAATCCTCGTCCGGATTCTCGAAATTCAGATTCGCGGCGATGAAGTCGTTCTTCATCATGAGCATTGAGTAAATCACCTCGCTGGCACCCGCCATCCACATCTCGTGTCCGGTCTGTGATTTCGTACTTGTGACAGGGACTGTCCTGTCACCGAAGACGGCAGCGATCGCCTTGGCCTCATTGGCGTCACCGATGTGAGTCGATGTGGCGTGGGCATTGATGTAACCTATCGCAGACCTGTCTATTCCGGCCTGATTCACAGCCATTTCCAAAGAGCGTTTAGGGCCATCGACATTTGGGGTGGAGATGTGTTCCCCGTTGCCGGAAAAGCCATAGCCTAAAATCTCTCCATAAATCCTCGCTCCCCTACGAACGGCACTCTCGTAACTTTCCAGAATCACTGTGGCCGCTCCGCCACTCGGCACAAGCCCGTCACGATCACGGTCAAAAGGACGGCTCGCCTTTTCCGGCTCGTTTTCTCTGACGGAGAACGCCGAGATGCCATCGAATGAGGCAACCGCATAAGGATGAACCTCCTGGGCTCCGCCGCAGACAACCATTTCCTGAAGGCCATGCTGAATCAGCAGGGCTCCGAGACCGATTGCATGCGAACCACTGGCACAAGCCCCTGACACAGTAAGGTTAATCCCTTTAAGTCTGAATATGCAGTCAAGGTTCATTGTGACAGTAGAGTTCATGGACTGGAAGATCGCTCCGGAGCCGCACATCATGGTGTCCTTCTTCTCCCGGATGATGTCAATGGACTCTATCACCGGAAGAGCCGATGAATCATTCCCATAAAGAAGACCGACCACATTGGAGTCAAGATATTCCTCATCCACCCCCGCGTCACGCAGGGCATCCCTGGTGGCGCAGTAGGCGAACTTGGCCTGCTGAGGCATGAAAACACGCTGTGAACGGCTCAGTTCTTTCTTGAGGTCAGGGACTTCCACCTTCCCGGTCAAGGCTGAACGGAAACCGATCTCCTTTCTTTGCGGATCGAAGACAATCCCGGATTTACCCTCGTAGAGAGAATCACGGACATCCTCCAGAGTCTTCCCAAGGCACGACCAGATGCCCATCCCTGTTATCACTACCCTATTCATGGCTTCTATCAAAACAATTATCCACAGGATTTGAATATATTCCAAGGAATATGTCGGCAAGCACCTCCGGCTCATCGACATCGTATTCCTCCAGTTTCTTCAGATGGCGCAGGAACCTCTCTCTCTGCTCCTCCGAATATTTAACGCCCCTGAACTCGTGCTTTCCGAAACGGATGTCATGGGCGATGAAGTTGTTGGCAGTCAGCCTGTAGCCGGCATGGATCCTGCGGTCCAAGAGCCTTGCCACCTCACGGTTATATTCAATTCCCGGAAGTGCATCGTAGGCCATAAGATCCTTCTCCGTCACCATCGGGCAGAATGTCAAGTGCACGTCACCTTTGAAAGATGTGATGCCGGAAAGGATGCTGGAAAGATCCTCGCCCTGTTTTTTGACATATTTCCCGAACCTCGACTGGTAAAGCTCAAGAGCCTTCATGTAGTCACAGGTCTCCCATTCGTAGGAGATGGAGAGCGGGACGATGTTCAGTTCGGACAATGCCTTGATCTTGTCATCACGCCTGCTGATTCCGAACATCTTGATGATTCCCTGGTCGGTAGCGTCGTTGCCGTCCTTGGTGCGGCCGTTCCTCTGGGCGATCCAGACGGACTCACCCCTGTCCACGATGGTGTGCCTGATGTACTCGGACAGATGGACGGATGATTTGTAGAAATCCTTCATGCTGCCGCCTCTCTCCACCCTGAACATCTTGTTGGACTTGCCGATGTCGATCACCAGACTGGAACTCATCAGATTGGCTCCGAAAGTGATCTCCGAGGTCCGGAAGCCGTGGGTATGAAGAATGTTCTGAAGCACTGAGGCGTCCAGCATTATGTCCCTGTGGTTGGACACGAAAAGATAGTGTCCGGCAGGGTCCAGGCTCTCGATTCCGGAGACCGTGTAGGAGGACATGCTGCGCTTCACGATCTGCTCGTTGACGTACCACATTATCTGTTTCTGGAAGCCGTACACAGTGCTGATGTTCCGTACCTCCGCACGGACATCCTCCACATTCCTGTCCGGGAAAGCGAACGTGGACAGCAGCGGGAACAAGTCATTGTCCGCTATGCGGTGCATCGCCGCCGGGATCTCCTCGTCACGATAAGGCCTTATGTCATCGAAGATGGTTTCGCCAATCATCATTTCTTGTTTCTTAAATCCACGAATTTCACAGGTTTGCGGCTCTTGGCCGGAAAGAGTACCTTTTGGATCTCCTCCTTTGGACGGATTTCCACATCAGGAGCCACGCGAAGCCTTGAGCGGAACCTGTCCTTAAGGTCCTTCACGACATCGAAACCGGACTCACGCGCCAATCCTATCTTCACAACCACATCGTCCGTTCCAGCCTCGGAGTCCTGAACATAAACCACATAGTTGGCTATGTAGTCCACGTTGTCCAGCACATCATTGATGGCCGGCGGGTAAAGTGTCGTACCTTTGAGCTTGATCATGTTGTTCTTGCGACCCACCAAAGGAGTGAGACGGTAAGAGTTCCTTCCGCACCTGCACCGCTCAACTCTCTTCGCCGCGATGTCCCCGGTACGGAAGCGCAGAAGAGGCATTCCCTCGACCCCAAGGGTGGTCACCACGATCTCTCCTTCCTCTCCGTCCGGAACAGGCATGTTGTCCTCACCGATGATCTCCACAATGATCAATTCCGGATGCACATGGCCACCCATGCCGTACTGGCACTCGGAGAATGTGGCTCCCATCTCAGTTGATGAATATGTGGCATAGAGATCCACGTCCCACTTCTCCTTTATCTTCGAGCCCAACAGGTTAAGCGAAAAGTCCTGGTTTCTAAGTCCTTCTCCGATTCCGATGATTCTCTTGACACTTGAGTTACGGTAGTCTATTCCATGTTCCTCGGCGTAATGGATGAGACGGAGAATGAACGATGGCACACACATTATCGTGTCCGGCTTGATGCGCCGGATCGTGTCCCATTGAAGCTCCGGCACGCCGTTGCCCACCCGGATGATTCCTGCGCCCAACTCCCTGATGCCAAGGAAATAAGCCAGCCCGGCCATAAAGCGTTTGTCGATGGTCGTCATAAGCTGGACAACGTTGCCGGGATGCACTCCGGCGCACTCGAATGACTTCTTCTCGTTGTAGGCAAGCCTTTGGAGATCCTTCTCCGTGCAGCAGAACGTGACAGGATCCCCCAGCGTGCCGGAAGTGGTGATGTAGTCGATCACCTTGTCCCTCGGGACACACAGAAAGTCCTCGTTGTAAAGTTGGAGATCTTTCTTCTCGGTGAACGGAATCTTTACAAGGTCCTCAATATGGCGGATGGCGGAGACATCTATCCCGAAACGGGAAAACATCCTTTGGTAATATGGCGAATTGGCCGCCAGATAGTCCAGTGCCTCGCGCAGTTTCCTCTCCTGAAAGTCTTTGATGGCCTCCACTGACCGGAATTCAATGTCCTCTGTCATCTCGAAAATTTCTGAAAGTCGATTAATCTTGCGAAATTAGGCAAAAAGAGCGGTTAATCAAAATCAGCGATATGCATCTGTCATGCGGACTCTGCCCTACTACTTTTAAATTCAGAGATTTTGGAGAAAATCTCGGTACCAGAATGCTCGGTGAGAGAGTGCGAGAGCAACTTGTTTCTCTATTGAATGAATATGATAAGGTGACACTGGATTTCGAAGGTGTTGATGTCGTGTCAAACTCCTTTGCGGACGAATGCCTTGCAAAGTTATTGCTGACTATGTCTCATGACGAGCTGAAACGCAAGACCACTTTCGTTTCGGTCAACGATTTCGCCCGGAAAAACATTGCGGTAGCTTTAGCCCGCAGACTGGGTTAGGAGTCCCAAAGCCAATACATCCCCAGGGTTACTCGCGGTGGCCTTTCGCTGGCAGGTTCTCAAACCAATCCAGAAATAAAGGAAACCAGTCGGCCTGGGTGGAGGAGGCGCCGAAGCCGTGGCCGCCGGAAGGGAACTGAATATACTTGTGGGGGATTCCGGATTCGGTCAGGGCTTTGTCCATCACGACGGAGTTGCGGTAGTCAACGGTCGGGTCATCCAGACAGTTCACAAGAAAGACAGGCGGCATGTCCGACGGGATGTCCAATTCCATAGAGAGCTTACGCCTAAGGGAGGAATCTTTCCGGTGCCCGCCTAGCAATGCCGTCCGGGAACGTTTGTGGACTATGGCCTCATCGGTCATGGTGACTACCGGATAGACAGAGACGATGAACGACGGACGCGAAGATATTCCTTGATTCTCAATCGCTTCCTCACCGCTATTCAACACGAGGTGGCCCCCGGCGGAGAAACCCATCACCCCGACCTTTGAAGGGTCGATTGAATATTCGGAAGCCTTCCGCCGCACTTCCAGCACCGCATTCCTAAGGTCATCCAACGCATCGGGATAATGGTTCTGAGGAACCGCCATATTCCCGAAAAGGAAGTATCTCGTGCCGGCGTGGCGGTAGTGCAGGACAAACGCAGTGAATCCTGCATCAGCCAGTTTTCTTGCCACGTCAGTTCCCTCAATCTTTTTTGAAAGCCAATAGTAACTGCCTCCGGGACAGACTATCACGGCGGCTCCGTTGGCCTTGTCTGGTTCAGGAAAGAACGCTTCAAGCCCAAGAGCATGAGCTTGAAGGCCAAGCATCAGAACGGTCAAGATTATCAAGGCAATCCGTCTCATGACTCCAAATGAAAATGAAGGTTATCCGGCAAACACGAACAGTTAGAGGCAAGCATTATGTTATCCTCATCCTTGTCGTACGCATCCACCTTAATCTCCGGGTGCATCAAGGCGAAGATCAAGGCATACTCACCCTGCCCGCAGTCATGGATCTCAAAATGATTACCGGAAGGAGTCTCAAACAAGAATCCGGCATCTTTCACACGAGAGAGTGCCTTTCGGCAGCGGGATTCCACATCGGCACCTTTGTAAAGGTACTTGTACCTGACATATTTAGAAAGGTACTCTGGAGTCTCTAGCTCCTTGCAAATCTCAGAGTACCTTGCGACAAACATTCTGTGACACTCTTTTGTCATCGCACGGTAATCCTCGCGGCATGGAATCCTCACACCTACTTCGACTTGCACGGAGCCTTCCCTAAGCATAAAATCCGTCTTTGGAAGCACATCGTAAGCTCCATGAATAAACACAGGAGTGATGTCCAAGCCAAGTTCCGAGGCCACATAAAAAGCCCCTTTGTGGAAACGCCCTACCTTGCCATCCAGAGTCCTCGTCCCCTCTGGGAAAATGACTAATGAATATCCCCGAGCCACCAAAGAACGAATTCTGTCCATGTTCTCCTCTATTCCATCATGAACCGGGAAACAGTCGGCCTTGCGAAGGACATAACCGTAAATCGGATTCTTCCAGACCCAGTCATTAGTAAAGAACACCACTTTAGGAGTCAAGGCCATCAAGCAGATAAGATCAATATGTGACTGATGATTCGCAACGATAACGGATGGCTTATCAAAATCGGTGACTCCGGAAATGCTGACCTTCACTCCTGGAATACGCCTCAACAGAAAACGAGACATCCTCTGAAGGAATCTATGGTACTTCAACTTGCTGTCCGAAGAATTGCCCTGAATCAAAAAATGGAAAAAAGTGTAAGGGTAGGCGAACAGGAACATCAGCAGCACATAGCCGACAAGAGCGTAGAGCGAATATACCAACCTTTTCAAAGTCAAAGGGATGTCACGTTTAGCGCCATTCTTCTCCGTCAGCCATCTGAACATCACCGGAGGCAGATAGTAAGCCATTGCCACGACAATGAACATCCCGATCACCGTGACCTCCCCCAGCGAGCGCATCGCCGGATGCTTGGCCAAGATCAAGGCCCCGATGCCGATGAACATTATCACTGCCGAATTAAACACGCTGTTCTTGTAGGTGGCGAGACGTTTCTTCCCGTAGGCATATTCATAGACAAGGCCCTCGGTGATGAAGATCGTGTAGTCATCGCCCTGGCCGAAGATGAACGTGGCGAGGATGATGTTGACGATGTTGAAGCGGATGTCCAGAAGACCCATAATGCCGAGAATCCAGAACCAGCTGACAGCCAGCGGGAAAAATGACAGGAGGCCAAGCTCCAAACGGCGGAAACTGAGGCACAGGAAGACGAACACCACAAGGCTGCATATCGCGCCGATGAAGTCAAAGCTCCCGGAAAGGACTGACACAAGACGGTTGCTGATGTCGCCGGTGTCGAAGGCAAGCGCCCCTTCAGAGCGCAGGGATCGCTTTATCGCCTCCGCACTGGGGGCACCAGCAGAATATACTTGATTTACAATTAGATATTTTCCATTATCTTTGATAATATATGTATCGTCAAACGACTTCATCAACGGAGAGCCAACAGCGGTTGGCAAGACGGCATATTCCTTGGTCAGGACATCCTTGAACGGACTGAACGCCGACTCCGAGAATCCTTGCCTCCGGCTTTCGTCAGCCAATTCCTTCAGAAGCTTTTCCGCGCGGCCACAGCCCCAGAAAGCATTCCACCTCTCTATCCTTTCGGCCTGGGTTTTCTCCGACGGGGCGAAATTGCCGACTCCTTTGACAAAGGCTACACTGCCTTTCAGAGAGTCCAGCCTCGCCAACAGTTTGTCGTTCAGTTCAAGCGCGGTCTCCTGATCCCGGCCTTCGGCGATGGCATAGATCTGGTTGTAGCCGGACTGCTCCAATCCGCTCTGAAGCATCTCCAGGTCACGTTTCTGGCTCTGGGTCATGTAGTTGATGTTCCTCATGTCGGAATCGAACTCCGTCCGGCCGCTGAGGAAATACATGACCACAGTCACAGCCATCACGGCGGCAAGAAGCCAACCGTTAGAAGGAGCCTTGTCCGGAAGAATCCGTCCCAACTCAAGTGTGCCGCCGACATTTTTGCGGGCCTTGGTGAAGACTGGCAGGAAGACAAGCACGAATATTATCGTACCGGCCAGCATCAGCGAGCCGAACAGCCCCAGATCCTGCATCGCCACGGCATCCAGCCAGACAAGGCACAGGAAGGCGGCGATCGTGGTGATGTTGCCGATAAGCAGCGGCTCGACCATCTCCTTTAGGTTCTGCCTGGGACTCACACCCGATTTCAGACCGTCCATAAAATGCAGCGGATAGTTAACCGCTATGCCGATGATCACGGAAGCGACTCCGATGACGATGATCGACATGCTGTCACGGATCAGGGCGATGCCACCGACGGCGAAAAGCCAGCCGAATGTGATTGAAATGACTATCCAGAGGATGTCAGAGAAGCGTTTGTAGGTAAACACCAGCAGAAGACCGATCAGAAGCAGGGCCAGAGAGATGGCCAATATGCTGTCTTTCTTGATCTGCGCGGCGTTTGTCACGGCGATCAGCGGCGCGCCCACGGCGGACACGGAGACCTCAGGATGCTCAGTCTCAAGTCTTTGTATGGCATCATCAACCAGATCGGCGACCTTGGAGTTCATCCCAGACTCGCTCGTGCCGTAAGAGGAGGTCAAAAATGCGAGTCCATGACCGTCTTTTGTGAATATGCAGTCGTCGGCAATGTCGTAGTTCGAGTTGGCGGCACTGGTTCTCAACCGCTGAAGCACAGGCGTGAACAGACGCAAAGGATCCGTGCGGACATTGGCGGCCACAGCGTCCCCGGTCGGAAACATCAGAGACAGGCGGTCTTCGGCAAGTTGCCTGGAGACATAGCCTTGAATATTCAGAAGTGAGTCTATGCGCTGATAGTCCGCCTCGGTCATGTACAGAGGATAGGAGGATGTGACGCCCGCCATCATCTCGAGTGCCATCCCGCCGTCTACGGTTATCTGCCTTTGAGGGACCATTCCGGTGGAATCCACGGCGTCGAACACGTCCTCGAAATCGTGAATCGCCTCGGAAATCTCATCCTCATCTGCCTCCGAGCCGTCTTTAGGCGAGAAAATCAGGGCAATGTTGTTCTTTTTGCCAAGGGCGTTGTAAGCCTCGGTGTATCTCAAACTTTCCTCGTCTCCCGGCAGAAACCTGGAGATGTCCTCCTCATAATGCAGCCCTGAGGCCATAAACAGACAGACAGCCGCAAGGATGGCGGCCACAAGGGCAGCCAGCCATTTTCTTCCTTGGAGGAAGTCGTAGATCTTAAGAAAAAAGTCTGTCACTCGCCTCTTTTACGATAATGTTCCGCGAAGATACTCATTTTTTGCGTAGCAAGCGGGAAGGCAGACCGTAAAAGAGAGCAAGAACGCACAATACCGTGTTCAGGACACTGATACGGAAGAAGTCCCGGAACGGACGGAAATGCGTTACCCTTTCGCCCTCAGGAGGATAATAGACACGGATGCCGACCGGGATCATCGGAACTCCTTTCCAGCATTGGAACACAAGGAGTTCCAGCTCGGCCTCGTAGCGATAGGTCAGAAATCGGAGACTCCCCAGGCGGTTCAATTGATAGAGCCGGAAACCGGATTGGGTGTCAGGGAGGTTCACTCCGGTCTGGAGTCTGAACCAGAAATTCGAGAATTTGTTGGCGAAAGTGTTGCCTCCCGGCATATTCTCCATCCTTAGATCGCGGCTTCCGACAAGCATGGCGTCCGGATGCTCTTTGGCCTGGGCCACGAACGCGGGGATATCCTCCGGGAAATGCTGGCCGTCAGCGTCTATGGTGATGGCTCGCTCGAATCCCCGGGCCTTGGCTTCACTGAAGCCGGTTTTGAGGGCGTGGCCTTTGCCACGGTTTCTCTCGTAGCGGACAACCACAGCGCCGGTTTCTGACAAGGAGCCAGAGGAGCCGTCCGTGCTGCCGTCATCCACGACAATCACGTCTTTGCAGAACCTCAACGTTCTCTGTACCAGATCCTTGATTGTTCCGGCATTGTTATAGACGGGGACAATGACGCAGGTTTTCAACTGCTTCAGGATGGTCACCGGGTCCGCCGATGTGATGGCATATTCAAGACTCATCCGTGAGAAGACTTTTTCCTCCGAGCGGACGGTGAGTTCCACTTTCTGGATGCCGTCCGTCAGCGTCATCTTTGTGAATGAATATGTCACCTCGGCCCCGGGGTAAAGAGGCTCCATGAACTTGAGGTCAGCGACCCGTGAAAGGGTCAACGACTTGTCCAAACGCATTTCCAGCAGTTCTGTCGCCACACGGATCTGTACGGCTCCGGGAGTGATCGGATAGTCCGGAAAATGGGACTTGAAGATCACATTGTCAGGTTCGAGCCTGATGAGTGGCTCGAATCCTCCCTCGGTCTCTTTTATGGAAAGGATAGTGAAGAATGTGCCTGAAAGTCTCATTCGGGGATATTCATTTTTGAGAAAGTGTAGCTGCGGTCTGGCCTCCGCATAATGACTTTTGAGCCATCAACGGAAATATATTCATCAGTGGCGGAGGAGTTGAATAGTCGTTTGAGGTCTCTTGCTATCGTCTTGCTTATGAGGCATTTGTCCAGAGGCTTCATCACGTTGAGCAGTTTGACTCGTCGGCGTCCCCTTGTCATCTTGAAGTCGAAGGCTCTGATGCCGAACTCGTTGACTATGGAGCCGGCGATGACGCCGTCCATCCTCTTGATCACGCATATTCCTGAGAAAGAGGCGTTTTTGAAGGTTATGGCCACGGTGTAGCGGGAGGTTTCATTGTCGTTGAACGGGAAAAGGTAGGGCGCCACGGTCGTATCGGTCACCTCAATGGTTGGTGAGCTTTGCCGGACCACAGGCTCTCTGGCCATCGAGGCGATGGCGGATGGCACACCAACAGACAGAAGCAGACTAATCAACAACAAAAACCTTCTCATCGACCGTCTTGTTATATTCAGCGTTCAGGATCGTGATCATCGTCACGCCGCTGTTGTCAATCAAATCCACATCAATGACCTTCATATCCTTGCCGAAATGCAGGCGGACTGTCTTGAACATCTGCTTCATCTCTTTTTTTAGAGGCTCCATCTCAGCCACATAGCAGCCACCGTCAAGAAACATCCGCACCCTGAAGTCTCCGGAGCCAGACAACCCCTGCCCCGTTATGCTGTCCATAATGATCCTCGCGATGGACTTGAAAAGCCTGTTCGTGCCCACATCCATCTTGCTGGAGGTCTGGCTGCTCTGGAGAAGCACCTTCTCTTTGTTCAGGATGAAAAGATAGGTGTACGGGGAGACATATTCCCACCTCAACATTCCGTCGGCGAACCACATTTTGCCTGTGGAGACCATCTTCTCCTGAAGGATGGCTATGTCCTTTACCTGCTTGAAGTCTGCCTCCAGGCTCTTGATCCCGGCGCAGGAAGCGTCGATCCTTTTGATGGCCTCTGCGGTCTGCGCCTCTGTGAGCGGCTTATAGTCGGCGCCGGAAGCCGATGAAACGGCGGAAAGCAGCGCAAGGCCAATGAATATTATTCTTAAACTTTTCATAATCATTTAGCTATAAACACACAGCCACTGATGATCAGAAAAACCCCGATCCAACGGGTGGCGGGAATGTTCTCATGGAAAATGAATATGGCTGCGAGCATCCCGAACACATAACTCAGGCTGATCATCGGGTAGGCCATGCTGAACGGGTATCTCTTGAGGATGTACATCCACAGGACCGTGCCTCCGGCATAGCAGAGGCCGCAGCCAAGGAACCACCAGTTGACGAGCAGACGGCCGAAAAACGCCCACGTCCATTCAAAACTGCCCATCCTCTCAAGGGCGAACTTGAGAAGCACCTGGCCTCCGGAAAGCAGGAGGCTCTGGACAACGGACAGTGTCAGCAGTCTTAACATAAGCTTTTGAGATAAACCAATCCGACATCCTCGCCGGCGTCGTTCACGACAAGGATGTCCTTGTCAAGGCCATGGGCGATCCTCATCGCGGCCCCGTAGATTCCTAATCCGGATGTCGAGAAGCATTTGCCGAACAGCCTGAAATAGTCCGCGCTGCGGATGACGTGAGAGGCATGATATTCATTGACAATTGTTTCCAGATTCTTCGGAGAGTGGAGGATCCGGACATCCGCCAATTCGCAAAGAGGTTTCTTCGATGCCCCATCGGCCCCTTCGGCGGTCCCCCGGACCGGAGACCCGGACAACACGAATGCGGAAGAGGCTTCGGCGGCGGTGGCACCATCGCCGAAGTACCCGGCGCCTTTCAAAAGATCGTAGGTGTCCGGTGTCGTCTCATCGTGCGCTCCGACAAGGGCATTGGAGATTCTTCTGGACTGAAACTGCATGAAAGCGTCCAGCAACGCGCTCTCAAAGGAGATGTCTTTCTGTGAATATGTGCAGTTGTGCCCTCGGCAACGAAGCAGGATGGCCACCGCCGAACTGATCGTGTTGTGGGTGGACATCATAAAATATGTAGGAGGAAGCATCTCCTCTCCATCCCGGCTCATCGCCTCCAGGAAATTCTCCGTGTTCTCCATGCAGCCAAGTCCCGTGCCTGTGAATATGGCGTCCGGACATTCGATTCCGGCCTCCTTCAGGGCGGTAAGTGAGACCGCTATCGCCCGTTTGAGGATCAAACCCATCCTGCGTGCCTGCATAGGATTCAGGAACGGCTTGAAATCCGGATCCTGACTTCTGAGATAAGGTTCAGAACACTGTACGGGATCTGTCATCCAGTCCTCGCGGAGAGGCTTCTGAACGGAGATCTGGGCCGCTGAACGTATGTAAATCCTATCTGTCATAACGCGAGATCAACAGGGATGAGTCATTGCCTCCGAAACCGAATGAATTGCACAGAACGTGATTGAGAGCGATGCCCTCACGCCCTTCCGACTCCGGGATTACGCCACCCTCGAACGCTTCCTTCCAATTAAGGTTGGCAGGGATGAATCCGTGCTTGATGGCAAGGAGACAGATCACAGCCTCGATGCTGCCGGCCGCGCTGGTCGTGTGACCGGTGAACGCCTTTGTGGAAGACACAGGAGGGATACTGTCTCCGAAAAGACGGAACATCGCCCGGCTTTCGCTGGCGTCGTTGTTAGGTGTGGCCGTGCCGTGGGCATTCACATAGTCGATGTCCGAAGGTCCCAACCCAGACATATTCAATGCTTTGTACATCGCCAGGAAAGCGCCTTCGCCATCATCCGAAGAGGCTGTCTGGTGGAAAGCGTCGCAGGCGTTGCCGTAGCCGTCCAGAACCCCGAGCGGATGCGCGCCTCTCTTCAAGGCATGTTCCTCACTCTCAAGGACCACGAATCCGGCTCCTTCGCCGAGATTCAACCCGTTACGGGTCGCGTCGAACGGCCGGCAAGGCTCGCTGTCCAGAATCTTCAGGGAATTGAATCCGTTGAGATGGTATCTGGTCAGGCATTCGGCACCGCCGGCGACCGCGACTTCACAGCGGCCATTCTTTATCAGGTCAGCTCCGAACATGATCGAGTTCGCCGCTGATGAACAGGCGGTTGAGGTTGTGGTCACAAGGGAGAAGCCACCGAAAAAATCCGCTATCGCGTCCGTGCAGCTTCCGCAGTCGTGAAGACGGAAAAGAGACCGGTCATCACCCTGAAGGTAATGACGCTCGGTCACATCCATCCCGCCGACAGTCGTTCCCGAGATCAAGGCCGAACGGTCCGAGCCTTTGACTCCGGCCTCCTCCATAGCCTCCTTGACCGCCATGATCCCAAGCAATGTTGTCCGGGGGACAATCCTGCCTGAAGGAAATCCGAGAGCGTTCTTGAGTTCCCCGTCGGACATATTCACCTCCCCGCAAGGAAGGTCAGAGTGAGCGGTCTGCAGATGTCTAAGGCTCCCGACGCCGCTCCTGCGGGCGGTGAGGGAACGCAATGTCTCCTCCTTCCCCACCCCGATGGCGGAGATGATTCCAGATCCTGTTATGACGATTCTCCCGGACACTTACTTCGACTGGTCAGCCTTGATGTACTCGGCCATAGTTCTTACTGACTTGAAGACCTCCTTGCCTTCGGCGGGATTCTTCAGTTTGATTCCGTAGTTCTTCTCCAAAAGCAGCATAAGTTCCAAGGCGTCAATGGAGTCAAGGCCAAGTCCCTCACCGAAGAGAGGGGCGTCAGCGTCGATGTCCTCCGGTTTGAGATCAACAAGCTTGAGAGCCTCGATGATCTTCTCTTTCAATTCGTTGATAAGTGCGTCCATATTATTTTTCCTGTATTAAATATAAATCAGCCTCAAAATGTCCGGGATCAGAGCATTCCAGCCAGCCTGCAATCGCGGATTCCGTCACCGGATCCTGAAACGCCTGCCCGACAACCTCTTTCATCACCGCCTCGTCCTTGTTCTCAAGCACATAAAAGGAAGTCTCCCCGTAGTACTTGTTGCGGATGGCGATCTCTCCGGTCACAATGTTCGGCAGGGTGTACACGAACACCGCAGGGCTTGGAAAGAAGTTCTCTTTCCCGATAGTCTTCTGATACTCAACGTCATCCGCAAGTGAGGCACTGCGGTTGAAGAGTATAACGGCCCTGTCCTCGCAGTCTGTTCTTCTCGGAGCCTCTTCGTTCAGCAGCAATTCCGAGGCGACAAATCCAAGACGGGCCAAAGGATCCATCTTGAAGAACTTGGGGTAGTCCCCCACTATCTTTCTGTAAATCTCCACCAGGAGTTCGGCTCCCGTTGAGTCAAAGGTAAGAATTTTTCTCCCGACAACCACTTTTTCCGGTGTGATTGAGACGCGCGCCTTGACTTTCATCTTTCTCCTCCTTTCAAAAAGAGATCTCCTTTTATGAATATGCCGGCGGCGTTGCAGCCTCCGAACCCTGACAGCAGCTTGGCGAACGCCCTCTTTGCCGTCTTTCTCGGTTCTGGCGAGATGTCCAGCGGGCAGGAAACCCCGCATTCTGAATACCCTCGTGTCCCAAGCACGGTTCCGTCATCGACAGAAGCCATCGAAAGGACGGTCTCAAGGATACCCGCCGCTCCCATCGTGTGGCCGAAATAGCCTTTCAGGCTGTTCACAGGCACGTCCTGCAATCCTGCCCTGGTCAAAGCGATCGACTCCATCTCGTCATTGTAGGCAGTAGAAGTGCCGTGAACCGATACAAGAGCCAGTTCCTCTGGTCCCAGATCCCCCAGTGCCGCCTTTATGGCCCTGAGACTCCCCTCTCCGGTTCTTGACGGTCCCGAGATGTGGTTCGCGTCATTGCGGACCGCCCCGCGGACAAGGACCCAATCCTCCGGTCCGGGGATCTTGTACCGGAATATGATCGTGGCGGCGGCCTCCCCAAGGTTCAGACCCCTCCTATGAGCGTCGAACGGTCTGCAAGCCTCCTGGGACAACGCCTTGAACGACTGGAACCCGGAGATGATGAATCTGGACTGGACATCGGACCCGGTCACGATCACCGTTCCGTATTTTCCGGCCTTGAGTTGCCTCATCGCGGCGATCTGGGCGCAAAGCCCTGAGATGCAGGCGTTAGAGACCACCAAAGGGGTGTTTCTGTTGCCGAAGAATCCGGCGACCTTCTCAGCGGAGTTCCCAAGTCTTTCCCTCACGGACGGATCACTGCCGCAAGGCTCGGCCTCGCTGTCCAGCAACTCAACATTGCCTTTAGTGGATGAAATCACGAACAGCACGTCATCGGAAGCCGGATCTATGCCGGTTCCTTTCAATGCCTTTGACACAGACAGGATTATCCGCTTTTCAAAACGTGACAAGCCGTCCAGTCCATTTTGTCCGCAGGTCCTTGCCGACGAATCCATCCCGGCATATTCACCGGCTAAAGAATCCTCGTCAATCAACGAGGCGAAGAATGGTTCTGGAAGGTCTTTTGAAGACTTGTAGAGCCTCAAGGCCGATTTTCCGGCCTTGACAGCGGCATAATTCTCCTCCGTGGTCGTTCCCAGCGGGGAGATTATGTTGTCAGAAATCTTGACCACGGCCTTGTGTCCGCCGACCGGCTTGCTTTCGTCCAAGGCGATGACCATCGTGCCCTCCGCTATCATATTCCCGCCTGATTTTGTCTTTGCATCCACCATCAGCATAGTTCCGAATTCCCCTTTGAGGTCAATCTCAGTCTCGATGGGCCCTCCGGCAGACGGGGTTCCAAGAACCTTGAAATCCTTGAGGGCGCAGACATAGCCCACGCTGACCGGTTTATGGAGCAAGTACTTGTTGATGAAGCCGATCCTTACGGCGCAGGTCTGGGCGATGTTCTCCACAAGTCCTTCAGGTACAAGCCTCCCGCCATCAACAAAAACATTGTCATCCTGAATCAGAAATCTTGTCACGGTTTTCTCGTAGGAGCACGACAACAGACTGGAAATCATGACAAAAGGTTTCCGCTGTGGCAGAAGTTCCGTGATGTCCACCGATGTGAAGTCAAAAGTTTTCAGGTCCGCCTCAGTCATTTTTCCAGAATTCGTAAAAATTGAACCATTGGTCAGGATAAAGCCTAAGCACCTCTGTGATTTCACTTGCATAGGCCTTCGCCATCGCCTCAGCCTTTTCCCTCACATCCAAGCCTTCCAGCCCCTCGTCCGGGCGGAACAGATGCACACGGTACTTTCTCAGCCCGACCTTCATCACAAAGACCGAGACCGCCGGGACACCTCTCATGGAAGCCAGCAGGAACGGCCCCAAAGGAAGCTCAGCCTCAGCCCCAAGAATCTCGCGGCGGACTGTGCGGTTCGATCCGAATACCCTGTCGCCGTGAATATTCACGATCTCTCCGTCCGCAAGGGCGTTGTTCAGGATCACGAGGTGGGACATATCCCCGGAAATGCTCACCAGACGGACATTGTTCCCGCCCAGAATCCTTTCCCTGTTCTCTGTCAAGGTCTTGCCTTCACCGCCGAACACAAGGGCGTTGATCCTTTTCGTTGCCCTCAACTCGTAGCCGGCAAGTTCTTCGTTGCCGATATGTGAGCTGATCTGCACGAAACCTGCGTTTCCGGCACAGAGTTTCTCGTACAAGGACATCCTAGGGACCTCCATACTGAATTTCTTTCCGGAATACGAGGCGAACCGGTCAATGATCACCGCGCCGAACATCCAATGGCAGGCAAACACATGAAGAAAAGACCCGATCGGGCCGAAACCCTGCACGCGATGAAAGTAATGATAGTTGGAGAGGTACCCTTTGTGATTGAAAATCATGTAGAACGGCACTACTAGACTCATCAGCGGGTAAAAGACCCACAGCGGAACGACCCTCATCATTCCGATCAGCGCCCCGTGCATCCACGAGGTGCCGTCAGTCGTGCCTTGCCACTGCCTTTCTCCGCTCTCCGGCATATTCACAGACCAAAAGCCCCTAAGCGATCTTCTCCTCGATGAAATCGTAAAGGCTGCCCAGAGTGGTGAGCCTCCCGAGTTCCTCGGCCTTGACCTTCACGCCGAATTCCTTGTCAATCAAGACGATGATGTCAACGATGTCAAGGCTGTCAATGCCAAGATCCTTTTTAAGAGCGGCATTGTCGTTCAAAAGCGCCGCATCAATCTCAAACTCGTCAACGAGGAATCCGTTGACTTTGGTGATTATTTCTTCCTTACTCATTATTATGATCTTTTATTCTTTAACGCAAATCAATATGTTGTGTCCCTGGCCGATGCCGTCGATGATCTTCTCGACCTTCATCCCGGCCTTCTCTATAAGCCTTGTCAAATCCTCGGAGTAGTACATCTTGCTGTTGCCGTTAGCCATCGCGGTGAAGTACAAGCTGGTCATTGTCAGACAGAAAGCCGCAGGTTCAAAGCGCTGGCGGTTCCAAAGAAGCTCCATTATGCAGAGCCGTGCTCCCGGGCGGAGAATCTCGGCCGCCCTGCTCAGAATGCTCAGGATCTCATCCTCGGAGAAACAATCCAGGAACTGGCTCATCCAGATGAGGTCATATTCATTGTCAACAGGGAATCTTGTCTCCGGGTCGAGCAGGTTGCCTCCGCAGCCGTGGATCCTCTCCGCCCCGGGCTTACCGGCCGTTTCTTTCCGCATAAGCTCCATCTGCTGCGGCAGGTCGAAAACAGTGACCTCCACCTCCGGATCGAAACCGACGCACTGGAGCGCCCATTTGCCGGTGTTGCCGCCGACATCAAGCAGATACCTCACAGGACGGTCGAATATTATCTTCAACGCCTCCTCGAAAGAATTGTTTGAATAGAAGTGATCGAACGCGAACCAGCTTGTCCTGGCCGGCTCAGGAAGGGACGACAGCCCCTCGTAGATAGTATTCCAGTTTCCCAGACATTTCAGCCCCGCCGGACGATGCTCCCTGAAAGACTCGTCGAGATAGAAAAATCCCTCATAGTTGACATCATTGTTGAAATCCATGTTGACTTTCGTAGCCTCGTCGGTCAGCAGAAACCAGCCTACCTTGGAGATTGTGAACCGGTCTGTCTCGGCGTCAACCAGCACAGTTCCAATGCTGAGGCCGGCTTCCAGAAGACACTTTACGGCATATTCAGAGACCCCGACATTCTCGACGATCTCTTTCTCCGTCAGTCCTTCGCGATGGTCGCGGAGAAGATCCAGGATGCCGTATCTCACCAACAGGCGTGACGCCTGGAAGACAATCGGGCCGAAAGCGATGAACTCAGCCATCCGCTGCGCCTCACGGGCGGTAAACTGGTCTTTGGTATACCTCTTTTCGAGTTCAGGAAACAGTTCCATCTATTTAAGATTTAACGGGTTGTTTCTCAGATAAGATTCCACGGCCGCTATCTGCTCGTAGAATGGATTGTCTTCCACGAACTTAGGGATGATCGCACGGACATCATCATAGACCTTCCTGGAAGTCGGAGCGATCCTGTCTGCGATTCCGAGACAGTCAACCGCCTGGGCCAGAGCGATGAATTGGATCGCAAAGACCTGATAGGTGTTGTCGATGACACGCTTGGCGAGCAGAGCCGTGTTGGTGCCCATGCTGACAATGTCCTGATTGTCATTATTGTTAGGAATGCTGTGAACATAGTTAGGCATGGCAAGTGTCTGGCACTCCGCCGTGGTTGATGTCGCCGTGAACTGACATGCCTGCATTCCGTAGTTCAGGCCGAGAGTCCCCATGTTCAGGAACGGCGGAAGGATTCCGTTGATCCTGTCATGGAACAGATAGTTGAGCTGGCGCTCGGCAGTCATCGCCATCCTTACCGTGGCGATCTTCACCTTGTCCTCCTCCAGGGAGATGTAGTCTCCGTGGAAATTGCCGCCGTGGAAGACATTCCTCGCGACATGATCCACAATAGGGTTGTCACAGGCGGAGTTGAGTTCCTCCTCCAGCACCCTGCGGGCGTTTGAGAATGTCTCGTAGACCGGACCAAGAATCTGCGGGGTGCACCGCAGAGAGTAGTAGGCCTGCACCTTGTGGTCGAATGTTCCCTGTGATGCATGGCCGCAGTCATAAAGGTCATGCTCGCGCCTGCGAAGGCAACCGCTCCCCTTGGCAAGCCTTCTCATCCTCTCCGCGATCACCCGTTGGCCCTCGTGCCTACGAACCTCATTGAGCTCCTCTGACATCAGGTCATCAAAAGACGAGGCGATCTCGTTCATCATCACGGATGCCAACGTCGCCCAATCCAGAAGCCTGTCGGCATAGACCTGGTTGACAACTCCGATCCCCGTCATGAAAGAGGTCCCGTTGGAGATCGACAATCCCTCACGAATATGAATCTTGAACGGCTCCAGACCATTCTCTTTCAGTACCTCGGCGGACGGACGCCACTCACCTTTGTAATGAACCTTTCCTTCACCGATCATGCAGAGAGCCATGTGCGCCAATTGGACCAAGTCGCCGCTCGCGCCGACACTGCCGTGCTGGGGGATGTACGGGAAGATGTTCCTGTCGATCATCTCCACCAACAACTTGACCAGATCCGGATGCACACCCGAACGGGCCTGTAGGAACGTTCCCAGACGGGCGATCATCGCCGCCTTGACGTAAATGTCCTCCAAAGGCTCGCCGGCTCCCGTGGAATGGCTTCTTATTATGTTGTACTGAAGATCTTTCAGATACTTGTCATCCACCCTCCACTGAGCCATGGGACCGAAACCTGTGTTTATCCCGTAGATAACCTTCTCTGAGGCGAACTCCTTCAGAAAATCATAACAGGCCTCTACATCATTCAACGGAAGATCGGAAAGTCCTATCTTCCTGCCATTGAATATTACATCCTCGGCCCATTTGATGCCGAGCGTGAATTTCCGGCTCATCATTTCCAATGATTTTTAGCCCGAGGATGCCCTCGGCCACGTTCCAATCACAAAAATACCAAATAATAAGCAATAAAGTGAGGATTTCCGTCCGGAAATCCTCACTTTATCGTGAAGCATAAGCCTTCTATGGTTCCACAGGGCAATCCTCACCGCTTGCTAAAAAGCGTAACGGACTCCGATGCCCAATGTGAACGGACCGTCACCTCTTACTCCTCCATCGCCAAACATCAGCCTCGGGCGGAAATCCAAGGAAAGTTGAAGAGGAAAATCAAATGTGTATTCCAAACCGACATTACCCACAAATCCGGCATAAACCGTGTTCTCATCCTTGTCATTCTTCCACAAAGCCACGCTGGCTCCAGGACCGGCATAAAAACCCCACCTGCCCTTAGGAGTCCAGTCCGGCTGGACAATCATGAAATTGTAGATGCCATCCACATGAAAATCACTAGTACTGAATCCGTTGTCCAAACCCAAACCGAATTCCAGAAAATCAGGTCCTCCCATCACGTAGTTCTCGTAGCTGACGTCAATCCCATAGTTGCCGAGCCTGCCGCCGATTGATTTTGGCTGCGCAGACGCAAGAACCGCAGAACCTAACAGAATCACAAGAGCCAAAAATGCCTTTTTCATAACCGTTAAAATTAATGAGATCAAACAAGGCTGTTGTCTTCTGCAAAATCTATACTAAACCCGAGAATCCCATAAACGCCATGGCAAGGATTCCGGCGGTCACAAGGGCTATCGGAATGCCTTTGAACGGCTTAGGGACATCATTCAAGTCGAGGTGCTCGCGAAGGCCGGCGAACAGCACGAGAGCCATTCCGTAGCCGACTGCGGTGGCGAAGGCATACACAACTGACTCACCGAGGTTCAGCATATGAGCCGGTCCGCCGAAGGCGAACTCCTTTGTCACCACATTGAGAGCGACACCAAGCACGGCGCAGTTCGTGGTGATCAGAGGAAGGAATATTCCAAGGGCCTGGTAGAGGGATGGGCTGATCTTCTTCAGCACAATCTCGACCATCTGCACCAAGGCCGCTATCACAAGGATGAACGCGATGGTCTGCAGGAACTGAAGGCCGAAGGTCTCAAGAAGATACTGGTTGATGAGATATGTCACCAAAGTCGCGAGGGTGATCACGAAGCACACCGCACCGGCCATGCCGGTCGCCGTGGAAATCTTGTTGGAGACACCCAAAAACGGACATGTGCCCAGGAACTGGGCAAGCATGATGTTGTTGACGAATATCGCGGAGATTATTATAAGAAAATATTCCATGGCTTAGTTCTTTTTAGCGATTTTGTTGAACAGTACCATAAGATAGCCAAGGGCAAGGAAAGCGCCCGGAGCCATCACAAACACAAGGATTCCGTCACCGGAGATCAGTTTGAGGCCGAAGACAGAGCCGCTTCCCAGGATCTCGCGGACGATTCCGATAACCGTCAGGGAAATTGTAAAGCCGCATCCGATTCCAAGTCCGTCAAGGGCGGAGTCGATGATGCCGTTCTTGCTGGCGAAGGCCTCGGCGCGTCCCAGGACGATGCAGTTAACGACAATGAGCGGGATGAACAGGCCGAGTGTCGCGTACATGGCCGGAGTGTAGGCCTGCATCGCGAACTGGAGTATCGTCACGAAAGTGGCGATGACCACTATATAGACCGGAATGTGCACCTTGTCCGGTACCACAGGAGCGATGGCCGAGATGGCGATGTTCGAGAGCACAAGGACAAACAGCGTCGCAAGTCCCATACTCAGACCGTTGATGGCGGACGTTGTGGTCGCAAGCGTAGGGCACATGCCCAGAAGCAGGACAAAGGTAGGATTTTCCTTCAGGAAACCTTTTGTGAAAAGATTCAGTTTCTTACTGCTCATAGCCTATTCTCCTTTGATTGATTTTAAAGCGTCGACGGCGTTTTCAACGGCAAGCGCGTAAGCCCTTGAGGTGATTGTGGAAGCGGTTATGGCATCCACATCGCCACCGTCCTTCTTGACCGTAAGGCTCTTTGTCTCCGGGTCAAAGCCCTTGAACTGATTCATGAACTTCTCATCGGTGCCGCACTTGGCTCCAAGTCCGGGGGTCTCGTTCTGCGACAGGACAGATGTGTTGTAGACAACCCCGTCGGCGGTAATGCCGACCATCAGGACCAGAGGCCCTCCGAAGCCCACAGTGGTGGATTTCACGGCGTAGGCCACAGGAGCGCCATCCTTGGCGCTGACATAATATTCAGAAGCCTGGCCTCCGACCTCGATCGGCTTTGCCTCGGAGAGTTCGCCCCCCTCCGGGAGCACGGCTCCTATTGAGGCTCTGAGGATGTCAGCGTTTGCCTTGGCGATCGGCTCGGCGGTCAAAGCGTACATTCCGCCAAGAAGCGCCGAGCAGACAAGGCAGACCACCGTCAGGCAGACCGCCATTGTCGCGAGATTTGATTTTACAGCCATAGTCTAAGCCCTCCCGTATTTTTTCTGATGGAACCACCTGTCAAGCAGCGGAACCGTCGAGTTCATTATAAGAATAGCGAAGCTCACACCTTCAGGATAAGATCCGAAATACCTGATCATCAAGGTGATGAAACCGATCCCGACACCAAAAATGATCCCGCCTTTCGTGCTCACCGGAGAAGTGACATAGTCTGTAGCCATGAAACACGCCCCCAAAAGAAGGCCACCGGTGAGAAGGTTGAAAACAGGACCCGTGAAGCGGGCGGGGTCGGCCATCCAGAAGAGGCATGATACCACAGCCACTGTTCCAAGGATGGAAAGGGTTATCCATGGTTTTATGACCTTGCGGGCAAGCAGGTAGATGAAGCCTATCAGAATCGCGATGGCACTTGCCTCACCGGCCGACCCGCCGATGTTGGCAAACAGCATCTGAGATGCGGTAAAGCCATTCTGGGCAATCAGGTCCGAGGCGGAGAGACCTTTCATCAGCCCCTCGTTTATGATGCCCAGAGGTGTCGCCCCGGAGACCGCGTCAGCCCCGAAAAGACCACCTGGAATAGCCCAATTGGTCATGTAGGTCGGGAATGAGATGAGCAGGAACACACGACCGGCAAGAGCCGGGTTGAACACATTTTGTCCAAGCCCGCCGAATGTCATCTTAGCGACCCCGACAGCCACCAGGGCACCGATGAAAACCACCCACCAAGGAGTAGACACCGGCAGGTTGAGCGCCAGCAGTATGCCTGTCACCGCGGCGGACCAGTCTCCGACCGTTGACGGCGCCTTAAGAAGATATTTTGTGATCAAATACTCCAGCAAGACACAGGAGATGACGCTGACAGCCAGAACCAGCAGGGCGGCAAGGCCATAGAAGACAACCGAGACCGCTATGGCAGGAATCAAGGCAATCACGACATCCCTCATCAAGACCGAGGTAGTGGTCTTGGAATGAATGTGCGGAGACGGTGAAACCAACAATCTTTCCATATTCTTAAACAGTTTTTGCTTTTGCGGCTTCCGCGGCAGCCTTGGCGGCAGCCGCACGGGCCTTCATTATTCCCATGACCTGTCCCCTTGCAATGCTGATGATGTCCAGCAGCGGAATGTAGGATGGGCAGGTGTAAAGACAGCATCCGCACTGGATGCAATCCTGAACGGCGTTGGCCTCAAGTTCGTCAACCTTGCCTGCCTTGGCCAAGCGATACAGCAGGAACGGCTCCAACCCCATCGGACAGGCGTCCGCGCATTTTCCGCAACGGATGCAATGTCCCGCCTGATGCCTCTTCGTCTGCTCCTCAGTCAGGAACAGAAGTGCCCCTGTTCCCTTAAGAGTAGCGGCATCGAGATTGGCTATGGCCTTGCCCATCATCGGACCTCCGCTGATGATCTTGGCTGCATTCTCGGGAACTCCTCCGAGATAGTCGATTATGTAGCGGAGCGGTGTTCCTACCCTGACAAGGAGGTTGGCCTGTCTTGGAAAGCACTCACCCGTCACGGTCACCGAATTGTCAATCAACGGCTTGTTCTTCTGCACCGCGTCATAGACGGCAAGAGCTGTGGCAACGTTCTGGACAACCGCGCCCACATCAATGGGCAGGCCGCCGGATTTCACCTGACGGTGCATCACAGCATCGATAAGCTGCTTCTCGCCACCCTCCGGATACTTCTTCATCAAAGGAAGCACCACGATGCCATCGAACTTCGAGGATCTGCCCTTCAGCTCTGAAAGCACTTTCTGAATATGCTCGATCGCCTCAGGCTTGTTGTCCTCTATGGCGATGGTGGCGTCAGCGACGCCGAGAGCCTGCTTGATCAGGGCCGTTCCGACAACGACCTGCTCACCTTTCTCAAGAAGGGTCCGGAAGTCAGACGTAAGGTAAGGTTCGCATTCGCAACCATTGATGATCAGCATCTCGCACTTCTTTCCCGGGGGAGGCGTGAGCTTTACATGGGTCGGGAAAGTGGCTCCGCCAAGTCCGACGACTCCGCCGAGACGAATTTTCTCGATGATGGATTTTCCGTCCTCTGGAATGTCAGTGATGAGGTCCTCGGAACGGTCAATGCCATCAGCCCACTCATCTCCCTCGACGGCGATCTCAATGTAAGTTTGAGTGTTGCCGGCGAGATCCTTGCGCGGGCCGATGGACTTCACTGTTCCTGAGACGGAAGAGTGGATGAACGCGGACACGAATCCGCCCGGCTCGGCGATCGGCTGGCCGACCTTGACCTTATCACCTGCGGCGACAACCGGCTTTGCCGGAGCGCCGATGTGCTGGGAAAGGGAAATATACACGGTTCCAGGCACCGGAAGGGCCTCTATGGCGCATCCGCGCGAGATCTTGGCGTCATCCGGATGCACACCTCCGATTGAGAATGTTCTTCTAGCCATTATTCTGTTCCTCCTTCTTTACGGCCGCGGATGCAGCCTCTCTGGCCTTTTTCTGACGTTCCTGGACACGGGCCTTGACTGCGTCCTTGTCCAGAGGCTTAGGGAAGTTCACCCCGATGATAGCGCCTGTAGGGCACATGGCCTCGCACTCCCGGCAAAGCTTGCACTTGGCGAAGTCAATGTAGGCCACATTGTTCTCGACAGTGACCGCCCCATGCGTGCAGGTTTTGGCACAGATCCCACAGCCTATGCAACCGGCCGAGCAGGCTTTCCTCACAGCCGGCCCTTTGTCCTTGTTCACACAGGAGACATAGACCCTCATTCCGCGCGGCCCTTTGGCCCTGAGTTCTATAATGGACTTAGGACAGGCCTTGACGCAGGCACCGCAGGCCGTACACCTCTCCTGGTCCACAACCGGAAGACCGGTCCGCGGATCCATCGAAAGAGCTCCGAACCGGCAGGCGGACACGCAGTCACCGCAGCCAAGGCAGCCGTAAGAGCAGCCTGTGTCTCCGGCATAGAGAGCGGCCTTGACCTTGCATGAGGCCGCGCCGTCATATTCATTGATCCTTGGTCTGGCGGCGCAGGTGCCACCGCATCGCACCACAGCCACCATAGGCGCCTTTTCCTTTACCTCATAGCCGAGGATGGCGGCGACCTTCTTCATTGTCTCGATGCCTCCTACAGGACAATAATTGTTGTCCAGATTCGGGGCCTTCACCGCAGCCTCGGCGAACGCGTGGCAACCGGCGAAACCACAACCGCCGCAGTTGGCGCCAGGCATGACCTTCTCCACCTCTTCGATACGCGGGTCTTCCTCCACCTTGAACCGCTGAGCGACAAGATAGAGAGCCAGCGCAAGCAGGAGGCCAAGTCCCGTGATGACTGCGATGGTCCAAATGATTGTTGTTGTCATAAAGCCAAATAAAAGCTAATTAATTAGTTATTTCCGAACATAAAACACATACTCTTCCGCAAGGCTGCTCCTGCAGAAATAGAGTATGAGGTAATACACTGCGATCCCTCCGATCGAAGCCAGCCCGCAGGTCAGCTCACCGAGTCCAATCGAGGACAAAGATAACACTAAAATCAATAATATCACCAAAGGAATCACATAAGAAAGCAGAACAGCCTTAAGTCCCATCTTTCCGGCAAGACAAACCTCAACCTCCTGCCCCACTGAATACGCCTGATCTCCGCGGACCGGCACCTTGACAATCTTCCTTTTAGACTCAGAAGCTCCGCAAAGCCCCGCCGCATGGCAGGAGGCACACGCGGACTCCGAGACGATCTGGACAGTAACCGAGTCTTTTCCAACGGACACAACCTTTCCTATATGTGTGATTTCTCCAGCGGCCATGCTATTCGATTATTGAAGAAAATGGATTCATTAACTCCGAACAACTTCGGAGGCGTCCCTGGACCTGGCCGACCTTCAAAGGGGCCGAAAATCTTACAGGAATCCTGTTGTCGTCATCGGAGAACCAGACAAAAAGGTCAGAGTCGCCTGAGAAGACCTCTCCTGAGACCACTTCGAAACCAAACTTCAGGCATCTGACGGAACCTATTCCGTCCACACTTCTGACTTCTTTCCCCAAATAACTGAAATGCAGAGTATAGACCTCATCATCAACCGCAAAGGTCATCGGATAGTTGTGTCCTTCATCAAGCCCCGCCAGATCTATGTTGCGCAGGACATGATACATCAGCGGAATATCATAGGTGCATTTGTCCAACGGAAGGGTCGCCGAAAACTCGCCCCTGCGGGAATTGCTCAGGGACGCCTTGATGTGCTCATCACCCGGGGTTCTGACGTAGGAATACAAGTTCGTGCATGTATATTTTCCTTCTCTGGCAAACCTAGTGAACTTCATCGGCTCAAGTCCGTCGCGGGTGAACCATGAGTCAAGATCCTCCTTGACCCGAAAGAATTTCTCGTAAAATTTCTGCGTCTTCCCCGTCAATGATGCATGAAAGACTTTTCGGCCGTTGAGGACAGTGGTGTCCAGACTTAAAGTCGCCTGGGCGACATCGGCATTGATGAGTCCCCATTTGTAGTGGATGGTGTACACAAGTTTCTCACCACCTTTGAAAGCCAGACTCTCTTCACTAAGTTTCTTCACAGGAACGCATTTCCCTTCTCCACCAGCATAGGCACACACCGATGAGAGAAAGAACATGACCGCCATGAAGGCACTGAGGAGAATTTTGCGTTTCATCAAAAATCCGTGTTATTGTCAAACTCACTGTTCATCGCCGAGTTCATGGCCGACTCCGTCCCCATGGCCTCAGCCTTGGCGGACAACGAATCACCAGGTTCGACGAAGCGGACCTGCTCGGCCTTGAACAGCATGTCAATGTCACAGACCTCACCGTTACGGTGCTTGGCAATGATGACCTGCGTCGTCTCCTTTCCATCAGGGGTCTCTCCAAGGCCGACATAGTCTGGGCGGTGAATGAAGATCACCATGTCAGCATCCTGCTCGATCGACCCGGACTCACGCAGGTCGCTCAGTTGGGGCTTCCCGTTGCCCCCGGTTCTCTTGACAGCGTCCCTGGACAACTGGGACAAGGCAATGATAGGGACATTCAACTCCTTGGCTGTCGCCTTCAATGTCCTGGAAATGGCAGCGACCTCCTGCTCGCGCATTCCGCGAAGCTCGACCGGGCCCTGCATCAGCTGAAGATAATCCACTATCACAAGTTTCACATCCTTGGACTTGACAAGCCTCTTGATCTTGGTGCGGAACTCCATCAATGGAATGCTGGGGGTGTCATCGATGTACAACGGAGCCTTTGAAAGAGACGCAAGCCTGGTCTCCAACTGCTGCCAATCCCATGGATCAAGCTTGGTACCGCCCTTAAGCTTGTCCGCGGACAGACCCGATTCGGTAGTCATGAGCCTCATGACAAGCTGCAGCGCGGACATCTCCAAAGAAAACACAGCGACCGGCATGTGATAGTCCACGGCCGCGTTTCTGGCCAGATTAAGCGCAAATGCCGTCTTTCCTACGGACGGTCTTGCGGCAAGTATGATCAGATCGGACTTCTGCCATCCTCTCGTGACCCGGTCCAAAGAAGGGAAACCTGACGGCACGCCGCTGAGCCCGCCGGAAGCGTTCTGGTTCTTCTCGACTTCCCTCATGGCCTCGTTGATCACCGAGCCGACATCCTTGACGTCATTCTTTATACTATTCTGAATGGCGCTGTAGATCCTCGACTGAGCCTCATCGATAAGGTTATCCACGTTGACGGAGTCGTCATATGAATCCTTGAGGATCTCATAAGATGCCGTGATGAGCTCCCTTTGGATGCTCTTCTGCTTCAGAATCCTTATGTAGTACTCGATGTGGGCCGCGGCGCCAACCTTTTCCGAAAGGCCCGCCAGAGCGACCGGACCACCGACAGCCTCAAGATTGCCTTTGCCTCGAAGCTTAGCGCTGACGGTCACAATGTCCACTGACACATGCTCGTTCACAAGCTCGCTCATCGCTTCGAAGATCATCCTGTGACGGGGATCATAGAAGCACGATGCGGTCAACTCCTCGAGCGCCGCATCCACAGATGAAGGCTCGATCAACATGGCGCCAAGGACAGCCTCTTCGACTTCAAGAGCTTGAGGCGGTTTGTTTCCCATCTCAAGCCCAAGCGTGTCTAGATTGACTGGCCTCGCCTTCTTTTTGGTCGTCTTTCCGGGTTGGTCAGGCATGTCGTCAGAAGTTAAGCGCTGATCTGCTATTCAAAATCGGGGTTGACAATAATTCTTCCGCAGTGCTCGCAGATGATAAGCTTCTTGTTCGAAGCGATGTCGACAAGACGCTGTGGCGTGATCGTGTTGAAACAACCTCCGCAAGAATCACCGTTATAGACAGAAACCACCGCAAGATGATTGTGCACACTCGCACGGATGCGGTCATAGGCGCTCATGGTTCTCGGATCGATCTTCTTGGCGCATTCCTCCCTGACCGCGCGAAGTTTCTTTTCCTCCTTGGAGGTAGACTCAACGATCGTGGCAAGCTCTTCCTTCTTGGCCTTGAGATCATCGCTTCTTATTGAAATGTAATCCTTCAATGATTCGATGTCAGCCTTCTTCTCAGCGATGGCGGCCTTGGTGTCGCCTATGTTCTTCTGGGCGATCTGGCGAAGAAGTCCCTGATTTTCTATCTCCTTATTGATTGAATCGTACTCACGGCTGTTGGAGATGTCGTTCAACTGCTGCTGATACTTCTCAATCTGCGTGTCACAGTCCACGATGCTCTGCCTGTTCTCAGCGATAGTCTGATTGTAGGCCTCGATGACAGCGGCATCCTGTGCCTGACGGGCTTTCAAATCAGCGATCTCGTTCTCAAGGGCCTCGACTTCCGAAGGAAGCTCTCCGCGCATCTGCATGATCTTGTCAATCGCGGAGTCCGCTTTCTGAAGCGCGTAGAGTGTCTTAAGCTTTTCCTCGACACTGACCTCCGAGTCAGCGAAATTCTTCTGGAGAGAGACGAATGTCTCCCTCTGGTCTATCGGAGTCTCAACTTTCTTGATTTTTTTAGTTGCCATATAGCTATCTGACTAATAATAAAATACCGGATTACTTGTCACCAGGTTCGCACTGGTACGGATTGCAAAGTTAGGAAATTTTTTCCTTAACAGAGAAAATAATATGTCCACAATCTCCACTTCTCCCTCGAAATGACCTATGTCAATGACCATAAAATCTTTAGTGGTGAAGAAATGATGGTAGGAAATGTCTCCGCAAAGGTAGGCCTGGGCACCTGACCTGTAAGCCTTCCCGATCAGTGAGCCGCCAGAGCCTCCGCACATGGCCACACGCCTGATCGGCAGCTCAGGGACACGCGAGCAGCGGACCACCTTAAGGCCGAATCTCGACTTGACATATTCAATGAATCCGGTCCCGTCCAGCGGATCCGGAAGGTTCCCCACAGCGCCAAGGCCATAGCCCTCAGGATTCTCGTCCAGTATCCGGACATCCTCAAGCCCCAGCCTCCTCGCCATCGCTCCGCTTACTCCACCCAGAACCTTGTCAGCGCTTGTGTGGGCGGCGTAGACAGCCACTCCGGACGCGGCGGCCTTGAGCACAGAGAGCCCGACCGGATCATCAGGTGAAATTTTCTTAATGCCGCCGAAGATCAACGGATGATGTGTCAGAATCATGTCCGCGCCGCTCTGTACTGCCTCATCCACGAGCTCAGGCGTACAGTCAAACCCAATCAGCAGGCCGTGCACATCCTGCTCGGGGGAACCGATTATCAAACCACTGTTGTCCCAACTTTCCTGAACGGAAAGCGGCGCGAACGCCTCGATGGCGGAAGCGATGTCCTTGACTTTCATGATCACAATGATTTCTTGACTTCGACAAGCTGGCGGCGTATTTCCTTGAGGCTGTCCAGGGCCTTGACCCTTCCGTCCACTGTTTTTCTTTCAGCGGCAAGTTTCCTGGCCGCGCCCTCGAGTGTCAACCCCTGTTCCTTGACCAGCAGATGAATCTGTTTCAAGCAGTCAAGATCTTCCGCGGTAAAGAGACGATTCCCCTTAGCGTTCCTTTTTGGCTTGATGTATTTTGGAAACGAGTTGGACCAGAACCTCACCAGGGAAGTGCTCTCCCCCAATATCCCAGCGGCCTCTCCGATGGTATAATACAGCTTCTCCATATTGTACATATCTATTAATCCATTGATTGTCCAGTGTTTACAGACATAAAAAGCATTCCCATATAGTCATCCGGACCCTCGGACGCAAAAAGATAATTCAAAGGATCCATCCGCAGCGTGTCCTTGAACACCTCATAGTGCAGATGAGGCGCGAACGAGTTGCCTGACATCCCCACCTGACCGATCCTTTGCCCTCGCGAGACTCTCTGGCCCTTGGAGACCCGGGTGTTCTCAAGATGAGCGTAACGGGTTATGTAGCCGTTGCCATGGTCTATAGTGACGACATTGCCAAGCCCTTTGGACGAGTGGACCACACTCTTGACCACACCATCAGCGGCGGCCACCACCGCCTCCCCTTGCTGGGAGATCAGGTCAAGCCCACCATGAAACGCCTTGGATTTGTAAAACGGGTTTATTCTCTCGCCCACAGACGCGCCCGTCCTGGCATACGAGAACCCAGGCAAAGGATTCGTCATCGGAGGAAGGGAGGCAGAACTGTCTGCGATCACTGCCATTATCCTTCTGAAATTAGCCTCGACCTTGTCCGAAATCTTTCGTAGCGTGTCCAACTTCTCTCTTGAATACTCAACAATCATCCGGTCCGGGACAGAATCGACATCTGAAAGAAAACCAGTGGAGTAGAGATTGCCAAGATCCGGAGCGTCAGAGTTGAACAGCCGCCTGTAAATCTCGTTGTCCCTGGCCTTGAGACCTTCAAGGACATCCCCCACCAATTCTTCCTTCGCGACAAGATCATTGTACATGCCGCGGTACATCTGGTTCTCTTTCTTTAGCTGGCGCTCAGAATCCGTGTTTATCACAAACGAGAAGACAACGTAATAGACAACAGCCAATGAAGCCGTCACCAAAAAGTACTTCATCGCCTTGCCAAGAACAGCCCACGCCGAATGCGTGACCTTGCGGAATTCCATCCGCGTCTTGTCAAACTCATATTTTTCCTTCATTCCACTTCCTCCTCATCAACGACGCCTGACACTGAAGCTATGCCTGGAAGAAGGTGACACGCCCGACTCCTCCTCCCGGACCCGGACCATTTCCGAATATTCCTTCGCAGACATCGACAAGTCAAGATAATTGGCGGGATTCACTTTCTGTCCCTTATAAACAACCTCATAGTGAAGATGCGGGCCGCTGGAACGCCCGGACTTTCCGCTCTCCGCAATGCAATCTCCCCGCTTGACCTTCATGCCTTCGATCACATTGACGGAATTAAGGTGCGCATAGATGGTCTTGTAGCCGAATCCATGGTCGATTGTGACAGAGTTCCCGTAGCCGAAGAACTCAAACTTGACAGACTCGACCACTCCGTCACCTGTAGCGTAGACCGGGTTGCCGACCTTCATCGCGAAATCAAGTCCTGTGTGCATCTTCGCTCTTCCCGTAAACGGATCCGTCCGGTAGCCGAACGTGCTTGAAAGTTTATACTTGGCGGGATCCGGCAGGACCGGAGGAATCGCAGGAATGTGCGAGACCATGTCGCCCGCGGTCTTGGAGACGGCGGAGACCTCGTCAAAAGACTTGCTCTGCACGTAGGTCATCCTGGTCAGACGATCAATCCTTACCGCGGTGTTCTTCAACCTGTCGTCAGCCTCAAGGCCATCCAGGAAAGAGTACCTGTCAACCCCTCCGATGCCGGCCTCACGCACACCGGAAGGAATCTCGTTCATTCCGAAAATCGACCTGTAGATGTCGTCGTCCCTGACCTTCAAAGCCTCCAGAGTCTCACTGTACCGGTCGAGTTTTGTGTTAAGCAGATCAATCCTCGCATCCCAGCGGGCTCTCTCAGCCTTGAGAAAGCGTGTCTTGGGAAGATCGAAGCCCAGAACCGAGGTGAACAGCCATATATAAAGAACCGCCATCGCCACGCTTCCGGCGAACAGCAGCAATCCCTTGAAGACCTTCGACTTCAATGACACCTCTTTTATTTCATATAATAAGGTGTCCGGATTGAGAATATACTTCCTCATATCTTACAAATATACCCTTTTTTGCGATTTATCGCGAAAAAAGTTATAATTTTGCCAATTCCGTGCCTTTCCGAAGGAAAATTTCGGCAAGAAAAGGGATGATATTCGTGAATTAATTGATTTTTAAATATGTACACCTCTAAAGAGATTCGGCGGCAATTTTTGGACTTCTTCGCGTCAAAGGGACACACGATCGTACCCTCCGCCCCGATGGTCATCAAGAACGATCCAACGCTGATGTTCACCAACGCCGGAATGAACCAATTCAAGGACATATTCCTGGGAAACACGACTCCTAAGATGAAAAGGGCCACCGATTCACAGAAATGTCTAAGGGTCAGTGGAAAGCACAATGACCTCGAAGCAGTGGGACACGATGGGAGGCATCACACCATGTTCGAGATGCTCGGCAACTGGAGTTTCGGGGACTATTTCAAGAAGGAGGCGATCAGTTGGGCCTGGGAACTTCTGACCGAGGTCTACAAGATCGACAAGTCAAGGCTCTACGCCACAGTGTTCAAAGGCTCAGCCGAAGACGGAACCGCCCTTGACGAAGAAGCCAGGCAGACCTGGATGAAGCTCATGCCGGAGGACCACATATTATTCGGTGACAAGCACGACAATTTCTGGGAGATGGGAGACACGGGGCCTTGCGGGCCATGCAGCGAGATCCACATCGACCTGCGATCCGATGAGGAGATAGCCAAGATTCCCGGCAAGGACTTGGTCAACACAGATAATGATCAGGTCATCGAGATCTGGAACCTTGTGTTCATGCAGTTCAACCGCAAGGCTGATGGTTCTCTGGAACCTCTTCCGGCCAAGAACATCGACACAGGAATGGGTTTCGAGAGACTCTGCATGGCGCTTCAGGGCAAGACCAGCAACTACGACACCGACTTGTTCTCCGGCATGATCCAAAAAATCGAAGGCCTGTCCGGACACAAATACCACGAAAGCGAGAAGACCGAGGTCGCGATGAGGGTGGTCGCCGACCACATCAGGGCGATAGCGTTCTCAATCGCTGACGGCCAGCTTCCTTCCAACGTCAAGGCCGGCTACGTCATAAGAAGGATCCTTCGGCGCGCGGTCCGCTACGGCTACACCTTCCTCGGATTCAACGAACCATTCCTCTGCGCCCTTGTCCCTCAGTTGGTTGCCGACATGGGCGATGCCTATCCCGAACTCGGCAAGCAGCAGAAACTCATTGAAAGTGTGATCCGTGAGGAAGAGATGTCCTTCCTCAGGACTCTTGACAGGGGCATCAGGCTGATGGATGACTACATTGCCAGGAACGCCGCCACGAAGGCGATCCCCGGAGAGGACGCCTTCATACTTTACGACACCTACGGATTTCCTGTCGACCTGACGGAGCTTATAGCCGCCGAGAAAGGCTACACGGTTGACATGGACGGATTCGGCAAGGAACTCCAGAAGCAGAAGGACAGGGCCCGCAACGCCACCGCCAACGAGTTCGGAGACTGGACGGTCTACCACGATGGAGAGGAAGAGGCCTTCCTCGGCTACGACAACCTTGAGCTCGCCGGGGTCAAGCTCCTTAAGCAGCGCACCGTTAAGCAAAAAAACAAAACCATGTTCCAGCTTGTGTTCGACCGCACGCCATTCTACGCCGAAATGGGAGGACAGGTCGGAGACACAGGTGTCATCATCTCCGAGAGCGGCGAGGAGATCAAGATACTCAACACCATAAAGGAGAACAATCTTACCATACACATCGCGGAGAGGATTCCCGCCGACTGCAAGGGAACCTTCACATTAAAGGTTGACGCGGAGCGCAGACTGAAAATCACGGCGAACCACACTGCCACACACCTTTTGGATTTCGCCTTGAGGGAGATTCTCGGAACACACGTGGAGCAGAAGGGCTCATTCGTAGGCCCGGACTACTTCCGTTTCGACTTTTCGCATTTCGCCAAGGTGACGGACGAGGAGCTCAGGAAAGTCGAGCACAGGGTAAACCAGCTCATCCGCGCGGACTACCCTCTTGAGGAAAAGAGGGACGCCACGATGGAGGAGGCGAAGGCAATGGGAGCGATAGCCCTGTTCGGAGAGAAATACGGGGACAAGGTACGCGTCGTCAAGTTCGGTGACTCTGTAGAGCTCTGCGGCGGAACCCACGCCAAATCCACAGGACGGATCGGATTTCTAAAGATTGTCTCCGAGTCAGCCGTGGCGGCCGGTGTGCGGAGGATCGAGGCGGCGACAGGGGAAGCCGCCGAGAACATTCTCGACACCCTCACAGACACACTCAGAGGCATACGCACAATGCTTGGCAACGCCCCTGACGTGGCTGCCGCGGTGGCCAGGCTCATGGGTGAAAATTCCGACGCGAAGAAAAAGATCGAGGAATATGCCAGAGAGAAGGCCGCCTCTTTCGCTAAGGAGCTCTCCGAAAACGCTGAGGAGGTGAATGGAATAAATCTTGTCAGGTTCAACCGGGATGTCGATCCGGCCATGCTACGCGAAGCCGCCTCCATCCTGCAGAAAGAGGCGAGGAACTTCGTTCTGGCCGCCGCGTTCCGCCACGAAGGGAAGCCCCAGCTCGCTTTGATGTACTCCGACGACCTTGTGACCGCAGGCCACAACGCCGCCAAGGACATCCGGGAGGCCGCCAAGCTCATCCAAGGCGGTGGCGGCGGACAGCCCGCACTTGCCACGGCTGGAGGAAGGAACACAGATGGACTGCAGGCCGCTCTGGACAAGATGACAGAAACCGCCACCTCGTAAAAGGGAAAGGAATCCATAGGAATATTCACAAAACACCGCTCAAAGGATGAAGAAGATTGACAAATTCATATTGACCTCATTCATAGGACCGTTCTTTATGATCCTGCTTGTGGTCATCTTCATCCTTATGATGCAGTTCCTGTGGGTCTACATCGACGAGCTTGTCGGTAAAGGCCTCAGCCTTGGAATCGTGGCGGAGTTCCTGTTTTGGGGAAGCTGCACGGTGCTGCCGTTGGCCCTGCCTCTCGCGACATTGCTCGCCTCCATGATGACTGTCGGGAACATGGGCGAGAACAACGAGCTGATTGCCCTGAAGGCCGCGGGTGTGTCTGTCCTCAGGGTCATGCTTCCCATTCTGATCGCCTCGTTCTTCATCAGCATAGGAACCTTCTTTGTCATCAACAACCTCGTGCCTGTCTCCTACAACGAGATTTTCACCCTGAGGGACGACATCGGCAGGACCAAGGACGAGATCAAGATCCCTTCCGGAACATTCTACGATGGCGTCGAAGGCTATGTGCTCAGGGTCGGCAGCAGAGACAACAAGACAGGGATGATGAACGATGTGATGCTCTACGACCACCACGGAAAGGGCAACACACGCCTTACTCTGGCCGACTCCGCCATCATGAAGATGTCAAAGGACAAATCCTATCTGACCTTCAGGATGTACAACGGGACAAACTACCAGGAGAACAACGAGTTCAATTTCCGCGACACCTCCCTGCAACTACAAAGAATCGATTTCACAAGGCAGGAAATGGTCATAGCGCTGCAGAACTACGCGTTCCAGAAATCCGACAGCGCAAGATACGGCGATCAGGTCAAGGCCCTGCCGCTTGAGAAGCTCAAGACACAAAAGGACTCTCTTTTGGCTCAGAGAGACAGTACCAAGGCGCAACAGCTTTTCGGGACTGCGGCCTCCTTCACATTCACAGAGAACAAGCAGCTTGACACATCGGAGAGTGGAATATCACGGAATTTTTCCGATTCGGCTTTTCTCAGATTCAGGGATGAAAGGACGGCCGCGCTGGCGCTGGAGAGGGCCGCCAACAGGGCAAAACAACTCCAGTCAAGCCTCGAGAGCTATGAGTTCGGGGCGTTTGACTACACGGTGCGCCTCCGGTGGACCTCGCTTGAGCTCCTCAGACGCTACGGACAGGCACTTGCCTGCTTCATAATGTTCTTCATAGGAGCGCCACTCGGAGCTTTGATCAGGAAAGGAGGCATCGGAGTATCGGCCATTGTCTCGCTGCTGTTCTTTGTGCTGTACTGGATCGTGGACATCACTGGCGTCAAGTTGGCGAGAGACGGAAGCATCAGCACTGTCGCAGGCGCGTTCATGTCCGCCTGGATACTGCTGCCGATCGGCTTGTTCCTGACCTGGAAAGCGGTGCACGACACAGACATCTCAAACATGGACAGTTTAAAAAATTGGTGGAGAAAGACAAAAAGTATGTTGGGAGGAATATTCAAGAAGACAAGAATCGTCTACATGGGCACTCCGGACTTCG
Source organism: Bacteroidales bacterium UBA6428 (assembly GCA_002437305.1). Lineage (GTDB taxonomy): Bacteria > Bacteroidota > Bacteroidia > Bacteroidales > UBA932 > Cryptobacteroides. Next base: position 57,443 of record DJOW01000017.1, read on the forward strand.
CGGTGGCTCCTTTGCAGGCCCTTCTGGAGCATAAGTACAACATTGTCGGCGTGGTGACAGTAGCTGACAAGCCAAGTGGGCGTGGCCAGAAAGTCAATGAGAGCGCTGTCAAGAAGTTCGCTGTGGAGCACGGCATTCCTGTTCTACAGCCCGCAAGGCTGAAAGACCCCGAGTTCCTCAGGCAGCTCAAGGCCTTCAAGGCAGATCTTTTCATAGTGGTAGCCTTCAGAATGTTGCCGGAAGAAGTCTGGGGCATGCCTAAACTTGGCACGTTCAACCTTCACGCGGCGCTTCTGCCTCAGTACCGTGGAGCGGCTCCTATCAATTGGGCCGTGATCAACGGAGAGACCAGGACCGGAGCCACAACATTCATGATCGACAAGGACATCGACACAGGAGGAATCATTCTTCGCCAAGGGATAAGCATTTCGGACAAAGACACTGCCGGAGATGTGCACGACAAGCTGATGAGAATAGGGGCGGATCTGGTCGTTCAGACAACCCAAGGCATCATAGAACACAATGTGGACACCCGCACCCAAAGAAGTTTCATACAGGGCTCCGAGACCCTGAAGCCGGCTCCCAAGCTGACGCGTGAGCTGTGCCACATTGATTGGAACGACAGCACGAGACAGATTTACAATCTCATACGAGGCCTTAGTCCATACCCTACAGCCTACACTGAGATCTACAAGGATGGCGGAGCTCCCGTACAGTTGAAGATTTTCTCCGCCGGCAAGGTCGCGGCCTCAGATCTTGACAGCGCTCTAAGGCATGTTTCGCCAACAGACGGCGCGATTGTTCCTGGAAGGATCGTAACAGACGGAAAGACTTTTCTTTACATCACCACCGCCAATGGAGCCATCTCCTTGGAAGACGTTCAGTTGGCCGGAAAGAAGAGGATGGACATCAAGGCGTTCCTCGCAGGATTCCGTGAGCCTGAGACCTACACCACCACCGCTGGCACATCCAAGGCCGAGATAGCGAAGACAAAAGCGTGATGGAGGCTGTAATCATCTGCAAAGGCGATTTCCCCAAAAAGGAATATCCCCGTGAGCTTCTCCGCAGGGCCGATGTGATCATCTGCTGCGACGGGGCACTTGAGGCGTTCCTTAGAAACCGAGACAAGATATTCAGAGAGCGGCGTGACCCGGATGTCATAATCGGCGACATGGATTCCCTTTCCAAGAGACTGATGAAGGAATATTCCGGCATCGCCGTGAGGGAAGAGGAGCAGGAGACAAATGATCAGTCCAAGGCGTTCCGCTACCTGCTGGAGCGTTGGCCGCAAGTCAAGAACGTGCATATTCTTGGCGCTACAGGCAAGCGTGAGGCCCACACCATCGGCAATCTGGGACAGATCATGGAATATGCCAGGCTTTACGGGGCGAGCGGCAATCCAAAGGAAGACGAAGTCTATGTGGATGCCGTGTCAGATTACTCCACGGCTTTCGCCTTGACGGATTCTTGCGAACTGTTTGTCGGAGAAGGCAGGGCCGTGTCAATATTCAGTCCAGACAATTCCTTGAACATCAAGTCAGAGGGATTGGTTTGGCAGACAGGCGGCGTGGTTTTCGACAATTGGTGGCAGGCCACTCTCAACCGCGCGTCCTCCGATGTCGTCAAACTTACGTTCTCACACAAGTCGATCGCGCTCATCATTCTGGATTAAGTAACCTTAAAAAAACAACCTGCATCATCTTAAGGAATCTTTTCGATCTGTGTCTCTTTTCTCATCAGTCATGTGCCACGGCACACTCATTCTTCGATAATAGATCTATCCTCGAAAATATTCTCTTAACCTCAGGCGACATTTTTCATGTAACTAAATTTCCGCCCCACACAGAATCTCTTACAGCACCTGCTATCTTTTCAGTTTTTTTTCGTTATTTTTACGGAACATTTTGGCTTACTCAAGACAATGCTCCGAAAAATTAGAATCACTCTGGCGGTGATCGTCTTCGCTGCGGTCACGCTGCTGTTTCTGGACTTCACCGGAACAATTCATCTATGGTTCGGCTGGCTGGCCAAGATCCAGTTCCTGCCGGCGGTTCTGGCTCTCAACGTGGCCGTGGTAGCGGTTCTTCTGCTTCTCACGCTGATCTTCGGCAGAATCTACTGTTCGGTGATCTGCCCTATGGGCGTGTTCCAGGACTGTGTCTCCAATCTCAGTTCCAGGAGAAAAGGCAAGAAGGCAAGGTTTTCATATTCAAAGGAAAATAAATGGCTCCGTTATGGGATGCTGGCGCTGTTCGTGATCGCCCTGATCGCCGGGCTGAACTCACTGGCCGCGCTTATCGCTCCGTACAGCGCTTACGGCCGGATGGCCCAGAGCCTTCTAGCTCCGGTCTGGCAGTGGGGAAACAACTTTCTCGCCTGGATAGCCGAAAGGCAAGACAGCTATGCCTTTGCCACCAAGGAGGTGTGGCTCAAGAGTCTGCCGACATTGATCATCTCAGCCATCACGTTCACTGTGGTCGTTGCTCTTGCTTGGAGAAACGGCAGAACCTATTGCAACACAATCTGCCCGGTAGGAACGGTTCTGAGTCTCCTCTCACGGTTCGCGATGTTTCGCCCTATGATCGACAGGTCAAAGTGCAAGAATTGCCATGCTTGCGAGAAAAAATGCAAAGCCGAATGCATAGACATTGACAATCAAAAGATTGACTACAGCAGATGTGTGGACTGCTTTGACTGCTTGGATTCGTGCCGTTTCGGAGCGCTTAAGTACCGGTTCGCATGGGGTCATACGGTCACTTCGACAAGCTCAGTGACCGATACTTTTCGAGCCGATTCCGCTGCACCCAAAAACACTGTTGACTCAGATTCCACGGGCGCAAAAACGCCACAAAATGCTCCAGTCGGGAGTAAAATAGCATCCGACGGGAGCAAATATGCACAAAAACGCGCCCTTGGCAATACGGTCGTTGAGCCTGTGGTCCGACAGGGCTCTCCAACCGTCGAAGCGGCGGACAATGGCAGAAGGGCATTCCTGATTGGAGGCACCGCTGTCATCGGTGGTGCACTCTTGTCTTCACTTCCGATGAGAGCCGAAGAAGAGCAGATCAAGGACAAGAAACGCGACGGAGGTTTCGCGGAGATCATTCCAAAAAAGATTCCTGCAAGAAAGAACCCGGTCACTCCGTTCGGATCACAGAGCATAGATCATTTCTACCAGCACTGCACGGCCTGCCAGCTCTGCGTGACCGTCTGCCCGAACAACGTCCTAAGGCCATCCCCAAGACTCGAGCATCTGATGCAGCCGGAGATGTCATTCGAGAAGGGCTACTGCCGCCCTGAATGCGTGAAGTGCTCGGAGGTCTGCCCGGCCGGGGCCATACTTAAGATCACACCGGAAGAGAAGACCGATTGGAAAGTCGGGACAGCCGGCGTGGACTACGACCTATGCGTTGTCAACCGTGACGGCGTGAGCTGCGGCAACTGCGCCCGTCACTGCCCTGTCGGAGCGATCAGTATGGTCAAGAAGAATCCTGAGGACAAGAACAGCCCAAGAATCCCGTCAGTCAACGAGGCGAAGTGCATCGGCTGCGGCGCATGCGAGAATCTCTGCCCGTCCCGCCCGATCAGCGCCATCACCGTCAACGGATACGAAGTTCATCACAATGTCTAACCGGACACGAGGCAGACTCTAGAAAGGAAGAACCCCATTAAGAAAAGTTGTCTCATCCAATTCCATGAATATGAACGAGAATATTAATAGAAGAGAATTCCTCAAAAGGGCCGGTGCGGGAACAGCGGCCGCGGGAGCCGTGGCTCTTGCAGGAGCGTGTGCCTCTAAGAAAACCGCGGAAGCCATCCTAGATGGTGACACAAAAGAGGATGTCCTCGAGAGCGGCAAGATGGAGATGCGAAAGAATCCGGGCAACGGGGATATGGTCTCCCTGTTGGGCTACGGCTGCATGCGTTTCACCATGAAGAAAGACGAGAACGGGAAGGACATCGTGGATCAGGGCAACGCCAACAAACTGATCGACTACGCCCTGGCACATGGAGTGAACTACTATGACACCTCCCCGGTCTACCTTCAGGGACTTTCCGAGGAAGCTGTCGGAAACGCACTGAGCAGACACCCGAGAAACTCGTACTTCATCGCCACAAAGCTGTCCAACTTCAGCGACCACTCCAGAGCCGCGTCCCTGAAACTGTACAACGATTCGTTCAGATACCTCCAGACCGACTATCTGGACTACTACTTGCTCCACTCTCTCGGCCGCGGAGGCCTTGAGGCCTTTGATGACCGGTTCATCAACAACGGGATGATGGATCTTCTTCAGGCTGACCGTGAGAAAGGCAAGATCCGCCAGCTCGGTCTCTCTTTCCACGGGAACCAGCAGCAGTTCGACGAGCTGCTGAAGCTCCACGACAAGTACCACTGGGACTTCGTCCAGATCCAGATGAACTATTTCGACTGGAAACACGCTGACGGTCAGAGAAATGTCAACGCCGAGTACCTGTACGATGAACTGGACAGGAGAGGGATTCCGATTGTTGTCATGGAACCACTTCAGGGCGGACGCCTCGCCAATCCTGCGGAAAGTGTCGTGAACAGGCTGAAGGAGCGCGATCCGAAAGCGTCGCTTGCGTCTTGGGCGTTCAGGTTCGTGGGCTCATACCCAAGAATCCTGACGATCCTCAGCGGTATGGTCTACCAGGAGCACCTTGAGGATAACCTCCGGACATTCAGAAACTTCAAGTACCTGACTGACGAGGAGAAGGAGTTCCTCGGCACCGAGATCGCCGGCATAATGGCCAGTTTCCCGACCATCAACTGCAATGACTGCAAGTACTGCATGCCTTGCCCTTACGGAGTGGACATCCCAGGAATATTCAAGCACTACAACGAATGTGTCAATGAAGGGGAGATCGCCCAGAGCACCGAGCAGGAGAACTACCGCAGACTGCGCCGGGCCTATCTCGTGAGCTACGACCGCGCCATCCCGTCCGTCCGCCAGGCCAGCCACTGCATCGGCTGCAAGCAATGCATCGAGCACTGTCCTCAAAGCATCTCGATCCCTCGTGAGCTCCGCCGCATAGAGGCCTACGTCGAGAAACTCAAACGTAACACACTGTAGACTGGGCAGGCTACAACTTAGAAAAATATTCAGCTTCTGATGCTGAATATTCAAAGGTTTTGATTATCTTTGCAATCCTTTCGGCAACGAAAGTCATTGGAGAGATGCTCGAGTGGCTGAAGAGGCACGCCTGGAAAGCGTGTGGCCTCCAAAAGGGGCTCGCGAGTTCGAATCTCGCTCTCTCCGCTGAAAACGGCTTTGCAGACATGCAGAGCCGTTTTATCTTTGCGGCAAGTCAGGAGACAGACCAAATCGTGAACAAAAAAGGAGACCCGCGCAGCCTGTGCGGATCTCCCTACCAATAATAAATGAAAGCGATTCTTTGATTGATTTGATTGATTGTTACTCTACTTTGATCGCAACCTCACCGGCCTTGCCGTCATTGTCGGTAACGGTAAGTGTGGTGGTTCCGGCCTTGACACCCTTCACAGTGACGGCAGTCTCATTCACGGTGGCGGTAGCGACAGTCTCGTCAGCAACTTTCACGGTGTATGGAGCGGTGCCTGACTTGACCGTCACAACATCTTCCTTCTCCACTCCGACAGTGACCTCAGTCTTGTCAAAATCCAACTTCTCGGCAGCAGCCTTGACTGTTACGGTAAACGAGCCAGCCGTCTGGTCTTTGTCAACAACGGAGATTGTGGCTGTACCCTCCGCGACACCTGTGATGGTGATCTTCTCTTTGTCAACCGCTACTATGGCGACTTTCTCATCGCTGGACTTGACCAAAAACGGCTGCGTGCCGTTCTTCACGGTAACCTCTGCGGTTTTTCCAACCTCCGCCTCAACCTTTGTCTCGCTGAAAGAGAGTGAATCCGGAGTCTTGTTGTCGTTCTTGTCGCAAGAGACGAATGCGAATGAGCCGAGGCAGAGAGCTGCCGTCACAACTGAACTGAAAAGACTTTTCATTAGTTTAAATCTTTAATTGTTAATAATAGTTTAAGTACATAAGACCGTTCCCGGTCTGACGCATTACTAAATCACTCCACATGGAAACCTTGCAAGACACACAGAAACTTTTTTAGCGTGGAGGCTAAAGCATTGTATACGAATATATTAACAGAACCTTCTCCTGCCGGTTTTCAGCAGGAGGAGGGTATACGACATCGTTGATTGACAACAATTTAGCCGCCACGTCATTCTATCACGATGCAGATGCCAAGGGCGGAGTTGACAAGGGAAAGGAAGTCGGGGAGGGAGGATGTTGAGAATTCTCCGCTTAGGCGGCGGGATTGGGATGTTTCGGGGTGAGCCGCACCGGAGCGGAAGAGCCTTGTAAGGGTCGAAGCGGTTCTCTTCGTAGGACTTGGCCACGAAGTCTATCATTCTGTCTTCTTTGTTCTTCATAACTATCATCATTTACGCGGTCGCTTCGACAGGCTCAGCGACCGCGTCGTCCGGTTGGTGAGCCTGCCGAACCATTCCTTTACCGGAGACGCATTTGAAGGAATATGTCACCTCTCCTCTCAGCACAGAATCAGAGGCATAGTCAAAAACCGCGGTCTCCGCCTTGAACATCAAACGGTCGTTGTCCTCAAATGAATATTCCGCATTCCTCAGGCAGCAAGCCTCCTCCTGGCGTCCGTTGACATTATCGTAGTTGATGAAAGAGTCATAAGGGAACGACACATTATTACCGTCTTCGTCAAGTTCAATCACTCCCCCTACCGGAAAAGTCCTCCAGTTCATCATCTGGTATGACCTGCCGGCACGATAGTCAATGTCCTCAACAAGGCAGCAAGACCAGTTAACCTTAACCTTATAACGCTCCTGTACATCCATATCGACAGTTAACCTGGAACAATCATCGTAGCGGTAAGGATACGCCGCGGACAATTCCTTGGCAAAGTCCGCAGCTTTTTATCAAAATTATAACTACAGTTATTATAATCACAGTTATAATTTTCTGCGTAAGTACTGAAAACCAATGACATTCAAAAAAACATAGATAATATAGAAGAAAATATTCCGAGCCAGAATCAACTTTGGCACGGAAATGGCATAATGGGTAATCGACATAAATATTTTTACTCATAAACCAAAAACTGACTCAATAGTTATTTCATAAGTATTGAATAAGATCAGCCGAAGCCGGGTGAGAACCTCGCTTCGGTTTTTTTATCGGTGTACTGACCCACTTCCGTGCGCAGAAGCCAATGATTGACGCGCGGATAAGGCTATGACGGATATTATTCCGGATACAGCAGGTAAGGCGCACGGCGGGCCTTGAAGCCTTCGACGTCGGAGGCCCAGCGGGTGGAGATCTCATCAGAGGAAGCACCACCCTCTATCATCGACCTGAACCAGTCCACACCGGCGAGGAGTTCGAAGAAGTTGTTATTACCGAAGAACTTATCGCCCACATTCAGATTACGGTAGGCATCGATGACATATTCAAGGTTTATCTTCTCCGCCCAGATGTCGCAAAGCGGTTTGCAGCGAAGGTCAACGCCGTGACATTCCTCATCCAAGAGCGGTGGATTCTTCGCACCAGAAATACTCCTTGGGATGAAGGAGAATGAATATCCCGTCATCGCCGGATGTCCGTAGGTCTCGAACGGGAACTGTGTGCCTCGGCCGAGGCTGACCACCGTGCCCTCGAAATAGCAGGTTGATGAATACAGGTACACAGCCCTCATGTCCTTGATGTTCGGTGAAGGCGGCAGGATGAGACTGTAGCGTGTCTGATGTGTGTAATTCAAGCATGGAATCACCGTCAAGTCACACGTGCCGTTCTCCAGCCACTTCTCTCCGTTGATCATCAAGGCCAGCTCACCGAGCGTCATCCCATGGACGGTAGGAATCGGAAGCCAGCCGACCCCGGACTTGAGCTTCATGTCGAGAACAGGGCCATCGACATAAAAGCCGTTCGGATTCGGCCTGTCGAGGATGACGACCTTCTTCCCGTCACGGGCGCAGGCCTCCATCAGATGATGCATCGTGATGTAATAGGTGTAGTACCTAAGGCCGACATCCTGGATGTCAACCACAAGAACATCAAACTTTTCCGTTATATCCTTCCCGGGAATCCCCGATCCGCCGCCATAAAGGGAGACTATCTCCACTCCTGTCTTCTCATCCAATCCGCTGCTGACGCGCTCCCCGGCATCCGCGTTGCCCCTGAACCCGTGTTCAGGCGAGAATATCACCTTGACATCCACGTTCTTCTCAACCAAGGCGTCCACAATGTGCTGGCCGTACTCGATCTTGCCGCCGGGCACGGACGGCTCAAGAAACGGAACCAAAGAAAAGCCATCGAACATCTTCACCTCGTCACAGCCCTTGTCGAAGTGACGATGCGTTGTACAGCAATCTTCGACAGGCTCTGCGACCGTGCAAGATGAGACTTGGAAGCACGCACCATATTCAGCAAGCGCATCAGCCAACTTAGAGCCGCTCACCTTGTCGCCGACAATTCCGGTCTGATTGCTGAACACCGCCACCCTCTTTCCCTCCAAAAGCGGCAGATACTCCTCGAACCTCTCGTCCCCAAGAAAAACCTTTCTTGAATATGTCCGGGCGAAGGATCCATTAGTTATGAATATCGCAACTACTGTAATAATCAAAAAATTAGGATTGTACCTCATAATCATCGGGCGTTTTCCAGTCCAAGATACAAAATTTCGCAAACACCACAAAATCGGGTGCAAAAGGCCAGTTTTCGCCCCCGAATCCCGTCTAAATGTCGCTCTCGGGTGCAAGAATATTCATTCCGCCCCCGCATTAATCTTACGGGATTTTTTAAAGAGCTACTGCATCGAGCCGCCGACTATGTCAAGGATCTCGGAGGTGATCTTCTGCTGGCGGCCCTTGTTGTACTCAAGAGTCAGTTCCTGGAGAAGATCCTCACCATTGTCCGTCGCGAGCTGCATGGCGACGGTTCGGGCGGCGTGCTCAGCGGCGGCGCTGTCCAGAAGTGTTGTGAAAACGCGGAGGCGGACAACCTTCGGGATAAGGACCTCGACAAGAGCTTCAGGGGACGGCTCGATGATAAAGTCAAAGGATTCAACGGCAGAAGCGCCCCGCAAGGAAGCGGGGACAGCGCCCGGCGCATCCTCTGAAACCTTTCCGGCCTGAAATTCAGATGTGGCCTCAGCCAGGGAAAGGGGCAGATAAGTCTGCCTTGTCGTAGGCTGTGAGGACGTTGATTTATAATGGTTATACACCAACTCAACCTTGTCGAAACGTCCGTTCACAAACCCGTCAAGCAGTTCCTGAGCCAAGGCTGAAGCAGCCTCATAGGATGGAGAATCCGACATCTTGGTGAAATCAGAGGGACTGGGAAAGCCAAGTTTTCTCATTGCATCAGACATCTTACGGCCCACAGAATAAACCACGATGTCGGAGTCCTCAAGGCCGGCGGAGCGATATTCATTGATCATGGATGTGGCTTCCTTGACAACGTTGGAATTGAACGCTCCGCAAAGAGACGAATTGGAGGCAAACGCGACTATCGCCACCCGATGGACCTGACGCTTAGCCATTAATGAATATGTCCCTGTTTCCTCCCCGTCTGTCCCGGCATTTCCTCCGGTGCCTTCTCCTGCCTCTTTCAGTGACATTTTCACCACCCCCATCAGGTCGATGAGCATGCCACGCAGGCACTTTTCATACGGAAGCATATTCCCGATCGCCTGCTGCGCCTTATGTAATTTGGCGGAGGCGACCATCTTCATCGCGGACGTGATCTTCAGCGTACTGTCCACCGAAGAGATCCTGTCCTTTATTTCCTTAAGGGATGCCATCTGACGCTGTGGATATTATGACTTTTGAGACTGCGCAAGGATAGATTTCACAACAAGCGCGGCTTCACTCTCGATGATCCCGGTGATTGTCCCGTCAATTGTGCCGGCGGCCAAAGGATCAAGCACATCTTTCTGATGGACCGATCTCATCCTGGTCAGAAATTCAGTTTGGAACTCTGGAACCTGATCAATGCTTATGTCACTCATAAGGGCATGGGTGCCGCAATATAGAATAGCCACCTGCTCTCCTACCGGCATAGGTGAATATTGAGGCTGGATCAGAAGTTTGTTGTTCTTTCGTCCCTTGTCCAAGGCCATTGCCGTCACCTTGTCCATGTCTGAAGAGAACTTCGAGAAAGACTCAAGCTCGCTGAACTGGGCCTGGTCGATCTTGAGCGTGCCGGCCACCTTTTTCATCGACTTGACCTGGGCGGATCCGCCGACACGCGACACGGAGATTCCGACATTGATAGCCGGACGCTGCCCTTGGTTGAAAAGATCGGACTCCAGATAAATCTGACCGTCTGTGATCGAGATGACGTTTGTCGGAATGTACGCGGACACATCTCCGGCCTGCGTCTCAATGATCGGAAGGGCCGTCAGTGAGCCTCCGGCCTTTACCTTGCCTTTCAAGGATTCCGGCAGATCATTCATCCGCTCTGCCACATCCTGCTGATCGATGATCTTGGCAGCCCTCTCCAGAAGTCTTGAATGCAGGTAGAACACGTCTCCTGGGTAAGCTTCACGTCCGGAAGGACGGCGCAGGATCAAAGACACCTCACGATAGGCCACAGCCTGTTTTGAAAGGTCGTCATAGACGACAAGGGCGGAACGTCCGGTGTCACGGAAATATTCACCGACAGCCGCGCCGGCGAACGGCGCATAATACTGAAGCGCCGCAGGATCAGCGGCGGTAGCGGCTATCACGACCGTGTAGTCCATCGCCCCTTTTGCCCGCAGGGTCTGAACGATGTTAGCCACCGTGGACCCCTTCTGGCCAATTGCCACGTAAATGCAATAGACAGGCTTTCCAGCCTCGTAGTCAGAACGCTGGTTGAGGATCGTGTCGATGGCAATGGCGGTCTTGCCTGTCTGGCGGTCACCAATGATGAGCTCACGCTGTCCTCTTCCGATAGGTATCATAGCATCAATGGCCTTCAGTCCTGTCTGAAGAGGCTCTGTCACAGGCTGACGGAATATCACCCCGGGAGCCTTGCGCTCAAGCGGCATCTCAGTAAGGTCGCCTTCGATTTTCCCAAGCCCGTCCAACGGCATGCCAAGCGGGTCAACCACCCTTCCGAGCATCTTCTCTCCGACCTTTATGGAGGCTATGCGTCCGGTTCTGCGGACAGTCATGCCTTCCTTGATCTCGTCAGTCGGGCCAAGAAGAACAGCACCGACGTTGTCCTGCTCAAGATTCATCACAACACCCTTGACTCCGCTCCCGAACTCGAGTAACTCCCCCGCCTCCGCATTGGTCAGGCCATACATTCTGGCCACACCATCGCTGACTTGCAAAACCTTGCCGATTTCCTCGAATTGCAAGGTGGTGTCAATGTCCTTCAACTGCTCCAGAAGGACCTGGGAGACTTCACTTGGTTTTATGTTGTCCATACTAAACTATTCTTCTATTCATTTCTTTGAGTTGATGCCTGATAACATCTATCTGACGAAGGACACTTGCGTCCAAGACCGTGTCCTCGACTTCGAACACAAATCCACCGATCAGAGACGGATCGACTTTAGTCTTTAGTATCAGCCCGTCCCCGGTTTCTTTTTCAATCAGGGCACGCAGGCGCGACTCTAGAGAAGGCCTGCCTGCGACCGATGTCAGAAGCTCGGGATCAGCGATGATCAGCGTGGCACGCTTGATGTGGCGCGAGCGGTAATATTCATTAATGAAAGTCATGAACACACGGCGCGCGTAGCCGACTCGGCCATTGCGCACAAGCAAACCGACAAACTTTCGCAGGTCCGGAGCCATCTTCCCCTCCAATGATGCGTCAAACAGTCCGATCTTTCGGGAAGCAGGGACTGACGGATTCTCTATGTCACGCTGGAATTCAGGAACTCCGGCAAGATTTCTGCAAACGGTCTCAACCTGTTGCACCACAACACTGCCCGAACCGGTCTCATCTACCAGTTCCAGAAGGGCCGTGGCGTAGCGTGTCGCGATGATTCCTATGTTCATTTGTCAACTTTTCAAGTCCTTGTTAGAGGAGATCTCGTCCATCAGCCTGTCAATAAGGCCTTCCTGCTCTCCTGAGTCAGCCAGATTCTTCTTCAGCACCCTTTCGGCGACACTGACCGCGACCATCGCGACATCCTTGCGGACGTCTCTCAATGCGCTCTCCTTCTCGGCGGCGATCTGGGTACGGGCCTGCTCCAGAATCCTTGCGGCTTCTTCACGTGCCTGTGCCTTGGCCTGCTCGACAAGACTGTCCCTCGAAGCAGCCGCCTCTTTGAGAATCCGGGCCTGCTCCCGCCTTGCCTCCTCTATCATCCGGGACTGTTCATCAGCAAGGTTACGGAGCCTTTCCTCCGCCTCCTTGGCCGCCTTGATGGAGTCATTGATCCTCTCAGCCCTCTTCTCTACAGATCCGGTGATCATGGGAAAGCCCCATTTGGCCAGCACAAAGAAGACAATGCCGAAAATCAGCGTCATCCAGACAAGCAATCCGAAATCAGGAGTGATGAGTGACATTGGTTATTTCGCGATAAGACAAACAACGATGGCGAACAGACATGCACCCTCTATGAGGGCACCGACAATGATGGCCGTCATCCTGTAGTGATCCGCCTTCTCTGGCTGGCGGGCACCGGCCTCAAGGGAAGCCGCACCGATCTTACCGATACCGAAAGCTGCGGCGAAAGCAGCCAGTCCAGCGCCGAGGGCCGCACCCAGTCTACCAAGAGACAACGCCTGAAGCAACAATGTAGAAAGTAACATAATTCTATTATTTAAGATTAACTATTCTGAATATTCCCGGTTATTTTGAAGACTCCGGCCTCTGCCGTGACAACCCTATGAAAACCGCGGAGAGCATCGTAAAGACATAGGCCTGGATGAAGGACACGAGCAGCTCAAGACAATCCATAAACACGCCCAGCAGTACGGCCACAAATGTGAGGCTGCCGTTCAACGCGGCTCCCAGCTCCGCTGTCAGGAAAATCACGGCCACAACGCCAAGGATCATGAAGTGCCCGGCCAGGATGTTGGCGAAAAGCCTTACCATAAGGCTGAAAGGCTTGGTGAAGATGCCGATGATCTCGATCGCCGGCATCAGCGGCACCGGCACTTTAAGCCATGCCGGCACGTCCGGCCAAAGAATGTCCTTCCAGTAATGCTTGTTGCCGAACAGGTTGACAATGAAGAATGTGAAGAGCGCCAGCACAAGCGTCACAGCGATGTTGCCAGTGATGTTCGCTCCTCCAGGGAAGAACGGGACGATTCCCATCAGGTTGTTGATGAATATGAAGAAGAACGCTGTCAGCAGGTAAGGCGAGTACCTTCTGTAGTCCGCTCCTACACAGCTCTTGACAACATCGTCCTCAATCATGGTGACAAGCATCTCCATCAAGCCTACACCGCCTTTGGGAGCCTCCTCACGGGCATCGTGCCTTCTGTACCACCTGGCGGTTCCAAGCACGATGAACAACAGCAACGTGCAATTGATCATCAGACCGGACACGTTCTTGGTGATGGAAAAGTCCCAAGGCCTTACCTCCGTGCCGTCAGGTGTACGTTCGACAATCTTGTTCTCGTACTTGCTTCCCGCCGGAGCGATGTAGAACCCCTTATACTCTCCGTGCTCCAAATGCTTCGAACTGAAGACATGGACACCGTTCCCGGTTTTGCTCACAACGATCACCGGCAGCGGAATGCTGACAGGATGGCCATTCACGGTGGTGATGTGCCACTCATAAGAGTCACGGACGTGACCGTAGAGGTACTCATCCATGTCGAAGCCGCCACTCTTCCCTTCCGCGGCCAAGGACAACGGAATCAAAAGGCCTATGAATATGTAAACCCACTTTCTCATCTCACAGTTCCACGCAAGCGACAACCTTGTTGTCATTTATTTCCACGAAACCAGAGGCGATGTCCATGCTGTCCGCCTTTTCTCCGGCGCGGTAGGATATCTTCCCTTTGACCAATGATGAGATCAGCGCGGCATGGTCCCTGAGGACCACAAAGCGACCTTCGGTGCCCGGAAACTCAACGAGGTCAACCACAGCATGAACCAAAGTCCTTTCAGGCGAAAGGACATCCAGAAGTATCCCTGAAGTCTTCTCTGGCATATTCATCATTTCACCCTCCCCAAGGTTGAATTTCCTATTTTGTTCCAGCGAGAATCTCCTTGCCCTTTGCAATGGCGTCGTCCAAGGTACCTACGTTCAGGAACGCCTGCTCCGGCAGGTAGTCCACCTCGCCGTCAAGAATCCTGCGGAAACCTTCTATTGTGTCCTCGATGGAAACCATCACTCCCGGCACACCTGTAAACTGTTCAGCCACAGCAAACGGCTGGGACAGGAACCTTTGGACACGGCGTGCCCGGTTGACTGTAATTTTGTCCTCATCCGAAAGCTCATCCATGCCCAGGATGGCGATGATGTCCTGAAGCTCCTTGTTCCTCTGAAGAATCTGTTTCACCCTCTGGGCTATGTCATAGTGATCCTGACCCACTATGTTGGGATCAAGAATCCTGGATGTGGATTCCAGCGGATCCACAGCAGGATATATTCCCAGCTCTGTGATCTTTCGGCTGAGTACAGTCGTGGCGTCGAGATGCGAGAACGTTGTAGCCGGAGCCGGGTCTGTCAAGTCATCCGCCGGAACATAAACAGCCTGAACAGAAGTAATGGAACCGTTCTTCGTCGAAGTGATCCGCTCCTGCATCTGACCCATCTCAGTGGCCAGCGTCGGCTGGTAACCCACCGCTGAAGGCATACGTCCCAAAAGCGCTGAGACCTCGGAGCCGGCCTGGGTGAATCGGAATATGTTGTCGATGAAGAAAAGGATGTCTCTCGGCCCGTCACCTTTGTCACTGTCACGGAAAGACTCAGCAAGTGTCAGTCCTGAGAGGGCCACGGACGCACGGGCTCCCGGAGGTTCGTTCATCTGGCCGAAAACCATCGCGACTTGGGACTTCTCGAGTTCCTTTCTGTCAACCTTGGAAAGATCCCACTGGTTATTCTCCATTGACTTAACGAACTCCTCCCCGTACTTGATTACACCGGACTCTATCATCTCGCGGAGCAGATCGTTTCCCTCCCTGGTACGCTCCCCCACACCGGCAAAGATGGAAAATCCATTGTGCTTCTTAGCGATATTATTAATCAACTCCTTGATCAGCACTGTCTTGCCAACGCCTGCACCACCAAACAAACCAATTTTTCCACCTTTGAGATACGGTTCAAGCAGGTCGATGACCTTTATCCCCGTGTAAAGAACTTCCTGAGATGTCTTAAGGTCCTCGAATCTCGGAGGTTCCCTGTGGATCGGCAAGGAGTCGCTCTCATCAAGAGGGCCAAGCCCGTCAATGGAATCTCCGACAACATTCATCACACGGCCGCGAATCTGCGCGCCCACCGGCATCGAGATCGGGGCATGGGTGTTGACAGCCTTCATACCACGTCTAAGGCCGTCAGTGGTGTCCATTGCGACACATCTTACCGTGTCCTCTCCGATGTGCTGTTGCACTTCTATCACCAAGGCTTTCTTACCCTCGCCCCGGTCCACATCCAACGCGTCGTGGATGCTTGGGAGCGCGGCCTCATCGGATTCCAAGTCAAAATGGACATCGACAACTGGTCCGATGACCTGAGAAATGTAACCTATGTTCTTATTTTCTGCCATCTCTGAATATGGTTGATTAAATGCCGCCAACAAGCGACGAAGATCCACTTCTGAAAATTTCAAGCCAAGTTAAGCAGAATTTCCCTAATTGACAAAAAAGCGGGCCGATTTTAAAACCGAACCCGCCTTTAGCAGACTTTTTGATATTCCGTTAAGGAATCATTACAAGTTATTTAAGCTTCGCATAACCATACTTCGACGTGTCACCAAGCTCAATCTCGATCTTCATCAGGCGATTATACTTGGCAATACGATCGGTTCTGCTGAGAGAGCCGGTCTTGATCTGACCACTGTTCGTAGCGACAGCGATGTCAGCGATGGTGGTGTCCTCAGTCTCACCTGAACGATGAGAGGTTACAGTGGTGTAGCCGTGGCGATGAGCCATCTCGATAGCGTCAAGAGTCTCTGTCAGAGAGCCGATCTGGTTCACCTTGATAAGGATGGAATTGGCCGCACCCATCTTGATGCCCTTCTCAAGGTATTTGGTGTTGGTCACGAAGAGGTCGTCACCCACGAGCTGGCATTTGCTTCCGATGGCAGAAGTGAGCTTAACCCAACCATCCCAGTCTTCCTCGCTGAGCCCGTCCTCGATGGAGTCAATAGGGTATTTGCTGATGAGTTCCTCAAGATAAGCGATCTGCTCCTCTGTTGAGAGCTTCTTACCCTCAGGATCCTTGGCCATGCCGGTCTTGAGCTGCTTGTAGTCATAGAAGAACTTGTCACCCTCCTTGAAGCAGAACTCGGAAGCGGCGCAGTCCATGGCGATGGTGATGTCAGAACCAGGCTTGTAGCCGGCCTTCTCGATGGCCAGCATAATGCAGCCGAGAGCATCGTTGATGCCGTCAAGCTTCGGAGCGAAACCACCCTCATCACCGACAGCGGTTGAAAGGCCGCGGCCCTTCAGAACCTTCTGAAGAGCATGGAACACCTCTGCGCCCATTCTTACACCCTCCGCGATGCTCTTGGCACCGACCGGACGGATCATGAACTCCTGGAAAGCGATAGGGGCGTCAGAGTGCGCGCCACCGTTGATGATGTTCATCATAGGAACAGGAAGCACATGTCCGTTCGTTCCTCCGATGTAACGGTAAAGAGGAATGTCAAGATAGTTTGCAGCTGCGTGGGCGACAGCGAGGGAAACTCCAAGAATGGCGTTGGCGCCAAGATTGCTCTTCGTCGCGGTTCCATCAAGTTTGATCATGGCCTCATCGATTGCCCTCTGCTCAAGGCAGGACATTCCGATGACCTCAGGGGCTATCTTCTCGTTGATGTTGGCCACTGCCTTAAGAACGCCCTTTCCTCCGTAGCGCTTAGGATCACCGTCACGGAGCTCAAGAGCCTCGTTCTCTCCGGTGGACGCGCCTGATGGAACGGAGGCGACTCCGATGATGCCAGACTCGAGTTCAACTTCGCACTCAATTGTAGGATTTCCTCTTGAATCAAGAATCTCCCTACCGGTAACACGTACAATTCTCATAATAAAAAATATTAATTGACTAACTGTTTTTGATTCATTCTCAAAAAAAGGCCGGGGTTGAAACCCAGCCTTTATTTATTTTCAATTATCGCGCCATAATTATTTAACGAGGCAGACAGCCACACGGTTCTCCTCAGGAGTCTCGAATGGATTGACCGTGTCACCGAAGTACTCAGTGATGATCCTGTCCTTGTCGATGCCGGCGGCGACAATCGCGGCGGTGACAACCTCAGCCCTCTTCTCTGAAAGGAACTTGTTCCTCTTGGCGGTACCGGTCGCCTTGTCAGCATAGCCGGAGACACGAACCTTCGTGTCAGGATTGGCCTTGAGAGCCTCGACAACCTCATCGATCTTGAGTTGCTCGCTCTCACGGATGTTCCAAGTGTTGATCACGAAGAGAATGTTGCGTGAAAGTGACTCGAAAGCCGGAACGACCTCAACCTCCTCTACAGGAGCCGGCTCCGGTTCAGGCTCCGGCTTCACAACAGGCGCAGGCGCAGGAACTGGAACAGGAGCGGGAACTGGCTTGACCTTTCCAAAACTGAAGGTAAGACCGGCGACGGCCTTGATCTGGAAATCAGCCTTGGAACCCTTCTTGGAATTGAAGTGATCATCAAGGAAGCTGCAATTGCCTTCAAGGTTGAGGGCGATGGCGTCTGAGAGTCTGATGTTGAGACCGGCGCCGGCCCTGAGGGCAGGAGAAACCTTGCTGCCGTCCCACAGATAGTTGTCTTTTTTAGGGAAACGGTTGGCCACATCATTGGCCTCGTCATTGTTGAACGCATAGTTCACACCTAAACCGCCGAAGAGGTAAGGGTTGAGAGTCCTGTCGTACTTGTAGCCCGCGAAAATAGTAGCGATGTCGGCCATGAGGTCCACAGCTCCTTCAACATAGTTGAACTTGTAAATAGTGGTAGGTCCCGCGATGGCGCCTTTACCCTGCCAACCGTTGACATTGAGTCTTGCTCCGAACACAGGTGAGAACTGGTAGCCGAAAGAAACGGCCGCGGAAGGCGAAAGGAGGTCAGAGAATGATGTCTCTCCCACAGTGTGGGCGGCACC
Source organism: Bacteroidales bacterium UBA6428 (assembly GCA_002437305.1). Classification (GTDB taxonomy): domain Bacteria; phylum Bacteroidota; class Bacteroidia; order Bacteroidales; family UBA932; genus Cryptobacteroides. The sequence goes on from DJOW01000017.1 coordinate 75,680, forward strand.
TCCCTGAAGCTGCATAAACCAATAAGGATCAAAATCCTTCTTCTGCGCGTTCGCCACGGAAAGCGACGCGACAAGCGCTGCGCTTGCAAGAATTGTCAATATACGTTTCATAATGTTTGAATTAGATTCTCATTTTTCGTTGCGAATTTAACACTTTTTTTCCATTCCACAAAATATATCATAAGTTACGGACTTTTCCGAGGCCTTCCTACCCCCGGCCGGAACGGGAAACCAAACCTTTGAGAGCCATGTTGAAACCGGAGCGGGACAACAGCCTCTCAAGAGTCATGTGCATTCTCCAGCGCCAGTAATGACGCGGATCAGACGGAATGTTGATGCGCTCGTCCTCGGGCCTGCCATGGTAACGGACCTCTCCATCCATGGACATCCAGTCCTGAAGCGGGAGAATGCACAGCATCGAAGGAGAGCGGAGATGCTGGTTGACTATCCGCTCACAGATCCAAGGCTCGCAGGTGTACGGAGCCTGCCCCTCACATCGCAGGATCTCATGGAAGAAACGCTCTGACATCTTGTGGTCCTCCTCCCACCAGCCACGCAGGGTGGAGGTGTCGTGCGTCCCGGTGGCGCAGACGGAAAGATAAGGGTAGGCCCAAGGCTCGTCAAAGGTCTTGGAAGGAGACTTTGGCATCCTCTGAATCTCAAGAGAAAGGATCCTCAAGTCTTTCATCACCTCGGGCACGCATGCAGGGATCATTCCCAGATCCTCCCCGCAGGCCAACATTCCGGTGGAATCCAAAAGCGGCGGGAGTTTCCTCATGGCGCACTCTTTCCAGAAACCATTGTGACGATGGTAGAAGAAGTCATTGTAAAGATCGTTGTAGGCCCCTTTAAGAGAATCGGTCAGCATCCGGAAATCCTCCGTGTTCAGGGCAGCGATCCGGGGATGATACCACCCGTCACGATGAGGATCCGGCACAAACAACTGAGAGTCAGGGTCAAATCCCCTGCCTCTCAGCTCATCAGCCGAGTAAGGAAGCGCAGGGTTGAAATGACCCAGCAAGCCCGACTTCACCCCGACCGGAATCTCCCAGATGCGGAAGAATCCAAGAATATGATCGATCCGGAACGCATCGAAATACTCACTCATCTTCCTAAGACGTGCCTTCCACCAGGCGTAACCGTCTTTGGCCATCTCCTCCCAATTGTAGGTAGGAAATCCCCAGTTCTGGCCGTCGGCCGAGAAAGCATCAGGTGGTGCGCCGGCTTGTGAATCAAGGTTGAACAAGCGTGGATACTGCCAAGCGTCGACACTTGTGCGGCTGATCCCGATCGGAAGGTCTCCCTTGATCGCCACGCCTTTCGAATGAGCATATTCAATGGCATCTTTCAACTGGGCGTCAAGAAAGAACTGAACGTAGCAGTAGAAATCAGTCTCGCTTTTGCGCCTGCGGCAGAATGACTTGACCTTGGTCTCTGAATATTCAGAAAGGAACTTCCACTTCCCGAATTCAGGGGTTCCGTTGATGTCTCTCAAGACACAGAAAGCGGCATAAGGGATGAGCCAATCTTTGTTGGCGGAATAGAATTTTCTGTAGCTTTCCCCCGACATCACTTCCTGGCCGGCATTCTCGAAAGTCTCTTTCAGAAGACGGATCTTCTCATTATTAACTCTCTCGTAGTCAACAGTCGGGAGCGCATTAAGCTCTTTCTGGAGAGCTTTGTATTTCTTATCGGCCTTGACCCCGGCATCAGGAAGATGGATGAACTGAGGGTGAAGGGCGAACGTCGAGTTGGCATTGTAAGGGTAAGAATCCGTCCACGTCCCGGTCATCGTGGTGTCGTTGATCGGCAGAAGCTGGATGATGCTCTGGCCTGTCTTGGCGGCCCAGTCAACGAGTTTTTTGATGTCTTTGAACTCTCCTGCTCCGAAGCCGGTCTCACTGCGGAGGGAAAAGACCGGAACAGCAGTACCTGCCCCGCGCCAGGGCATTGTCTCGAACTCCGGGACAACATCCCTTATCTCCAGCAGACGGCCCTTGGCCGGAACTTCCGCGAAGAAATGGTTGGGGCCGGACTCCCAGACTTTAGGTTCCTTCGTCTTAGCATCCAGAATAACGAATTTATACTCAAATGGTTCCTTTACATTGAGGAAAACACTCCAAAACGGAGCCGAGTCCGGACTCAACTGGACGAACTTTTTCCAGTCATCGAACATTTTGCCACTGCCGGTGACAGCCATGACCTCATCTTTGCGGACACGCGCGCCCGGAACGGTAAAGGTCACGTTGCCGGTACGCTTGTGTGAAACCGATTTTCTTTTGAATATCACTTCGGTGAATGCCTTTGTCCAGAACGGAGAGTCTTCCGGACGGTCCTGCCACCGGTCGCGGATTTCAAGGGACACGGTCCCTCCTTCGGCCGCCGAGCCTGCAGAAGCGACTGACCTTGCCAAAGCGACAGTCCCTCCGGCAAGCTCAGGGACCGGACGCCTTCCCCACTCACGACGGACACACTGCCCGCCACGGTGAAGCTCAAAGGTATATTCAAGGGCATCCGTTGTGGCCGGAACTTCCAATGTAGCCTCCCAGCGTCCTCCGGTGACATATTCCATAGCTATTGATTGTCCATCGGAGAGGCTCAAGAAAAGTTCCTCTCCCGGTGAAGTGAAATATTCAAGGGTAATTTTAAGTTGCATAGCGTTTTGGCAGCGGAATTTGTCCGCCACAATCCGCAATATTAGCGAAAATATCTGAATTTGAATGCGGTTTTGCGTGTGAATTTGAGGAGAAAAGGCTTTTCGTTGCCAAGATGATAGGATGAAATTTGTGTTTGGCGATTTTATGGGTTAATTTTGAGGGATAATATCAGGGACTATGGACAAGAAGGAACTTGAGATAATGGCACCGGCAGGCAGTTTCGAATGCCTGCACGCGGCGATACAGGGCAGGGCGGACTCCGTCTATTTCGGAGTGGGGAACCTCAACATGCGCTCGCACTCGGCGAACAACTTCACGCCGGACGACCTGCCACGGATCGTGGAGATCTGCCGGGAATATGGCGTCAAGACCTACATGACTCTGAACATAGTCCTTTACGGGGAGGATCTTGCCCCGATGCGCGAGGCTCTGGACGCGGCCAAGGCGGCGGGAGTGAACGCAATCATCGCCTCGGACATGGCAGCGATAACTTATTGCCGTCAAATCGGGCTGGAAGTACACATCTCAACCCAGCTCAACGTGTCGAATGTCGAGGCGCTGCGGTTCTACTCTCAGTTCGCTGACGTGATCGTGCTGGCAAGGGAACTCAACCTGCATCAGGTCAAGGATATTCATGAAGCCATCGTGCGGGAAGGGATCAAGGGGCCGTCCGGGAATCTGGTGCGGATCGAGATGTTCGCCCATGGGGCGCTCTGCATGGCGGTTTCCGGAAAGTGCTACCTCAGCCTCCAGACCTACGGGGCGTCAGCTAACCGCGGAGCGTGCTACCAGCTTTGCCGCAGGGGCTACGAGGTCACGGACCTTGAGACCGGCACGAAACTGAACATCGACAACAAGTACATCATGTCACCCAAGGACCTGTGCACCATCGGGTTCATGGACAAGATCATCGATGCCGGAGTCAAGGTCTTCAAGATCGAGGGGCGGGCAAGGAGCGCTGAATATGTCAAAAAGACCGCCGAATGCTACCGCCGGGCGGCTGACGCGGTCTGCGAGGGACGCTACACGCCAGAATTGGCGGCCTCTTTGAAGGAGGAACTGTCCGAGGTCTTCAACAGAGGGTTCTGGGACGGTTACTATCAGGGGGCCAGACTCGGAGAATGGAGCGATGTCTATGGCAGCCACGCCACCCGCAAGAAAATCTACTGCGGAAAGATCACGAACTGGTTCGACAGGATCTCCGTGGCGGAAGTCTTGGTGGAATCCGAGACCTTACGCAAAGGTGACGACATCCTGATCATCGGAGAGACAACGGGAGTCATCGAACAGAATGTAAGCGAGATCCGTGTTGACCTAAAGCCAACGGAAGAAGCCTCAAAAGGCACCCTTTGCTCCATTCCGGTAATATTCCCGGACGACATCCGCACCCCCGGCGGCAAAAAAATCCGCCGAGGCGACAAGGTCTACATCTGGCGGGAGGTCTCTTTATAGTCCATTGACTAGAAAAATCATCCTCTTTCCCGTAACAGGCAGAAGAAAAAGTCGGTTATTCATTTATAATCAAAGCATTGCTCTCCACCCTCACATTCAAGATGCAATATAAAAAGCCGAGGGGAATAGAATGGATTAATCTAAATTTTAGACTCCACCATAACAAGCACCGTTAATACCTGCGAAGGTGGCTACTCACTTTTTCATCCTTGCCATTGCGAATGCGTTTGCAGGCTTTCACTCTGATAAGTCTGACAACATCCATTCTAATGGAGATTATGAATCTGAATAGAACTTCATAATACTATGCGATTGAAACTGTAAAAAGGTTTTTGAACCGGATTCAAGCACCTTCCCCTCGGCTGGATGACAAATATAAAAGCAGGCCTCCATTTAACGGATGGATACCTGCTTTTCTCTTCAATCGCCATATTATATTATGACTCTGACAAAGATATCCTGATCTTATGAATTATCAAAATGATTTCAACAAAATCTCTAATGCCGCGAAAGAATGGAGGATCGGGAATAGTCTGGATTGTTGTCGAGAGTGGTGCAATAACTATGCGACCATTAGCAACGTTTTTGGCCGAAAATGCTGCCGTGGAGTGCCTTTCATCCCTCCGCGGCAGCATTAAAAGGTTTAAATGTTACCGTAGGTGGTCAAATGGTACTCTTCGGTCGCATTAAAAGGATAAAATGCGCTTGTTCAAGGCAACGGCGCCATGACATGACGGCCTCTTCGGCAGGCTCGGTGACAGCGGCGCGGCAATCTCACCAACCTACCGCCAACCTTATAAGTGGTGTCAGCGCTGTTTCTCCGGCTGGTGGGTGAAATGGCGGGGGCCTTCGACGGAGCGCCAGTAGTCGGAATCGAAATCGGGGTGGATGTACGGGCCGTCGTGGTCGATCACGAAACTCAGATAGGTGATCTTGTAACCTTGGGCCGAGAACATCTTTTCGTAGAATGTCTGAACCTTGAACAGAGCCTCGACCGCGGACTCTCCGGCGACAGAACGCAGTGCACAATCCGAAAGGTCTGCGCGGCCGGTGCCGTAAAGATCATCGGTGCTTGCCAGAATCCTCAACCCATTCTGTCCGGCCACCGCGCGGGAATATTCATAAAGAAAGCGGCTGTCGGTCTTGAGATGGACTATTCCGCCTTTTTTCAGGAACTTGCGGTAACGCTCCAGGAAAAACGGACTCGTCAGGCGGCAGTTCTCGCTCTTCATCTGCGGGTCGGAGAAGGTCAGCCATATTTCCGAAACCTCACCGGGAGCGAAGAATGCATCGATGAACTCAATTCTTGTTCGAAGGAACGCAACATTCGGAAGATGATTCTCCGTGGCGAACTTCGCACCCTTCCAAAGACGCGCGCCCTTGATGTCCACCCCAATGTAGTTCAGGGACGGTTCCCTGCGGGACAGATCAATCGTGTACTCCCCCTTTCCGCAACCGAGTTCCAGAACTATAGGCTGGTCAGCCGCGAACATCCTCTCGCTCCAATGCCCCTTGACCGGGTGATCCTTGAGCCTCAAGCCATCAACAGCCTCGGATTTGTCCAACACCGAAGAAGCCTCCGGCTGAAGAAGGCAGGAGAAGGTCTCGTTCTCCGCGAATTTTCTAAGTTTATCGTGTCCCATTGTTCTTTCTTATGAAGATCACGCCCAAGCCTCTGATGGCCTCAAAATCATTCAGCACTTTTGCCCTGAGACGCCATATGCCATGTTCAGGAAGATCCAGGTCATCACTGTAGGGCGCAATGTAGTCTTTATTATAGTAGGAAGAATCAACCGGACAGGCAACGCTGATGGAAGCAGTGTCAGACAGGATTACGCAACCCGAAGGAGACATCCACCTCAGGTCAAGGAAGACACTGTCGGACGGGAACTTTCCAAACGCGGGGCGCTCAAGTCTAGTGTAGAAATTCAAGCCGTATGACACGGTCGAGTCCGACAGATCAAGATTGAATATGTACGTGTCACCATACTCAGCCTTTTCCCTGACGACAAACGGCTCGTAGGAAGCAGGACGCGCGCAAGACACCGCGGTCATCAACAGGACAAAAACCAGAGCGACCTTATTCATCTTTTTGAGGCTTCGGATCCGGCTTTCTGTCGGGACGTGGACGTTGCTGCTGAGAGCGGACGTTTCCTCCGTTCCTTCTTGACCCGTTGCTCCGATTTCTTGGATTGCCTCCCTCCGGCTTTTGCCTAGGCTGGGAATCAGCTCCACCTGCGGGAACCGCGCTCTGGACCGAAGGTGCGGAGGGCTGCTTTGCCTTGCTCTTGCCTCGGTTCTTGTTCCTGCTCTTTTTCGGTTTGTCAAACCTTGTGATGCTGTCATCGCCGACAGCGGACACGAACTGAGGCCCCGTTGGCTCTGGCTCAGTCCTCAACGATTCCGGTTTCTGGCCGTTGCGGTTCATCATGATGATCTGCGCGACCTCGGAAGCCGCGACTGGATACAGATTCGCAAGAGAGCCTTTCTCATAGGAGAAATACATCACCTCCTGAAGGATGTCGGTCTTGACCAGATAGGCCAAGCCGTCCTCAAACTCAAGCGGCTCGGAGACTTTCGGAATGCGTGACTGCGCGTCCAGGTAATTCGCCACCTCATAGTTCAGACAGCACTTCAATTTTCCGCACTGGCCGGCAAGTTTCTGAGGGTTCAAGGACAGATCCTGGGTTCGGGCCGCGGAAGTGGAGATAGATTGAAAATTCGTTATGAAATTGGCACAGCAAAGTTCCCTCCCGCAGACGCCTAGGCCCCCGATAAGCCCGGCCTCCTGACGGGCACCGATCTGCTTCATCTCTATCCTGATGCGGAACTCCTCCGCATAAACCTTGATCAGCTGACGGAAATCCACACGTCCATCCGCGATGTAATAGAAAATTGCTTTCGTGCCATCTCCCTGGAACTCAACGTCTCCAATCTTCATGTCAAGACCAAGTTCAGCGGCGATCCGGCGCGCCTGAATCATCGTGTCCTGCTCCCTGGCTATAGCCTCCTGCCACTTGGCGATGTCGAAAGGCTTGGCGCGGCGATAAATTTTTTTAAGGGGAGAGACCTCGGGATCTATTCCCTTGCACTTCATCTGGCGGCCTACAATTGGACCTTCCAACGTCACTATGCCCAGATCATGGCCGTTGGCAGCCTCGACAATCACCAGATCCCCAGCCTTGATCCCTTGGCCGGAAGCATTCACATAGACACCCTTGCGAGTGTTCTTGAAGCGGACCTCGAAAAGATCCTTGAACTGTTCCTGACGAATGCCTTGAAGCCAGTCATAATCCTTCAGCTTACAGCATCCCCGGCGATAGCTGCAGTCATATTCACCGGTCTCCTGATCCCTCGAGATTGTGCAACCTCGGTTGCAGTCAAACTTTATCGCCTCATTGTCAATATTTTCCATATTCATTCTTATTTATCAGAAACTCAAATACAAACGCCCCACAAGGTCGGTAAAAAGAATTTTCTGGTTCACATTCCTGTCAATCAGCATCCGCGCCCTGTCCAGGCACGATGCGGCCTTCCTGGGGAAGGTCTTCCTGCAATTTGAGGCGAGCCGGGAGAAGAACTCCTTTTCCTCCTCGGGAATCCCGGCCAGCTGAGACAGGTCCTGCTGAACGAGGAACACTTTGCGAAGGCATCCACCCGCAAATTTACAAAAAGCTTTCTGGTTTTCACGCGATGGCAGCGCGGCCATCGCATCACCACTGGCCAAAGCTGAGGAAAGGTCCTTCGCGGCAAGAGCGTCCATAAGACTCGCGAATATCTCCATGTCGCGCTGATAATCCTCGTTGCCAGACAGATAATGCAGAGCCTCCCCGACACTGCCGCCCGCGATTGACGCGGCATCCGAAGCCTCATCGGGGGTCTTGCCGAAGCAGGAAGTCAGAATGCCGACTATCTCATTTTTCGAATATGGCAAGACACGTAACGCCTGGCATCTTGACGTGATGGTCTGCAACACTTTCTCAGGCGCATGGGTGATCATGATGAACAATGTCTTCTCAGGTGGCTCCTCAATGGCCTTGAGAAGCCTGTTCGCTGACGCGGCGTTCATCTTTTCGGGAAGATAGACCACAACGGCCTTCCATCCTCCCTCCACGGACGTCAGCCACACGGTCTCCAGAATCTCCTTTGCCTCGGCGTTGTTGATTCCGGCCTGCTTGCCCTCGATCCCGAAAGCGGAGCTCACCTCCGACTCCAAGGCGTACGGATTGCCGGTCATCAATTTCCGCCAATATTCCAGAAACAGCTCAGCCCTGAGATTCTCGACTTTCTCAGTGACTTTCGAGCCGTTGGCGACCGGATAGACATAATGCACGTCAGGGTGGATCAATCCGCAGACCTTATGCTCATCTCCAAGAACGCGGCTCAGGAATGCCAAGGCCAGGGCCATCGCCCCGCAGCCGTCATTCTCATAAAGCAACAGGGCCTGAGGAATGCGCCCGCTTTCGGCCATTCCCTTCAACGCCCTGACGGCATCTTGATTCCCTATGATCCCATCAAGATTCATTTGTCCCTGTAGGCTGTGAAACCTGCGATCTTCACAAGATAATCCTTTTCCCTCGAATCCGGAAGCACGGCAAGTGAGCCGACCGCCTTCGCGACATATTCATCAAGCCTGGAGACGGCATACTCAATACCGTTGCACTCTTTGACAAAAGAGACAATAGCATCCTTGTACTCAAGGCGTTCCTGCACCTTCAGAAGCATATTCCTTATCTGGGAAGCCCGCTCGCACGGCGCGGAGGCAAGAGCGCCCAGAAGCGGCAGGGTTATCTTTCGCTCCTCAAGGTCGATGCCGACAGGCTTGCCGATTTTCTTCCCTCCCGCGTAATCGAATATGTCGTCCTTGATCTGGAAAGCGATCCCCAGAGAGACAGCGTAGCTTCTCACGGCCTCCTTCCACGCGCACGGCGCGTTCACCGAGATCGCAGCCGAGACACAGGCAGATTCAAACAAAGAGGCGGTCTTGCTGTAGATTATGCGGAAATAATCCTTTTCCTCTGTGTCGCCGCTTGAAGCCTTCTGCAACTGAAGCATCTCCCCCTCGGCAAGACTGCTGAGGGTCTTTGAGAATATCCTGATGACCTCATTGCCGTGAGCGGAGGACGCGAGAATGTTTTCCATCGCCTTGACAAGCCAATAATCTCCTAAAAGCACGGATGCCGGGCCTCCAAGAACCGCCATGACAGTCGGGACTCCGCGCCTTTCGCAGCTTCCGTCGGCGACATCATCGTGAAGGAGGGTGGCGTTGTGCAGAAGCTCCGACGCGGCGGCGTAACGGACACTGTCGCCGTTGGCGATTCCGCCTCCGCATGCCCTGGCCACCAGCAAGGAAACGATCGGACGCAGCTGCTTTCCGCTGTGCTCAAGGATCGCCTCGTTCGTAGCGTTCAGCAGGCCGATGTCACTTCTGAGGGACGAGCGGATCAGCCCGTCCGTCTCTTTCCAGTCCTTTCCAAGGAATTCCTTTATCTCGTCGAGAGTCATCAGTCTTTCAGTTTATCAGTCAAGGTGCCCGACCAACTCGCTGACCGTGTCCGGGAACCCGATCAGCCCTCTGGAACGCGCGTCAAGCATTCCGGTCTTCACATAGTGATCCAGAAGATCCATCAACGGGTTGTAGAATCCATCAAGGTTCAGCGCGTAGATCTTCCCGCCATATTTGCCAAGTTTCGCGAGGGTCAAGGTTCCGATCACCTCATCCAGAGTGCCGATCCCTCCGGGAAGCGCGATGGCGGCGCTTGTTCCCTCACGCATTTTTTCCTTGCGCTCGGCCATCGTGTCCGTCCAGATCACCTTGTCAAGTCCGGGGAACTTGTACTGCTCCATAAAGCGTGGCAGAATCCCTATGTGACGGCCACCGCAACGGGCGACCTCGTCTCCGATCGCACCCATCGTGCCCTTGAAGGCGCCACCGGAGACTATCGTGTAGCCAAGCGAACAAGCCGCGCGTGTAAGTTCCCGCGCAGCCTGGTTGTATTTTTGGTCAATGTCGTAGCTTGACGAACAGTAGATGACTATCTTTCGTTCCTCGGACATCTGCCTAGCCATTAAAAGAACAAAGCGGCAGAAACCATGATCCCGTTGAAGTTGTTGCCTTTGTTGACAAGATCTCTCACCGTGTCGCTAGCCGCATCCTTAAAATTGCCGCCCTTGTCATAGATGTCTCCAAAGTTCCAGAAATATTTAAAGGAGAGCTGGAGCTTCCAGACCTCGAGTCCCGCACCGAGACCAAGGCCATACTCGAATTTCTTGAGACTGTCCTTCAAGCCATCAGCCAGGATTCCTTCAGTGTTCTGTCCCAAACGGTAGCCCACAAAAGGCTCAGCAAAGACGTAAGGGCGGAAAGCCAAAAGATCCGGCCCCCATTGGATCTGGACCGGAACCTCAAGATAGCCCACCTTCGTCTCGAAAGAGCCGACAGTCTCAGGAATTTCCTTCCATTTGTCGGCGGAGAGTCCTTTCACCTGATAAAGGACAGACGGTTGGATGGCGAAACCTGCGAAAAGAGGAATTTCAGCCGTGAGTCCGACATGGTACAATGACACGGACTTGTTGTCCACATCCTTGATAGAGGTTGAAGAGGAGGTGAATCCACCCATGACGCCGACTCTCGTCGAAAGGAAAGATCTGGCAGACAAATCTGTGCAAAGCGAGATGGCAGCCACGACAACGGCCACAATCAATGATTTTTTCATAACTTTCTTTCTTTATGATTATTAGACAATAGCATCCAACTTTGCGGTTATTTCCGCTTTTGGCACATTGCCGACAAGTTTGTCGACCACCTGCCCACCCTTGAAGAAAAGAAGAGTAGGGATATTCCTGATGCCGTACCTCTCGGCGATGTCCTCGCAATCGTCCACATTGCACTTTGCCACAGTTGCCTTGCCTTCATATTCAGAGGCGACTGTCTCTACAGTCGGCGCCAGCATCCGGCACGGGCCGCACCAGGTCGCCCAAAAGTCAACAAGGACAGGTTTGCCGCCGGAGAGAATCTCCGCGAAATTTTCGTTAGTGACTATCTTTTCCATATTTTATAAATATTAAAATGTCCGGGACGGCAACCGCAATTACCGTTCCAGACACAAAGATAACAAATTCGGCGGAAATTTTACAGAACCTGCTCAATGTTCCAGACAAAAGCACGGAGCCCCAGATCCTTGTAGGTCTTGTCCTTCTGCCGGAGAGCATCCATGATCGGAGTGACCTTGTCGTCAGGGACAAT